>JAHBYC010000091.1 GCA_019636175.1 Caulobacter sp. | reverse complement strand
ACAAGCGCGATGCGCTTTCCGGGATGACGGGACAATTGAGGTCCGCTGGTCTGCTCGGCGGGAGAGTCGTTTGCGGTTTCCTTCCCCCACGACAGCCGTAGTCTGCTGGCCGAAAGAGGAAACGACCATGCCCGACTTCCGCACCATCGAGACCAACGGCATCCGCCTGCGCGCCGCCGTCCAGGGCGCAGGGCCGCTGGTGGTCATGGTCCATGGCTTTCCCGAGAGCTGGTACAGCTGGCGCCATCAGATCGGCCCCATCGCGGAGGCCGGCTTCACCGCCTGCGCCATCGACGTGCGCGGCTACGGCGGCTCCGACAAGCCGAAAGAAGTTTCCGACTATTCGCTCAAGGAAATCACCGCCGACGTCGCCGGGGTCATCGAGGCCCTGTCGGATGACGGCACGGGGGTGCTGATCGGCCATGACTGGGGGGCGCCCATCGTCTGGAACACCGCCCTGACCCGGCCCGACCGCGTCTCCGCCGTCGCCGGCCTGTCGGTGCCGTACACCGGCGTGCCGACCGCCAACTTTCTCGACATCGTCAAGGCGGTGTTCACCGACAAGGGCCGCTTCTTCTACCAGGTCTATTTCCAGGACGTCGGCGTCGCCGAGGCGGAGCTTGAAGCCGATCCGGCTGCTGCCATCCGCAAGTTCTACTACGCCATCAGCGGCGACGCCCCCGACGGGACCTGGCCGGTCGACAAGGTCCATGGCGACAGCCTGCTGCACCGCCTGCCCGACCCCCGGCCCTTCCCGGCCTGGCTGACCGAGGCGGACATCGCCTACTACGCGGCCGAGTTCAAACAGTCGGGCTTCTTCGGCCCGCTCAGCCGCTATCGCAACCACGGCGCCGACTTCGAATGGCTGCAACAGTTCAAGGACCGCAAGATCGAGCAGCCCAGCCTGTTCATCGGCGGCTCCCGCGATCTGGTGCTGAAGATGATCCCCGGGGTGAACCCGGTCGATGTCATGAAGCCGCACCTGCCCGGCCTGCGCGGCGCGACCGTCCTCGAAGGCTGCGGCCACTGGACCCAGCAGGAGCAGCCGGAGGCGGTGACCAGGCTCCTGGTCGACTGGTTGAAGGGTCTTTGACGCCGGAGCGGTTTGACTCCCCCTAGGGCAGGCATAGTCTTCAGGGACCAACAAGAAATACGCCACCCGAGGAAGCCGCCCATGACCCCGCACGATGGTGCGAGCGCGCCTGACGGCGCGTCGAAAATTCCCTTCGCCGACCTGCCGATGAAGGGGCCCGATGTCTCGGTCGAGCGGCGGGCCGACGGCTCGGTCCTGATCCGCTCGAACCACAGTCCGGGCGACGGTCCCCGCTCCATCGCCCATCTGCTGAAGGAAAAGGCCCAGGCCCATCCCGACCGTCCGTGGATGAAACAGCGCGAGCCCGGCCACGGGCCCTGGCGCACCCTGACCTATGGCGAGGCCCTGCATCAGGCCGAGGCCATCGCCCAGTGGCTGCTCGACGCCGGCCTGACGCCCGACGACAGCGTCATGGTGCTGTCCTCCAACAGCATCGAGCACGCCCTGATCAAGGTCGGCTGCTACACGGCGGGCATTCCCGTCGCT
>JAHBYC010000090.1 GCA_019636175.1 Caulobacter sp. | reverse complement strand
CGGCAACTCCATCACCACCGCCGAGCACGCCATCGCCATGATGTTCGCGCTCGCCCGCCAGCTGCCCGCCGCCGACGCCTCCACCCAGGCCGGCAAGTGGGAGAAGAACCGCTTCATGGGGGTGGAGCTGTTCGCCAAGACGCTGGGCCTGATCGGCTGCGGCAACATCGGCTCGCTGGTCGCCGAACGGGCGCTCGGCCTGAAGATGAAGGTCATCGCCTTCGATCCCTTCCTCAGCCCCGAGCGGGCCATCGAGCTGGGCGTCGAGAAGGTCGAGCTGGACGAGCTGCTGGAGCGGGCCGAGGTCATCACCCTGCACACCCCCCTGACCGACAAGACCCGCAACATCCTGTCGGCCGAGGCCCTGGCCAGGACCCGCAAGGGGGTGCTGATCATCAACTGCGCCCGCGGCGGGCTGGTCGACGAGGCGGCCCTGCGGGCGGCGCTGGACAGCGGCCATGTCGGCGGCGCCGCCTTCGACGTCTTCGTCACCGAGCCGGCGAAGGAGAACCCGCTGTTCGGGGCCGAGAACTTCATCGCCACCCCGCACCTGGGCGCCTCGACCCTGGAGGCGCAGGAGAATGTCGCCCTGCAGGTGGCCGAACAGATCAGCGACTACCTGCTCAGCGGGGCGGTCTCCAACGCCCTCAACAGCCCCTCGATCACCGCCGACGAGGCCCCCAAGGTCCGCCCCTATGTGGTGCTGGCCGAGAAGCTGGGCCTGCTGGCCGGCCAGATGATGGACGAGGGCCTCAGCGCCATCGAGGTGGCCTATATCGGCGACGTCGCCCGCCTCAACGTCAAGCCGATGACCGCGGCCGCCCTGGCCGGGGTGCTGCGGCCGATGCTGGCCGAGATCAACATGGTCTCGGCCCCCGCCGTGGCCCGCGAGCGCGGCGTCACCGTGCAGGAGAGCCGCCAGGAATCCTCGCCGGTCTATGACAGCCTGATCCGCATCACCCTGACCACTCCGGCCGGCGAGAAGAGCTTCGCCGGGGCGGTGATGGGCGGCGTGCCGCGGATCGTCGAATTCAGCGGCATGGAGCTGGACGCCGCCTTCGCCCCGGCCATGCTCTACGTCAACAACCTCGACAAGCCCGGCTTCATCGGCGCCCTGGGCATGAAGCTGGCCGAGGCCGGCATCAACATCGCCACCTTCAACCTCGGCCGCGTCGCCGCCGGCGACGACGCCATCGCCCTGATCGGCGTCGACCAGGCCCCGCACGCGGCCCTGCTGGAGGACATCCGCGCCCTGCCGCACGTCAAGGAGGCCCGCATCCTGGGCTTCTGATCCGGGGCGGCGCGGCCGGACCGGGAGAAAAACCCGGACATTTCCGCCGCCGCGCCGCCATCGACCGCGCAATGCCTTGATTTCATTGAGCCTGATCCCTTCCAGCCGCCCCGGCGCCACAGGATTTTTCCCCCTGTCCGATCAGGGCGCCGTCAGGGCGTCGTATGGGCGCCGCGCGGGATCGATCAGGGAGAGGTCCGTCGCGCCTCGGGGCCAAACGACGCCGGCCCGACCGCCGGCCGCCTTCGCGAAGCGCCCGCCATTATACCCCGCCCCAAAGCCGTTTGCGCCGCCGCCGCCTTTCGGCTAGAGAACCCGCTCGCCAGACCCAAGGCA
>JAHBYC010000009.1 GCA_019636175.1 Caulobacter sp. | reverse complement strand
GGCCGCCGCACGAACGGCGGCGACAGCGAGATCACGCCCCTCTGGCTCCCGGCTCTCCGCTGCGCTGCGGCCGGGATGACGGGATTGAAGGCGGGAGCGGGTTTTTAACCCCCGGCGGCTATCCTCCCCGCCCATGACGCCGACCATCAGCCTCATCGTCCCAACCCAGCGGCGCCCCGCCGGTCTGGAGACGGCGCTGCGTTCCCTGGTCGCCCAGAGCGGCGTCGATCCGGCGCGGCTGGAACTGATCGTGGCCGACAATGACGCCGTCCCGTCGGCCAGGGCCTTCGTCGAGGCGCTCGAGGCCCCTTTTCCGGTCCGCTATGTCCATGAGCCGCGCCCCGGCGTCGCCAATGTCCGCAACGCCGCCCTGGCCGTCGCCTGCGGCGAGATCATCGCCTTTCTCGACGATGACGAGGAGGCGCCCGCGTCCTGGCTGGCCGAGCTGCTGGCCGCGCGGCAGGCCCTCGACGTCGATGTGGTCTTCGGTCCGGTTCGCGGCCGCGCGCCGCAGGGGGTGCGCCACCGGGCCTATCTGGAAGACTTCTTCTCCCGCCATGGCCCGGATCAGACCCAGGTTCTCGATAGCTGGTACGGCTGTGGCAATAGCCTGATCCGCCGGGCCGCCCTGCCGCATCCGACCGCGCCCTTCGACCCCTCACGCAACGCCAGCGGCGGCGAGGACGACCTGCTGTTCGCCCGTATGGCCGCCGCCGGGGCCCGCTTCGGCTGGTCCCGCGCCGCCTTTGTCTGGGAAGATCCGGTCCCCTCGCGCCTGACGCTGGCCTATGCGCTGCGCCGCGCCTTCGCCTATGGCCAGGGGCCCAGCGAACACTGCGCCGAGCACCGGGATATCCCCGGCATCCTGCGCTGGATGATCGCCGGGCTGGTCCAGACCGCGCTGTGGATTCCGGTCGTCGCCATCAAGTGGGCGCTGTTCGCCCCCGACCGCGCCATGCCCCTCGACCGGTTGATGCGGGGCCTCGGCAAGACCTTCTGGTTCCCGCCCTTCAGCCAGACATTCTATGGCAAGGCGGCGTAAGGGAAGCCTTGCGCCGCCCGCCGCAGCGCCCCACAAAGAGGCGATGAGCCCGTCCCGCACCATCACTCTCGACGGCGACCTGACCGCCGACGCCCGGGCGCTGCGGGACGCTTTCGGCTGTTTCACCACCGGCGTCACCGTGGTCACCACCTGCGGGCCGGACGGCAAGCAGGCCGGCTTCACCGTCAACGCCTTTTCCTCGGTCAGCCTCGATCCGCCGCTGGCCCTGGTCTGCGTCGATCTCAACGCCTCCAGCCTGCCGATCCTCGATCAGGCCGGGAAATTTGCCGTCAATGTGCTGCACGCGGACCAGGAAGACATCGCCCGCCGCTTCACCCGCAAGGCCGTCGACCGCTTCGAGGGGTTGACCTGCGAGACCTGGGACCAGGGGGTGCCGATCATTCCCGGCTGCATGGCCAACTTCGAGATGGAAACCCACCAGGTCATCGACGCCGGCGATCACCGCATCTTCATCGGCCGCATCCTGAAGGTGCGGTTCGACCCGGACCATGAGCCGCTGGTCTACCTGCGCGGCCGGTTCCGGCGGGTGCATACGGACTGAGGGCCGCATTGAACTGGATCAAATCCCTGTTCGTTCCGAAGTCCGTAGCCGGACCGACGGCTTCGGAAGCCAACTATTTCGCTTATCACCGCTACGGCGAGTGCGAGCAGCGACCGCCCTTTTCAAGCTTTCCGGCACTATTGGATGAACTCGAAACCCGCCTCGATGACGAGGAGCACACGTCGGTGTCCCTGGTCCATGAGAGCGAATGGGCGCTCGGCTTCTACCGCGGCGGCTATGTCACTTTCGAGAACGTCGAGGAAGGCGAGCCTCGGCATATGACCGGCGTTTCCCGGCCCCGGCAGTTGGCGCTGATGGAGGCCCTTGCGAAGGGGGACTTCGCTCATCTCGAAGCGCAGCCTTGGGGGCCAGGCTACTGATCCGGGGGCTGGGTCTTGAGTTCAACTCAATCCACCCCCAACAAAAGTCGCATCAGACCTGCCGTTAGGTCATACTTTTGCGGCCCCGCGCCATCGCCTATCTTACCGTGAACGTAAACGACAACCTGTCGGGAGAGCCCCAATGGCCGAAGCCTACATCGTCGCCGCCAAACGCACCGCCGGAGGCCGCAAGGGCGGCCGTCTCGCCGGCTGGCATCCCGCCGACCTCGCCGCCGAGGTGCTCAACAGCCTGACCAGGACCGTCGACGCCGATCCGGCGATCTTCGACGACGTCATCATGGGCTGCGTCGGCCAGGCCGGCGAGCAGGCGGTCAACGTCGCGCGCAACGCCATTCTTGCCTCCAAGCTGCCGGAAAGCGTGCCGGGCACCAGCGTCGACCGCCAGTGCGGCTCCTCGCAGCAGGCCATCCACTTTGCCGCCCAGGCGGTGATGTCGGGCGCCATGGACGTGGTCATCGCCTCGGGCGTCGAGAGCATGACCCGGGTGCCGATGGGCCTGCCCTCGATCCTGGCCATGAAGGCCGGCATGGGCACCTACATGAGCCCCAACATCCAGGAGCGCTATCCGGACATCCAGTTCAGCCAGTTCGCCGGCGCCGAGATGATCGCCAAGAAGTATGGCCTGTCCAAGGACCTGCTCGACGAGTTCGGCTACAACAGCCACCGCAAGGCCATCGAGGCGACCAAGGCGGGCAAGTTCAAGAACGAGATCGTGCCGGTGAAGATCACCACCGCCGAGGGCGTCGAGGAAGAGCATACCGTCGACGAGGGTATCCGCTTCGGGTCCAGCCTCGAGGCCATGAAGGGCGTCAAGCTGCTGCAGGAAGGCGGCGCCCTGACCGCCGCCACCTCCAGCCAGATCTGTGACGGCGCCTCGGGCGTGGTCATCGTCAATGAAAAGGGCCTCAAGCAGCTGGGCGTCGAGCCCCTGGCCCGCATCCACCACATGACCGTCATCGGCGCCGACCCGGTGATCATGCTGGAAGCCCCGATCCCGGCGACCCTCAAGGCCCTGGAGAAGACCGGACTGAAGATCGACGACATCGATCTGTTCGAGGTCAACGAGGCCTTCGCCTCGGTGCCCACCGCCTGGCTTCAGGTCACCGGCGCCGATCCGGACCGCCTCAACGTCAACGGCGGCGCCATCAGCCTGGGCCACCCCCTGGGCGGCTCCGGCGCCAAGCTGATGGCCACCCTGGTCCACGCCCTGCACGACCGCGGCGGCAAGTACGGCCTCCAGACCATGTGCGAAGGCGGCGGTCTGGCCAACGTGACGATCATCGAGAAGCTGTAGCAATAACCTCTCCCTGAGGGAGAGGTCGGTCGGCTTTGGCCGACCGGGTGAGGGTTTACGGTCGGCGGGGGCGTCCCGCCGACCGGCCCGCCGTCACCGCCGCCCTGATGGCCATCGCGACGCCGGAAGGGTCGGCCAAGACCTGTTCATTGGTCACGCGCAGGACCTGGAACCCCAGGCTTTCCAGCACCTCTGTCCGCGCCAAGTCGTAGTCTTTCGACTGCCGATGGGACGGGCCGTCAGCCTCGATGACCAGCCGGGCCTCCATGCAGGCGAAATCAGCGAAGTAGCGGTCGATCGGAACCTGCCGCCGAAACTTCAATCCGTCGAGGCGCCGTCCGCGAAGCATGGTCCACAGCCTGTTTTCGGTCAGATTGTCAGTCTGCCGCAAGGCGCGGGCGCGGTCGGTTCGTTGCATGCGGGCAGCATGGTACGGACAGAACAAAAAGTGAATATCTCATCATCCAAAACCTCTCCCTGAGGGAGAGGCCGGTCGGCCCTGGCCGACCGGGTGAGGGTTTAAGGTGCGGGACGGTTCTGCACCGTCCGTAAACCCTCATCCGGCCCTTCGGGCCACCTTCTCCCTCAGGGAGAAGGAATGGAGGCGCTTGTCACCCGCCAGATCACATTGCCGACGTCATCCGACACCAGCAAGGCGCTGGCGCCGTCCTCGACAAGGCTCACCGGGCGGCCCTGGGCTTCGCCCCTGGCGTTCAGGAAGCCGCCCAGGACCTCGACCGGCATGCCTGAGGGATTGCCGGCCACGAACGGCACATAGATCACCCGGTAGCCGCTGGGCGGATCGCGGTTCCAGCTGCCGTGCTGGGCGACGAACATTCCGCCGCGCCAGGCCTCCGGAAGGAGGCTGCCGCCATAGAAGTGGATGCCGAGCGAGGCGGTGTGGGCGCCCAGGCCATAGGAGGGCTTGATGGCCTTGCCGACCATCTCCGGATTGGCCGGCTGAACCCGGTCATCGACGTTCTGGCCCCAGTAGCTCCAGGGCCAGCCATAGAAGCCGCCGTCGCGCACGACGGTCATGTAGTCGGGCGGGGTGTCGGGGCCGATCATGTCCCGCTCGTTGACGGCGGTCCACAGGAGCCTGGTGACCGGCTCGAAGGCCATGCCGTTGGGGTTGCGCAGGCCCGAGGCGAACACCCGCCGGCCCGTGCCGTCCAGGTTCATCTCCAGGATCGCGGCCCGTTCCTTCTCCACCTCCAGACCGTCATTGGCGATGTTGTTGCTGGAGCCGACGGCGACGTAGAGTTTTGATCCGTCCGGACTGGCAATGATGTTGCGCGCCCAGTGCTGGTTCTGGCCGGTGGCCGGCAGGTCGGCGATCTTGCGGCCGGGCCCCTCGATCTTTGTCTGGCCCGCCACATAGGGGAAGGCCATCACGCTGTCGGTGTTGGCCACGAACAGGGTGTCGCCGACCAGCACCATCCCCGACGGCGAGTTGAGGCCGCTGACCAGCACCGTCTTCAGCTCGGCCACGCCGTCATGATCGGCGTCGCGCAGCAGGGTGATGCGGTTGGCGCTGGGAACCCCCGCGCCGGCCTTTTCCATCATCGACTTGGCGACCATGCCCTCGATGCCCTTGCCTTCCCGGAAGGGCGAATTGCTCTCCGCCACCAGGACATCGCCGTTGGGCAGGGTGTAGAGCCAGCGTGGATGGTTCAGGCCTTCGGCGAACCTCGCCACCTTCAGCCCCTGGGCCGGCGTCGGCGTCGCGCCCGCGGGCCACCCGACGGCTTGCCGCGCATTGACCGTGGGCAGGGGCGTCGACTTGGCGGCGGGCATCTGCGGGTCGGGGCCGTAGCCGGCGTTGACGTCGCTTGTGGCCTTCGGCTGGCAGGCGGCCAGCGCCAGGGCCGAGACCGCCAGTCCGACGAGCAGCAGGCGTTTCATGATGAGCTCCCTCGTTTTGCTGGAAGGTAGGGTGGCCGGAGGAGGTCGCCAACCTGAATCCGCCTCGACCAATGGGCGTGGGATGCGGCCAGCCCGCTCTCCGTCATCCCGGCCGCAGCGGAGCGGAGAGCCGGACCCAGAGCCGCAGGCATTGTTTCTTCCGACCGTCAGGCTCGCATTGCGGGCCGACTGGGTCCCGGATCAACCCTGCGGGCTGTCCGGGATGACGGCGCTATTGCGGCGTCACGCGCCAGATCACATTGCCCACGTCATCGGCCACCAGCAGCGCGCCGTCCTGGTCGGTAATCACCCCGACTGGGCGGCCCTGGGCGTGGTCGTTCGCGTCGAGGAAGCCGGTCAGCACATCCTGCGCCGGCCCGGACGGCCGACCGCCGCTGAAGGGCACGAACACCACCTTGTAGCCGCTGGGCGGTTTGCGGTTCCACGAGCCGTGCTGGCCGATGAACGCCCCGCCCCTGAAGCGCGGCATGAGGTCTGCGGTGTAGAAGGTCAGGCCCAGCGAGGCGGTGTGGGCCCCCAGCGCATAGTCGGGGACCAGGGCGCCGGCCACCTTGGCCGGATCGCCTGGTTTGACCCGCCGATCCACGTGCTGGCCGAAGTAGCTGAAGGGCCAGCCGTAGAAGCCGCCATCGCGGACGCTGGTCATGTAGTCGGGGACCAGATCGTTGCCGATCTCGTCGCGCTCATTGACGGCGGTCCACAGCATGCCGGTGACCGGCTCGAAGTCCATGCCGTTGGGGTTGCGCAGGCCGGTGGCGAACAGCCGCTTGGACCCCGTCGCCAGGTCGATCTTCCAGATCGCCGCCCGGCCCTCCTCGGCGGCCATGCCGTTCTCCCCGACGTTGCTGTTGGAGCCGACCGTGGCGTAGAGCGCCGTCCCGTCGGGGCTGGCGACGATGTTCTTGGTCCAGTGGTGGTTGATCGGTCCGGCGGGCAGGTCGGTGACGCGGGTCGGGGCGGCGGTGATCGCTGTCTCGCCGGTGCGATAGGGGAAGCTGACCACCCCGTCGGTATTGGCGACGTACAGACGATCGCCGACCAGGGCCATGCCGAAGGGCGAGTTGAGGCCGGTCAGGAAGGCGCTCCGGGTCTCGGCCACCCCGTCATGATCGGCGTCGCGCAGCAGGGTGATGCGGTTGGCCGTCGGCGCCGTCGCCCCGGCGTTGGCCATCACCAGCTTCATGAAGAAGCCTTTCAGGCCCTTGCCGTCCTCGGGCTTGGGCGGGGCGTTGGTCTCGGCCACCAGGATGTCGCCGTTGGGCAGGCGGTAGAGCCAGCGCGGATGGTCCAGCCCGCCGGCGAAGGCCGCCACCTTCAGCCCCGCCGCCGGCGTCGGCTTGCCGCCATCCGGCCAGCCGACCGCCTTGCGCGCATTCACCGTCGGGATCAGGCTTGAGTGCGGCGGAGGCAGGGTCGGGCTCGGCCCGTAGGTGGCGCTGGTCGGCAGATTGCTGGCCCCGTTGCAGGCGGTGAGGGCCAGCAGGGCGGGGACGATGAGGGTTGAGGCGAGCAGCAGGCGGCGGGAAGGGGTCACGGAACAGTCGTCCTGTTGAGCTGGCCGAACAGCATTCGGCAGGACGTTAACCGGGGGCGGGGGTTGCAGGTTCCGCCTTCTGTAGTCCTTCTCCCGCTCGCCGGGAGAAGGGACCGTCAACCCGGCTCGCGTCGCCCGCCCGGCTGGCGCAGTCTTGCCGTGAACCGCTGCCGGTCGGCCGGGTAGGTGAACCGCGCCCAGGTCACGCATTCTCCGGACTTCCAGGTGCGCCGCTCGAGGCAGAGGCAGGCCGTTCCCGCCGACACGCCGAGCCGCCGCGCCGTCTCGCCGTCCGCCGCCAGGGCGCTGATCTCGTGTTCGGCCTCGGTCCAGGGCACATGGGCCAGCAGCCAGTCCCCGGGCGGCGCCGCCTCGAAGCGCTGCTTGCCGGCGTCCGGCACGGCGCCCAGATTGATCAGCCGCTCCTCGACCGCATGAACTTCGCCGTCGGCCAGATGCTGCCCGACAACCAGCAGGGTCGGGGCGCCCTCGGAGACCCCCAGCCGCTCCATCTCGACCGCCCCCGCGCCGGTCTGCCGCCAGGCCAGCCGGCGATAGCCGTAGGTTCGGCCAGAGGCGCGCACCTCGTCGGCCACCGCGTGAATATCCAGCACCGTTTCCTGCACGCTGCGCCGGGTGACGAAGGTGCCGGCGCGGCGGCGGCGCTGCACCATCCCCGCCTCGACCAGGGCGTTGATGGCCCGGCCGACGGTCATCCGGGCGCAGTTCCATTCCGCCGCCAGCTCGGTCTCGAAGGGCAGGCGCGAGCCCGGCGGCCGCTGGCCCGACAGGATCTCCTGCTCCAGCCGGGCGCGGATCAGTTCGTGCAGCGGCGCGGGCCGGGTCATGCCGCGGTCAGCCTCCGCACGACATTGCGATAGCGGATGTCGATAGCCGAGCGGGCGGTGTGGCGACCCATCTCCACGACGCGCTGGCCCCCCGCATAGACCGAACCGATGGCGGCCCGGCCCAGGGCGAAGACCCAGGTGTCGACGGCCAGGTCGCCCTCGCGCCCCGCCATGTCCGGGTGCAGCATCTCCAGGCAGACCACGTCGCAGCGGGCGCCCACGGCCAGGGCGCCGAGCCGCTGGCCCAGAGCCTGGGCGCTCCCCGCCTGCGCCCCCTGCAGCAGGGCCCGGCCGGTGCTCTCGCCTTCCTGCCGCGACAGCAGATTGCGGCCCCGCAGGCTGAGCCGCTGGGCGTATTCCAGCTGCCGCAGTTCCTCGGCCGCGCCGATGGCGATGTTGCTGTCGGTGCCAACGCCGAAGCGGCCGCCCGCCTCGAGATAGGCGCTGGCGGGAAAGATCCCGTCGCCCAGATTGGCCTCGGTAATCGGGCACAGCCCGGCCACGGCGCCCGAAGCCGCCAGACCGGCGGTTTCGGCCTCGGTCAGGTGGGTGGCGTGGATCAGGCACCAGCGCTCGTCGACCCCCGCATGCTCCAGCAGCCATTCCACCGGCCGCTGGCCCGACCATTCAAGGCAGTCCTCGACCTCCTTCACCTGTTCGGCGGCGTGGATGTGCACCGGGCCGTCGGGCGCCAGGGGCAGGATCGCCGCCAGTTCCTCAGGCGTCGCCGCCCGCAGGGAATGGGGGGCCACCCCCAGGCTGCGCCCGGTTTTGCCGGCGTTGGCCGCGCGCCCCGCCTCGACGATGGCCGAAAAGCTGTCGGCGTCATTGATGAACCGCCGCTGGCCCGGCGTGGGCGCGGCTCCGCCGAAGGTCGCGTGGGCGTAGAATACCGGCAGCAGGGTGATGCCGATCCCCGTTTCCTCGGCCGCCGCCAGATGCCTCAGGGCCAGTTCGGCGACGTTGTCGTAGGGCGTCCCGTCCGGGCCGTGGTGCAGATAGTGGAACTCCGCCACCGCCGTGAAGCCGCTCTCCAGCATCTCGGCATAGGCGTAGGCGGCGATGGCCTCGACATCGTCGGGCGTCAGTCGCTCCAGGAAACGGTACATCACCTCCCGCCAGGTCCAGAAGCTGTCCCGCGCCGGCCCGCGTCTTTCGGCCAGCCCGGCCATGGCCCGCTGGAAGGCATGGCTGTGCAGGTTGGGGACCCCGGCCAGGCCAAGCGCCTCGCGGTTCTCGCCGGTCGCGGGCTCCGCGCCGGTCTCGATGGCGGTGATCGTTCCGTCCTCGGCGTGGATGCGCACGGCCTCGGCCCAGCCGTCCGGCAGCAGGGCCCGATCGAGAAACAAGGTCGTCTTCATGGTCGCAAGATCAGCTTGCGAGTCGAATATGTCTAGACATATTGTGCCGCTGCTTTCGGAGGCCGCATGCATTTTGACCGACTCTGGCGCGGAGGACGCCTGGCGACCCTGTCGCCCGACCGCGAGGGGCTCGGTCTGATCGATGACGGCGCCATCGGCTGTCTGCACGGGAAGATTTCCTGGGTCGGCCGGTCTTCCGATCTGCCAGCGGGGGCGAGCGCCGACGAGGTCATCGATCTGCAGGGGCGCCTGGTCACTCCCGGCCTCATCGACTGCCACACCCATCTGGTCTTCGCCGGCGACCGGGCCGACGAGTTCGAGATGCGGCTTCGCGGCGAGACCTATGAAACCATCGCCCAGGCGGGCGGGGGCATCCTGTCCACGGTGCGCAACACCCGGGTCGCGACGCAGGACCAGCTGACCAGCGGCGCCCTGGATCGGCTGGACCGGCTGATGGCCGAGGGGGTCACCACCCTGGAAGTCAAATCCGGCTACGGCCTGACGCTGGATGACGAACTGAAGATGTTGCGCGCGGCGCGGGGGCTCGAGCGCGAGCGGGCGGTGTCGGTCGTCACCAGCCTGCTGGCCGCCCACACGGTTCCGCCGGAATACCGAGACAGCAGAAGCGCCTACGTCGAGCGGATCTGTGACGACATCATTCCCGCGGCCGCCGCCGAGGGTCTGGCCGACGCCGTGGACGCCTTCTGCGAGACCTCGGCCTTTACGCCGGCGGAGGTGCGCCGGGTGTTCGAGACCGCCCGCGCCCATGGCCTGCCGCTGCGCCTTCATGCCGACCAGCGCACCGCCGGCGGCGGCGCGGCGCTGGCGGCGGAGTTTGGAGCCCTCAGCGCCGACCATCTGGAGCGCACCGACGCGGCCGGCGCCCGCGCCATGGCGGCGGCGGGAACCGTCGCGGTGCTGCTGCCCGGCGCCTATTACGCCCTGCGGGACAAGGACCTGCCGCCGGTCGGCCTGTTCCGTGAGGCCGGGGTGAACATGGCGGTGGCCACCGACTGCAATCCGGGCAGCTCGCCGCTGACCTCGATCCTGATGGCGATGAACCTGGCCGTGATCCTGTTCGACCTCACCGTCGACGAGGCCCTGGCCGGCGTTACTCGCGAAGCCGCCCGCGCCCTTGGCCGCTTTGATCGCATCGGGTCGCTGGAGGTGGGCAAGGCCTGCGACCTCGCCGTCTGGGACGCGACCCGGCCCGTTGAGCTGGTCTACTGGATGGGCCGCAATCCCTTGCACAGCAGGGTTTTTCAAGGAGTTCCCGCGTGAGCGTTCTGGTGCTGCACCCCGGCGAGGCGAGCCTGGCCGACTGGCGCGCGGTATTCGATGGCGCGGCGCCCCGGCTGGCGGAGTCGGCCCGCGCCGCCATGGCCGCCAGCGCCGCCGTGGTCGAGCGCATCGTCGCCGATGGCCGCGCGGTCTATGGCGTCAACACCGGCTTCGGCAAACTGGCCAACATCCGCATCGCCAGCGCTGACCTGGCCCGTCTGCAGAGCAATATCGTCATCTCCCACGCCGCCGGCGTCGGCGAGCCGCTGGAAGCCCCGGTCGTGCGGCTGATGCTGGCGCTGAAGGCGGCCAGCCTCGGACGCGGCGCCTCTGGCGTCAGTCCGGACACCGTGGCCTTGATCGAGGCCATGCTGGCCGCCGACCTGCTGCCTCTGGTCCCCGAGCAGGGAAGCGTCGGGGCCTCCGGCGATCTCGCCCCGCTGGCCCATATGGCGGCGACCATGATCGGGGTTGGCGAGGCCTTTCTGAAGGGCGAGCGGATGCCGGCGGCCGAGGCGCTGAAACGTGCCGGCCTGGCCCCCGTCGAGCTGGGCCCCAAGGAAGGCCTGGCGCTGCTCAACGGCACCCAGTTCTCCACCGCCTGCGCCTTGGCGGGGCTGTTCCGCATCGAGCGGGTGTTCCAGGCGGCCATGGTCGCCGGCGCCCTGTCGGTGGAGGCGGCCAAGGGATCGCTGGCCCCCTTCGATCCGCGCATCCACGGCCTGCGCGGCCACCGGGGCCAGATCGAAACAGCGGCGGCCTGGCGGGCGATGCTGTCCGGCAGCGCCATCGGCGCAAGCCACCTGGACTGCGAGAAGGTGCAGGATCCCTACTGCCTGCGTTGCCAGCCCCAGGTAATGGGCGCGGCGCTCGACCTTGCCCGTCAGGCGGCGGCGACCCTGTCCGTCGAGGCCGGCGGCGTGACCGACAATCCCCTGATCTTCACCGACACCGGCGAGGCGATCAGCGGCGGCAACTTCCACGCCGAGCCGGTGGCCTTCGCGGCCGATATGCTGGCCATGGCAATCTGCGAGATCGGCTCGATGAGCGAGCGGCGCACGGCCATGCTGGTGGACCCGGCGCTGAGCGGCCTGCCGGCCTTCCTGACGCCCCGACCAGGGATCAACAGCGGCTTCATGATCCCCCAGGTGACGGCGGCGGCGCTGGTTTCGGAGAACAAGCAGCGGGCCTATCCGGCCAGCGTCGATTCCATCCCCACCAGCGCCAACCAGGAAGACCATGTCTCCATGGCCGCCCACGGCGCGCGCCGCCTGCTGGCCATGGCGGAGAACGCCGCCCAGATCGTCGCCATCGAACTGCTGGCGGCGGCGCAGGGGTGCGATTTCCACGGCGACCTGCGGTCCTCCGACGGCCTCGAGGCGGTGAGAGCCCTGGTGCGCGAGACCGTGCCGCACCTGGAGGATGACCGCTTCTTCGCCCCCGAGATCGCGGCGACGGCGGAGATGGTGAAGTCGGGCGCGCTGGCCAAGGCGGTTGGGACGGCGCTGCCGGGGATGGTGGGGCAATGACCTCCTGGCTTCACCTCCATCAGGGCCAGGCGCCGCTGATCGTTTCAATTCCGCATGCCGGGACGGTGATCCCGCCGGAGATCGCGCCGGCCCTGGTCAGCCATGACCTGGCGATCCATGACGCCGACTGGTTCATCGGCGAGCTCTACGCTTTCGCCGTCGACCTCGGGGCCACGGTGGTTCGCACCAACATCTCCCGCACCGCCATCGATGTGAACCGGGACCCCAGCGGTGTCAGCCTCTATCCCGGCCAGGCGACGACGGGCCTCTGCCCGACGGAGACCTTCGACAACGTCCCCCTGTACCATCCCGGGCGGGCGCCGCACGCGGCCGAGATCGCGCGGCGCCGGATCAGCTATTTCACGCCCTATCACGACGCCCTTGAGGCCGAGATCGACCGGTTGCGGCTGATCCATCCGGCGATCGTCCTGTTTGACGCCCATTCGATCCGCAGCCTTGTGCCGCGCCTGTTCGACGGCGAACTGCCGGCCCTGAACCTGGGAACCAACAGCGGCGCCAGCGCCGGCCCCGGCGCCGTTGAGGTCGCCGAGCGAGCGCTGGCCCGGTCGGGCTTCAGCCACGTCAGCAACGGTCGCTTCAAGGGCGGCTGGATCACCCGCCACTACGGAAACCCTGATGGCGGGGTCCACGCCCTGCAGCTGGAAATCGCCCAGCGCGCCTATATGGACGAGCCGGCCAGCCTGGAGATTCCGGCGTGGAAACCGGATCGCGCCGCCGCCCTGCAGGCCGTGCTGAAGCCGATGCTGGCCGCCCTCATCGACTGGACCACAAGCCAAGGAGCCGGCGCATGACCCGTCGCGACAACACCCGCCTGATCCGCAGCCCGCGCGGCCTTGAGCTGTCTGCGAAATCCTGGCTGACCGAGGCGCCCCTGCGGATGCTGATGAACAACCTGGACCCGGAGGTCGCCGAGCGGCCCGAGGAGCTGGTGGTCTATGGCGGCATCGGCCGGGCGGCGCGGGACTGGGAAAGCTTTGACCGCATCTGCGCTGCGCTGCGGCGGCTGGAGGCGGACGAGACCCTGCTGGTCCAGTCGGGCAAGCCGGTCGGGGTGTTCCGGACCCATGCCGACGCCCCGCGCGTCCTGATCGCCAATTCCAACCTGGTCCCGCACTGGGCGACCTGGGATCACTTCCATGCGCTCGATCGCAAGGGGCTGATGATGTACGGCCAGATGACGGCCGGATCGTGGATCTACATCGGCAGCCAGGGCATCGTTCAGGGCACCTACGAGACCTTCGTCGAGGCGGGACGCCAGCACTACGGCGGCGATCTGGCCGGCCGCTGGATCCTGACCGCCGGGCTCGGCGGAATGGGCGGCGCCCAGCCGCTGGCGGCGGTGATGGCGGGCGCCAGCTGCCTGGCCATCGAATGCCGCGAGAGCCGGATCGAGATGCGACTGAAGACCGGCTATCTGGACGTCCGGGCCAACAATCTCGATGAGGCCCTGAGCCTGATCGAACAGGCCTGCGCCGAGAAGCGGGCGATCAGTGTGGGGGTGCTGGGCAATGCCGCCGAGATGCTGCCGGAGATGGTGCGGCGCGGGGTGCGGCCCGATCTGGTCACCGACCAGACCAGCGCCCATGACCCGGTCAACGGCTATCTGCCGGCCGGCTGGTCCATCGCCGAATGGGACGAACGGCGCGAGCGGGACCCCAAGGCGGTCGAGCGGGCGGCGCGGCAATCGATGGCGGTGCACGTCCAGGCGATGCTCGACTTCCACCACGCCGGCATTCCCACCGTCGACTACGGCAACAACATCCGCCAGGTGGCGCTGGAGGAGGGGGTGGCCAGCGCCTTCGACTTCCCCGGCTTCGTGCCGGCCTACATTCGCCCGCTGTTCTGTCGCGGGGTCGGGCCGTTCCGCTGGGCGGCGTTGAGCGGCGATCCCGAGGACATCCGCAAGACCGACGCCAAGGTCAAGGAACTGCTGCCCGACAACAAGCACCTGCACCGCTGGCTCGATATGGCCGGCGAGAAGATCCAGTTCCAGGGCCTGCCGGCGCGCATCTGCTGGGTCGGCCTCGGCGACCGCGACAAGCTGGGCCTGGCCTTCAACGAGATGGTGGCCAGGGGCGAGATCGGGCCGGTGGTGATCGGCCGAGATCATCTGGACTCGGGCTCGGTCGCCAGCCCCAACCGCGAGACCGAGGCGATGAAGGACGGCTCGGACGCGGTGTCCGACTGGCCGTTGCTCAACGCGCTTCTCAATACGGCCAGCGGCGCGACCTGGGTGTCGCTGCACCATGGCGGCGGGGTCGGAATGGGGTTTTCGCAGCATAGCGGCATGGTCATTGTCTGTGACGGAACGGAGGATGCGGCGCGGCGGCTCGGCCGGGTGCTGTGGAACGACCCGGCGACGGGGGTAATGCGCCATGCCGACGCCGGGTACGACGAGGCGGTGGACTGCGCCCGGGCGAACGGGCTCAATCTACCGTCGCTTTGAAGGACTACCTCTCCCTGAGGGAGAGGTCGGTCGGCCAATGGCCGACCGGGTGAGGGTTTACGGCGGCTGGTGAGGGTCAATCATCTTGCAGCCGTCCATCCAGCGCCAAGGCAGGACGGGTTCCTAAACCCTCATCCGACCCTTCGGGCCACCTTCTCCCTCAGGGAGAAGGGTTTGAATACGACTCAAACATCCGTTTGAATTTCACCGCGACCCTCCCTAAGGTCAGCCGCAAACAGGGAGAACACCATGGGACGTCTTTCCGGCAAGGTCGCCATTGTCACCGGCGCCGCCAGCGGCATCGGCCGGGCCAGCGCCAAACTCTTCGCCGCCGAGGGCGCCAGCGTGGTCGCCTTTGACCGCGCGCCGGAGGTCAACGACACCGTGGCCGAGATCGTCGCCGACGGAGGCAAGGCCATCGCGGTGACCGGCGACGCCGGCTCCGAGGCCGAGGTCAGCGCCCTGGTCGACAAGGCGGTGGAAACCTACGGCGGCCTGGACATCGCCTTCGCCAACGCCGGGGTGTCGGGCGGCTGGATCACCCTGCCGGAACTGACCGAGGCCAGCTTCATGGACCTCCTGCGGATCAACGTCGTCGGGCCGGCGATGATGATCAAGCACGCCAGCCGGGTCATGGCCCCCAAGGGCAAGGGCTCCATCATCTGCACCGCCTCGGTGGCCGCGCTGCGGTCCGGCGCCGGCGGCACCCCCTACAGCGCCTCCAAGGCCGGCGTCATCTCCATGGTCCAGACCACCGCCCAGCAGCTGGGCGGCACCGGCATCCGGGTCAACGCCATCTGTCCCGGCCTGATCGAGACCGGCATGACCAAGCCGATCTTCGACGGCGCGCGGGCCAAGGGCTCGGAAGGCAAGATCGGCCAGCTGAACCCGCTGCGCCGGGCCGGCCAGCCCGTCGAGATCGCCCAGATGGCCCTGTTCCTGGCCAGCGACGACGCCTCCTATGTGAACGGCCAGGCGATGGTGGTCGACGGCGGCCTGTCGAGCAGCCACCCCGTCGCGCGACCGGGCTCGCTCAGCTAGCCGTCGAGGGCCGCCACCACCTCCTGGGGATGGGTGAAATAGGCGAGGTAGGCGGCGCCGGGGATGTCGCGGCGCTGGGCCTCGGGCAGGGCCTTCTGCCAGAAGGCCTGGGACGAGGGCCAGTCGAAGCCGCCCGAAAAGACCAGGGTCCAGCGCTCTCCCCCGATAGCCGACGGCGGGGTCCAGCCGTGGGCGTAAACCGCCATTTCCGCGGCGAAGCCGGCGCTGCTCCGGGCGCCCATGCCCTGGGTGTCGCGAACCAGCATGGCGGCGGTCACCGGATCATCCATCAACGCCCGGTCGGCGGGAAACGGGTCCAGCGACCGCCGCAGCGCCCGCGTCAGCAGGTCGGTGCGGTTCTGACGGCGCAGCATTTCGCCGAAAGCCGCGATCAACTCGGGATGCTTGAGCATGGTCCGGGCGATGGAGCCGATCATCGAGGGGTGAGTGCGGTCAAGACTGGCCTGCGGGCGCGGATTGAGCAGAACGCCGTGGCCGATCCGGTGGCCATGCCGGACCGCAAAGGCCAGGCCGGAGGCGGTGGCGCCGTCCCGGATCAGCACATCGGTCTTGCGCAGCTTCAGCGCGTCCAGCACGGCGGCCAGGTCATCGGCCGCGACCTGCGGATGGCTTTCCATGGAGGGCGCGGCGTCGGTCAGGCCGAAGCCGGGCCGCTGGACGACAATCGGCCGATAGCCGGCGCGGTGCAGCCGGGCGACGAACACCGGAGGCAGGAAGCGGCCGATCGAATAGCCATGGAAGACCACGACCGGCCGGCCGCCTGTCGGACCGTAGTCGATCAGGGCGATCCGCCGGTTCTCGGCGGTGGTGATCAGCCGCGCGCGGCCCTCGCGGTCGATCGGCTCGATGGTGCTTTCCGACGCCTGGGTGAGGGCGGTCAGGGTGCTGGCCTCGACGGTCAGCCGGACCAGGTCCTTGGCCTTGTTGACCCCGGTCTTGGCGAACACCGCCTTCAGTTGCCCCCGGACCGTGGCCTCCTTGACGCCAAGGGCGGCGGCGACCTCCCGGGCGGTCAGGCCCTCGGCGAAGCGGGCGGCGGCGCGGGCCTCGGCGGGGGTGGCGCCGAACAGGGAACTTAGCACGGTCTCGACATTGCCGGACGGCGTGTTCATGCCGCTCATCAGGTCCATCATCCGGCGGACCAGGTCGGGAGACCGCTTCGCCCCGGCCTTGCGCATGGCCTTCTTCAAGGCCTCGCGGGCGGTCTCGCGGCCCACCCCGACGCGCTCGGCCGCCTCGTTGAGGTTCGGCGCATCCAGCAGGGCTTCGGAAATCCGGGCTTCAAGCGGGGTCAGGCCGAAGGCCTGGGCGGCGCGGGCGGCAAGGGCGCTGACCCGTGAGGGCGCAAACCCAAGCAGGGCCACCCGGCGACCGGGAAGCTCCAGCTGGGCCCGGCTCTCGGGAGACAGGGGCCATCGCAGGGCGTAGGCCTCGGTTCCGGCGCAGGCGGCGATGACGCCGCCGTCCTCGGTCTCGACCAGGCCGGAGACCTGACCCTGCTTCTGGGCCAGGCGGATCAGTCGGCGAAAGGCGGGCGAGTCCTTGGGATTGCCGAACCAGCGGATGAACTGGGCGTCGGCCTGGGACAGTTCGCCCGAGGGGGAGATGACGGCGGCTCCAACAGACCCTTCCGGGGCCAGGGCGGCGAAGCCGGCCGAGGCGTCGATGCGGGCCGCCTGGGCCATGGCGTCGGCGACGCCCTTGGGATCGCGGGCGACGATGGCCTCCAGCGACGACCATGACTCGAGAATGCCGTCGGAGGGCTGTCCGCCGGTCAGGTGGCCGCGAAACGCCGCGGCCGGATCCTGTTCGTCGCTCGCCGTCGTCACTGCTTCCGCACGCCTTTGCCGCCGGGTCTGGCCTTACGATACATTTCGTCCCTGCAATATAGCGGCCGCGCCTGTCCGGCACATGAACAGCTACGCATTGGCGGCGTGGTCAGATTTTCTGACTCGTCTTTGATCTCAAACAACCGTTTAACAGGGCCAATCCAGAAATTGCCGCCGGGAGCCGCAAACGTGAGCATCGACACCCTGTTCCGCCCGCTTCAGATCAAGTCCATGTCGGTGAAGAACCGCATCGCCATGGCGCCGATGACCCGCAGCTTTTCTCCGGGCGGCGTGGCGACCCAGGAGGTGACCGACTACTACCGCCGCCGGGCCGAGCATGGCGTCGGGCTGATCATCTCCGAGGGCACCGGCGTGGCCCGTCCCGCCTCGCTGAACGATCCGAACGTCCCCCGCTTTCATGGCGAGCAGGAACTGGCGGCCTGGAAGAGCGTGATCGACGCGGTGCACGCGGCCGGCGGGGCCATGGCCCCGCAGCTGTGGCATGTGGGGGCTGTCCGCACCCGCGATCCGGTGTGGACGCCGCCCGGTCCCTATGACAGCCCCTCTGGCTATTCCAGCCCCGGCAAACAGTTCGGCGAGCCGATGAGCGACGCCGATGTCGCGGACGCCATCGACGCCTTCGGCAAGGCGGCCGGCGCGGCCAAGGCCCTGGGCTTTGACTCCGTCGAGCTGCACGGCGCCCACGGCTATCTGATCGATCAGTTCTTCTGGCATGGCGTCAACGTCCGGGAAGACCGGTGGGGCGGCAAGACCCTGCCCGAGCGCACCCGGTTCGCGGTCGAGATTCTGAAGGCGGTGCGCCGGGAGGTCGGCGAGGACTATCCGGTGATCATCCGCCTGTCGCAGTGGAAGCAGCAGGACTTCACCGTCAAGCTGGCCGCCGACCCGACCGAAATGGAAGCCTGGCTGGCGCCGATGGCCGACGCCGGCGCCGATGTCTTCCACTGCAGCCAGCGCCGCTTCTGGGAGCCGGAATTTGAGGGCAGCGACCTCAACTTCGCCGGCTGGGCCAAGAAGCTGACCGGCAAGCCGACCATCACCGTCGGCAGCGTCGGCCTGTCCGGCGAATTCATCGCGGCCTACGGCGGCGAGGCCAGCCAGCCGGCCAGCCTCGACAACCTGCTGGAGCGGATGGAACGCGACGAGTTCGACATGGTCGCCGTCGGCCGCGCCCTGCTGCAGGACCCCGAATGGGTCGACAAGATCCGCGACGGCCGCAATGACGAGCTGAAGAGCTTCGAGCGGTCGGCGATGGGGGTGCTGTACTAGGGTCAGGCAATCCTCGGCCAATTGATCCGCCATCCTACCGCCCACTCTGGCGAAGGTCGGGGTCCATTGGGCTGAGCGCCTGTCTCGCGATCATTGGGCTGGCAGGGCGGCTGAATCTGGGTCCCGGCCTTCGCCGGGAAGGCGGAGGGGGGCTATCGAAGCGGCCCACGATTATACCGCGTTCCTTGGCGGCGGGGGCGGTCAGGCGTCCTCGCCGTTGAAATCATTGGTGAAAGGGTGGCCGGCGCGTGGGGCGGAGCGCCGGGAAGGTAGGCCTGGGCGTAGGCCGGCCCGTGGGTCGATTGCGGGCGATTGTGGGTCGCCGCGGGGCCGGCCGGCCTACGGGTCGGGCGGCGCGCCTTTCCGACCCGGAAGGGCTCAGCCCTGGCCCGGTTCGACCGGCGCCAGGTCGGGGCTTTCACCCGGCGTCGGCTCAGTTCGTGGCGGCAGGCAGCCGCAGGGCATGGGCGCGGGGGTCGGCGGATGGGCGCAGCCGGCCAGCAGGGCCGCGGCCAGCAGGGCCAGTCCAAGGCGTTTGTTCATCACGGCCTCCTCAGGCGTTGTAGTTGAGCTTCAGGCCCGGGCGTGGCCAGCGGGCCTTGTAGAGCTTGCCGGTTCCCGAGGCGGTGATCCAGGCGGTCCGCATGTCGTCGCCGCCGAAGCAGATGTTGGTGCAGAGCAGGTCGGGGAAGGGGTAGTGCTCGGTGGAGCCATCCGGGTCGAAGGCGGTGATGCCGCCGTTGATGATGGTGGCGACGCAGACCTTGCCGCCGGCCTCGACGGCCAGACTGTCGAGCAGCTGGTAGCCCGGAAGATTGTGCACCACCCGGCCCGGCTGGAACGGCGGCGGCTCGGCCAGCTCGCCCGGGGCGCTGACGTCGAAGGCCCAGAGGCGGCCAAGGTTGGTGTCGGCCATGTAGACCACATCCTCGTCCGGCGAGAGGCCGACGCCGTTGGGCGAGACGAAGTGGTCGCGCAGGCGGGTGATCTTCGAACCGTCGGGCAGGGCGTAGTAGAGGGCGCCGAACTTGCGGCCCTCTGGCGTGGAACAGCCGTGATCGGTGAACCACATGCCGCCCTGCTTGTCGAAAACCAGGTCGTTGGGCCCGACCAGTCGCTTGCCCTCGCAGGCGTCATAGACGGTCTCGACCTTGCCGCTGGCGATGTCGACCCGCTGGATGGAGCCGCCGGTATGGCTGGCCGGGGTGGGGCCGGGAATGGTCAGGCCGCCCACGTCCAGCCACTCGAAGCTGCCGCCGTTGTTGGTGACATAGATCTTGCCGTCGGGGCCGATGGCCGCGCCGTTGGGACCGCCGCCGGTCTCGGCGACCACGCTGGCCTTGCCGTCGGGGGTGATGCGGGTCAGCCGCTGGCCCTTGATCTCGGTCAGGATCACCGAGCCGTCGTTCATGGCGATCGGGCCTTCCGGAAACAGCAGACCCTCGGCGACCAGTTCGATTTCCACAGCGCATTCTCCCTTTATCTGTTGGGAGAATAGAACCGCCTGACGCCGGGTCAGTGCAAGGCGCTATCGCCGGTCCAGCACGCGAAAGGTGAAGGGGTGGTCGTCCTTCTCGCCAGCGGGGAAGGCCTCGCGGCGGACCTCGGTCCACTGGCTCTCGTCGAAGTCGGGGAAGCGGACATCGCCTTGCGGCTCCGCCTCGACCTCGGTCAGGTAGATGCGCCGGGCGCGGGGCAGGGCCAGTTGATAGAGGGCCGCGCCGCCGATGACGCAGACCTCCGACACGCCGTCCTCCCCGGCCTGTTCGCGGGCGGTCTCGACGGCCTCGGAGAAGTTCTCGAAGGCCAGGGCGACAGGGCTTTCGAAACTGCCGTCGCGGGTCAGGACGATGTTCATCCGGCCGGGCAGGGGCTTGATGGGCAGGCTGTCCCAGGTCTTGCGGCCCATGATCACCGGCTTGCCCAGGGTATTGGCCTTGAACAGGGCCATGTCGGACTTCAGCCGCCAGGGGATACCCCCGTCCGCTCCGATGACCCCGTTGCGGGCGCGGGCGACGACGAGGGCGAGGGGCAGGACCATGCGACTCTCCGGGGCTGAACGCCCCCTGAGGTCTACTGCGAGGTCCAGACGTTGCTCAAGCTTACCATCGGAAAGTTGCGGTCGCCGCCCGCCGGCGTGGCGATCAGGTTGATGAACGCCACGGAGCCGGTATTCACGAAGGCGTTCATGGTGCTGATCCCGTCGGAGCCCGCCTTCTGCGGCTGCTCAACATATCCCCGGGCGCGAGCGTCGGCGCGGATGGCCCCGAGAAGGGAGTCGGTGGCGGTGGCCGGAGCAAGCATGGAAATGCACTGGTGCTCCATCCGACCATTCTGATCGCGCCTCTCCACCAGGTTGACGGCGACGGCGTGGTCCGGGGTCTGCTTGACGAGACCGACATTCGGAACCTGCGTGTAGCCCATGTAGGTGAAGATGACCTCGGTGGCGCCGTTCTGGATGCGTTTGCAGCCGTCATAGGCTTCCATCAGGTCCTTCTCGGACTCACTGACCGACTGGGCATGGGCGGGAACAGCGGCCAGCATGGCCAGGGCTGCGGCGAGGAGGGGCAGGGTTTTCATGGGCTCAGTCTAGGCTGCTCGGAGACGGGACCATTGCTCAAAAAAGGGGGGCTGCGAGGCGTCCCTGAAACTTTCACCGGGTGATCGCCAGGCTAACCCGGTCCGGCGCGCCGATGGAGCCGGGGCAGGCGGTCGGCTTGAAGGCCAGGTCGTGGCAGATGCGCAGCTCGCGCAGCCGGTCGCCGTCGCCGGTGGCGATGTAGATGGCCTGGCGCGGCAGGCCCGGGTTGGCGGCGACGAAGGCGTCACGCAGGGCGCCGGCGGAAACAGCGTCGTCATCGCCCGCCAGGCCGCGGGGGTCGGGTCGTCTCAGGCCCTCCCACATGGACCGGGCCTGGTCGAAATAGGCGTCCGGGCTGTTCCAGGCGCAGGTCCCGTGGGCGGCCCACTCATGCTGTTGCAGGCGGGCCGAAGGGGTCATGCAGAAGTTGCGGCGGACGGTGTCGTCGCTGAGCCGGGTCGAGGGGCGGCAGTAGCGCGGGTGATGGCCATCGGCGCTGTTGGGCCAGAGCCCGTGGAGCGTCCAGCCGAGGTTGCCCCCGCAGGCGGTGGCGTCGCTGGTGTCGGTCGCGCCGGCGCGGCAGGCCTCCGGCTGCCAGGCCAGGGACAGCAGGTAGGAGTCGGGGGTGAAGTCGGCGTTGATCTTGTCGGGATCGGCGACCTCGGCGGGGATCTGTTCGAAGGCCGCGGGGACGACGCAGAGCAACTCATCCTTCGCGGCGACCTCGGCGCTCTCCGGCGCCGCGCAGCCGGCGGCCAGGGCGATGAGCGCCAGTACGGAGATCAGGGGAAACAGACGCATGACGACCTCGCGACGGTGTGGCGCTTCAGACCGCTATCGGGGCCTTGATCGAAGGGTGGGCCTCGTAGCCCTCGACCTTGAAGTCGGCCAGTTCAAAGGCGAACAGGTCGGTCTTGTCGGCGATGGTCATGGTCGGGAAGGGCAGCGGCTCGCGGCGCAGCTGCTCCTTGGCCTGGTCGAGGTGGTTCAGATAGAGGTGGGCGTCGCCGAAGGTGTGGACGAACTCGCCGGGCTGAAGACCGGTCGCCTTCGCCACCATCATGGTCAGCAGGGCGTAGCTGGCGATGTTGAACGGCACGCCCAGAAACACATCGGCGCTGCGCTGATACAGCTGGCAAGACAGCTTTCCGTCGGCGACGAAGAACTGGAACAGGCAGTGGCAGGGCGGCAGGGCCATGTCGTCGACATCGGCCGGGTTCCAGGCGCTGACGATGTGGCGTCGGCTGTTGGGATTGGTGCGGATGGCCTCGACCACCGCGCTGATCTGGTCGATCACCCGGCCGTCCGGCGCCGTCCAGCTGCGCCACTGCTTGCCGTAGACGGGACCCAGCTCCCCCTCGGCGTCGGCCCATTCGTCCCAGATGCTGACGCCGTGGTCCTTGAGGTAGCGGATATTGGTCTCGCCGCGCAGGAACCACAGCAGCTCGACGATGATCGAGCGCAGGTGCAGCTTCTTGGTGGTCAGCAGGGGAAAGCCCTGGGCCAGGTCAAACCGCATCTGCCGCCCGAAGACCCCCAGGGTGCCGGTGCCGGTGCGGTCGCCGCGCTGCACCCCGGTGGCCATGATGTCGGCCAGCAGGCCCAGATACTGGCGTTCGGGATGGTCCCTGCCCGCGGCGATGGACGGGGCGGCGTCGGGTCTGTCGGCGCGGGGTGAGAGAGCGTTCATGGCGATCCGCCGGTCCGGGAAAACGACAGCTTGGGGTGATTCGTAGCCGACCGGGGGCCGGCCTGACCAGCGCCGATCAGTCATCCACAATTGTATTGACGGTCGTTCCGGCGGACGATGACGGCCAACAGGGGGGAACCATGCTGACATCGACCATACTCATGCTGCTGCTGGTCAGCGGCGAGCCGGCCGACGACGGAACCGCGCCGCAGCCTGCGCCGGCCGCCGCCCAGCCGGCGGCGAAGACGGCCGCCGAGCGGGACGCCGAGGTGGTGTGCGTCACGGTCACGCCCGTCGGCACCCTGTTCAGCCAGAAGGTCTGCCACACCCGAAAGCAGTGGAAGCGGATCGAGGCCAAACGTCGCCGAAGCGTCGAGGACACGATGGAGCCCGGCGGAGAGACGCGGACCGGCCGGCGGGAATAGACGGGCGGCCGCCTAGACCCTTTCAGGTTTTGATGTACCATCAAAACCTGATCAAAAGGTTTTAGAATCAAACATTTAGAGCATGTCCGGGCGGGCGAACCGCGTACACTTCGCCCTGACATGCTCCAGGGATCAGAGAATCCAGCCGCCGCTGTCGCCGGTGACGTCGCCGTTGATCTTCATCTGGTAGTCGACGCGGCCGTCGCCATCGATGTCGAGGCGCAGGAGGGTGTGGCCGCCGCTGAAACTGAGGGTCATTTCGCCGGCGTGCCTGGTGAAGGCGCTGACCAGAGACAGGGTCCCGGCATAGGCGCCCGACAGGTCGAGGATGTCGCCCTCGGCGGTGTCGAAGTCGTAGATGACGTCGGTCTCCAGGGTCGGACCGAAGGCGTGGGCGACGATGAAGCTGTCGGCCCCGGCGCCGCCGCGCAGCAGGTCGTTGCCCTGGCCGCCGATGATGAAGTCGTCGCCGTCTCCGCCATTGAGGGTGTCGACCCCGGCGCCGCCATCGAGGCGGTTCGAGCCGCTGTTGCCCTGGATGTTGTTGGCCAGGTCGTTGCCGGTTCCGTCGATGTCGCCGCCGCCCTGAAGCTGCAGCGCCTCGATGTTGTCGGCCAGGGTCCAGCTGATGCTGGCGCGAACGACATCGTAACCCTGGCCGGCCGCCTCGATGGTCTGATCGCCGGCGTCATTGACGATGTAGACGTCATTGCCGTCCCCGCCGGACATCAGGTCGGCGCCGCCCGCGCCGTCGAGCATGTCGTTGCCGTCGCCGCCGGTGAGGGTGTCGGCGTCGTCGCCGCCGTCGAGGATATCGTTGCCCAGACCCCCCGTGAGATCATCAACGCCGGCGCCGCCGTAGAGCTTGTCGCCGCCGTCGCCGCCATCGAGCACATCGTCGCCGGCGTCGCCGAACAGGCTGTCGCCACCCAGTCCGCCGATCAGCTGATCAACGCCGTCGCCGCCGTAGAGGTAGTCGTTGCCGTCGCCGCCATCGAGGATGTCGTCGCCGCCGAGACCGGAGAGGAAGTCCATGCCCCCCAGGCCCGAAAGGCTGTCGTTGCCGCCCGCGCCGGTCAGATTGTCTGTCCCCGCGGCGCCGATGAGGGTCCGGTCGCCGACCTGGCCGTAGATGACCGAGACCGAGCCGGCGTTGGCGCCGCCGGTGGTGTTGAAGACCGACCCGACGACGATGTCGTCGACCCCGTCGTTGTTGAGGTCGCCGACAGCGAGGCTGTTGGTGTTCAGCCCGTTGAACCCGTAAATCTGGAAGCCCTCTGAGCCGGCGATGCTGCTGGCCGAATAGGATGAGGAAAAGGCCGCCGACCGGCCGTACATCACATAGACGACCCCGGCCTGGCCGGCGGTCATGATCAGGTCGTCGATGCCGTCGTCATTGACGTCGCCATGGGTGATCGAGGAGGCGAGCTGATTGTTGTTGGCCGCGCCGTAGATGGTGAACCCGTTGGACCCGTCGAGGCTCGACAGCTGCGGCGTGGCGCCGTCGTCGCGGCCGAAAATGACATAGACCGCGCCGGCGTTGGTTCCGGAGAGGCTGGCGTTGCGGGAAGCGACCGCGAAGTCGTCGATGCCGTCATTGTTCAGATCGCCGATGCCGGCGACGGTGGCCAGGCTGTCGCCGGGGGCCAGGCCGAACAGTTGATAGCCGTTGGAGCCATTGAGGGCGGCGGTGGTCATGCCGACGGTGGGGGAGGCGGAGCCATAGACCACCGCCACGGTCCCGCTCAGGCTCGAGGCGAGATCGCCGCCGACCGCGTAGTCGTCGAAGCCGTCGTGGTTCACATCGCCGATGCCGGCGACAAAGGCCCCGAAGTGATCGCCATCCTGGCCATTGACGATGCTGAGGTTCTGGAAGCCGGCCTCGCCGCCAAGGAAGAGATAGGCGGCCCCGGACACCAGCTGGGCGGGCGCGCCGATGGCGAAGTCGGCAATGCCGTCGTGGTTGATGTCGCCCAGGGCCTCGCCGCTCGTCCCCAGGATGGCGCGAAAGCCGCCGTTGTAGACGGTCTCATCCCCCGGATTGAGATCGGCGGAGCTGTAGCTGGCCGCATAGCCCCCGGCCCGGCCGTAGAGAATGTAGGCCTGCCCCGCGCTGTTGGCGCCGACCTGGGGCGCTCCAAGCAGAATGTCGTCGAAACCGTCGTGGTTGACGTCGCCGATGAAGGTCGCGGTCTGGCCGAACTGGCCCGAGCCGGTGATGGAAAAGCCGTTGACGCCGTTCAGCCCGGAAAGGCTGACGTTGGCGGCGATGCCGTTGGCGGTTCCAAAGAAGACGTAGACGGTGTTGCCGCCGGGGGCGCTGACCACGAGGTCGATGTAGCCATCATGATTGAGATCGCCGGTCGAGACGTCGGTTCCCAGAAAGCCGCCGCTGTTGCCCGACAGGGTGAATCCGGCGCTCGCGGCGAGGAGATTGACGTTGAGATACGAGGGGAAGTTTGCCATGCGCGTCGTCCTCCAGAGCGTGGAGGGCTTGTGTTGGCGGCCTCTCCGGGGGACGGAGGCTAGAAAGGGGCGAGCCGGACGACCTTGTCATTTGACCAAATCGGGCGACTTTGACGCCGGGGGGCGATCTTTAGTGGGGGCGAGCGTGGACAGAGACGACCAGGATGCTGCGGCGCAGGCGGGACGGGTCACCCCGGCGGACCTGCGACGGGCGCCGATCCTGGCCCACTGGCCGGAGCCGGCGCTGGAGCGGCTGGCGGCCGTCAGCACCGTGCGCTGGTGCGAGCCGGGAGAGGTGCTGGCCCGGCTGTGGGAGCCGTCGCGCTGGCTGTTCATCGTCAGCGAGGGGTGCCTGGAACTGACGAGGATGTCGGCGGACGGTCAGCGCTATCTGTCCGACCTGCTGTCGCCGCCTCAGGCCGCCGGGCTGATTCCAATGATCGACGGCCGGGAGACCCTGTTCGAGACGAGCGTGCGCCAGCGCTCGCGGGTTATCTTCTGTCCCAACGCAGCTGTGGTCGCGGAGATGGAAGCCGACGGGGCGGTGGCCATGGGCGTCATGCGGGTCATCAGCCTTCGCAACCGCATGGAGCATGACCGGGCGGTGATGAACGCGCTGGATCCGGTTCTGGTCCGGGCGGCCAAGGCCATCATCTATCTGGCGCGGCGGCCGGGCCTGCTGGAGCGGGGCGATCAGCCGCTTCCCGCGCCGGTGACCTATGAGGACATCGCCGACTTCCTGGGGCTGTCGATGTCGGCCGTCGTCAGGGTGGTCAAGGAACTGATCGCGACCGGCGCCATCGAGAAGCGCTATCGCGGACTGCATATCCTCGATTCCGCCCGGCTGCTGGCGGCGGGGCAATCGCGGGCGCCGCTGAACCCGATCGCCCGCCAGTATGTGTCCGAGACGCGGAAGCTGTGAGGCTCAGCCCTTGAAGCCGCCTTCCTCGAGGAAGACCTGTTCCTCGGCGGTCATCTCGCGGCCGAAGACGGCGTTGCGGTGGGGGAAGCGGCCGAAGCGGGCGATGATGTCGCGGTGGAGGATGGCGTAGCGCAGGGTCTCCGCATCGCCGGTGTCGTCCATCAGGCCCTGGCACAGGGAGACGCAGAGCTCCTGGTCGGCCAGGTCCTCGGAATGTTCCAGCGGCAGGTAGAAGAAGCGGCGCAGCAGCGGCTCGGTCTGCTGGTCGAAGCCCCGCGCCAGGGCCTGGCGGGCGATGGTCCGGGCCAGAGGGTCGGTGGCGAAGGCGTGGGCGGTGTCGCGGAACAGGTTGCGGGGAAACTGGTCCAGCAGCAGCAACAGGGCGAGGGTCCCCTCGGCGGTCTCCCGCCAGGCGTCGTACTGGCCGCGCGCGGCGGCGAAGTGGACCGGCTCGAACCTCAGCCGGATGGCCTCGTCGAAGCGATTGTCCTTGGCGAACCATTTGGCCGGTCCGGCCGAGGTCCAGAAGCCGATGATGTCCTGAGGGTGGGCGGGCATGGGGCCAAGCTGGCGCGGACTCGCCTTTCGTTCAAGTCCGGTTCAGGTTGGCGGGCGCATCACGGTAAACGATGGGACTGTGACGGCCGACCGAAGGCGCGGCCGCTGGAGACAAGAATGAAGAAAGCGATCGTGGCCGGCGCTGCTCTGGCCCTGCTTATGGGAACCACCGCCCTGGCCGCCCCGCGCGGCGATCGCGGCTATCAACAGGACAACCAGGCCAGCCAGCCGGCGCCCAAGCCGACCCCCGAGCGGGCTCCGCGCGGCGATCGCGGGGATCGCGGCGGCCGTGGACAGCGCGGCCCGGCGCCCCAGGCGGCGCCCGCTCCCCAGCCCGAACAGCGGGCGCGTGGGCCCAGGGGACCGCAGAGCGGCTTCGACCGTGGACAGCCGGCCCAGACCCCGCGCCAGCCTTCGCCTGGCCGCTATGATCGCGGCGACGACGGCCGCACGGCGTCCCGCCAGGGCGCGCGCGGCGGCCGGGGCGGTCGCGGCGACGGTTCGGGCGGCTATGCCGGCGGCTACGACCGCAACGGCGACGGACGGCCCGACGCCCGCCAGGGCGCGCCGCGCGGCGGCTATGGTCCCGGCGCCCAGGGCGGTCGCGGCGACTACAACCGCGAACGCGACGACCGCAGGGACCGCCCCAACGGCGGCCGCGACAATCGTGGAAGCTACGACCGCGACCGCGATGGTCGCTACGACGGCCGGCCCGGAGCGGGTCGCGGCGATAATCGCGGCGGCTATGACCGCGATGGACGCGGTGGACGCGACCAGCGCTGGGATGGTCGCCGTCCCGGCGAAGGCCGCCAGCTCCGCAGCCGCGACCGGTCGCGCAGCTGGTACGATTCGCGCCACTGGCGGCGCAGCTATCAGGCCTCGCGCCGGTTCCGGATCGGCGTCTATGTCTATCCGCGCGGCTGGTACAGCTACAACTGGTCCTACGGCGACTTCCTGCCCTACGGCTGGTACAGCGCCAGCTACTACCTCGACTGGTACCAGTACGGCCTGCCGTCCCCGCCGATCGGTTGTGAATGGGTCCGGGTGGGCGACGACGCCTATCTGGTCGATGTCTGGACCGGCCGGGTTCTGAGCATCTACTACGACCTGTTCTGGTAGGGCTCGCGCTCACATCGAAACGGAAAGGCCCCGGAAGCGATTCCGGGGCCTTTTTCGTCGCACGACGCGCGCCTCGCCTTGACGTTCGCGCAAAATTCCGCTCGATAGCCGGGCTTTGCTGCACCGCCGTTGCGCGGGTGCGGTGTAATTTGACCTTCTGGAGAATAATCATGCGCGTCTATTACGACCGCGACGCCGATCTCGCCCGCATCCTGGAGCGCAAGATTGCCGTCGTAGGCTATGGCAGCCAGGGTCGGGCGCATGCGCTTAATCTCAAGGACAGCGGCGCGAAGGATATCGTCGTGGCGCTGCGTCCCGGCTCGGCCACGGCCAAGAAGGTCGAGGCCGACGGCATCAAGGTGATGAGCGTCGCCGATGCGGCCAAATGGGCCGATGTGCTGATGATCCTCGCCCCCGACGAACTGCAGCGCGGCATCTACAATGAAGAGATCGCCCCCAACATCCGCGACGGCGCGGCGCTGCTGTTCGCCCACGGCCTGAACGTCCATTTCGGCCTGATCGAGCCCAAGTCGACGGTCGACGTGCTGATGGTCGCCCCCAAGGGCCCCGGCCACACGGTGCGGGCTGAATACGAGAAGGGCGGCGGCGTGCCCTGCCTGATCGCGGTGCACCACGACGCCACCGGCGGCGCCCTGGACCTGGGGCTGGCCTATGCCAGCGCCATCGGCGGCGGCCGCTCGGGCGTCATCGAGACCACCTTCCGCGAGGAATGCGAGACCGACCTGTTCGGCGAGCAGGCGGTGCTCTGCGGCGGTCTGGTGGAACTGATCCGCGCCGGGTTCGAAACCCTGGTCGAGGCCGGCTACGCGCCGGAAATGGCCTATTTCGAATGCCTCCACGAGGTGAAGCTGATCGTCGACCTGATCTATGAGGGCGGCATCGCCAACATGAACTACTCGATCAGCAACACCGCCGAGTACGGCGAGTATGTCACCGGCCCGCGCATCATCACCCCCGACACCAAGGCGGAGATGAAGAAGGTGCTGGAGGACATCCAGTCGGGGCGGTTCGTGCGCGACTTCATGGCCGAGAACGCCGTGGGCCAGCCGAGCTTCAAGGCCACCCGCCGCCGCGCCGCCGAACATCCCATCGAGGAGGTGGGCGAGCGGCTGCGCGGCATGATGCCGTGGATTACAAAAAACAAACTGGTGGACAAGGCGCGGAACTGATCCAAGTAAGCACCCTGCCGGGCCGCTCCTGGACCGGCAGGCTGCAGGATGTTCCGTGAAGCGTTTTCCATTTGTCGCCAGCCTTGCGGCGTTGGCCGGTTTTTCGAGTCTGGCCGGGTTTTCGGCCTCGGCCTGGGCGCAGGATCGCCCCGTCGATCTGTCTGAGGTCGAGGTTCGCGGGGTCAACACGGTGATCCTGAGGGTCAAGGTGTCCGGCGACATGGGGCCTGGCACGGTGGTGCTGGGCGATGTGGCCGGGATCAACTGCGGACCGGCGCAATACCTCTATACGCCTCACGAGAACCGGCAGTGCTGGGTCTGGGTGCAACGCCACCGCCCGGTGACCCTGTCGGCGCGCGGCATGAAGGGCGCCTTCGGGTCTGACTGGAGCATCGCCTGGAGCGGCTGCAAGGTCATCGACGGCGGCGCCCGATGCGTCATCGCGCCGGATGAGGACGTCGAGGTCGGCGCGGTGTTTTCCGGCACGCCGGAATAGGCCAGGGGCGAACAGGCGAGGGGGAGTAGGCGAGGGCGCGGGGGCGCACTAGGTTTTGGCCATGCGTCGCATTTCCACGCTTCACCTCGCCGGGCCGGACGCCCTCTATCCCGATGCATCGCAACATCTGGCCCGCCAGCGGCTGCTGGCGGCCGAGGCCGGGTTCGAGATCCTGGAGCCGACGGTGCTGGGCGCCGAGGTGCGGGAGGCCGGCGAGCTGGCGGCCAGGGCCCTCTATGCGGAGCGGATCGCCCGGCTGAGGCGGGCCGACGCCGGTATCGTCAACCTGACCCCGTTCCGCGGCCCGGGCGCCGACGCGGCGGCGAGCTTCGAGATGGGCTTTCTGGCGGCGCTGGGAAAGCCGGTGGTCGGGTGGATCAATCTCGGCGACGAGATGGAGGCCGACTATCGCGAGCGGGTCGAGGCCTGGATGGGCGCGCGGCCCGACGAGGCCGGGGTCTGGCGCGACGGCGAGGACTGCGAGATCGAGGACTTCGGCCTGCCGGAAGCCAGCCTCCTGTGGGCCGAAACGCGCCAGCTGTTCGTCATTGTCACCGACGATCCGATGCACGACCTGACCGGCTTCGAAATGTGCCTTGAGGCCCTGAGGCTCTACGCCGACTGAAGGGCCCGTTTCGCCGCCCGCTCGGCGCGCAGCAGGGCGGAGATGGCGGTCAGCTGCTGTTCGTAGAGGCGATCACAGCCGATGCAGGGGTTTTCATAGTCCCGCCCCTTGGGCGTCACCGTCCGCGACATGACGCGGAAGGCCTCGCGGTCCAGGCCAAGGGATTCGGCCGCGCCGCCCGGATCGCCGCGATTGAGCGCCTCGAAGGCCGGGTGCCCGCGCAGGCCGTCAAGAATGTCCAGCAGCGGCTCCTCGGTCAGGTTGCCGATCGGGGCGCCGGTCTTGAGGCAGCAGGGGAAGACATCGCCGTTGGGGTCGATGGCCACCTCGCTGCCCGGAGCGCGGTGATCAAGGAACGATTTGGCGCCGGAGTGGCGGGCGCAGAAGTTGGTCTCCCATGTGGCTGTCGACAGGTCGTTGTCCCACGCCCGCCCGCGCGGCCACAGCTCGCCGATCCAGCGGCCCGGCTCAGCCCCGAAATAGAGGTAGGTGGGCCCCGGCGCGGGCGGCGCCTTGCCGGCCCCGAGCTTGACCTGGGTGACGCCGAAGCGGGCCATCATCGCGTCGATCTTCTCGGCCAGCCTGGCCTGGCGGGCGTCGGTCATGCCGACGTGGAAGCTGTCGAAGCCGGAGATGGCGATGCCGTGCACGCCGCGTTCCAGCATGGCTTCCAGATGGGCCTCGTTCAGCCGGTCGCCGGTGGTCTGGATGTGGACCCGGGGGGCCAGATCCGGCGACCAGCGCCGCTGGATCGCTTCCAGCACCGGGAAGAAGATGCGCTGGCGAAAGCCGTCGAGCAGCACCTCGCCGCCGGCCAGGATCAGCCGGCCGGCCTGGCGCCGCCCGGTCTTGTCCTCGAAGCCGAAGTCGTCGGGCAGGTGGGTCAGAACCGAGGGCCAGGCGCGCTCGCCCTCGCCCAGCACGGTGTCCAGTGCGCCCCGCACATAGGGCCGGAAACGGTCGTCGTAGCAGTGGACGCAGCGACGGTGGCAGGCCCAGGACAGAACCCAGTAGACCGACTCCATGCACCACCCTCCGCCGACGACAAAGGCTCAAGCTAGAGCAGGGGGCGCTCACGGAAAGCTGAAATTGTCGGGACCGGCGCGTGAGGCGGTCCCGCCTTAGTCCCAGCCCAGGTCGGCCTGGCCGCGCAGAATCGCCTCGACCTCAACGGTGTGCTTGGCGCCGTCGCGGGGATGCAGGACCAGCGGCGGCAGGAGGACCAGGGGGGCCTTGCCGGTCTTGATCGCCCGCACCATGACCCGCTTGGCCGGGGCGTCGGCGAAGGGCTGGACCGGGCGGATGCGGAAGGAGCCGGCCTTGGCGGCCAGCAGGGCCAGGAGATCAGCCAGGCGATCGGCGCGATGGATCAGGGTCACGCTGCCGCCCTCGCGAACGGCCTTGAGCAGAAAGCCGGTCCAGGCGGTGAGGCCGCCGTCGGCCATCCAGGCGCCGGAGCGGGCGGGGGAAGGGCCGCGCAGGGCCGATGGATCGTCGAAGAAGGGCGGGTTGCTGAACGCCGCGTCGAAGGGCGGGACCGCGAGGGTGCGAAAGCCGGCCTCGACCTCGCCCTGGACCACCGACACGCGATCCTCGAGCCGGTTGGCCGCAATATTCTCCCGCGCCAGCTCCACGGCGGCGGGATCGCGCTCGAGGCCGACGAACCGCGCGTCTGGCCGTCGGCAGGCGGCCGCCAGCAGGGCGCCGCCGACGCCGCAGCCGGCCTCCAGCACCCGCTCGCCGGCCCGGGCGTCGCAGGCGGCGGCGAGGAGCGCCGCATCAATGCCCGCCCGATATCCGCGCGTCGGCTGACGCAAGGAAATTCGTCCGTCGAGCAATCGATCCTGCGTGAGGTCCATTCCGGTACAGCGACGCCTTGTGCTAGGTCTTGCCCTGACCTATCCCGGCCCCATGTGAGCCGCAACGGCGAGAGGCCGCCGACGGATGATCAAGGAGCAACTGGTTTTGGACGCCGTGAACGCCGCTGTTGAGCGCAAGCCTGCGTCCGTCGACCTGCTCGTCGAGCTGGGCGCCGCCGACATGGATGGCGTCAACGCCCTGATTTCCGCCCGCATGCAGAGCCCGGTGGCGGTGATTCCGGCGCTGGCCGATCACCTGATCAACGCCGGGGGCAAGCGGCTGCGTCCGCTGCTGACCGTGGCCGCCGCGCGGTTGGCCGGCGCCGAGAACGATGGGTGTCTGAAACTGGCGGCGGCGGTGGAGTTCATCCACACCGCCACCCTGCTGCATGACGACGTCATCGATTCGTCCCAGCTGCGTCGCGGCAAGGTGGCGGCCCATCTGATCTGGGGCGCGCCGTCCAGCGTGCTGGTCGGCGACTATCTGTTCGCCCGCGCGTTCGAGCTGATGGTCGAGGCCGGTTCGCTTCGCGCCCTTGACATCCTGGCCAAGGCCGCCGGGGTGATCAGCGAGGGCGAGGTGCTGCAGCTGACCCGCGCCCACGACCTGAACCTGTCCAAGGACATCTATCTGGAAATCATCCGGGCCAAGACCGCCGAGTTGTTCGCCGCCGCGGCCGAGGCGGGCGCGGTCAGCGCCGGAGCCGGCGAGGAGCAGGTGCGGGCCATGCGCACCTATGGCCTGAACCTCGGCCTGGCCTTCCAGCTGTCCGACGACGCCCTGGACTACGGCGGCTCGACCGAGGACCTGGGCAAGAACGCCGGAGACGACTTCCGGGAAGGCAAGGCGACCCTGCCGCTGCTGCTGGCCATCGCCGCCACCGGGCCGCAGGAAGCCGCGTTCTGGGAGCGGACGGTCGGTCGCCGCGAGCAGACCGACGACGACTTCCACCGCGCCCGCGATCTGGTGCGGGAGACCGGCGCCGGCGAGGCGACGCTGGAAATGGCGGCCGGCTTCGCCCGCGAGGCCAAGACCGCGCTCGGCTGCATGGCGGCGGGCCCCTGGCGCACCGCCCTGGAGGACCTGGCCGACTTCGCCGTCAGCCGGAGCGCCTGACGTGGAGCAGGGCGGCCGGGCGTGACGGCGCGGGTTCTGGTCATCAAGCTGTCGGCCCTGGGAGACTTCATCCAGGCGACCGGGCCGATGAAGGCCATCCGCGCGGCCCACCCCGACGCCCGGATCACCCTGCTGACCACCCCGCCCTTCGAGGCCATGGCCCAGGCGACCGGATGGTTCGATGAGGTCTGGACCGATGGCCGGCCGTCATGGGGCGATCTGCCGGCCGTGGCGGGCCTGATCCGGCGCATCCGGCGGGCGCGGTTCGACCGGGTGTACGATCTCCAGACCCAGGGGCGCACGGCCCGCTATTTCCAGCTGTTGTGGCCCCACCGGCCGGCCTGGTCGGGTCATGCCGCCGGCGCGGCCTACCGCTACAGCGGCCCCGACCGCGACCGGCTGCATGTGCAGGACAGCCAGCGGCGGCAACTGGAGATCGCCGGGGTCGCTCTGGTCGGTCCGCCGGACATCAGCTGGCTGACCGGCTCCGGCGAAGCAGCCCCGCCCGAACCCTTCGCCCTGCTCGTGCCCGGCGGGGCGCCCCACCGCCCCGCCAAGCGCTGGCCGTCGGCGGCCTATGGCGATCTGGCGAGACGGCTTGCGGACAGCGGCGTAACGCCCGTGGTGCTCGGCCATGGCCCGGAGGAGGCGGCCCTGGCGGCTGACATTCAGACCGCCGAGCCCCGCGCCCTCAGTCTGGTCGGCCAGACCCGGTTTGGCGACATCGCTGATCTGGCCCGGCGGGCCGCTCTGGTCGTCGGCAACGACACCGGTCCGGCCCATATCGCCATCGCCGCCGGCGCGCCGGGCGTTGTGCTGTTTTCGGCCGAGAGCAATCCGGACCTGAGCGCGCCGCGCCCCGTGCGCGATGGCCAGACCGTCGATATCCTGCGGGAGCCGGATCTCGCCGACCTGGCGGTGGAGGCGGTCTGGGCCGCGGTCCAGGCGATCAAAAGCCGGTAAACAAACGCTCCAGCGCGCGTCTACCAGCGACGCCATTCCTTACCAATGACGCCACGCTCGGCGATGCGACGATTGTAGTCGGAGATTGCCTCGGCGTTGTCAGCGGCCCACCTGGCCGCGCGGGCCTCGGCGGCGGCCTCGCGATCATCGAAGGCCGCGTCGCGCTCGGCCACGCCTGTCGAGTCCGGGAGGTCGGCAAGGGCCCCTTCAAGGATCAGGGTCAAATCGAGGCCCGCGCCAGCGGCGCGACGAAGCAGAGCTTCGTCAATGCTGAGCACAATGTCCTTTCGAGCCATGCGGCAGCCTACCACGGTTTGCACCCGCGTCGATTTAACCCCGCATCAGATGGGTAAAGCCGTCGCCCGCGACCGGCTCGAACCCCATGGCCTCCCAGAAGGACGGCGCGGCCAGGCTGGCCCGGGCGTTGGCGACCAGCAGCCGGGCGTCCTGAAAGCCCTGCTGGATCATGGCGCCGGCGAGGGCCTGGCCGACGCCGCTTCGTCTGTGGTCCGGGGCGACATAGAGGCGGCGCATGCGCATGGCGGGCTCCTCCAGCCCGGACTGGACCGTTACGCCGCCGACGCCGGCCAGGTCCCCGTCGATACAGGCCGCGAACAGGGCGCCGGGGTCGTCGAACCGCTGTTGGCCGCTCGCCCACTGTTCCGCCAGCAGGCTCATGTTGCGGACGCCCTCGGCAATGGCCATCTTCTCAAGGAGACCAAAGCCCTCCGGAAGGGCGTCGAAGACCCGAACGATCTGGATCACCTCCAGCCCTCCCTCGCCAAAGGACATTGCCCCATGATCCGCCTGATCCTCAACATCCTGTGGTTCTTCATGGGCGGCTGGCTGTCGGGCCTGCTGTGGCTGCTGGGCGGGGCGATCCTGGCCATCACCATCGTCGGCCTGCCCTACACCGCGGCCGCCTGGCGCATCGCCGGCTTCTCCTTCTGGCCGTTCGGGCGGGAGGTGGTCAGCCGTGAACTGGTCACCGGCCAGGAGGACCTGGGCACCGGTCCCCTGGGCTTTCTGCTGAACATCATCTGGTTCGTCTGCGCCGGCTGGTACATCGCCCTCAGCCATCTGATCATCGCCGTGGCCGAGTTCGTCAGCATCATCGGCATCCCCTTCGCCCTGAAGGACCTGCAGCTGGCGATGCTGGCCCTGGCGCCGGTGGGCAAGACGGTGGTGGAGAAGCGCTAGGCACGGTCTTCTTAGAAAGCGTATCCACCCCCTCCGTCTTCCCGGCGCAGGCCGGGATCCAGTCGTCGTCGCCGTGATCTTTGGCCAAATTGCCAAGTGTGACGGCTGAATCTGGGCCCCGGCTTTCGCCGGGGTGGCGGCTTGGGTGGTGAAAGGGCCGGATGCCTCAGCCTGGAGAGATCATCTTCTCCGGCCGCACCGCCTCATCGAACTCGGCGTCGGTCAGGTAGCCGCCGCCGACGGCTTCCTCGCGCAGGGTGGTGCCGTTCTTGTGGGCGGTCTTGGCGATCTTGGCGCAGGTGTCGTAGCCCAGCTTGGTGTTGAGGGCGGTGACCAGCATCAGGCTGTTGTTGAGGCCGCGGGCGATGTTGTCCTCGCGCGGCTCGATGCCGACCACGCAGTTGTCGGTGAAGCTGATCGCGGCGTCGGCCAGCAGGCGCACCGACTGCAGGAAGTTGTAGGCCATTACCGGGTTGAAGACGTTGAGCTCGAAATGGCCGCTGGCCCCGGCGAAGGTCAGGGTGGCCTGGTTGCCGAACACCTGGGCGCAGACCATCGTCAGCGCCTCGCACTGGGTCGGGTTGACCTTGCCCGGCATGATCGAGCTGCCCGGCTCGTTTTCCGGCAGGCTCAGCTCGCCAAGGCCGGAACGCGGGCCGCTGCCCAGGAAGCGGATGTCGTTGGCGATCTTGAACAGGCTGGCGGCGACGGTGTTGATCGCCCCGTGGCTGAAGACCATGGCGTCATGCGCGGCCAGGGCCTCGAACTTGTTCGGCGCGGTGGTGAAGCCCAGCCCGGTGATGGCGGCGATCCGCTCGGCGACCTTTTCGGCGAACCCGACCGGCGCGTTGAGGCCGGTGCCCACGGCGGTGCCGCCCTGGGCCAGCTGCATCAGCATCGGCAGGGTCTGTTCGATCCGCTCGATGCCGTTGGCCACCTGCTGGGCGTAACCGCCGAACTCCTGGCCGAGGGTCAGGGGGGTGGCGTCCTGGGTGTGGGTGCGGCCGATCTTGATGATGTGGGCCCAGGCCTTGGACTTGGCCTCCAGAGCGGCGTGCAGATGCTTGAGCGCGGGGATCAGGTCATGAACGACCTGTTCGGCGGCGGCGATGTGCATGGCCGTCGGATAGGTGTCGTTCGACGACTGGCTCATGTTGACGTGGTCATTGGGGTGGACCGGCTTCTTGGAGCCCATCTCGCCGCCCAGCATCTCGATGGCGCGGTTGGAGATCACCTCATTGGCGTTCATGTTCGACTGGGTGCCCGACCCGGTCTGCCAGACCACCAGAGGGAAGTGGTCGTTCAGCTTGCCGTCGATGACTTCCTGGGCCGCGGCGACGATGACCTCTTCCAGTTCGGGGCTCAGGCGGCCCAGCGACGCATTGGCCTCGGCGGCGGCGCGCTTGACGATGCCGAGAGCCCGCACGACGGGCAGGGGCTGCTTTTCCCAACCGATCTTGAAGTTGCCGATCGACCGCTGCGACTGGGCGCCCCAGTAGCGGCTGGCGTCGACCTCGATAGGTCCGAAGGTGTCGGTTTCGGTGCGGGTGGCGGTCATCGGCGGTTCCCCTTCGGCGCGGTCGGCAATGACGGCGGGTCTAGCCTTGCCGCCCGCCTGCTGCAACGGCCATGGCGGGTTTGCCGGGCAGGGAATAGTCTGTCGCGACGCAGAAGGAGACTCGCATGCTCGTCGCCACCACCAACGACCTCGCCGGCTATCGTATCGTCGAATATCTCGGCCTGGTGCGGGGCATCACGGTGCGCTCGCGCAGTGTGATCGGCAACATCGGCGGCGGCATCCAGGCCATCTTCGGCGGCAATCTGTCGATCTACACCAACCTCGCCGAGACGGCCCGCAAGGAGGCCCTGGCGCTGCTGGAACAGCACGCCCGCGAGGCCGGGGCCAACGCCATCATCGCCATGCGCTATGACGCCAACGAGATCATGGAAGGCATCACCGAGGTGCTGGCCTATGGCACGGCGGTCAGGGTCGAGAAGATCGGCGGGTGAGCGACGAGGGCTGGACCCATCACGGCAAGGTCCGCGCCCGCGAACAGGGCGGGGTGCTGGAGATCGTCGTCGACGGCCTGACCACCCAGGCCAAGTACTACAAGCCGCTGATCTACGAGTTCTTCCGCAAGAGCTGGCGCGGGTCGCGGCCGGCCTGGGGGGAGTTTTCGGTCGAGATCGGCATGCATTACGTCGGCGATCCGCCGTGGATGGACCTCGACAACCTGGCCAAGGCCCTGCTGGACGCGATCAAGGGATACGCCTTCCATGACGACGCCCAGGTCGCGCGTCTGCTGGTCGAGCGGTCGGCCGCCGAGCGGGAGCGGATCACCATCCGGGTCGAGCGGATCGGCCAGGCCTGAGCGGCCGGCTGGCGGCCGGAGGCGGGGTCAGGACCGGGCGCGAACCGGCCGGTCCAGCGACAGGATGATCACCGCCACATAGGCCGCCAGCATGAAGCCGGCATAGCGACCGTGACTGCCGGCCACCAGCTGCGGCAGCAGGCCGTCCATGTTGGAGATGGCCAGCAGGCCGCCGATCAGTCCGGGAAGAAAGAAGGCCAGGGCCGGGAAGAAGCGGCGGTGGCGGGAGATGCGTCGCAGTCGGGCGGTGAAGCAGAAGGCCACCAGCAGGGCCCCGGTCGCCAGGCCCGCGTTGAGCACGTAGAACCAGAAGCTGCTCTCGAGCAGGGCGCCGCCGAAGGCGCCGTAGAAGGCCGTCACCGCGAACCAGGAAATCGCCCCCGCGATCACGAAGGCCAGACCGTCCTCTTTTGACACGACATCACCCCTAAGCCACTGCTGACAAGGGTTGCGTTGCCAGAGCCGTGCCGACAAGGCCCGGATGCTCACTTGGCCGTGAGACTCGTCGTCACAGGGGAATCAGCGGCCCGTCAGCTCGCCCAGGGGAAGATCGCGCCGCTGAACGCCAGGAAAATGGACAGCAGCAGATAGACCAGCGCCGTGAAGGTGAAGCGCAGCTTGCGACCCTGGGTGAAGCTGTCGACACGGCGACCGCCCTGCCAGACGAAGGGCGTGAAGCCGAGCACCACCACGCTGAGGATGGCGGCGACGAAGGCGCAGGACGAGGCGGTCAGCAACAGGCCGCCGGGCCAGTCGAAGAAGACCCGCGCCACGTCCCCGGTCTTGGTGAACCAGAGACCGAAGCTGATGAAGGCGATCAGCCAGAGGACCGACTGGATGGTCTGGATCAGGCTGGCGCGAGCCTGGACCGGCGTCTGGCGCAGATGCAGCCGCAGCCTCAGAACGGCGCCCACGATGGTCGTCACGGCGGCAAGGGCGGCGATGATGGTCAACCACAGCAGCCAGCCCTGACCGCCGAACAGTCCGACCCGCCTGCTGAAGGACGAGCCGAAGGAATCATAGAAGCCGACCGCGCGGCCGTTCCGCATCTCGAAGGCGATCTGGCGGGAATCGGTGGTGGACTTGAAGACGCCCTCTGTTCCGACCGGCGTCCAGATGGAGGCGGCGGCCGAGCCCTGGATGACCAGCTGGCCCTGGCTGTCGACCTTGACCCGGGTGCGGGCGTTGAACAGGCCGACGAACTTCTCCATGCCGTGGAAGGCGCGACGCGAGGACAGGTATTCGCCCTCGAAGGCCGACTTGTTGGCCTTCAACCAGTCCGAGGAGGGGGCGGGACGGCGGCCATCGCCCCCGACATAGAAGCGCTGGACGATCCGGCCGGCCAGGGTGTCGGTCAGGTTGGCGCCGGACTCGGTGTTCACCGCGACGAAGACGCCGAGGCCAAGCTCCGGGATCACCACCATGCTGGAGCGGAAGCTGAGGGTCGCGCCGTTGTGGCCAAAGCCGGTGTAGTCGCCGGGCAGGCGGTATTCCATGAAGCCGTGCGCGAAGCCGGCCGCGCCGGGTTGCCCGCGCTCGGTCACCTTGCGAAAGCCGGCCGAGGTCGTGGGATTGAAGAGGGTGGCGCCGTCCAGACCGCCGCCGTTGAGCAGCATGATCATGTAGCGGGCCATGTCGGCCGAGGTCGAGGAGCCGCCGCCGGCCGGGGCGACCTGGCTGACATACTCATAGGGGCGTTTGGCGAAGCGGCTGCCGGTCCAGAAATAGCCCTCGGAGACGTTGTCGGCGAGGCCGGCGGGCATCGGCGCCGGGAGGTCCTTGCGGGCGGGATAGGCGTCGCGGAAGGTGGTGTGGGCCATGCCGAGCGGGCCGGTGATCTCCTGCTCGATCACCTGTTCGAAGGGCTTCTGGGCCTGCCAGGCGACGGCGGCGCCGGCCAGGCTGACGCCGTAGTTGGAGTAGGCGGGGACCTCGCCCGGCTCCCAGATGCGGCGCGGGCGCTCCTGGCGCAGCCAGGTCAGCAGGGGGCGGACCCGGGCGGGGTCCTTCTCGAACAGCTGGCCCAGGGCCCGGTCCTCGAAGCCGGGGCGATGGTTCATCAGGTCGATGACCCGCACCTGGCGGTCCATGCCCTGATCGCGAACCCGCACCGCCTCGGGCAGGTAGAGGTTGATCGGCGCCTCAAGGCGCATGCGGCCAGCCTCGACCTGCCGCATCACCGCGATCCAGGTGAAGGTCTTGGAGATGGAGGCCAGGCGGAACAGCGACCGGTCCGGATCGACGCGGCGGGCGGGGCTGAGGCGGTCAAACCCGTAGCCCTTCTTCATCACGACCTGGCCGTTCTGGACGACGGAAACCGTCGCGCCGGCGATCTTTCGGCCGGACATCGACTCGGCCACGACACCGTCGACGAAGGCCTCGAGCTGCGCCGGATCGATGGGCGGCGCCGAGGCGATGAGGGTCGGGACGGGCGCCGGAGCCGCCGGCTTCTGCGCGGCCGGGGCCGGCCTGGGCGCGGGCGAGGGGGCCGAGGAGGCGGGCGGCCTTGCGGCGGCGGGGCGAGGGGGCTGGGTCCTGGCGTAGGGCAGGGGCGCCTTGGGTAGGGCTGGCGGCGGGGCGGCGACGGGCCCGGCGGGTTCCTGTGAATAGCCGGTCACGGGACCGGCGCCGATCATCAGCGACAGAACCGCCGCCAGACCGCCCTTCAGAAACCGTTGCAAGTTCACCCAGCCTTCTCCATGCCCGACGCCGCGCGCCGACGACGTCGCCTTCCGCTAGCGCCTTTTGCCCGCGAAATCATCCCGCCCGCCCAAAAAGGCGCCAAATCAGCGAACTACCGCCGATCGGATGGGGCCCGGCGCGGTCTGGCTAGTCGCTTCGTCGGAAGCCGTAGAGGGCCAGCATCGGCCGCATGGACGCGCCGATCCAGACCTGCGGCTCGGAGGGCGGCGACATGCCGGTTTCCTGCTCCATGCGGCTGACGCAGGACACCACCGCCGGGGGCAGGGCGGCGAAGTTCTTCACCGACTTCGAAGCCTCCAGGAAGCACTGGTCGAAGTAGGGATAGACATTGCTTTCGCCGCAGCCGAAGGAGCTGCGATCCTTGCGGGCCGCGGTCATCACCAGGCGATTCTCGTCCTTCAGCGCCGGCACATTGACGCCCGAAAAGCAGGTCGAGATGATGACGATGGTCGGTCGGTCGGGACAGGCGCTGTTGACCATCTCGGCCATGATCGGCGGCAGGATGATGGTGGCGTTGTTCCTGTCCTCGGCGTTGAGGAAAGCGCCGTACTCGGCCCCGTGCGAGGTGAAATAGACCAGGCAGCCATCCTTGGACCGGCTGGCCATGGATTTCAGGGTGTTCTGGATCGTGAACAGGGTGCTGCGCTCGGGCCTGGGGCTGTAGCGGTCAGGCCGGACGGAAAACTGCCGGACGTTGTCGGGCGAAAATCCCATCCGGTCGACAAGGGTCCTGGCGACGTCGCGTCGGGCGTTGTCGAAGGCCTCGGTATCGCCGCCGCCGTGGGCGCCCGAATAGTCGCCGGCGACTACGACCGCCGCCCAGTTGGAGAACCCGACCGAGGCCGCGGGCGCGGCGCCCGCCATCGCCAGGAGCATCATCCCGGCAAGAACAGCCGCCACCTTCCGCATGCCTGTCCCCCCTATTTCCTGAAAGCCCTGAACGGCGTCGGCATGGCCGTGGCGGTGGCCTTGGCCAGCAGACGCTGCTGATCATCAAACAGTTCGCCTTCCAGAAAGGCGATGGTCTTGCCCCAGCGCACCACCCTGCCGACTCCGCGCAGGGAGCCGGGCGTCGCGGGGCGGAAGAAGCTGGTCTTCATCTCCAGGGTCGGCATGACGCAGGTCATCCCGGAGGCGACGACGCCGGCGACGGACATGCATTCGTCCAGCATGGCGCTGACAAAGCCGCCCTGGATCTGGCCCATCGGATTGCACAGCAGATCCGCCCGCGCCTCGAAGGCGACCTCGACCCGCTTTTCGGCCTGGCTCAGGGAGAGCATGCGGAAGCCCAGGGTCCGGGAGCCGGTCGGTTGGGCCTTGGAGTTGAGAAATCGCTGAAGCAGCGCCTCGTCACTGACGGACTCGGACGGATCGGCGACGGTCTCGCTCATTTCTTGCGGAACTGGTCCAGGGAGACGACCTTGGCGGCCGGCTCGTCGCCGTCCCCGGGCTCCTCGACCGAGGCGGGCGCCTCGGCGTCCTCCTCTTCTTCGTCGGCCAGCAGATAGTCCTCCGGCGGCTCGAACTGCAGGCCGAACTGCACATAGGGATCGAAGAACCTGACCACGGCCGTGTAGGGGATCGACAGGCGCTTGGGCTGGCCGCCGAACTTCAGGGTGACGGTGAAGAAGGTCTCGCCCGGACCAAGATCCCAGTACTGGTGCTGCAGGATGATGGTCATCTCGTCGGGGTATTTCGACAGCACCTCCGGCGGACCGGAAACGCCTGGCGCCCTGGTCTTGAAGGTGATGTAGAAATGGTGCTCGCCCGGCAGGCCGCCCGGCGCCGCGGCGCGCTTCAACGCCGCCTTGACCACGCCGCGCAAGGCATCCTGGGCCATCGCCTCATAGTGCATCAAGTCCTGCGGAGGCTTGTCTTGAGGCATAGGTCGCACGCGGTTCCAAAATAGAAGTCATGCAACCTAACCGCTCCCGGCCCGGTCGCAAAGATGCTCATTCAGAGGGCGAGAAGCGAAGGGCTCAGTTCTCTTGATCGGCGGCGCTGCGCGGCGTGCGGGTCAGGGCCGCGACGCGCAGGGCGTTGGTGGTGCCCGGGGTGTTGAAGGGAATGCCGGCGGTGACGACGATCTCGTCGCCCCAGGTGGCGAAGCCCTCGCGCCGGGCGACGTCCAGGGCGCCCTGGACGGCGGCGGTCATGGTGTCATGCGGTTCGATCTTCACCGCATGCACCCCCCAGGCCAGGGCCAGCCTGCGGGCGGTTTCCATCACCGGCGTCAGGCCCAGAATCGGCGCGGTCGGCCGCTGGCGGGAGATTCTCAGCGCCGTCGAGCCGCCATGGCTGAAGGCGACGATGGCCTTGGCGCCGGCGCTGTCGGCCACCTGGCGGGCGGCGGCGGCGATGGCGCCGGAAGAGGTGGTTTCAGGCGCCAGCGGGCGCTCGTCCATGGTTTCACGCCATTCGCCGTCGCGTTCGACCCGGGTCAGGATGCGATCCATCATCTCGACCGCCTCCAGCGGATACTGGCCGGCGGCGGTCTCGGCCGACAGCATCACCGCGTCCGCCCCCTCGAACAGGGCCCCGGCGACATCGCTGGCCTCGGCGCGGGTCGGGGTGGGGGAGTTGATCATGCTCTCCATCATCTGGGTGGCGACGATCACCGGCCGGCCCAGCTCGCGGGCCTTGCGGACGATGCGGCGCTGGGCCAGCGGCACCTCCTCGGCCGGCAGTTCGACGCCCAGGTCGCCACGAGCCACCATCACCGCGTCGCTGAGAGCGATGATTTCATCAAGATTTACAAGCGCCTGGGGCTTTTCCAGCTTGGTCAGGATCCAGGCCCGCCCCTTGACCAGCTCCCGCGCCTCGATGACGTCCTCGGGCCGCTGCACGAAGCTGAGACCGACGAAATCCACCCCGGCTTCGAGGGCGAAGGCCAGATCCTCCCGGTCCTTGCGGGTCAGGGCGGGAATCGGCAGCACCACGTCCGGCACATTGACGCCCTTGCGGTCCGACAGGCGGCCAGCCACGACGACCGTGGTTTCCAGATGGTCCGGGCGGACGTGATCGACACGCAACCTCAGCTTGCCGTCATCGATCAGCAGGTTCATCCCCGGGGTGGCGGCGGAGATGATCTCCGGGTGGGGCAGTTGCACCCGTCCGACATCGCCGGGCATCGGCGACAGGTCGAGACGGAAGGCCTGGCCCTTCTGCAGGATGACATGGCCATTGCTGAACCGCCCGACCCGCAGCTTCGGCCCCTGGACATCGGCCAGCACCCCGATGGCGTGACCGGTCTTCTTTTCCAGAGCCCGGATGTAGCCCAGGTTCCGCGCATGGTCGGCGTGATCGCCGTGGCTGAAGTTCAGACGGAAGACGTCGGCGCCGGCCTTGTGCAGGGTCTCGATCATTTCGGCGCTCGCCGAGGCCGGACCCAGGGTGGCGACCACCTTGGCGCGGCGGCGTCGAAGAATGTGGTGGCGGCCTGGCATAAACGCTCCCGGACGGACCTCTGCCGGGCCCTCTTCAAGAGCGACCGGAGTTGGCCTGTAACGCCCGCAACGTCAACGGCCCCGGCGGTCACGGCGCGGTGAACGGTCGCGCGCCATCTGTCGGCGCGGCGGCGATCCTGCAGTCGGTGGAAGTGGGGGGATTCTGTTGCCAGGCTCCCGCACCCCTACAGGCAAGAAAGGGGGGAGCCTTTTCATCGTTCGGTGGAAGTGGGGGGATTCTGTTGCCAGGCTCCCCCCGGGCCCCGCCTGAAGGTGCTAAACCCGCAGGGCTTTAGAGCGAGTGCTCCGGCGCTGCATTACGCGGCGACGGCGAACTCTTCAGCGAAGTTATCGTTCGCAGTTAGTTTAACGGCCCGAAACGGTGGGCCATGCCGAGAGAAAGCAATCACCTTTACACGTCTGTCGATGCTGATCGGCCCCATGCTTCCCGGCGATAACCCGGAAGAGAATTGGTGGAGCCGCCGGGAATCGCACCCGGGTCCAGTCCGCTTATTACGTGCGCGTTTATCTCCATAGTCCGGGCAAGCCCGGACCCTCCCAATATAGGGTGGCATCCCTTCCAAGGGAATAACCCGGCCGTCACAGTCGCGTTGGAAGATCGCCTGGCGGCCGGATCAGATCGCGATCTGACCGACCAGATAGTCGGCGCAGCGTCCCCTCAGGCCGACCCGGTCGCCGCGATCCTCGCACAGCACGGTGCCGCCGCGCCGCGACAGCTGGCGGCCGACGAGGCTGGTCTTTGCCAGCCGCGGCGCCCAGTAGGGGGTCAGGGCGCAGTGGGCGCCGCCGGTCACCGGGTCCTCGTCGATCCCCTTGGCCGGGGCGAAGAAGCGGGAGACGAAGTCCCAGCCCTGGTCGCCCTGGTGCCGGGCCGTCACCGACACCCCGATATTGTCCAGCGGTCGGCAGAAGCGGGCCAGGGCGCCGAAATCCGGCGTCATGGCGGCGATCTCGGCCTCGTCATCGAAGATGGCCAGCATGGTGGCGCCCTCGACGATGGCGCGGGGCCGGGCGCCCAGCGCCGCGACCAGCTCGGCCGGCGGCGGGCTCTCGGGGCCGGGACGCGCGGGGAAATCCATGTCCAGCAGGCCGTCGGCGGTGCGGCTGACCCGGAGGGGGCCGCTCAGGGTCTGAAAGGTGATCTGCTCGCCGCCGTAGCCGAGATGGCGAAAGAGGACATGGGCGCTGGCCAGGGTGGCGTGACCGCACAGCGGCACCTCGACCTCGGGGGTGAACCAGCGCAGGCCGAACCCGTCGCCCTCCGGGACGAAGAAGGAGGTTTCCGCCAGGTTGTTCTCGCCCGCGATGGCCTGCATCCGGTCGGCGTCGATCCAGGCGTCGAGGGGAACCACCGCGGCCGGGTTGCCCTGGAAGGGGGCGTCGGCGAAGGCGTCGACCTGATAGATGGGAAGGATCATAGGCGGGCCTCCAGAAGCGACATGCCGGCGCCGTCGGTGCGCCGGTGGGGGAGCGGGGCGGGGTCGAAGTCCCGCAGGCAGAAGACATTGACGCCGAAGCTGTCCGGCGCGGCGCGCTTGCGATGGAAGACATAGACGCCGCAGCGGCCGCAGAAGTGGTGTCGGGCGACGCCGGTGTTCCAGACATAGGTCGCCAGCAGGTCCTCGCCCGCCAGCAGGCGCAGGGCCGCCTGCGGGACCTGGATCATCACCGCATTGCGCATGGCGCAGAGCGAGCAATCGCAGCTGGTTGTCTCGACCGGGTCCGCCTCGACCTCGAAGCGAAGGGTCCCGCAATGACAGGCGCCGGCGTAGCGGGGCATGGATTGTCTCCTTGTCCGCGCAGATTCCGCATCATTGATATAGAGTCAATTATAGTATTGTATCGTGACAATGTATCGACCGGAAATCTGGACGCCGAACCTGCCCCAGGGGCGCGAGCCCCTGCACGAGCGGCTGCTCTCCGCCCTGGCGCGCGACATCGCTGACGGCGTGCTGGCCGCCGGGACGCGCCTGCCGCCGCAACGTGAGCTGGCGCATGCAACCGGGCTGGGCCTGGGTACGGTCACCCGCGCCTACGCCGCGGCCGAGCAGAGCGGCCTGATCACGGCCCGGGTCGGCCGGGGATCGTTCGTCGCCGAGCGGACGGCGGCCCCGGGCGACGGGATGATCGACCTGTCCCGCAACCTGCCGCCGATGGGGCGGGCCGAGACGCTGATCGGCCAGGCGGTGGCCGGGCTGCAGCGGCGCCCTGACCTGGCCCGCGCGCTTCACTACGCGCCGCGGGCCGGAGAGATGGCGCAGCGGGCGGCGATGGCCGGCTGGCTGGCGCGGATCTGCGGGCTGGAGGACGTGTCGCCGGAGCGGGCCGTGCTGTGCGGCGGCGCGCAGCAGGGGCTGGCGCTGGCATTGGGGGCGGTCTGCCGGTCCGGCGACGCCGTCCTGTGTGAGGAAGCGACCTACATGGGGCTGAAACCCCTCGCCGAGGCGGCGGGCTATCGCCTGGTCGGGGTGGCGATGGATGAGGAGGGCATGGAGCCGGACGCCCTGGCCCGGGCGGCGCCGGCGTCCGGCGCCCGCGCGGTCTATCTGCTGCCGACGCTGCAGAACCCCACCGGCCGCACCATGAGCCCATCCCGGCGCGACGCCATCGTTGAGGTCGCGCGCCGCCAGGCGCTGTGGATCATCGAGGACGACGTCTACGGCCAGTATGCCGGGCCATTGCGCCATCAGCCCATCGCCAGCCTGGCGCCGGAGCGGACGCTGTTCGTCGCCAGCCTGTCCAAGCTGGTGGCGCCCGGGCTGCGGGCCGGGGTGGTGGTCGCGCCGGACCAGGCCGTGCAGGATCGCATCCTGCAGGCGGTGGAAGGCCTCTATGGGGCCGGCGGCGCCCTGGAGCGGATGATCGCCACGCAATGGATCGAGGACGGGACCGCCGAGGCGATCGTCAGCGAAAACGTCGCCGAGGCGCGGGCGCGGCTGGCGCTGGCGCTGGACATCCTGGGGCCCGTCGTCGAACGACCGGGCGGGCAGGCCAGCCTGCACCTGTGGTTGCCGATGCCGGAGCTGGAGGCGGAGCGAGTCGCCGGCCGCTGCCTGCGGGGCGGGGTGCAGCTGACGCCGCCGGACGCGCCGATCGTTGGCCCGGGAACGACCCGGGGCCTGCGGCTGTGCCTCGGCGCGCCCGCCCATCGGGCGAGCCTGGAACAGGGCCTGAGGATCGTGGCCGACGCCGTCGCCGGCCGTGAGCAGGGCGAGGTCGCCCGGGTCTGAGGCCCGGGCTACATCCCCTCGGCGCCGCGCTCGATGGACAGCACGCCGGTGCGCGACAGTTCGACCAGTCCCAGAGGCCGCATCAGTTCGACGAAGCTGTCGATCTTGCCAGGCGCGCCGGTGATCTCGAAGACGAAGCTGGTGGAGGTGGTGTCGATCACGCGGGCGCGGAAGATCTCGGCCACCCGCAGGGCCTCGACCCGGTCGGCCCCGGCGCCCCGCACCTTGATCAGGGCCAGTTCACGTTCGACGCCGTTCGGGTCGCGGGTGACGTCATGCACCCGGCGAACGCTGACCACCTTCTCCAGCTGGGCCTCGATCTGCTCCAGCACATGGGGGGCGCCGCGGGTGACCACGGTGATGCGGCTGGTGTGCGACTTTCGGTCGGTCTCGGCGACGGTGAGGCTTTCGATATTGTAGCCCCGGGCGGCGAACAGGCCGACGACGCGGTGCAGGACCCCGGCCTCGTTGTCGACCAGCAGGGCGAAGGTGGCGAGCGACTCGACCTCGGTCTCGTGGGCGAGGTCATAGGCGGAGGCGGGCTGGGAGGGAAGGACGGGGTCGGTCATCAGACGAGCTTACGCCCCGCGTCGTCGATCACCGAGCCGAGGTTTTCCAGTTCCTCCGGCAGGATCATCTCGTTGTGCGCCTTGCCCGACGGGATCATCGGCAGGCAGTTCTCACTCTTCTCGACCCGGCAATCGAAGATCACCGGCCCGGGGTGGTCGATCATCTCGCGGATCTTCTCATCGAGTTCGGCGGGGTCGCTGCAGCGCAAGCCCTTGGCGCCATAGGCCTCGGCCAGCTTGACGAAGTCGGGCAGGCTTTCGGAATAGCTGTGGCTGTAGCGCTGGCCGTGCAGCAGTTCCTGCCACTGGCGGACCATCCCCATCCATTCGTTGTTGAGGATGAAGATCTTGACCGGCAGTCCGTATTGCACCGCGGTCGACATCTCCTGGATGCACATCTGGATGCTGGCCTCGCCGGCGATATCGACGACCAGGCTCTCCGGATGGGCCAGCTGCACGCCAAGAGCGGCGGGCAGGCCATAGCCCATGGTCCCCAGGCCTCCGGAGGTCATCCAGCGATTGGGCTCCTGGAAGCGATAGAATTGCGCCGCCCACATCTGGTGCTGACCGACCTCGGTGGTGATGTAGGTGTCGCGGTCGCGGGTCAGGGCGTAAAGCCGCTCGATGGCCAGTTGCGGCTTGATGGTCTCGCCGCCCCTGGCGTAGCGCAGGCACTGCACGGCCCGCCAGCCGTCGATCTGGCGCCACCATTCGTCGAGGGCCTGGCGGTTGGCGCGGCAGCCTTCGGCCTTCCAGGCGGCGATCAGGTCCTCCAGCACGCTGGCGGCGTCGCCGACGATGCCGATATCGACCCGGACATTCTTGTTGATCGAGCTGGCGTCGATATCGATGTGGATCTTCTTCGAGCCCGGCGAGAAGGCGTCCAGTCGGCCGGTCACCCGGTCGTCGAAACGGGCGCCGACGCAGACCATCACATCGCAGTCGTGCATGGCGTTGTTGGCCTCGAAGGTGCCGTGCATCCCCACCATGCCCAGCCAGGCCGGGTCGGCGGCGGGAAAGGCGCCCAGTCCCATCAGGGTCGAGGTCACCGGCGCCCCGGTCATGGCCGCGAACTCGCGCAGCAGGGCGCTGGCGTTCGGGCCGGCGTTGATGACGCCGCCGCCGGTGTAGAAGATCGGCCGTCGGGCGCCGGCGATGAGGCGGGCCGCCTCGGCGATGCGCGCCGGATCGCCCTTGGTGCGCGGAGCGTAGCCGTGGCCGAAGACGACCTCGTCCGGTCCCTGGTAGTCGCCGCGCGAGAACTGCACGTCCTTGGGAATGTCGATCAGCACCGGGCCGGGGCGACCGCTGGTGGCGATGTGGAAGGCCTCATGCAGGATGCGGGGCAGGTCGCGGACGTCCTTGACCAGGTAATTGTGCTTGGTGCAGGCGCGGGTGATGCCGACGGTGTCGGCTTCCTGGAAGGCGTCGGTGCCGATCAGGTGCGTCGGAACCTGTCCGGTCAGGACGATCATCGGAATGCTGTCCATCAGGGCGTCGACGATGCCGGTGATGGCGTTGGTCGCGCCGGGCCCGCTGGTGACCAGGACAACGCCGGGCTTGCCGGTCGAGCGGGCGTAGCCTTCCGCGGCGTGGGCCGCGCCCTGTTCGTGCCGCACCAGGATATGGCGCAGGCGCGGGCCGTGGGCCTCGTTGTCCTGGAACAGGGCGTCGTAGATGGGCAGGACCGCCCCGCCCGGATAGCCGAACATCACCTCGACGCCCTGATCGACCAGGGCGCGCACCACCATCTCGGCGCCGGTCAGGTGCTCGGGCAGGGCGGCGGCTTCAGCGGGGGCGGCGGGGTTAGCGGTCTGTTGGGCGGTCATCGGCGTCTTCTTCAGGTCTTTCGGACAACAAAAAGGGCCCGCTAGGGGCCCTGGCGCGCGCGGCCGTGTGGCGTGATCAGGTCACGCCACAGTCGGCCGCTTGGTAAGTACGATGGTCGTGGTGCGCACGAAGCTTGCTCCGAAATAGAGAAATCCTTCGTGCCATGCCGCCCGGCAAGGGTCAAGATGGGTCGAGGCGCAATTTCCTTCCAATTTGACCCGGGCGCGCCCGTTCGCATTCTGGAAAGGTGAATGTGTCGCCATCGTGCGCCGCCGGAGCGGTTGGTTCAGGCCGCAAGCGTCATCAACACCTCAAACTGGTTATAATTGATCGGTATTCACGTTGCGTTAAAGTTAACTCGCGATTATTGGTGCTTATATTGAGTATAAATTCGAATATAACGCACAATCTGACCGTTACGGCATTATAGAATAGTAACTTCGATTTTCGAATGTTGCCCCGCTTTGAAGGCGGAGCGCCATGGGCAACAAGAACTTTGGAATTGGAGTTGTCGCCACAGCGGCGGCCGCCGGCGTGGTCACACTGGCCGCGGTGGTCGGCATCCTGTTCAGCATCGCCCGTCACGCGGACCTGGACGCGGAGGCGCACGAACGCACGCAGGTCCTTCATGGCCTGGCCGGCGTGATGCGCGAAAAGGAAGCATGGATCGCCAGGCAGGCCGACTGGGACGACGCCCTGCTCAATCTCGGCATCGCCTTCAATCCCGACTGGGCGCGCGCCAACGTCGGACAATACTTCAGCAACCTTGGCCACTTCGAGCGGGCCTATGTGCTCGATGCCGACAACAGGCCCGTCTATGCGATGAACGGCGGCAAGGATGTCGCCCTTGCGCAATTTGAACAGGCGCGAGCCGCGACTGAACCCCTGGTCCGCCAGATCCGTGAGGCGGAAGCCAGACGATCGCCGATTGCCGGCTCCGCCCCCTATCGCACGGTGCTCAGCAAGCCGATCCAGGCGAGCACCTTCGGGAGCATTGACGGGGTCCCCTACATCATCACGGCGTCGCTGGTTCAGAACGACTTCGGCAGGGTCCGCGCGAGGGGGCGGGCGCCGGTGCTGATCGCGGGCGAGGCGTTGAACCGCGACTTCGCGCGGCTGATGGCTGACCGCTTTCTCCTCAAGGACCTGCACGTTCACGCGGTGGACAACATGCCGGACGACAAGGGTCAGACCTCGTTCATGCTGACGAACGGCGGCGCGCCGATTGGTCGCGTCGACTGGACCGGCCATCGCCCGGGGCTGAGCCTGCTGTCCCGGGTTCTCCCACCGGTCATCTCCGGCCTGATCCTGCTGCTGGCCCTGACGGTGAGCCTGCTTCTGAGGGGCCGACGCGCCACTCGCGCCCTGGTCGCCAGCGAAGCCCGCGCCCGGCATATGGCCTTCCACGATCTCCTTACCGGCCTGCCCAATCGGGCGATGTTCAATGAGCGAGTGGCGGAGGCGCTGGACCAGGCGCGTCGTCAGGGCGCGCGGGTTGGTGTCATGGCGATCGACCTCGACCGCTTCAAGCTGGTCAATGACACCTACGGACACGGGGCCGGCGACCAGTTGATCCTGGCCGTCGCCGCGCGCCTGAACAGCCTCTGTCCGGCCGGCGACAGTGTTGTGCGCGTCGGGGGAGACGAGTTCGTCATTCTGAGTCGGGACGCCTCCGCCGGCAGGCTCGCCCATCTGGCTCGCCGGATCGTCGATCGGATGGCGGAGCCTGTGGACCTTCCCTTTGGCCGGGTCTTTGTGGGCGCCTCCATCGGCATAAGCCTGGTCGAGGACCCCGGCATCGACGGCGCCGAGGCGCTGCGCCAGGCCGATCTGGCGATGTATCGAGCAAAGGAGGGCGGACGCGGCCGCTTCTGCTTCTTCGAACCCGATATGGATACCGCGATGAAGGCCCGGCGGCAGCTTGAAGCCGACCTGCGCGAGGCGCTCAACTCAGATGGCCTGACCATGGTCTATCAGCCGCAGATGAACGGTCACGGCCGGATGACCGGCGTTGAGGCGCTGGTGCGCTGGAATCACCCCGAAAGCGGACCCATAGCGCCGTCCTACTTCGTGCCCATCGCCGAGGAAGGCGGACTGATCTCCCAGCTGGGCGTCTACACCTTTCGCAAGGCCTTCCTCGACAGCCGGCGCTGGCCGCAGCTTCGCGTGGCGGTCAATGTATCGGCGGTGCAGATCAGGGCCGTGGATTTCCCGGACCTTCTGGCCGATCTGCTCAAGGAAACCGGGGCGGATCCGCACCAGATCGAGCTTGAGATCACAGAGGGCATCCTTCTCGCGGACGACGAGCAGACCCAGGAAACCTTTCGGCGGCTTCGCGCCATGGGGTTCTCGCTGGCGCTTGATGACTTCGGCACCGGCTACTCCAGCCTGTCCTATCTGCGGCGCTATCCGGTCGACAAGATCAAGATCGACAGGTCCTTCGTGAACAATCTGGGGGTCGAGAAGGAGGCCGAGGCGGTGGTCGGGGCAATTGTCCGTCTGGCCCAGGCCCTGAACCTGCGGGTTATCGCCGAGGGGGTCGAAACGGAGTCGCAGCTTGAAGGGCTGAAGCGGGCTGGATGTACCGACATCCAGGGATATCTGTACTCGAAGCCGGTGGATCCCGCCGACATCAGCCGGATGCTGGTGACGGTCCAGGCAAGGCCGCTGGACGCCGCCGTCTCCGGGACGGCCTTGGTCAAGTGACGCCGAGGGCTCGCCACTGCGCGTCGGGATCGAGGGTCTCGGCCCGGGGCCAGTCCCGCATCTGGTTGCGCAGCCAGGTCAGCTGGCGCTTGGCGTAGCGGCGGGTCTCGCGCCGCGCATCGTCGAGGGCGCGATCAAGGGGGATCTCGCCGGCCAGATGAGCCGCAAACTCCCGCACCCCGACTGCCTTCATCACCGGCAGCAGGGGATCAAGCCCGCGGGCGACGAGGGCGGCGACTTCCTCCAGGGCCCCGGCCTCGACCATCGCCGCCAGCCGGCTGTCGCAACGGTCGTAGAGCGCCTGACGCGGCGGCTCGAGAGCCAGGCCGCGCCACAGATCGGGCGCGATGGCCGGGGTGGTATCAGCCTGCCAGTCAGTGATCGACCGGCCGCTGATCTCCCAGACCTCCAGCGCCCGGGTCAGGCGCAGCCGGTCTCCCGGCGCGATGCGGGCGGCGGCCGCCGGATCGACCGTCGCCAGGCGGGCGCGGGCCGCCGCCTCGCCCTCGGCGTCATAGCGGGCCTCGACCTCCGCGCGCACCGCCCGCGAGGCGGTGGGCACATCGGCCAGGCCCTCCGTCAGGGCCTTGAAGTAGAGGCCGGTGCCGCCGACCAGGATAGCCGGCCGGCCGCGTTCGCCGATCTCGCCGATCAGGTCCATGGCCGCCCGCAGCCAGCGGCCGACGCTCCATCCGTCCGCGCCATCGGCGATGCCGAACAGGTGATGCGGCGCCTGGGCTTCTTCCTCCGGCGAGGGCCGGGCGCTGAGCAGGCGCAGGTCGGCGTAGAGTTGCAGGGCGTCGGCATTGATGATTTCCCCACCGATCTGGCGGGCCAGGCGCAGGGCCAGGGCGGACTTGCCGCTTGCGGTGGGACCGGCGATCAGCCAGATGCGAGGCTCCATGACCCTATCCATCACCCTTGTCAGCCCTGATCCGCAAGCCGTCGCCGACATGATCGAGCCGATCATGGCTCTGGCGCCGGTCACTGGCGTCGCCATGCTGGCCGAGAACGCCGTCGATCTTTCCACCAGCGGCGACCTGGGCGCCCTGCGCACCGCGGTCGACGCCGCCCTGAAGGACCGCCCGGTCGACGCCTGTGTTCAGCCCACCGCCGGACGGAAAAAGCGGCTGCTGGTCGCCGACATGGACTCCACGATCATCGGCTGTGAGTGCCTTGATGAGCTGGCCGATTTCGCCGGGGTCAAGGCGGAGGTCTCGGCCATCACAGAACGGGCCATGCGCGGCGAACTGGAGTTCGAGGGCGCCCTGCGCGAGCGGGTCGCCATGCTGAAGGGTCTGCCGCTGGACGCCTTGCAGACCTGCTATGACGAGCGGGTGCGGCTCAATCCCGGGGCCCGGACCCTGGTGCGGACCATGACAGGCGATGGGGCGCGGTGCCTGCTGGTCTCGGGCGGTTTCACCTTTTTCACCTCCCGCGTCGCCGAGGCCGCCGGTTTTGACGAGGACCGGGCCAACCGTCTGATCGATGACGGCGGGGCTCTGACCGGCGAGGTGGCCGATCCCATTCTCGGCCGCGAGGCCAAGCTGTCGGCCCTGCGGGAGGAGACGAAGGCCCTCGGCATCGATCCATCCCTGACCCTGGCGGTCGGCGACGGGGCCAATGACCTGGCCATGATCGAGGCCGCCGGGCTTGGCGTCGCCTATCGGGCCAAGCCGGTGGTCTCGGCCCGGGCGCAAGCTCGGATCGACCACAGCGACCTGACGGCGCTGCTGTACTTCCAGGGCTATTCGGCCGGGCAGTTCAAAAGCTGAGGGCCGCCCCCGCGATTGCGAAGGCGGCCCCTGGCCTGTCGATGCATCATGCGGCGCCGGCTATTGCGCCGAGGCGCCCCGGCTGAAGTATTTGAAGAAGTCGCTGTCGGGCGAGAGCACCATGGTGGCGTCGCCCTGACCCATCGAGGCCTCATAGGCCTTCAGCGAACGATAGAAGGCGGCGAAGCCGGGGTCGCGACCGTAGCTCTGCGCGAACAGCTGGGCGCGTTCGGCGTCGCCTTCACCGCGGATGTTTTCCGCTTCCCCGGTGGCGGTCGCCACGATCTCCAACGCCTTCTGGTCGCCCTCGGCGCGGATGCGGGTGGCCTCCTGCTGACGGGCGGTCTGCATGCGGGTGTAGACGGCGGCCTGGTTGGCTTCCGGCAGGTCGGCGCGGCGGATGCGAACATCAACCACCTCGATGCCCAGGCGCGAGGCCTTGGCCTGGCGGCTCAGGTTGTCCCGGATGGTGTTCATCAGGGCGGCGCGCTTGGAGGAGATGATGTCGTCGGAGCTGGCGCGGCCGAGGGCCTCGCGCAGCGACGCATTGAGCCTGAGCAGCAGCCGGTCGCTGGCCGTGCTCTGGTCGCCCAGGGCGTTGTAGAACCGGTAGGGGTCGCTGATCCGGTAGCGGACGAAGGCGTCGACGACCAGGCGCTCCTGGTTGCCGGCGATGATTTCGCGTTCGGTCGTCTCGAGCGACTGGTTGCGCTTGTCGAACATCACCCGACTCTCGACGAAGGGGATCTTGACCTTCAGGCCCGGACCCATGTCGCCGCTGCCGGTCTTGTTGACGGTGCGAACAACCTCGCCGAAGCGGATCACCAGCGCCTGCTGGGTCTGGTCGACAACATAGAAGGTCTGGCTGGCGACGATCACCACCAGTCCGGTGATGATGGCGAGGAACATCAGTCGGTTCTGGGTCATTGGGCCGCTCCCTGAGACGGCTGGGGCGTTGCGCTGAGCGAGGAGGTTCCGTCCTTGCGGCGGAAGGCGTCCGGCGACAGGACGATCGGGGCGGTGACGCCCTTGCCGTCGATGATCACCTTGTTGGACTTGCTCAGCACCTTTTCCATGGTCTCGATGTAGAGACGCTGGCGGGTGACCGCCGGGGCCAGCTTGTATTGCTCATAGACCTGGTTGAAGCGCTGGGCCTCGCCTCGCGCCTCGTTGACCACCTGGGCCTTGTAGCCCAGCGCATTCTGCTGGATCCCGGCGGCTTCACCGCGGGCCTTGTTGATCTTGGCTTCCTTGTTCTGTCCGGCCGTGGCCACGTCCTGGAAGGCCGCGACGACCTCCTTGGGCGGCTGGGCGTCCTCGATCTGGATGGAGTCGATGATGATGCCGGCGTTGTAGCTGTCCAGCACCCGCTGCATCAGCTCGACCGTCTGGTCCTGCACCTGCGCCTTGCCGGTCGACAGGATGGGGTCCAGATCGCTGCGGCCGACCACCTCGCGCATGGCGCTCTCGGCGACCGCCTTCACGGTGGCTTCCTGGCTGCTGATGTTGAACAGGAACTTGCCGGGATCGGAGACCCGCCAGTTCACGGTGAAGCGCAGGTCGACGACATTCTGGTCGCCGGTCAGCATCAGGCTTTCCTGCAGCGAGGGGGCGCTGGTCGATCCGCCGACCTCGGTCTTGCGCAGCGAGGAGATATTGACCTTGGTCACCCCCTCGATCAGCGGCACGCGATAGCCGATGCCGGGCCCGTAAGTGCGGGTCCAGGCGCCGAAGGTGGTGATTACCGCCCGTTCGCGCTGGCCCACGATGACCACACCGGACAGCATGACCAGAAACACCGCCAGGCCGGCGGCGATGGGCAGGTAGCGCAGCAGGTTCGAAGGATCGGGACCGCCGCCGCCGTTTCCACCGCCCAGCAGGCCGCGGAGCTGCAGCATGTAGCGATCGATCAGCTCGTTCAGATCAACGCCTTCGGGGGGCGGACGGCGGGGGCCCTCGCCCTGGGGGCGCTGCGGGCGCCGGGGTTCATCAGCGGACCCCTTGGGCTTGTCGCCTTCAGGCGGAGGCGAGCCCCAGGGTCCGGGGTTGGCATTGTCATTCCAGGGCATGGAGTATGTGGTTTTCCGTCAGCTATGGGCGGGCCGCCTGGTTGCAAACCGGCGCTATGAGCCGGATATGAGACCCGCAAGGCCTCAACGCAAGCTGAACCGATATGACATCTGCCCCGACAATCGATCGAAACGCCGTTCTGGCCGCCCTCGACGCGGTGACCGATCCGAGGTCCGGCAAGGGCATCGCCAGCGCCGGCCTGGTGCAGGGTCTGGTGCTTCGGGACGGGACGGCCGGCTTCATGCTCGAGGTGCCCGCCGCCGATGCGCCGCGCTACGCGCCGGTGCGGGAACGGGCGGAGGCCGTGCTGGCCGGGCTGGAAGGGGTGAGCCGCGCCCAGGTCGTGCTGACCGCCGAGGCGCCCTCCGGCACGACCAGGGTTCGCAGGAACGCGACCCTGACCATGGATCCCAAGGCCGAACCCAAGGCCAGCGAGGCGGCCCGGCCGGCTCACGTGCGCCGGGTCATCGCCGTGGCCAGCGGCAAGGGCGGGGTGGGCAAGTCCACGGTGTCGGTCAACCTGGCCTGCGCCCTGGCCGGAGCGGGCTTGAGCGTCGGCCTGCTGGACGCCGACGTCTACGGCCCCTCGGCGCCGACCATGATGGGCGTCGACCAGGAGCCGTCTTTCCTGGATGGCAAGCTGGAGCCCCTGATGGCGCATGGGGTCAAGGTGATGAGCATCGGCTTCATGGTCGCCAGCGGCTCGCCGATGATCTGGCGCGGGCCCATGGCCTCCTCGGCGGTTCGCCAGATGGTGCAGGATGTGCGCTGGGGAACCGAGGAGGCCCCGCTGGACGTGCTGATCGTCGATCTGCCGCCGGGCACCGGCGACATCCACCTGACCCTGGTCCAGAAGCTGGCGGTCGACGGCGTGGTGCTGGTCTCCACGCCGCAGGAGATCGCCCTGATCGACGCCCGCCGCGCCGCCGCGATGTTCGCCAAGACCGCGACCCCGATCCTGGGCGTCATCGAGAACATGGCCTTCTTCCCCGATCCCGCCACCGGCGCCCCGATCCACATCTTCGGCGAGGGCGGCGCCTCGGCGGAGGCCGCGCGCCTGGGTGTGCCGGTCCTGGCCGAAATCCCCATCGACATCGCCCTGCGCCAGGCGGGCGACGCCGGTCGCCCGGTGACGGTGTCCGAAAACGACAGCGCCGCCGCCCGGGCGTTCCAGGCGGCGGCGCGTCGACTTATCGGTTGAGGCTGAGGATCAGCCGCCGGCCATCTTGCGGAAGAACTTCTGGCCCTGTTCGCCGCCGGCGAAATAGGCCTTCTGGCCGGCCTCGTCGGTGATCTGGGCCCAGTTGTCGCGCACTTCCTCGACCGACAGACCGCCTTCGCCGAGGTAGACGCCCTCGGTCTCGATGATCCGCGACAGGGCGAACACGCCCGCGCCGGCGGTGACGATGGCGCCGGTGGGCGCTTCGTCCGAGGCCAGGAAGACCACGGCGGGGGTGACGTATTCCGGCTTCAGCTTTTCCAGCACCTCGGGCGGCATCAGGCCTTCGGTCATGCGGGTCGCGGCGACCGGGCTGATGGCGTTGACGTGGATGTTGTTCTTCTGGCCCTCGAGCTTGAGGGTGTTCATGAAGCCGATGATGCCCAGCTTGGCGGCGCCGTAGTTGGCCTGGCCGAAGTTGCCGTACAGGCCCGAGGACGAGGTGGTGACGACGATCCGCCCGAAGTTCTGGGTCTTCATGATTTCCCAGACGGCCTTGGCGGTCTTCACCGTGCCCATCAGGTGGACGTTCAGGACGAACTCGAAGTCCTCCATGGTCATCTTGGAGAAGGACTTGTCGCGCAGTACGCCGGCGTTGGCGATCAGGATGTCGATGCGGCCCCAGGCGTCCATCGCCTGCTTGACCATCAGTTCGACGCCGGCGTCATCGGTGACCGAGCTGCCGTTGGCGATGGCTTCGCCGCCCAGCGCCTTGATTTCCTCGACGACCTTCATCGCCGCGTCGGACGAGCCGCCCGAACCGTCCATGCTGCCGCCCAGGTCGTTGACCACGACCTTGGCGCCGCGGCGGGCCAGTTCGAGAGCGTGCTGACGGCCCAGACCGCCGCCGGCGCCGGTGACGATCGCGACTTTGCCGTCGAAGCGAATGTCGGCCATGTGTTCAGTTCCCTTGCGCTGCGGGCTGGAACGCCCGTTTGAAGTCGGCGGCGTTGTGCGGCGCGAGGCGGGGGGACGTCAAGCGTCTCCGAAGGGAAGGGGGCCGGGCAAGGCGCCTGACCCCGTTCCCCCGGATGGTCAGGCGCTGGCGCTGACCGTCGAGGCGTCCGACCCCTGGCTCAGGGACTCCAGCAGACGGCTCATCAGGTCCGCGGCTTCGGTCGAAAAGCCTGAGGCCAGGCTGCTGGCGGACTGCAGTGAGGCCAGCAGTTCGCTCATCGACACGGTCCCGTCCTTGTTGGTGTCGGCGGCGTCATAGGTCTGCCCGGCCTCGTCGCCGCTGTCCTGGGAAGACGCCGTACCAATCGACGACCCCGAGCCCCCGGGCGGCGGCCCACCCGGCGGACGAAGACTGGCGAACTCCTCGGCCGACAGCTGGCCATCGCCATCGGCGTCGCCATCGGCGATCATCCGGGCGGCCATGTCGCTGGTGTCTACGCCCTCGCGGCCGGGCGGTGCATGGGCGGCCATGTCGGCGGCCAGTTCGTCGGCGGTGAGCACCCCGTCGGAGTCGCTGTCGGCGCCCGCGAAGATTTCCGCCGCGCGCGACGTAGAATCGTTGCTCGACTGCTGTGCGGAAAGTAGAGATCCCAGTGTTTCAGCACTGAAACCGAAGTTAACACTGGAGCGCCCTGAAAAATGATGCGCTCCGCCATTCTTGCCGCCACCTGGCATTTTCTGCCCGATTGCGGTGAACTCATCTTGAGACAGCTGACCGTCCTGGTTGACGTCAGCCTTGCTGAACATCGCCTGCTGCATCTGCAACAGGGACGCACTGCTCGTTATGCCGGATATGGACATGACAGGCTCCCTGGGAGGAGACGGCCCCCGCCAATCGGGGCTGCCGCCGCGCCGGAGAGGTCCGGCGCGCCCAACTCATTGCGTGAAGCGTTCCATGCGGCGGAAATCCGGCGCTTCGTTTCAGCCTGAAACCCGGGGGCGCCGGACCGACCCTTCAGGGCCGGTCCGGGCCGTGCGACCACAGGCTACGCGTCGCGACGGGTGTCAGGCGACCTCGACGTCGCCGTTGAGCGACTTGGCGAGATCGAGAAGGCGGCGGCGCGGACGCTCGCCGAGCTGGTAGTAGGCGCGGATCAGGTCGAGGGTTTCCTTGCGGGCGAACATCTCGCCGCCGCCTTCGCCATCGTTGGCCGCGACCTGCGGACGGTCGGTTTCGGACAGGCCGTCGTAGAAATAGCCCACCGGCACCTCCAGCGCCTCGGACAGCTGCCACAGACGGGCGGCCGAGATGCGGTTGGCCCCACACTCATACTTCTGGATCTGCTGGAAGCGCACCCCGACGGAGCCGGCCAGCTGTTGCTGGGTCAGGCCCAGAAGACGGCGGCGGCGGCGAAGGCGCTTGCCCAGATGAACGTCGATGTCGTTGCCCATGGCTCTTGTGGAACCCCCTGTTGGTTAAAGCCTGCGGCCGTCCCAAAACGAAACGGTCAGGCCAGAACTCCGCAAGTCGCTTGCCAAGCGAGGCGCCGTTGTGAAGTTGCGCGCGACGGGCGTGTGGGCGTAGTTACGCAGCATGCGTGACAGACGTGTCTCATTGGGTCAGGACCTCGCCTGGCGGCTCGAAGCGGCGGCGTTTGACGTCTTCACCTTCCTGATGCGGCTGATGCCCGTCGACCTCGCCTCGGACGTGGGCGGGGCGCTGTTCCGGCGTTTTGGTCCGCTGACCAAGACCCACCGCCTGGCCTGGCAGAACCTGGTCCTGGCCTTTCCGGACAAGGATGAGGCCTGGCGCCAACAGATCCTGGCCGAGCAATGGGACAGCAACGGGCGGACCGTCTTCGAATTTCCCCAGATGGACCGTATCCGTCCCTCGACGGGCCGGGTCGAGCTGGTCAACGGCGAGCGATTGCAGGCGATCCGCGACGGCGGCAAGCCGGTGGTGTTCGTCTCAGGCCATTTCTCGAACTGGGAAGTGATGCCGGCGGCCATCGTCGACAGCGGGGTGGTCTGCCAGATGACCTATCGGGCGGCCAACAACCCCTATGTCGACAAGCGGATCAGGGACAGCCGCGCCCGCTACGGCGTGCAGCTGTTCGCGCCCAAGGGCGGCGATGGCGCGCGCGAACTGCTCGACGGCATGAAGAAGGGCGAGTCCGTCGCCCTGATGAACGATCAGAAGTTCAACCGGGGCGGGGTCGCCGCGCCCTTTTTCGGACGCCCGGTCATGGCCGCGCCCGGCCCGACGCGGCTGGCCCTGAGGTTCGGAACCGTGCTGCAGCCGATGAGCGTGCAGCGCCTGAAGGGGGCGCGGTTCCGCGCCGTGGTCCATGAGCCGATCGCCGTCCCCGACACCGGTGACCGGACGGCGGACATCGCCGCCGGCGTGGCGGCGGTGACCCGGTTTGTCGAGGATCGGGTGCGCGAGCGTCCGGGCGAGTGGTTCTGGGTCCACCGCCGGTGGCCCAACGAGGCCTATCAGGATCTGGCCGCCCAGGGGCTGGCCTGACCTAAAGCTAGATCGCCAGCGACTTGGAGACCTTGCCCGGCTCCTTGGCGTCGTCGATGCCGCGGCGCAGGGGGCCGAAATAGTCCGCCGTCCGGACAAAGGGGCGCGGCCGCATGATCACCGCCTCGATCCGCTCGATGATCGAGCGGGCGGTGAGCGGCTTGGCGATGATTTCGGTCACGCCGGCGTCCCGCGCCTCGAAGATCCGGCCGCGGTCGGCGAAGCCGGTCATCATGATGATCGGCAGATAGGGATTCTCGCTGTCGGTGGAGTTCCGCACCATGCGGGTGAACTGTGCGCCGTCGAGCGGATCCATGCGGAAATCGATGATCGCCAGGTCCGCCGGCCAGGACCGGAGCGCCTGCAGACCGTCGGCGCCGTCCTGGGCCTCGCGCAGCTGACGCACGCCGATCCCCTTGAGGATGGTGCTGACGATCGAGCGCATGTGGGGATTATCATCAACCAGGAGGACGCGCAGCGTTTCCAGTCCGACCATGATGCGCGTGACCCCGGAGCTCTGAAATTGTCGGTCGCTCAACTTCACGCAGAGCGTGCGCGGCGACTGTTGTTCGCCCAATTACGGCGTCATCCGTTACCGGAGTATTGAGACTCGCGCGCGGGCCGCCGGCTACCTTGCGGTATCCTGTGGATCAAGCTGTGGGCGCTGAAACGCCGACCATCAGCATCGGATCGAGATGGCGTCCGCGCCAGGTCATTCGCCAGCAGAGATGGGGTCCGGTGGCCCGGCCGGTCTGGCCGACGGCGCCGATCTGCTGACCCCGCGCAAGCCTCTGTCCGGCGCGAACCAGGAACTTCGACTGGTGGAGATACATGCTGACCAGGCCCTGGCCATGGTCCAGCATCACCAGCCCGCCTTCATAGTGCATGCCGGTCTCGGCCAGGCTGACGGTCCCCGCCGCCGGGGCCAGGATCGGGGTTCCGGTCGGGGCGGCCAGGTCGGTGCCGTAATGGGGACGCTTGGGATCGCCGTTGAGGATGCGCTGCCCCCCGAAGCGGCCAGTCCGCCGCCAGGTTTTCAGCGGCATGGCGAAGCCGCCGCGGAAGTCGTCGCTGTCCACGCGACTGGCCAGGCCGGCGACCTTGAGGGTGTTCTGGTCCCGGATCAGCTTGAGAAGCGCCGGGTCGCTGGGATTGACCAGGTTCTCCGACAGGCCGTCGATGCGCTGGATGTCGAAGTCCCCCGGCGCGATATCGAAGATGTGGTTGGTCGCGCCGGCCGCCGTCGAGACCTTCAAGGTCGCCGTCGCCGCCGCGTCACGATCAAAGCCGATGACGAACAGGCCATGGGCGGACGCCTGCCCCACCGACTCTCCATCCAGCCACAGGTCGGCCCGGGGGCTGGTGCGGCCAAAGGCAAAGCCGCCCTGACGCCAGGCGCCGGACAGCTTCAGAGGCGGCGGCGAGGCCAGCGCGGGTCCGGAAAGGGCCGCGCCCGCCAGTCCCAGCAGGGCGGCGCGGCGGTTCAGGAGGTCAGCTCCTGCCAGCGCTTCAGGGCCTCGGCCGGACCGGCATAGGCCTCCTGATGCTCGGCGCTCCAGTAGCGCAGGGCCTCGAGGGGAATCTTCACTCCGGTCACGGCGCACAGCACATGCTGGCCGGGTTTGAGGATGGCGAACTCGCCATCCCCGTAGTGGAGCTGGGCGATGTCGCGGCCAAGGTCGCGGTCAAAAGCGTTCATGACGGGCAATGTAACGCCGCCGAGGGCCGGGGCCAATGGCCGCATCGGCAAACTCCGGCTCGAATGCGGTTTTGGTCTGCATCAGGGCTGCATGATCGCGGCCCATCAACCGGCCATGACCGCCTCGGCCCATCCCGTCCTCGCCCGGCTGAATGCCGCCGCACTGATGATCCTGTCGCTGGCTCAGGTCGCCTGGTTGTCGGTGCTGATCCAGCGGGGCTACCGCTGGGAAATCGCCCGCTGCGGAAGGGTCCCCGACGACTATTATCCCGAGCTTGCCTGGCTGCTCCTGCTGGCGCCGCTTGTCCTGCCTCTGCTGCTTTCAGGGGTCGGGTTTTGGCTGTCCGGTCGAACGCGACGCTGGACCGGGCTCCTCATGGCGCCGGGCTGGCTCGCCCTGTGCGGTGTGATCTGGGCGACCTGGATGACCACCAACGGCTGCGCCATCGCCTTCGAGCGCTAGAACAGGCTGCCCTGTCCGCTGGGCGGCGGGGTGGATGGCTTCTTCGCCGCGGGCTTTGGCGCCGGCGCGGGGCGACCGCCCTCGCCATCGATCACCGCCTGGCGCGTCGTATCCTCGAACATCAGGCTGACCGCCTCGCCTGGGGCCAGGGCGCCGCCCTGGCGGACCAGGCTGCCGTCGGCGCGGGACACCAGGGCGAAACCGTTTCGCAGCGGACGCTTGGGGGCCAGCGACATGCGCAGCTTGTCGAGACTCTCCAGCCGTCTGGCCTGATCGGCGATTTGATTGCCGATCGACAGCCGCATCCGCCGGGTCGCATCGAGAGCGGTCAGGCGGTCGCCCTGTCGCTCCACCGCCTTGGTCAGGCAATTGGCCATGCGGCGACCGGCGTCTTCAAGGCGCTGCTGGTAGGCGGTGGCGTCGCCGGCCCGCTTGATGGCCGCGTCAAGCCGCTCGCCCAGATCCCTGATCCGCGCCTGCCCCAGATCGACCCGCCCGCGCAGCAGTCCGGGCCGCATGGGAGAGGCGATGGCGGTGAGACGGTTGCCCTGAAGGTCGAGATTGCGGCGCAGGCCGCCGCTCAGATGGCTGGCGGCGTAATCCAGCCGCTGGCTGGCGGCGGCGGTCAGATCGGCGGGGCGGGGCAGGCCCCGGGCGCTGGCGGCCAGACGCGTCCGGCGATCCTCGATCATCCGGCCGGCGATGCGGCTCAGCCGCTGGTCCAGGCCGCTGACCCCCGCCCGCAGCTCGGCCAGAACCGGCGTCGCCATTTCGGCGGCCGCCGTCGGCGTCGGGGCGCGGCGGTCGGAGACGAAGTCGATCAGGGTGGTGTCGGTCTCATGGCCCACGGCGCTGATCAGCGGGATCGATCCAGCCGCCACGGTCCGGGCCAGGGTCTCGTCATTGAACGGCCAGAGGTCCTCGACCGAACCGCCGCCCCGGGCGACGATCAGCACATCGGGTCTCGGAACAGCGCCACCCGATTCCAGGGCGTTGAACGCGCGGACGGCGGCGGCGACCTGACCGGCGGCGGCGTCGCCCTGGACCACCACCGGCCAGACCACGACGCGGCAGGGCCAGCGGTCGCGGATGCGATGCAGGATGTCGCGGATCACCGCGCCGGTCGGACTGGTGATGACCCCGACCACCGCCGGCATGACGGGCAGGGGTCTCTTGCGGCTCTGGTCGAACAGCCCCTCGTCGGCCAGCCTGGCCTTCAGGCGTTCGAGCTGCGCCAGCAGGGCGCCGATGCCGGCGGCCTCCATGGTCTCGATGACGATCTGATAGCGGGACCCGGCCGGGAAGGTGGTGATACGGCCGGTGACGACCACCTCCATTCCCTGCTCGGGCCGGATCGACAGCCGGCGCACAGATCCCTTCCAGACCACCCCGTCGAGCGAGGCCTTCTCGTCCTTCAGGGTCAGATAGACGTGGCCGCTGGAATGGTGGGTGACCTTGGAGAGTTCACCGCGCAGGCGGACGAAACCGTAGGCGTCCTCCAGGGTGCGTTTCAGCGCGAAGGCCAGTTCCGAGACGCTGTAGGCGGCCGCGTTGGACGGGGCCTCGCCGGTCGAGGCGGTCAAGCTGTCGGGATCATGATCGGTCACGCGGGGAGCATAGCCGTCTCGCCGAGTCGCTGGAAAGCCTGGCCGATGCGAGCTGCCGACCTATTTCGAAGGGAAGGGGCGCAGGAGGTATTGATGACCAGGACACTGAAGATCGCCGCCGTCGCCGCCCTGCTGGGCCTGGCCAGTCTGCCCGGGGCGGCGCTGGCCCAGTCCGACCCGGTGGCCGGGACCTGGAAGATGAAGGGGAAGGTGCAGAGCTTCGCCTTCACCCTGACCTGCAACTTCTCCCGCACGGGAGAGTCCCTTGCCGGGACCTGCTACGATGGCGGGACCAACAAGGCCCACGCGCTGACGTCCGGAACCGTCAAGGGCGACAGGGTCGTCTGGAGCTACAGGTCCAGCTTCATGGGCAGCCCGTTCAACGTCACCTACAGCGGTCTGGTGAAGGGCGAGGCGATGAGCGGCGCCGTCGACGCCGCAGGGCGCAAGGGCGTCTTCTCGGCGACCCGCTGACAGCAGAACGGCCCCTCCCTTGCGGGAGGAGCCGTCTGAAAGGCCTGTTAGGCCGTGACTAGATGTAGCGGCGCAGGGAGCGGGCCAGGTCGTTGGGGCCGGCCTTCTTCTTGCCGTTCTGGGCCGGCTGGTAGGCCACCCGGGCATGTTCCTGGCAGTAGGGGCTCTCGCTGGCGCGCCGACCGCAGAAGGTGAAGCTGTCGGTCGAGGGATCGCCGATCGGCCATTTGCACATGTGCGCGCCCAGGGTCAGGACGGTGGCCGAGCCCGGCTCCTCGACCCGCATCGGCGGCGGGGAGGGCGGGGTCGGCGCGGAGGCGGCGGCGGTCGGCGGGGCGGCCTCGGCCATGCGGCGGGGCGCCGAGGGCGTGGCGGTGCTGACCGGACGGGCGGGGCGCGGCGCCTTGAAGGTCTGGCGGGCCGGTTGCGACGGCGCGGCGCGGCCGGACAGGCCAAGACGGTGCACCTTGCCGATCACGGCGTTGCGGGTGACGCCGCCGAGCTGCTTGGCGATCTGACTGGCGCTGAGGCCGTCAAGCCAGAGCTTCTTCAAGACGTCTACGCGTTCGTCGGTCCAACCCATGTCCAACCTCTTGTTGCTTGAGGGCGGATCGGCGGCCCCACAGTCGCCGACCCTATATCTGGTGTCGGACGGGCCATTTCGACCGCCCCACTACCAGATATCGTAAAGTTTTTGTTAACGGACACAATAGGCGCCGTTCAATCCGTCCACAGAAACAAGATGTTGAATCGGCGTTCGCTGAACGGGCTGTCCGTCGTTTCGCGCGGCGCCTTGCGATCTTGGTTCCGGGCGCGCAATTAAGAGCCATGAAGGACATGGCCACCGCTCCGACGCCGCCCCAGCCCCGCGACTACGCCGGGTTCAACTGGACCGGATTTTCCACCCTCTATCAGAAGGAGGTGCGGCGCTTCCTGAAGGTGGGGATGCAGACGGTCATGGCCCCGGTGGTGACCAGCCTGCTCTACATGATGGTCTTCGTCGTCGCCGTGCGCGGCGCCGCGCCGCCGATCAGCGGCGTGCCCTTCGCCACCTTCGTGGCCCCGGGCCTGATCATGATGGCCATCCTCAGCAACGCCTTCGCCAACTCGTCGTCCAGCCTGCTGCAGGCCAAGATGATGGGACTGACCTCCGACTTCATGACCCCGCCGCTGTCGCCGCTGGAGCAGGTGATGGCCTTTTCACTGGGGGCGGCGACCCGCGGCATCCTGGTGGGAACAGTGACGGCCATCGTCGTGGCCGTCCTGCCCAAGTCGCACCTCAGCTTCGCCCAGCCCTGGGCCATTGTCTATTTCGGGGTCGGCGCCTCGCTGATCCTCGGGTTTGTCGGCATCCTGACCGGTCTGTGGGCCGAAAAGTTCGACCATCTGGCGACGATCACCAACTTCCTGATCATGCCGATGACCTTCCTGTCGGGGACCTTCTATCTGGTGGACCGCCTGCCCGAGCCGTTCCGTTCGGCCAGCCATTTCAACCCCTTCTTCTATCTGATCGACGGCTTCCGCTACGGCTTCATCGGCCATGCGGACGGCAACCTGACGGCGGGCGTGATCATGACCGCCGTTCTGGTCGTCGGCCTGGCGGTCACCAGCTGGCTGCTGTTCCGCGCCGGCTGGCGTCTCAAGACCTGACAGGACCGGCATGCGCGCCCTGCTGACCGGCCTGCTGGCCGCCTGCCTGCTCGCCGCGCCGGCCATGGCCGGGACGCGGGAAGACGTCGCCAGCTTCGTCCAGCCGACGCAGGACGGTCGTCTGGCGGCGCTGGAAGCCCTGCTCAAGCGGGAGGGGCTGGCCTATGAGATCCAGACCTTCCCGGGCTCGGAGGCCGGCAAATCGCGCCAGGGCCGCAATGTCGTGATCACCATCGGCAAGGGCGAGCGCGACATCCTGCTGACCGCCCATTGGGACGCCAAGGTGATGAAGGACGGCGCCCTGGCCGACGCGGTGGTCGACAACGCCGCCTCGGTGGTCGCGGTCATTCAGGCCGCCCGGGTGTTGAAGGGCGCGAAGCTGCATCACCGGCTGCGGATCATCCTGTTCGACCAGGAGGAGCTGGGGCTCCTGGGGGCCAAGGCCTATGCCGCCGGACCGGACGCCGGCCGGGTGGCGGCGGTGATCAATTTCGACGTCAACGGCTATGGCGACACGCCCTTCTTCGCCGATCCCACCGATCCCGCCCTGGCGAAGGCCATTCGCCGGGCTTGCCTGGCGGCGAGCGAGGACTGTCTGGCCTTCGGCGCCTATCCGCCCAGCGACAACCTGGCCTTCCGCAAGATCGGCGTCCCCGAGACCTCGTTCAGCTACCTGCCGGCGCGGGAGGCGCACCAGCTTTGGCTGATGTTCAACGCCGGCCAGACCTCCGGCCTGCCGGACGATTTTCACCCCAGGATTCTGGGCCTGATCCATACGCCCGATGACACCATGGCGGCCGTCGATCCGGACACGGTCGACAGGGCGGGGCGGCTGGCGGTTGAACTGGTCCGCGCCGCCGACGCCAATCGGCGTTAGTCGAACGTGACTCCGAATTAACTGGAGTCCCTGGCGGCGAATGCTAGTCAGGCGCTTGTCGGCTCCGGGCAACGACCCAGGGCTGATTTCGACCAACTGTTTTTGTGTGAACCAACCTGCGACGGCCCGCGTGCGGCGCCGTCGCCAAAAGCAAAAATGAGGACTTCTCTTCCTATGATCGCCCACTTCGCCATGCCGGCCGCGAACCCGCGCGCCGTCGCCGACGTCTTCGCTCGGATCATCGACGGCGTCGCCATGCCCTTCCCCATTGTCGACGGCGGCTGGATCGTCGTCGCGCGCGACGGTTCCGGAACCGGGGTCGAGGTCATTCCCGAGACCAGCGCCCACCATCCCGGCGTCGGGGCGTTTGACCCCGATTTCGTGTCCCGCCACCCCGGCGACGAGCCCTGGGAAAGCCAGATCCGCCAAGACGGCGCGCCGCAGGCGGCCAGCGGCTTCCATGTCGCCCTGACCAGCGCCCTGTCGATCGAGGAGATCATCGCCCTCGGCCAGTCCCAAGGCTGGCGAGCCATCCATGCCCAGCGTGGGCCTTTCTTTGACCTTGTCGAACTGTGGGTCGACAACCGGATCATGATCGAGGTGCTGCCGCCTGAAGGAACCCGGCGCTACCTGTCCTTCTACACCCCGGAGTCCGTGGCCGCGGCCTTTGCCGAACCGGCCCTGACTCATTGACATCGCGGCGTTCCGCCGCGACAACGCCAAGCCTTCTACGGTCCCCGCGCCACACGGCGCGGGGCCTTCACCTTTTGGGAGGCAGCCTTGTCCACTCAACCGTCCGCCAAGCCCGTCAACGACCACATCATGGGCGTCTACAACCGCGCCCCGCTGGCCGTCGCGCGAGGCGAGGGCGTGCGACTTTGGGATGAGGACGGCCGCGAGTATCTCGACTGCGTGGCGGGCATCGCCACCAATGGCCTCGGTCACTGCAATCCGATCCTGGTCGAGGCCCTCAAGGCCCAGGCCGATAAGCTCTGGCACGTCTCCAACATCTTCCGCATTCCGGGTCAGGAAGAGCTGGCCGGCCGGCTGTGCGAGATGACCTTCGCCGACGCGGTGTTCTTCACCAACAGCGGCACCGAGGCCATCGAGTGCGCCCTGAAGACGGCGCGCAAGTACCACACCGCCAACGGCAACCCCGAGCGCGTGGTCATCTACGGCTTCGACGGCAGCTTCCACGGCCGCTCCTACGCCGCCATCAACGCGGCCGGCAATCCGGGCTACGTCGAGGGCTTCGGCCCGCGCCTGCCCAACTACGAGCAGTTGAAATGGGGCGACCACGACGCCCTCAAGGCGGCGATCGCCAATCCGACCACGGCGGCGATCATCGTCGAGCCGGTGCAGGGCGAGGGCGGCGCGCGGCCGATGCCCGAACACTGCCTGACCGGCCTGCGCCAGCTGACCCGCGAGCATGGCGTGCTGGTGATCTTCGACGAGGTCCAGTGCGGCATGGGCCGGACCGGCAAGCTGTTCGCCCATGAGTGGGCCGAGGACGCCGCGCCGGACATCATGTGCGTGGCAAAGGCGCTGGGCGGCGGCTTCCCGGTCGGCGCCTGCCTGGCTTCGGCCGAGGCGGCCAAGGGCATGACCGTCGGCGTCCACGGCTCCACCTTCGGCGGCAATCCGCTGGCGATGGCGGTCGGGCTGGCGGCGTTCAACGAGATCGCCAAGCCCGAGACCCTGCAGCATGTCCGCGACGTCGCCGGCTACTTCGTCCAGCAGCTGTCGGGCCTGAAGGACCGCTTCCCGGACGTGATCACCGAGATCCGCGGCAAGGGCCTGCTGATCGGTCTCAAGCTGGTTCCGAACAACCGCGAGTTCATGGGCCTGGCCCGTGACCAGGGCCTGCTGGTCGCCGGCGGCGGCGACAATCTGGTGCGGATGCTGCCCTCCCTTCTGATCACCCAGGACGAGGCCCGCAAGGCGATCGACCTGCTCGAGAAGACCTGCGAAGTCGCGCGGGCCAAGGCCGCCGCATGAGCCAGCCCAGACACTTCATCGATCTCTGGAAGCTGGACTCCTCGGCGCTGCGGACCATTCTGGACGACGCCCATACCCGCAAGGCCTCGCGGCGCGGATGGACCACCGGCATGGTCGACCATGACGCCCCGGCCAAGGGGCGACGCCTGGCGATGATCTTCGAAAAGCATTCGACCCGGACGCGGTTCTCCTTCGACGCGGCCATGGTCCAGCTGGGCGGGGCGACGCTGATCTCCAACGCCGCCGACATGCAGCTGGGTCGGGGCGAGCCGATCGACGATACCGCCAAGGTGCTGTCGCGGATGGTCGACGCGGTGATGATCCGCGCCAATCGCCACGAGGACGTCCAGCGGTTCGCCCAGAACAGCTCGGTGCCGGTGATCAACGGCCTGACGGACAAGAGCCACCCCTGCCAGATCCTCGCCGATCTGCTAACCTTCGAGGAACGGCTTGGGCCGGTGGCGGGCAAGACCCTGGCCTGGGTCGGCGACGGCAACAATGTCTGCGCCACCTTCATCCAGGCGGCGTCGAAGTTCGGGTTCAAGCTCAACATCGCCTGCCCGACGGCCTATCACCCCGACCTGATGGACCTGGCCCGCGCCGCCGAGCAGCAGGGCAGGGTGGAGATGACCGAGGATCCGGCCGAGGCGGTGCGCGGCGCCCACTGCGTCATCGCCGACACCTGGGTCTCGATGGGCGACACCGACGGCGAGGCGCGTCTCGATGCGCTGGAGCCCTATCAGGTCGACGAGGCCCTGATGGACCGCGCCGACAAGGACGCCATCTTCATGCACTGCCTGCCCGCGCACCGCGGCGAGGAAGTGACCGATGCGGTGATGGATGGTCCCCGTTCGGTGGTCTGGGACGAGGCGGAAAACCGCATCCATGCCCAGAAGTCGATCCTGGCCTGGTGTTTCGGCGCCATCGGCTGAGCGGCCCGGCGATTGTCGAAGGCGAAAAAGGGGCGGCTCCATCAGGAGCCGCCCCAGTCGTTTCGGCGAGGGATCAGATTGCCGACGACCTGACTATTGCGGCGTCGTGGTCGGCGTGGGCGCCGGGGTGATGGTCGGCGTCGGGGTCGGTTCCGGCGCGACGATCGGCGGCGGGGGAACCGGAGCCGGGGTCGTATTGGACGGCGCCACGATCACCTCCTGCAGCGCGCCCAGAGACGGCGCGGGCGGCGCGTCCGTCGACGGCGTGGTCGAGGTGTAGGGCACCGGCGCGTCGGGGAGCGCCGCTTCCGGCGTCACGGGGGGCGCGACGGTCGGCGTGGCGGTTCGAGCCGCGCGACTGACCGGGGCCGGCTTGGCCGGAGCGGGTTTGGCCGCCGTCGGAGCCGGGGCCGCTTCCTGGATCGCCGGAGCCGGTTCGCTGGCGGTGGTTTCGACCGGCGCGGGGGTCGCCTCCGTCGGGGCGGGAACCGCCGGGGCGGTCGCCGTGGTGGTGGTCATCAGGCTGTCGCCGGAGGCCGGCGAGCTGTTGGAGCCGTTCATCAGCAGGACGGCGCCGGCGCCCAGGGCGATCACGCCGGCGGCGGCGGCAAACAGCAGGGGTTTGGTCATGCCGCCGGACTTGCGCACGCCGGTCTCGCTGGCGGCGCGGGGCGCGAAGGCCGGCTCGCTGGCCGCGGCGGCGGGACGCGCGGTCTCGGCCTTGGGGGTCACAGGACGGTTCACCGGCGCTTTGGCGGCCGGGGCGGTGCGGGTGCGGGCCGAAACCGGGCGATCGGCCAGGGGAGCCGGTCCGCCAAACAGTTCGCGGGCAGTTTCACGGTAGATGGCCATAACAGCCTCCTCTTTGCTTATCGAGCCAGAGCCAAACGGCAGCATTCGAGAAGGGTTCCGGCATATTTTGTCCGAACGGGCGTATAAATCGCCGGAACCGGTGAAAATCTCCATGAAATTCAAGGAAGAGAGGCGTGAACGCTGAAGCGTGATTTAATCTGCCCGCCGGTCGGCCAAGTATCGGCAATCTTTATTGAGCCGGTTTCTTGCCCCGCTTTCGCCACGAATTTCCCCCGGAAGCGCCCAAAACTCGCCTGTCAGGTGAGGACTTGGCGCCACGTTCACGCCCCCTCAAGGCCTTTGGGCCAAGCTCGTCTTGACCCGCGCCGAACCGGGCGGGCATTGCTCGGGTAGCGAAGCGGAGGGGCCGGTCCATGAAGCTGCAGGCGCGGTTGGCGCGAGAGTGGAAGTTCATCCAGGGACTTCGCCGCACGCTGAAATGGGTCAAGCCCATCGCGCCCGACTCCGCCAACCTGATCTGCGATGATCTCGAAAAGGCGGTGGACGAGCATGGCGATCGCCCGGCCATCACCTTCGAGGGGCGGACCATCACCTACCGGGAGATGGACCAGATCGCCAACCGCTACGCCCACTGGGCCAAGGGGCAGGGGATCACCCGGGGCGAGACCGTCGCCCTGTTCCTGCCCAACCGCATGGAATACCTGCCGATCTGGTACGGCCTGACCAAGGTCGGCATCGCCACGGCCCTGATCAACAACAACCTGACTGGCGCCGCCCTGGCCCATTGCCTGAACATCTCCGGCTCGCTGCATTGCATCGTCGACGCCGAGACCAGCCCCGCCTTCGAGGCGGCGCGCGGGCAGTTCACCCGGCACATGAACCAGTGGACGCTTGGCCCGGTCAGCGGCGATCGCCGCGACCTGACGACGGCGCTGAAGAGCTGCAGCCAGCTGCGTCCCGACCGGCTGACCGCGCGCGGCGATATCCGCGCCAAGGACACCGCCCTCTACATCTACACCAGCGGCACCACCGGCCTGCCCAAGGCCGCCCGCATCAACCACATGCGGGCCCAGCTCTATATGCGCGGCTTCGCCGGCGCGACCGGGGCCCTCAAGACCGACCGCATCTACCAGGTCCTGCCGCTGTATCACGCCACCGGCGGTCTGTGCGCCATGGGCGCCGGCCTGCTGACCGGCGGGTCCATCGTGCTGCGCCGCAAGTTCTCGACGACGCATTTCTGGTCGGACGTCGCGGCCGAGAACTGCACCATGTTCGTCTATATCGGCGAGCTCTGCCGCTATCTGGTCAATGCGCCGGAGGATCCGCAGGAGCGGTCCCACAAGCTGCGCATGGCCTTCGGCAACGGCCTGAGGGGCGATGTCTGGAGCGAGCTGCAGGCGCGTTTCCAGATTCCCGAGGTGCTGGAGTTCTACGGCGCCACCGAAGGCAACGTCTCGATGTTCAACTTCGACGGCAAGGTCGGGGCCATCGGGCGGATTCCGAAATATCTGCGCAAGCGGGTCAACGCCCGGATCGTGCAGTTCGATCTGGAGACCGAGCAGCCGATCCGCGGTCCCAACGGCCTGTGCATCGAATGCGGTGTGGGTCAGGTCGGCGAATGCATCGGCAAGATCGACACCAGTGACGCCCGCACCAACTTCACCGGCTATGCCGACAAGGTCGCGACCGAGAAGAAGATCCTGCATGACGTCTTCGAACCGGGCGACGCCTGGTTCCGCACCGGCGACCTGATGCGGCGGGACGAGGACGGCTACATCTATTTCGTCGACCGCATCGGCGACACCTTCCGCTGGAAGGGCGAGAACGTCGCCACCAGCGAGGTGGCCGAGCGGCTGGCCCAGCTGCCGGGCGTGCTGGAAGCCAATGTCTACGGCGTCGCGGTGCCGGGCCAGGACGGCCGCGCCGGGATGGCGGCCCTGACGGTCGACGACGACTTCGATATCAAGACCCTCCATGAGAAGGTCGAGGCCGACATGCCGGCCTACGCCCAGCCGATCTTCATTCGCCTGCAGAGGCAGATCGAGACCACCGGCACCTTCAAGTATCGCAAGGTCGATCTGGTCGAGGACGGTTTCGATCCCGGCAAGACCAGGGACCCGATCTATTTCAAGAACCCGGTCCGCAAGACCTACGTCAAACTGACCAAGGCCTCCTACGCCAAGGTGCTGGCGGGGGAATTCAAGCTGTAGGGGTTAGCGAAGCGACCTGCATTATAACCCGGCCGCTTGGCGAATGACGCCGGAATTCTCCCAAGGCGCTGATTTTGCGTGCCTTTCATGTAGGTGAGGCGGCAGCTGATGTGGGTTCTGGCGTAGGCGCCGCGTAGGTCGGCTGCCGTCAAATGTAGGTCCGGATCTGACCGGACCGACCTACGGCCCGACGAGCGCGGTGTCGGGACCGGCCGGGCGGCGACCAATATGTCTAGACATGCTCGGCCGGGCGAGCCGGCTGGCGCGGGGACCGGGATGTCGGGCCTCGAAAGGCAGACGTGCTCGAATGCGGCGAAGGGTGGAGTGCGGACGAGGCATTGCTAACCTGTTCGTCCTTCGCCGAGAGGAACGGTCATGGCGCTCATCATCACATTCAACGTCAGTTCGTCGCGTTTGCCAGCCTTGATCAGTGGCGTGAAAGCGCTCGGCGCGTGGGGCGCGCTGACCTCGACGTCATACCTCGTCGCGACTGATATGCGCCCCGGCGAAGTCATGGAGCGGTTGCATGGCTTTGGGGCGCCCGATGAGGACCTTGGGGTGCTCACGGCAAGCGCACCCTGGGCAAGCTACGGGAACGTAGAAGTTGAGGATCACGCTGAGGTGCTGGGCGCGCCGGATGACTGGACGGTTGGGGAGTAGGATGAAGCCTCATCGTCTCGTCCCAAAATCACGCCTGCGGACGGCCACTGAGGCAATGCCCGTTTTGGGTGGCTGGCGGACGTAGCTAGGTCGGCAGTTCCATCCGCATTCCGTCGTCAAATTCAACAGCTCTTAGTGTGAGCCAGGATAGGTCGCTCCCGCCCAACGTGTCATCGCCGGAGTCGTAGTTCCCCGAAGAGTTCAGACACCCTTCGATTTGGCTCAGGTATCCATCTTCGTAGCTTAGGATGAAAACGAGACCGTAGTTGGCTTCCGCCAATTCGGTCTGGCAGCCCGAAAGGCGCGGGTTGATCGTGGCCAATAGCGGCGCGGCTCCGCGTTCGATGACGATACGAGTGTAGAAGCCGACAACCGTATTGATGCGGTCGACAACCCGGGCGGCCCGGAGTTGCTGGCGGAAGATGTCACCATTCTCTCCGGCCGCGTCGGCCATGGTTTCGAGCACGCCCTGTTCAAACCGTGTGAAGGATGGAAACGGGGGAACGGGCGGGTAAGTGGCCAGTTCCCCGGTGACCCAGCCGCCGCGATCGGGAATTTCGTTTTCCATCGACGGAAGTTACGCCAGGTTCCTAACGTCTGCTACGGGTCGCTACTGGACTTCGACCCTGTCCCCGGCCTAGCTCGGAAACACCAGATACCCCGTCTTCGGAAAGTGGACATGCACCGTCCCCACGGCCGAATCCTCGCGGGCGATGACGGTGCGGTCGAGGGCGGCGGCGACCAGGGTTCCGCGGATGGGGTCGCGGCCGTAGTCGTCGGCCATGACCATGACGGCCTGGCCAAGTGTCAGGTCTTGCGGGTTGGCGGCGTCGTGGGCCGGGCCGGGGGCCGGATCGGCGGCCCTGGCGATCTCAAGGGCATCGGGGCCGGAGAGCTCCGTGCGGGTTCCGTGGCCGAGGGCGGCGACGCGGGCCTGCCAGTCGTGCAGGCGGGTCATGCCCTGGGTGAAGCGCTCGACCAGGTGCGGCAGGCTGCGGCCGAGGAACCAGACGTTCATGTAGGCTGAGATGTCGGCGAGGCCCGGGGCGGCGCCCGACAGCCAGGGAGAGAAAGCCAGCTGGTCCTCGATCCAGGCGGCCTGGGCGCGCCACTGGCTGGTCAGGGCCGGGGCGACCGACTTCATGGCGGCGGTATCGAAGGGGCGGCCGGAGAGGGCCTCGCGGTCCTTGATGAAGTCGGCCGGGACATTGTCGCCCAGCGCGCCGAAGATCACCGGCACCGTGGTCTGGAAGAACAGGCGGTCGGCCCAGAGGTTGATCGCCCAGTCGAGGCCGCCGCGCAGGGCGGGCGGATCCGGGTAGCGCGCCTCCAGCTCGGCCAGGATCACCTGGGTGTCGCAATAGACATCGGCGCCGATCTGCAGCGAGGGGGTGCGCCGGTAGCCGCCGGTCAGGGGCGTATAGTCGGGCTTGGGCATGATCACCGGGATCTCGACCGAGGACCAGGCCAGACCCTTGAGGCCGAACAGGAGGCGCACCTTCTCCGAGAAGGGCGAGGTGTCGTAGTGGTGCAGGATCGGGGTAGTCGTCATGGGGTCCTCCAGCGGGCGGTTCCGACGCCTTGGGGTGATCCTAGACAGGCGGACGGCGCGTCACCCAAGTCCTATCGTGTCGGCGGGCGAAGGCGCATTTCGACGGCGATCCCGTCACCCGCCGTGACGCCGGCCCGTCGGCGGACCGCGTCCTTGAGCGGCAGGAGATAGCCGCCGTCCCTGGGAAACAGGGAGGTGGTGAAGTCGACGCCGCCGACCCGGGCCGCGACCGGGATGACGCCCCAGCCGTAGGAGACGGCCTTGGCCGCCAGGCGCAGGGCCGGGCAAAGATCGTCGGGGATCGCGGCGAAGAAGAAGGGCGAGGGGCCGCGCCAGGAAATGATCGGGGCCGTGAAGTCGAACCGGAGGGCGAGGGCGTCCTGGCTGTCCATGCCCGCCAGCATCCCTTGGCCGCGAACCGCCAGCAAGTGGAAAAAGCACTTTACAATGCAAAGTGCCGTGGCTATGTCCACCCTCACACCAACGGCTTTTCACGGATCGACCCCGATGACCAAAGACCAACTGCAGTCCGTGCGCGACGACATCGCCTTCATGCGCGCCCTCGCCGAGGAGGGCAGCCAGGTTCCGCTGCTGGGCGGCGGGGTGACGGCGGCGGCTGGGCTGATCTTCGGCCTGGCCTCTGTCATGCACTGGCTGATACAGACCGGCGTCGTCCAGGTCTCGTCCTGGGCGCTTCTGATCAACTGGGTGGTCTCGGGCTGCATCTTCGGCGTGGTCTGCGCCGTGATCGTCCGCCGTTCAAGCCGCCTGCCGGGCGCCAGCTCGACCGTCAACCGGGCGGTCAACTCGGCCTGGTCGGCGGTGGGCTTCTCGATTTTCGTCATCTTCCTGGGCCTGTTCGCGGTGGCCTGGGCGACCAAGGCCTATCAGGTCTTCGCCACCTTCCCGGTGGTCATCCTGGCCCTCTATGGCGCGGCCTGGTCGGTCGCCGCCGACCTGACTCAAAAGGGATGGATCCGCGTTGTTGCCCTGGCCTCCTTCGCCGGGGCGGTGCTGATGGGGGTGATGGCCACCAGCCCGCACCAGATGCTGGCCTATGCCGCCGCCTTGCTGCTACTGGCCTTTGTGCCCGGCGTTATCCTGCTTCGCCAGGAACCCTCCGACACCATCTAGAGAGGGCGTCGCGTCATGGACGACTTTGACATCGACGGGATCGACGAGGTGATCCACGGCCGGCTTCGGCTGGGCATCATGGCCTACCTCTCGGGCGCCGTTTCCGCGGACTTCAACGGCCTGAAGGCCAAACTCCAGGCCACCGACGGCAACCTTTCGGCCCATCTGCGCAAGCTGGAGGACGCCGGCTATGTGGCCATCGACAAGAGCTTTGTCGACCGCAAGCCGCTGACCCGGATCAGCCTGACCGACGCCGGTCGAAAGGCCTTCGCGGCCTATCTGGAGGCGATGGCGCGGCTGGTGGACGGGTCGCGGTAGGGGGTGACGGTGGGCCGGGCCGGCGGTGGCTAATTCGGTGACAGTCACTTTTTTCAGCCCAGCAGATGTCGCCATCTCCGCGCTGTGGAAAAAAGTGACTGTCACCGAATTCGGCCTTGACGATCGCGCGCCGTCCCCCCTGGGTCCCGGATCGCCCTGCGGGCGTCCGGGATGACGGGGGTGATGGACGTGGGGGAGCTGCGCCAGCCGTCATGAGCCGGCGCTGCCCTCATCCGGCCCTGCGGGCCACCTTCTCCCGGCGGGCGGGAGAAGGATTTTTGTCATCGCGCTCTTTCCCTCCTGGGTCCCGGATCGCCCTTCGGGCGTCCGGGATGACGGGAGAGGGGTTACTTCACCGGGTTGCCGTCGGCGTCGACGACGATGACCGGGCCGAAGCCGAGGGCCTTGAGGTCCTTTTCGATCCTGGCGCGATCACCGACCACGACCCAGATGACGTCGCCGGGCTTGATGATCTTCTTCGCGGCGGCGTTGACCGAGGCCACGTCGACGGCGCGAAGGCCTGAAGCGTAGCCATCCCAGAAGTCGGCGGGCCGCTCCAGGGTGTAGAGGGTCGACAGGGAGCCGGCGACGGCGCCGCCGGTTTCCCATTGGCCCGGCAGGGACTGGATCATGTCGGTCTGGGCCTTGGCCAGCTCCTCGGCGGTGATCGGCGTGGCGCCGACCGCGTTGTCCAGCTCCTTCTTGAACTCGACCATCGACTCCCTGGTCTTGTCCGTCTGGACCCCGGCGTAGGCGACGAAGGCGCGCGGGCCCAGCGAGCCGACCATGAAGCTGCTGGCGCCGTAGGACCAGTGCTTGTCCTCGCGCAGGTTCATGTTGAGACGGCTGACGAAGGCGCCGCCGAAGACGTTGTTCATCAGCTCGACCGCCCGCTCGTCCTTCTCGTCGCGGGCCGGCGCCGGCATGGCGGCCAGGATGGTGGACTGCTGGGCCCCGGGCTTGTCGACCAGATAGATGGCCTTGGGCGCCGGCGAGGGCGGCGGCACGGTGGCGCGGGTCGCCTGGGTCGGGGAGGTCCAGCCGCCGAAGCGGGGCTCCATCGCCGCGACCAGCTCGGGCATGGTGATGTCGCCGACGGCGACCAGCATGGCGCCGTTGGGATTGAGCTGGGCCTTGTGGAAGGCGATCAGGTCATCGCGGGTGACGCTGCTGATCGACTCCTCGGTGTCCATCGCCCCGTAGGGATGGTCCGGTCCGTAGACCTTCTGGCCGAACACCCGGAAGGCGATGCTCTGCGGCTGTTGCTTGGAGCGCTGCAGCCCGGCGATGGCCAGCTTCTTCTGCCGGTCCAGTTCAGCCTGCGGGAAGGTCGGGCGCAGGACCACGTCGGCCATCAGGTCGAGCGAGGGACCCAGCTTGGCCTTCAGGGCCGACAGGGAGACGGTGGAGAACAGGGTGCCGCCGCTGGTGCGCAGATTGGCGCCCAGTTCAGACTGCTGGCGGCTGATGGTCAGGGCGTCGCGATCGCCCGCGCCCTCGTCCATCATGCTCATCGCCAGGCTGGCGATGGTGTGATCCTCGGGCGCCATGCCGGCCGAACCGCCGGGGAAGATCATGTTCAGCTGAACCACCGGCACGGCGGTGCGCCGCACCAGCATCACCTTCATGCCGTTCGACAGGGTGGCGGTCTCGTACTTGTCGAAGGCCGGAGCGGCGATCTGGCCGACCGGCGGGGCGGGGGCGCGCTTGCCCTCGGGCAGGGTGGTTTCCTTCGGCGCGAAGGGCGTCAGGTCGAGGGTGAAGTCGCCGTCCGACAGCCAGCGCACGCCGGCGGCCTTGACCTGGGCCGGGGTGGCCGCCTTCCAGCGGGCCAGGGTGACCTGGTAGGCGTCGGGCGAGCCGCGGAACACTTGGCTCTCGGCCAGGATGTCGGACTTGCCGCCAAAGCCGCCGATGCGCTCGGCGCCGCGGACGAAGCCGGCCAGGCGGTCGACCTTGATCTTGTCCAGTTCCTGCTGGGTCGGGCCCTCGGCGAGGAGCTTGGCCATTTCCTCCTCGACGATCTTCTCGATCTGGTCGAGGCCGACGCCGGGCTTGGCGGTGACCTGGATGTGGAAGGTCGAACCGATCTCGCCCTCTGAGAGGAAGGCGGTGACGTTGGTGGCGATCTGCTCGTCATAGACCAGGCGCTTGTAGAGGCGGGCGGTCTTGTCGGAGGCCAGCACATCGCTGAGCAGGCTCAGGAGATCGGCGTCCTCGCTGCCGGCTTCCGGCGCGTTCCACACGCGATACCAGCGGGCCTGGGCGACCCGGTCCTGCACCTCGGCGCGCTGGCTGCCGGTGCGCTTGGCGACCCAGACCTTCTGGCGGGCGACGGGCGGGCCCGAGGGGATGTCGCCGAAGTATTTCATGGCCTTGGCCTTGGCCTCTTCGACGGTGATGTCGCCGGCGAGCACCAGGGTGGCGTTGGAGGGGCCGTAGTAGGTCTTGAACCACTCCTTGACGTCCTCGACGCTGGCGTTGTCGAGGTCCTTCATCGAACCGATGACGGTGTGGCCATAGGGGTGGTCGCGGTCGTAGGTGCTCTCGGTGATGATGTCCCAGGCGATGGAGTAGGGCTGGTTCTGGCCCTGACGCTTCTCGTTCTGCACGACGCCGCGCTGCTCATCGAGCTTGGCCTGGTCGATGGCCCCGGTCAGCCAGCCCATGCGGTCGCTTTCCAGCCACAGCACCTGGTCGAGGGCGGCGGTGGGAACATTCTCGAAGTAGTTGGTGCGGTCCTCGTTGGTGGTGCCGTTCATGTCGGTGGCGCCGAGCTTTTCCAGCGCCTTGAACCAGTCGGTGTTGAAGTTCTCCGAGCCGTTGAACATCAGGTGTTCGAACAGGTGGGCGAAGCCGGTCTTGCCGGGCGGCTCGTTCTTGGCGCCGACGTGGTACCAGATGTTGACCGCGACGATCGGGGCCTTGTGGTCCTCATGGACGATCACCGTCAGGCCGTTGGGCAGCACGAATTTGGTGTAGGGGATGTCGATGCTGGGCAGGGCCTGGTCGGCCGTGGCGGCCGGCTTGGCCTTCGGCGCGGCGAGGGCCGCGGCCGGCGCCATCATCGGCGCGGCGAGAATGGCGCAGACGGCGGTCGCCGCGACTAGGCGTTTGGCGAGATGCATGGTGTCCCCCGGGCAAGAGCAGGCGGGGACGTCCCCGCGGATGCCGCAACCTAGGGGGAATGGTGACGCAGTTGCATTACGGTTTTGTCATGCTTTGGGCGCCGTGGGGGCTAATTCGGTGACAGTCACTTTTTTCGGGTCCGCGGGTATTTCCGCCCACCGCGCGGCGGAAAAAAGTGACTGTCACCGAATTAGCTTCTCAACCGCGACGGGACAGCCTCGGGGCAGGCAAAGTGACTGTCACCGAATTGGCTGGTGCCAAGCACCGGCGCCGCCCTCATCCGACCCCCTTCGGGGGCCACCTTCTCCCGGCAGGCGGGAGAAGGACTGTTACTGCGCCGTCATCGTCATCGGCCTCATCCCCAAATCCGCCAGCATCAGGCTGTCCTCGTCCATGCCCGGCAGGGGGGTGGTCAGGAGTTTGCCGCCGACGAAGATGGAGTTGGCGCCGGCCAGGAAGCAGAGGGCCTGGAGCTCCTTGCTCATGCCCTCGCGGCCGGCCGAGAGGCGGACCATGGACTTGGGGCAGACCAGGCGGGCGACGGCGATGGTGCGGACGAACTCGATGCCGTCCAGCTCGCCTTCAGCCTTGATCCGGTCGCCCAGCGGGGTGCCGCCGACGGGGACCAGGGCGTTGACCGGCAGGCTGTCGGGATGAGCCGGCAGGGTGGCCAGCTGGTGCAGCAGGCCGGCGCGGTCGGCGCGGGTCTCGCCCATGCCGACGATGCCGCCGCAGCAGGTGCTCATGCCCGCGTCGCGGACGTGGGCAAGCGTGTCCAGGCGGTCCTGGTAGGTGCGGGTGGTGACGACCTCGCCGTAGTACTCAGGGGAGGTGTCGAGGTTGTGGTTGTAGTAGTCGAGGCCGGCCTCCTTGAGGGCCACGGCCTGGTCGGCGGTGAGCATGCCAAGGGTGGCGCAGGTCTCGAGCCCCAGCGCCTTCACCCCGCCGATCATCTCGGCGACTTTCGGCAGGTCGCGGTCCTTCAGGTCGCGCCAGGCGGCGCCCATGCAGAAGCGCTGCGCCCCGCCGGCCTGGGCGGCCTTGGCGGCGGCGATGACGGTGTCGGCGTCCATGAGCTTGCTGGCCTGCAGGCCGGTCTTGAAGCTGGCCGACTGGCTGCAGTAGCCGCAGTTTTCGGCGCAGCCGCCGGTCTTGACGCTGAGCAGCTGGGAGAGTTGCAGTTCGCTGGGGTCGAACCAGCGGCGATGAACCTGGGCGGCCTGGAACACCAGCTCCATGAAGGGCAGCTCGAACAGCGCCTCGATCTCGGACTTTTCCCAGTCGTGGCGCGGCTGGGCGGGATCGGTGAACTGGACGGGAGCGTTCATGGGAGGGGCCTCTTGGGGGAGATCAGGCGAGGGCGTTGTAGTGTGAGGAGTGGGGCAGGGGAACCCTGGCTCTGCGTCAGCCCCTGCTCCTTTCTTCCGTTCATCCCGACGCAAGTCGGGATCCATCTGGCAAACCAGAAGACAGACTGGCGCTGATCAGAACTGAACCCGACCTGCCGGTGGACCTTGGGTCCCGACTTTCGTCGGGATGAGCGGGACGTTGGGCGCCTTATCCCTTGTAGATCCGGCCGCCCTTCATGACGAAGCCGACGCTTTTCAGCACCGTCACGTCGGTCAGCGGGTCGCCGGCGACGGCGATCAGGTCGGCCTGCTTGCCGGGTTCCAGGCTGCCGACGATGGCCGACAGGCCGAGGAGATCGGCGGCGTTGACGGTAGCGGCCTGGATGGCGGCCATCGGGGTCATGCCGAACTGCACCATCAGCTCGAACTCGTCGGCGTTGCGGCCGTGCTTGGACACGCCCGCGTCGGTGCCGAAGGCGATCTTCACGCCGCGCGGATAGCAGGCCTTGAGGCTCTTTCCGGTGATGCCGATGCGCCATTCGATCTTGGCCCGCACCGCCGGGGTGTAGGCGTCCGGATTGTTGGCCAGCCGCTCCTTGTAGCCGTTCACCGTCGACAGGGTGGGGACGTAGTAGGCGCCGGTCTTGAGGAACAGCTTGATGGCCTCCTCGTCCATCAGGGTGCCGTGCTCGATGCTGTCGGCGCCGTAGGTCAGGGCCAGCTTGATGCCGTCTGCGCCGTGGGCGTGGACGGCGACCTTCTTGCCGTAGAGGTGGGCGGTGTCGATCAGGGCCTTGGCCTCGTCATCGAACATCTGCTGGCCGACGCCGGCGCCGATGACGCTGTTGACCCCGCCGGTGGTGGCGATCTTGATCACGTCGGCGCCCTTGCTGACCTGCATCCGCACCGCCCGACGGCAGCTTTCGGGACCGTCGCAGACGTTGTCGATGTCGATCGCCTCGCGGAACTGGTCGTTGAGGCCAAGGCGGCCGTCCATGTGCCCCGAACTGGTGGAGATGGCGCTGCCGGCGTCGATGATGCGGGGCCCGTCGACCCAGCCCCTGGCGATGGCGTCGCGCAGGGCCAGGGTCACGCCGTCGCCGCTGCCCAGGTTGCGGACGGTGGTGAAGCCGGCCAGCAGGGTCTTGCGGGCGTTGACCTGGGCCTCATAGGCGTGGGCCGGGATCGACTCGGTGATGCCGGCGACCAGGCCCTCGACGCCGGCGCGGTCGCTGTCGAGGTGGACGTGGCTGTCGATCATGCCGGGCATGACGAAGCGGTCCTTGAAGTCGATCACCTTGGCCCCGGGATAGGCGGCCGGATCGACATAACCGTCCTTGACCGCCTCGATGATCTCGCCGCGGATGACCAGGGTGGCGGCCTTGCGCGGCGCCTGGCCGGGACGGTCTAGCAGGGTTCCCGCATAGATCAGGGTCACCGGACCCATGGGCTCCACCCGGGCGGCGGCGGATCCCGCCAGCAGGGCGACCGCCGCGAAGGCGGCCAGAATCTTCATCTTCCCGAACATCGACAGCACTCCCCCGAAGTCTGAATTTGCAGCCTAGCGACCCGGCGCGGCAACGCCAGCGAATCCGCCCGGAAGAGATATAAGGATATCTTTATATCCAGGTTGCCCCAACGGCCCCCGGAGGCTATAGACGCGGCCAATCCCTCTTCGCCGCAAGGAGCATCCCGTGGCTGACTACATCGTGCGCGATATTTCCCTGGCCGATTACGGCCGCAAGGAAATCGACATCGCCGAGACCGAAATGCCGGGGCTGATGGCCGTCCGCGAGGAGTTCGGCAAGGACCAGCCGCTGAAGGGCGCCCGCATCGCCGGCAGCCTGCACATGACCATCCAGACGGCGGTTCTGATCGAGACCCTGCAGGCGCTGGGCGCCGAGGTCCGCTGGGCCAGCTGCAACATCTTCTCGACCCAGGACCACGCCGCCGCCGCCATCGCCGCGACCGGCACCCCGGTGTTCGCCCTCAAGGGCGAGACCCTGGTCGAGTACTGGGAATACGCCCACAAGATCTTCGAGTGGCACGACGGCGGCTACCCGAACCTGATCCTCGATGACGGCGGCGACGCCACCCTGCTCTGCGTGCTGGGCCCCAAGGCCGAGAAGGACATCAGCGTCCTGGCCAACCCGCAGAACGAGGAAGAGGAAGCCCTGTTCGCGGTGATGAAGAAGTACATCGCCGAAAAGCCCGGCTTCTACAGCGCCATCCGCGACGCCATCACCGGCGTCTCGGAAGAGACCACC
>JAHBYC010000089.1 GCA_019636175.1 Caulobacter sp. | reverse complement strand
GAAGGTCACCGGCTTCCTGGGGTCCGGCTCCAAGCCGATGCCGGTGTCGGAAAAGGAAGTCGAGCGCATCATCGGCGTCGCCGCCGAGGGCGCCGAGCGTCCCAAGCCGACCATCAGCTTCGAGATCGGCGAGCAGGTCCGCGTCACCGACGGCCCCTTCGCCAGCTTCAACGGCGCCGTCGAACAGGTCGACGAAGACCGCGCCCGCCTGCATGTGGCGGTGTCCATCTTCGGCCGCGCCACGCCGGTCGAGCTGGAATACAGCCAGGTCGAGAAGGTCAGCTGATCTTCCCTTCTCCCGCCCGACGGGAGAAGGTGGCCCGCAAAGCGGGTCGGATGAGGGCAGAACCGGCTTGGGTCGGTCTGCCCTTTTTCATGCCCGCCGCACCAGGGAGGCGCTACGATCATGATCACACTCTGGGGTGAGGGCAGGGGCTTTCGGGTCGCCTGGCTGCTGGAAGAGATGGGCCTGGCCTATCGCGTGCGCGACGTGGACCTGTTGGCCGGGGTGGAAAACGATCCCGAGTTCCTGGCCATCAATCCCGGAGGCTTCATTCCCGCCCTGCAGGACGGCGAGACCATCGTCGTCGAGTCCGTCGCCATCATGCAGTATCTGATGGGCCGGCACGGGCCCACGCCGATGGCGCTGGACCCCGGCGACCCGGCCTACGGAACCTGGCTGCAGTTTCTTGTGATGGGCGAGGCGGGGCTGATGGGGCCGGCCTTCTTCGGCCACTTCGGCCAGCTCTTCGGCGATGACCCCGCCCAGCCGGACTGGACCGCCCGCCAGGCGATGGGGATTTTCGAGAGCCGGCGGGGCCTGGTGGCGCGGCGGCTGGAGAAGGGGCCCTACCTCTGTGGCGAGGCCTTTACCGCCGCCGACATCTCGGTCGCCTACGCCCTGCAATGGGCCGGGCGCACGGGGGCGACGACGCTGACCGCGGCCGAGCAGGCCTACCTCGACCGGGCGACCAGCCGACCGGCCTATGACCGGGCCATGGACAGCTGCAAGGCGACCAAGGCCTGGGTGGCCAGAGCCGGCGGACGCTGACCGCCGCCTGTTCCAATCCGGCGCGACGGCGGAACGGGTTTGCGGTTTCGCCTGACCCCTGCTAAGGAGCCCGACCCCGCGCCCTCACCGGCGCGGCTTTCGCCTTTTGGGGCGAATTCAAATCCGTGGGAGGGACGCCAAGCCCGCACCACGGCTCACAACCGCCGGCCTCGCCGGCAACGGAGAAACCATGGCCAAGAAGATTCTGGGCTACATCAAGCTGCAGGTGCCCGCGGGCTCCGCCACCCCTTCGCCGCCGATCGGTCCGGCGCTGGGTCAGCGCGGCGTCAACATCATGGGCTTCTGCAAGGAGTTCAACGCCCGCACCGAGAACGTCCAGAAGGGCACCCCCCTTCCGACCGTCATCACGGTCTACCAGGACAAGAGCTTCACCTTCGTCACCAAGACCCCTCCGGCGACCTTCTTCATCAAGGAAGCCCTGGGCCTGAAGTCCGGCTCCAAGCTGCCGGGCCGCGAGTCCGCCGGCAAGATCACCACCGCCCAGCTGCGCGAGATCGCCGAAAAGAAGATGAAGGACCTGAACGCCAACGACCTCGATGCAGCCACGCTGATCATCGCCGGGTCGGCCCGCGCCATGGGTCTCACCGTGGTGGAGGGCTAAAATCATGGTCAAGCAAGTCAAGCGCGCCAAGGCCTTTACCGGCGACCGCAACGCCATCCACTCCGTCGAGGAAGCCGTCAAACTGGTGAAGGCCAACGCCACCGCCAAGTTCGACGAGAGCGTCGAGATTTCCGTCAACCTGGGCGTCGACCCGCGTCACGCCGACCAGCAGGTCCGCGGCGTGGTCTCGCTGCCCTCCGGCACCGGCCGCGACGTCCGCGTCGCCGTCATCGCCCGCGACGCCAAGGCCGATGAAGCCACGGCCGCCGGCGCTGAAGTCGTCGGCGCCGAAGACCTGGTCGAGCGTATCCAGGGCGGCTTCATGGACTTCGACCGCGTCATCGCGACGCCGGACATGATGGCCCTCGTCGGCCGTCTGGGTAAGGTGCTGGGCCCGCGCGGCCTGATGCCGAACCCGCGCGTCGGCACCGTGACCCCGAACGTCGGTCAGGCCGTGAAGGACGCCAAGGGCGGCGCCATCGAGTTCCGCGTCGAGAAGGCGGGCATCGTCCACGCCGGCATCGGCAAG
>JAHBYC010000088.1 GCA_019636175.1 Caulobacter sp. | reverse complement strand
AACCGTCAGGCCGGGCGATCATGCCGCCGTCGGGCCAAAGGGGCGGCGAGGTCCGAGGCGCCAGGCGCCTTCGACGGGAGCGACGCCGCCCGGCGCGGCGCCATGCCGCCCGCGTTCAGTCGCCTGGGGCTGGCTTCGAACATGCGCCGCACCGCCTGCAGGGCGCCCCGCGCCGGTCCGTCCGCCCACAGCGGGTCGTGCCTGGAAGGATCATAGAACTGCGGCGCGCCGCCCTCGGACCTGACGACAACGAGCCGACGCAGCCTCGCCTCATCGAGCCGGAAGGTCGCCGCCATCCGGTCAACGGCCGGATCCTTGCCTTCGTCCGGCAGCAGCAGATCGACATAGCGCAACGCCACGTCCCGCCGCTTCTGGAACCCCTCGTCGAACACCTTCCTGAAGCTGTCCAGGATGGAGGCCTTGTCGGGCGCGTAGTGCCAGGCGGCCAGCAGACAGGCGCCGCCGATGTTGACGACAATCTGCCTTCCCCCATCCGAGCCAGATCCGTCCGCCCCGGCCCCCTCCCCGCCGGCCGGAAAATGGCGGCGCAACAGGGTCATGCCCGCGATATCGAGACCGTCGGCGTCGTCCGGCAGGTTCTGGATCGCCCCGACCAGTTCCCGCGCCACCGTCTCCCTGGCCAGGTATTTCAGGGCGTAGGTCAGCTCTTCAAGGGCCATTCCGGGAAGCGCGCCGGCCGGGACCCGGTCGCCAAGCGTCGCCTTGAGCCAGCCCGCCGGCTCCCGCTCGCCCAGGGCCTCGAACCGGTCCCGGCACAGCATGGCGGTGTGCAGGTCCGACACCATGGCCGAGAACCTCTCATGGATGTCGTCAATCGCCGCCTTGATGTTCTGGCAGGCCCGTCCGACCGCCTTCAGGTCCTGTCGGACCTGCCGCACGCAGTCGGCGACAGACCGCGCCTCGCCGCCGCCCGCGGCCGGGCTGCCGGCCCGTCTCTCCGCCCAGCGGTTGATGTCGGCGGCGTACTGGTCAAGAAGCGCCTCATGATCGGACTCGTCGGACTGAGCCGTCAGCCCGTTGAGGATCCTGACGAACCGATCGAAGTCCTCGTCCGATCCCACCTCGCCGGTCTCCAGCATCGCCAACAGCTGCTTGGCGGGCTTGCGACCCTGTTCGCCGCAATGGGCGATATAGCCCAGCGCCAGGGTCACCTCTCTCTGCAGCTCCACGACGACGGCGCTCTTTTCCTCGACGAACTTGAGGATCTCCAGGTCGCCCTGCCGGTGCTGGATCTCCGTCGCCGCCCGTCCGGCCCAGAAGGCGAACAGGGCGCCGATCAGGGTGACGGGGATGCCGTAGGCGAAGCTGAAGAAGGAACCGGCCGCCTCGAAGGCCTGGTGGTTGATGCCCTGGTTGGTCAGATAGTCCATGACCACATAGATCGAGGTCGCGACCAGCCCGAGAGCCAGCACCGCCAGGACCCAGTTGGGCGCCCGGGCCCCGGCCTTCTGCTGTCGCCTGTCCATGTCCCCTCCCCCGCGCGCCCGCGCCGACCGTTGAGGGTCATTCAGACAAGGCGGGGGAGCGGGTTCAAACCCGCTCGCCTTATGCGAGAACCTTTTCCAGGGTCGATCGACCTTCGGTTCCGAGGCGCGCCGACAGTCGGGACCAGGCTCCCGGACCAGACGCGCGGCAATGGAAGCCCGCGACCAGCGCGGTCCGCCCCCTCGGGTCACGCCCTGTTCTAGGCCGCGATCTGCTGCTTGACCCGTTCGGCCAGGGTCTTGATATCGATGGGCTTGGGCAGGAAGGAGACCCCCTCCTCGCCCTCCAGCAGATCGCTGAACTCGGCCTCGGCATAGCCGCTGATGAACATCACCGGCGCATCGCCCAGATAGCCTCGGGCCTTCTTCAACAGGGTCGGGCCGTCCATGCCTGGCATGATCACGTCGCTGATCAACAGATCGATGGCCCCGGCGTGTTCGATGCACAGCTCCAGCGCTTCCTCGCCGTCCGCCGCCTCGATCACCTCATAGCCGCGGGCGCGCAGCAGCCGGGCCGCCACGCCCCGCACCGCATCCTCGTCCTCGACAAACAGGATGCGGCCGACGCCGGACAGGTCGCGGGCGGACGGGCGGGCGGGCCTGGCCGCTTCCGGCGCCGAGGGCGCCCCGGCGACCGGCACATGCACCGGCAGGAAGATGCGGAAGGTCGCCCCCTGTCCCGGCGGGCTCTCGACATGGATCCAGCCGTCCGACTGCTTGACGATGCCATAGACCGTCGCCAGCCCCAGACCCGTC
>JAHBYC010000087.1 GCA_019636175.1 Caulobacter sp. | reverse complement strand
GTCGAAGCCGCGCAGGCGCAGGTTGCCGCCCGACGAACCGTAGGGGTCGTTGTTGGTGAAGTTCAGGCCCGGCGTCAGGTTCAGGCTTTCGATCACCGTCTGGCCGGTGGCCTGGCTGGCGATGTATTCCTGATCGATCGACGACTTGGACTTCGGAGCGGTTTCAGCGGTGATCACACCGTTGACCGTCTTGGGGCCAGTGGCGCCGGTGACGACCAGCTCTTCAACTTCGTTGGTGCCGGTCGACTGCGCGAAAGCGCCGGTGGACGCCAGCAGGCTGCCCACCAGGGCGGTCGTCGCCACAAAGACGAGCTTGTTCGGTCTCATTTGCTATCCCCTAAAATCCCGACGAACGCCCCAGTTTGGCGCCCATTCTGGCGGATTGGAGCGCCCCATTAGCGCCCGATTGCGAAGCTTTGGTGACTGACAACAGTGTCTGCTGTCGTGAACGCCCTTCTAGAGGGGGCGAATACAGACTCAAGGGGGCGTTTACATGCCGTTAGCGAATTACAGGGCCTTGTCGCAAAGTTGCGACACCCACAAATTCATGATCATCTATAAGAATAGTTTGTGATGATGCGGGGGTGGCCGCGTCCCGGTTTGACAATTTTTTGCGGAGCGGCCTTTGTCGGCAAAGCATAGCGCGGAGACCGCTCGAGTGAATCAGGATCAACCGTGGCGTTTCGCTCTGGCGGCGACGGTGCTTTTTGCCGGACTGAGGCTTTTCGCCCTGTTCGCCACCCCCCTCGAGCTTTATCCGGACGAGGCGCAGTATTGGCTGTGGTCACGAACGCTCGATGCGGGATACTTTTCCAAGCCGCCGATGATCGCCTGGGTCATCCACCTGACCACGGCGATTGGCGGCAATTCCGAGGCCGTTGTAAGGCTGGCCTCTCCGCTGTTCCATGCGGTCACCGGCCTGGTGCTTTTCGCCGTCGGCAGGCGATTCTATGACGCCTGGACCGGGCTTCTGGCCCTGTTGATCTACCAGCTGATGCCCGGGGTCGTGCTGTCGAGCGGCCTGATCTCCACCGACACCCTGGTGCTGTGTTTCCTGAGCGTCGCCCTGCTGGCCTATGTCGATTTGCCGCAGGCCAAACGCCCCCTGTTCACCGCCGCCGGTCTGGGCGCGGCGCTCGGCCTGGCCATGCTGTCGAAATACGCCGCCCTCTATGCGGTGATCGGTATCGGCCTGCATCTCTGTCTCGATCCGTCGGCGCGAAAGGTCTGGACCCTGAAGACCGCGGCCGCCGCGATCGGGGTCTTCCTGATCGTCATTGCCCCGAACCTGGCATGGAACGCGCTGCACGGTTTCGAGACCGTGGCCCATACCGCCTCCAACACCAGTCTGCAGACGGGTCTGAAGTTCGACGTCGTCGAAATGGCGCGCCTGCTGATCGAGCAGTTCGGCGTTTTTGGTCTGTCCTTCGGCGTGCTGATCGTGGCCGGCGTGCTGGCGGTGCGCCGCCGGCTGGGCCCCAAGGAGGTCCTGCTGCTGTGCTGGACCGCGCCGCCGATCGTCATTGTCGCGGTCCAGGCCTTCCTCACCCGCGCCAACGCCAACTGGACGGCGGCGGCCTATGTCTCCGGCGCCGTCCTGGCGGCGGGACTGCTGATGCGTTGGCGCCGGCGCTGGCCGACGGCGGTGACCGTGGCTGGCGCTGGGGGGCTGGGTCTGCAGGCCGTCTTCGCCGTGCTGTTCCTGATCTGGGTGACGGTTCCGGAAACCGCCGATGTCATGGGCGCGGCCAACAGCTTCAAGCGGGTCAAGGGCTGGAGGGCGACGGCGGAGGCGACGACCCGCCGGGCCGAGGTCGAGATGGCCGATCGCGGCCTGACCGCCATCGCGGTCGACGACCGCTTTCTGTTCAACAGTCTCGCCTACTATGGCCGGGACTTCTTCGCCCGGCCGGGCGCGCCGCCGCTGAAAATCTGGCTGCGCCAGAACAAGGCCGGCAACCAGGCCGAGGCGGCGGCGCCCCTGACCCCGGCCGACGGGGCGCGCGTGCTGCTGGTGACGGCGGCCGAGGTCAAGCTGTCGGAAGATCCGGATGCGAAGATGGCCCCGAGGGTGGCGCTGATCTCCCGCGACTTTGTCCACGCCCGCACCCTGGAGGTCAGCCGCGCCCGGCTGGACCGCAAGCGTATCCGCCGCGGCGTTCTCATTCTGGGTGAGGACTTCCAGCCCCGGGACCGGAACTGATCCGCCGCCGGCGACGGGCGGGCAACGAAAAAGGGCGGCCCGTGAGGACCGCCCTTTGACGTCTTGATATCCGTTCCGACTAGAAGTCGGTGCGGAAGGTCAGCTGCAGGGTGCGCGGCGCGCCGACACCGTAGGTCGGCGACGAACCGGTGCGGTTGACGATGCCGGGGCCCGGATCAACGTCGAT
>JAHBYC010000086.1 GCA_019636175.1 Caulobacter sp. | reverse complement strand
GCACTGGCTGCTGTAGGGCGCCTCAGGGCGCCCAGCGCACCGCGATCTGTGGGGCGCCGGCCTCATGGGTGGCGGCGAATCCCAGGCCCGCGAACAGCGCCTGTGAAGCGGTGTTGGTGACCATGATCTGGGCGGTCACCGGCAGGGTCGCGGCCTGGGCCCGGGCCAGCACCTGGTCCATCGCGGCCCGTGCCAGTCCCTGACGACGGGCCGATGGCGCGACGGCGATATCGACGACCAGGATGCCCGTCGCGTCGGTGTCGGTCAGCAGCCGACCGGCCGGCCGGCCCTCCCCGTCCAGAATGATCTCGTCGCGCGCGTCGGGAAAGGCGCTGGCGTAGCTCTGCACCTGAGACCGGTGCTGCATGGCGATCATCGGCTCAAGCACGGCGGCGGCGGCGCCGTAAAGTTCACGCGCGCCGGCCGCGAACAGCTCGGCCAGGAAGGCGGCATCCTCCGCCGTCGCCGGCCTCAGCACGGCCATCGCCCGCCCGCCGCATCGGCGCTTGCGGCTTCGCGCGGAGCATGCACCATGGACTCATTCATCTCCCGGGAGACCCTGTTCTTGTTCGACCTGCCCAAACTTGGACCGCTGCTGACGATCGACGACTTTACGCCTCATGTCGGCGAGTCCTATCTGGTCGACGCCAACCCACAGCCGATCCCCCTTCGCCTCGACGAGGTGCTGGCCGACCGGGGCGAGGCCTGGATGGAACGACAGCCCTTCATCCTCGTCTTCTCGACTCCCTGGGAAGCGCTGCTTGTCGAGGGGCTCTATCGGCTGACCAGAGGCCCGGGGGCCACGCCGGTCGAGCTCTACATCATGCCGATCAACGCCCCGCCGGGTCCGCGGCGCGTCTATCAGTCCGTAATGAACTGAGGCCCCGACGCGGTCGCCCGGCTGCGCGCACGGGTTCCGGTTGACCGTACGGAACCCGCGCGACCAGCCCTGCCCTAGTTGCGGCTGGGATAGATGCCGACCAGGGCGATACAGGGGCTGGCGGTATTCACCGGTTGAATGATGCTTACCGGCTGCGAACCGCCGGCAAGGCCCGTCGCCTGGGTGGTCGTATTGGCCGCCGGGCTGTAGACCTGCACGTTGACGGGGTTTCCGCTGCCCGGATCCGCGCCCGACGCCAGGCCCAGAATGGCATTGCCAGGCGCGTTCCCGGGTCCGCTCGAGCCGTTGGCGGTCAGCAGGTGATTGTGCTGAGGCAGCTGCGAAGCGGTCAGGGTGACCGTCTCGGCTCCGACCGCCTCACCCATTTCATATCGGCTGAGGCCCGGCCCCTGGCCCTGGGAAATCATGGTTCGGCTCTGGGTGTTGGGAAGGCCCACGGTGACCCGGCCATCGCCGCCATAGTAGGTGCCGATCAGCGAGAACAGGGCCGTGTTCTGGCTGATGGGAAGCAATTGACCGGCGCAGAGGGCCCAGCCCTTGGGGGCCCAGTTGAAGCCAAAGGTGTTGATCTGAGCGATATAGGGAACGGCCATCTGAAATCTTCCTCATAGGCGCGGCGGACGCCGCGTGAAACGCCTCGCCGGTCCCCCCGGACCGGGCAAGGCCCTGACAGAGTGGGACGAGCCTAGTTGCGGCTCGGGAAGATCCCCTCGACGGCGATACAGAAGTTGACCGTCAACAGCGGCTGCAGGATCGAGAACGGCTGGTTGCCGCCCGCAAGGCCCACGGCCATCGGGTTCATGGTGGTGTTGGCCGCCGGCGCATAGACATTGACGTCAACCGGATTGCCGCTGCCCGGATCGGAACCATTGCTCATCGCCAGGTAGTTGTTGGCCGGGTTCGGCGAGGTCCCGGCGGTGGAGGACGCGTTGATCAGGTGATTGTGCTGCGGCATGTTGGTGGTCAGCAGAGTCACGGTCTGCGTGCCGGTCATCTCCCCCATCACATACTCGCTCAGGCCGGGGCCGCGCCCCTGCCCGACCACCGCCCGGCCGCGCAGGTCCGGCAGGCCGAAGGTCGAGGTGCCGTTGCCGCCGTAGGTCGTGCCGATCAGCGAAAACAGCGCCGAATACTGCGAAATCGGCAGGAGCTGACCCGCGCACAGCATCCAGCCGCGCGGCGCGAAATTGAATGCGAACGGCTGAATGGTTCCGATGTAGACTTCCATGGTCAATTCCCCTGTTTTGCGATCCCCCGCCGAACGCGAGTATCCGAGGGCGCATCCTTAACCTGTTTTCCGTCTCGATCAACCGCCGATCAGCGCCGGGAATTTTTCAAGCAGGAAGCTAGCTACCGATTGGTATCGAACCATGCTATGCGATTGCAGCCAGGATGGAGGAGCCGGTTGAGTCGGCTGTCCGACAGCCTGTTAGGGGTTCCTGCATTAATCTAGAATCAAACGGGTTCGACGCCATCAGGTTGTGTTGCCGTTGCGTCGATCGATTGGGGAGTAAGCGTAGAAATGGCCGTTACATTCAGTTCCACGTCGACCGCCACCTAT
>JAHBYC010000085.1 GCA_019636175.1 Caulobacter sp. | reverse complement strand
CGAGCGCACTTCGGGAGACGACGCATGACCGACACCAACACCACCCCCGAAGCCGGCGCCCAGCCGGCGGCCTCCGGCGGCGCCCGCCGTCCGTTCTTCCGCCGCCGCAAGGTGTGCCCGTTCTCCGGCGCCAACGCCCCGAAGATCGACTACAAGGATGTGAAGCTGCTGCAGCGTTACATCTCCGAGCGGGGCAAGATCGTCCCCAGCCGGATCACCGCCGTCTCGGCCAAGAAGCAGCGTGAGCTGGCCCGCGCCATCAAGCGCGCCCGCTTCCTCGCCCTGCTCCCCTACGTCGTGAAGTAAGGGGAACAGACCGATGAAAGTTATCCTGCTCGAACGAGTCGAAGGCTGGGGAGCCCTCGGCGATGTGGTCCAGGTCAAGGACGGGTTCGCCCGTAACTTCCTGCTGCCCCGCGCCAAGGCCCTGCGCGCCACCGCCTCCAACATCAAGGTCTTCGAAGGCCAGCGCGCCGACATCGAAGCCCGCAACGCCAAGACCCGCGAAGCCGCGGGCCAGGCCGGCGAAAAGCTGGACGGCACGACCTACGTCCTGATCCGTCAGGCTGGGGAAAGCGGTCAGCTCTACGGTTCGGTTTCCGGCCGTGACGTCGCCGACATGGTCAACGCCGGCGGCGGCAAGATCGACCGCGCGATGGTCAGCCTGGACAAGCCGATCAAGACGCTTGGCGTCCACCCGGTGAAGGTGAAGCTGCATGCTGAAGTGACCGTCACGGTCAACATCAATATCGCCCGCAGCCAGGAAGAAGCCGAGCGCCAGGCGCGCGGTGAAGACGTCATCGCCAGCCGCTTCGAGGAAGAGGCCCGCCTCGACGCCGAAGCGGCCGCCGACCTCGTCGAGGGCGGCGCCGGTCAACAGGATCGCTTCGGCGACGAAGACTGACGCCCTCGCCGCAAGGCGAAAAGACAGACGGCGCGGAGAGCGATCTCCGCGCCGTTTTTCGTCCGTGCAAGGTTTGAAACCGGACGGTCTCGGACATCCACAGGCGAGCCCGAGTTGTCCCCGTTCATCACGGCCTCCTGAGCCCACAGACCCGGCGCGTTAAGGTATCGGTAACTCATGGCCATCGTTCCAGCCCTCGATCTGCGCCCGGTTCCCTCCGACCCCGCGCCCCAGCACCTGCCCTCCAACATCGAGGCCGAGCAGGCGCTGCTGGGCTGTCTGCTCTACGACAACGCCGCCTATGAACGCCTCAGCGACCGCCTCACCGGCAGCCACTTCTACGAGCCGTTCCACCAGCGGCTCTTCGGGGCGATGGAACTGCACATCCGCAAGGGCCAGCTGGCCGAGCCGATCCTGCTCGCCGACGAGTTCCGCAACGACCCCGCCTTCCAGGAGCTGGGCGGCCTTCGCTATCTCGCCGACCTGGTCGACCGCGCCCCGCCGGCGGCCAATGCGCCCGACTACGCGCGGGTGGTCTATGAACTGGCGGTCCGCCGCGAGCTGATCCGCATCGGCGGAGAGATCGCCGCCGACGCCTCTGCCCCCGACGCCGACCGCGACTCCCGCGACCAGATCGAGGTCGCCGAACAGAAGCTCTACAACATCGCCGAAAGCGGCACGGCCTCGACCGGCTTCATCGGCTTCGCCGACGCCCTGCGCGGCGCCGTCGAGATGGCCGCCGAAGCCTACAGCCGCGACGGCGGCCTGGCCGGCATCTCCACGGGCCTGGCCGACCTCGACCAGAAGATGGGCGGCCTGCACCCCTCCGACCTTCTGATCCTCGCCGGCCGTCCCTCGATGGGCAAGACCGCCCTGGCCACCAACATCGCCTTCAACGTCGCCAAGTCCTACGCCTGGGAGCCGCAGCCGGACGGCAGCAAGAAGACCGTCAGCGGCGGCGTGGTGGCCTTTTTCTCGCTGGAAATGAGCGCCGAACAGCTGGCCCTGCGTCTGCTCGCCGACGCCTCGGGCGTCTCCGGCGACCGGCTGCGCAAGGGCGAGATCGACGCCTCCGAATTTGGCCGGGTGCGCGACGCCGCCCTCGAGATCCAGGAAGCGCCCCTCTACATCGACGCCACCGGCGGCCTGTCGATCGCCAAGCTGGTCGCCCGCGCCCGCCGTCTGAAACGCTCCGTCGGCCTCGACCTGATCGTCGTCGACTACCTGCAGCTGGTCACCGGCGGCGAGGGCAAGAGCGACAACCGCGTCCAGGAAGTCAGCATGATCACCCAGGGCCTCAAGGCCCTGGCCAAGGAACTCAGCGTCCCCGTCATGGCCCTGTCGCAGCTGTCCCGTCAGGTCGAGAACCGCGAGGACAAGCGGCCGCAGCTGTCGGACCTGCGCGAGTCCGGCTCGATCGAGCAGGACGCCGACATGGTCATGTTCGTCTACCGGGAAAGCTACTACCTGGGCCGCGCCGAGCCCGACACCGCCGACCAGGCCAAGCACATGGACTGGCAGGAAAAGATGGACCGCGTCGCCGGCCAGGCCGAAGTCATCATCGGCAAGCAGCGCCACGGCCCGATCGGCACGGTCAGGCTGCACTTCAACGAAGACCTGACCAAGTTCGGCAACCTCGCCCGCGAGGGCCGCTTCGAGGTTCGC
>JAHBYC010000084.1 GCA_019636175.1 Caulobacter sp. | reverse complement strand
TTTCGGGCGCCTTATTTGGGGCTCAAGGTCTTGCAGCGCGGCAGACTCTGGGCCCCGGCCTTCGCCGGGGAGACGGGGTGTGGGGAGGATGGTCAAGTCGGGGGTGGTGAATATTCGCGGGTCGGGGCGCGGCTTGTTGCGGGGCGGGCGAAGACCTTCAACCGCCTTCCCGGCGAAGGCCGGGACCCAGTTTCACGCAACAAATTCAGGGCTCAAGGTCTTGCGGCGCGGCAGACTCTGGGCCGAGGCCTTCGCCGGGGAAGCGGGGGGGTGGCGACCTAGTCGCGGGTCACCCGGACCTTGGCGGCGGCCTCTTTCGCGCGGGTGCGGGCCTGGTCGGTGTCGGCGCCGCGGGCGAGGGCGACGCCCATGCGGCGGCGCTCGAAGGCCTCGGGCTTGCCGAACAGGCGGATGTCGGCGCCGGGGACGGACAGGGCCTCGGCCACGCCCTCGAAGCCGACGCCGCGCGCCTCCACCCCGCCATAGATCACCGCGCTGGCGCCGGGGCGCTCCAGGGCGACATCGACCGGCAGGCCAAGGATGGCCCGGGCGTGCAGGGCGAACTCGCTGAAGGTCTGGGTGGCCAGGGTGACCAGGCCGGTGTCGTGGGGGCGGGGGCTGACCTCGCTGAACCAGACCTCATCGCCCTTGACGAACAGCTCGACGCCGAACAGGCCGCGCCCGCCCAGGGCCGCCGTGATCTTGCCGGCCATCTCGCGGGCGCGCTCAAGGGCCTTGGGGGTCATGGCCTGGGGCTGCCAGCTCTCGACATAGTCGCCCTTGACCTGACGATGGCCGACCGGCGCGCAGAAGTGGGTGTGGATTTGGCCATCGGCGCCGAGGGCGCGCACGGTGAGCAGGGTGATCTCATAGTCGAAGTCGATCCGGCCCTCGACGATGACCAGCGCCTGTTCGACCCGGCCCGCCGCCAGGGCGTAGTCCCAGGCCGCGTCGATGTCGGCCGCGCTCTCGACGTAGGACTGGCCCTTGCCGGACGAACTCATCACCGGCTTGACGAAGCAGGGATAGCCGACCTTTTCCGCCCCCGCCCTCAGGGCCTCGCCGGAGTCGGCGAAGGCGTAGGAACTGGTGGGCAGGCCCAGCTCTTCGGCGGCCAGGCGGCGGATGCCCTCGCGGTTCATGGTCAGCTGGGTGGCCCGGGCGGTGGGAATGACGACGGCCAGGCCGTCGGCCTCGATGCGGGCCAGCTCGTCGGTGGCGATGGCCTCGATCTCGGGGACGATCAGATGCGGCCGTTCGGCCTCGACCAGGGCGCGCAGGGCCGCCGCATCGGTCATGTGGATCACATGGCTGCGGTGGGCGACCTGCATGGCCGGCGCATTGGCGTAGCGATCGACGCCGATCACCTCGACGCCGAGGCGCTGAAGCTCAATGACGACTTCCTTGCCCAGTTCGCCGCAGCCGAGCAGCATCACCTTGACGGCGTTGGGCGCGAGGGGCGTGCCGAGTTTCATTGCCAGGCCTTTGCTTTGTGCGCCGCGTCGATTGCGTCGGTCAGGGCGGGTTTGGCGCCGCGCCGGCGCAGTTCATCGGTGGTCATCACCGCCGTCTCGTTGCAGGCGGCGACGACATGGGGAAGCTCGGCGATCTGCATGGCCACCCCGCCGGCCTCGGCGTCGATCCACAGGATCAGGGCGAGATCCTGATCGAGGACATCGTTGCAGCCCTGCGCCCATTCGGCGTCGTGACCGGAGGCGGCGCGGATGCTGGCGCGATACCAGTCGAGCAGGGCCGGCGCCCGGACGGCGCCGACCTGGGTGGCGTCATCGCCGGTCAGCAGCACCTCGGGGGTGACCAGATCGGCCGGCAGGTAGCTGGCCCAGCTGATCGGCCGACCGGTTCCCAGGTCATAGGTCAGAGCCAGCTGCCAGGTGTTGGGGTGAGCCCCGCCGCAGCCGTAGAAGTCCGCCGCCACCAGGCTGAGAAAGGGCTCGCCGGTCATCGGCGCGCGCACGCCCCGCTCCCAGAAGACCATCTCGCCGTCGGGCTTGCCGCAGTCCTTGACCGCCTTCTTCAGGCGGGCGTCGGCGCGATTGAGGGCCTGGTTGATCCTGTCGACCTTGGGGCCGGCCGGACTGGAGATGCGCGGGAAGGCGTCGAGATCCTTGCCCAGGGACGGCTGGCCCTGCAGGCCGATGACGTCGGCGGCGGCGGCCGGAAGGGCGATGGCGGCGAGGGCGGCGGCCAGGGTGAGGATCAGGGGGCGCATCGGCTTGGTCCCGGTTGCCTTCTCCCCTTGCGGGAGAAGGTGGGCCCCGTAGGGGCTCGGATGAGGGGTTGACGAGAGGTCAAGCTGCCATGGCAATCAGCCCTCGCCAATCCCCACAGCCCGCGCGACCCCTCATCCGGCCGCTACGCGGCCACCTTCTCCCGCAAGGGGAGAAGGGCGCTATTGCGAAAGCTTCGCCTTGACCGCCGCGACTACCGCCTCGGCGGTGATGCCGAATTCCTTGTAGAGCCGCTCGAAGGGGGCGCTGGCGCCAAATCCGGTCATGCCGATGAAGACGCCGTCCTCGCCGATGAACCGCTCCCAGCCGAACTTGACCGCCGCCTCGACGGCGACGCGGACCTTCGCCTTGCCGATGATCTTCTCGCGATAGGCGGCGGGCTGTTGTTCGAACAGCTCCCAGCAGGGGGTGGAGACGACGCGCGCGCCGATGCCGGCGGCCTCCAGTTCGCTGCGGGCCGACAGGGCGACGGCGACCTCGGTGCCGCTGGCGAAGAGGGTCACCTGAGCTTCCCCGGTCGCTGGGGCGATCTCATAGGCGCCGCGCGCCGACAGGTTCTCCGGCGCGAAGGTGCGGCCCGTCGGGGTCTTCTGGCGCGACAGGGCCATGATCGAGGGGGTGGTCCGGTGCTCCAGCGCCGACTTCCAGCATTCGGCGGCCTCGACCGCGTCGGCCGGACGGAAGACCAGGAGGCCCGGCATGGCGCGCAGGGCCGCCAGGTGTTCGACGGGCTGGTGGGTCGGGCCATCTTCGCCAAGACCAATGGAGTCGTGGGTCATGACATGGACGACGCGGACCCCCATCAGGGCGCCCAGT
>JAHBYC010000083.1 GCA_019636175.1 Caulobacter sp. | reverse complement strand
GCTTCCCGGGATGTTCGAGACGACCATCAAGAACCTCTATGAGGTCTCGCCGGTGGTGTTCGGTTCGGCCCCGATCGCCTTTGGCATGCTGGCCGAGGCGATGGAAAAGGACCCGGTGCTGCGCAAGTCGTTCTTCAGGAACATGCGCTACATGGGCTACGGCGGCGCCACCCTCAGCAACGACGTCAACGAACGGCTTCAGGCCCTGGCCATCGCCGAAACCGGCCGGCGCATGCCGCTGACGACCATGTACGGCGCCACCGAGACCCAAGGCATCACCGTCACCCACTGGGCCACCGAGACGGTCGGGCTGGTGGGTCTGCCCCTGCCGGGCATCACCCTGAAACTGGTTCCCAACGGCGGCAAGATGGAGGTCCGGGTCAAGGGCCCGACCGTGACCAGCGGCTATGTCGGCGATCCCGAGAAGACCGCGGCGGCCTTTGACGAGGAAGGCTTTTACAAGCTGGGCGACGCGGCCAGGTTCATCGACGAGAACGACCCGGCCCAGGGTCTGATGTTCGATGGCCGGGTGACCGAGGACTTCAAGCTCGACAGCGGCACCTGGGTCTCGGTCGGCACCCTGCGGCCGGAGATCGTCGCCGCCTGCAGTCCCTGGATCATGGATGCGGTGGTGGCCGGTCAGGACAAGCCCTTCATCGGCATCATGGTCTGGCCCTCGATGGCCGGAATGCAGAGCCTGGCCGCCGATCCGGGGCCGGGGACTCCGATCGAGAAACTCACCGCCCTGCTGACCGAAAAGCTGACCGCCTTCAACGCGACCGCGGGCGGGCTGTCGCGCCGGGTCGGACGCTTCACCATCATGCTCGACCCGCCGTCCATCGACGCCGGCGAGATCACCGACAAGGGCTATGTGAACCAGCGCGCCACGCTGGAGCGCCGCGCCGACCTGGTGAAGGCCCTCTACGGCGACGGTTCGGCCCCGGGGGTCGTCACCCTCTAAATCCCCTCACCACCCGCTCATCCCGGCGAATGCCGGGACCCATCCGCCAGAGCGCCGCCGTTTGGAGTTGATCCCCATCCTGCTATTCGACGCTTGCTGGTTCCTGACCGGCCGACATCGAGATCACGCGGATGGGTCCCGGCCTTCGCCGGGATGAGCGGCAAAGAAAAGGACAGACCATGACCCTCGACCCCCATTTCCGCGCCATGCTCGACGCCGCCGCGGCCATCGAGATGCCGCCGCTCGCCACCCTGCCGCCGGAGATGATCCGCATGGGCTATGTGGCCCAGCGCGCCGGTCTCGACGCCGGCGCGCCCAGGGACCTGACGGTCAGCGACATCCAGGTCGCCGGCGGCGACGGCCCGCTGAAGGCCCGGCTGTACGTTCCGAAGGACGCGCCGGCGGTGACCGGCGGCCTCGTCTATTTCCACGGCGGCGGCTTCGTCATCGGCGACCTTGAGACCCATGACGACTTCATGCGCCGTCTCTGCGCCGCCTCGGGCGTGCGGATCGTCGCCGTCGATTACCGCCTGGCCCCCGAGCATCCCTTCCCGGCCGCCCATGACGACGCCCTGGCCGCCACGCGGTGGGTGATCGACAACGGCGCCGGCCTCGGCATAGACCCGGCGCGGGTCGCGGTCGGCGGGTGCAGCGCCGGCGGCAATCTGGCCGCCTGCATGGCCCTCGAATTCCGCGATGACCCAGGCCGCAAGCTGGCCTTCCAGTTCCTGGCCTATCCGGCGACCGCGATGGAGCAGGACACCCAGTCGCGCCGCGACCTGGCCACCGGCTATGTGCTGACCGCCGAGGTCATGGAATGGTTCGCCAAACACTTCGCCGCCATCGGCCACAAGGACGCCCGCCGCGCCGAGCCGGCCCATGTCGAGGACCTGTCGGGCCTGCCGCCGGCCTTTGTCGCCACCGCCGGCTTCGATCCCCTGAAGGACGAGGGCCGGGTCTACGCCGAGCGGATGAAGGCCGCCGGGGTCAAGGCCGAGCACATCGAATACCCCAGCTTCGTCCATGACTTCTACATCATGGCCTCGGTCAGCCCGGCGGTGATCGACGCCATCGACGATGCCGCCGCGAGGCTGAAGGCCGCCCTGGCCTGATCCGGCGTCCCGACGCGCGGGGCATGCGAACATAGAAAAAGGGCGGCCCGGATTGCTCCGGACCGCCCGATCTTCAGCCGTGTTCCAGAAGGACTAGAACTTGCTGCGCAGGGTCACGCCCCAGGTGCGCGGGGCGCCCAGGAAGGTGTCGTAGGTGCTGATGTTGTCGTCAGCGGTCTGGTTGTAGGGGTTGGAGGTGTCGGTCTGGAACGGACCGTTGAACGCCACCTGCTGGTAGTCCTTGTCGAACAGGTTGTTGGCGAACAGCTCCACCGTCCACAGGCCGTCCTGGCTGCCGATGCCGATGCGGCCGTTGACCAGGGCGTAGGATTCCTGGTCCTTCACCGGGTGCAGGTCCGAACCGGTGTTGTAGTGGGTCGTGTACTTGACCGACAGGTTGGAGCGGAAGGTCAGCGAGGAGCCGATATCCCGCTCGTAGCTGCCCGAGATCGAACCCGACCACTTCGGCGCGAAGGGCGCCGTGGAGCCGGGCAGGCGGTAGAGGCCGTTGAACTTGCTCGGGTCCTTCAGGTCGGTGGACTTGAAGTCGCCGAACTGGGTCACCGCATAGGTGATCCCGCCCTGCAGGGTGAAGCCGTCGAGCGGGGTGAACCACACGAAGTCGGCGTCGACGCCCTTGGAGGTCAGCTCGGGGATCGACTCGACGATGAAGGCCGTGCCGACGAAGGTGTTGAGCTGGAAGTCGGTGAACTTCTGATAGAAGGCCGTCGCGTTCAGCAGCAGGGAGTTGTCCAGCCACTTGGTCTTGATGCCGAGTTCGTAGCTGTCCGCCTTTTCGCCGTCGAAGCTGGTGTCGGCGTTGGGCTGGAAGTCGATCGGCAGGGTGGTGTTGCTGCAGGCGAGGCCGGCGGCGGTGGTGGTCGTGCGGCCGCCAAACGGGCAGACGATGCCCGAACGGTCGAGGTTGAAGCCGCCCGACTTGTAGCCGCGGGCGTAGGAGCCGTAGACCATCATATCGTCGTTGAGGTTCCAGGCCAGCTTGATGGTGCCGGTCAGTTCTTCTTCGCTGCGCTGCTGCTTGAAGGTCCCCAGGGCGTCGAAGTCGGTGTTCTCGGAATTGAGGCACAGACCGCCGACGATGGACTGGGCGGTGGCCGCGCCGACGATGCCGGCGAGGGCCGTGTAGGAAGCCTCGGCCTGGTTACAGGAGGCGCCCGTGGTGGTGTAGTCGGTGATCAGCGACTTGTCCGACCAGGTGTAGCGCAGGCCGGCGGTCAGCTTCAGGGCTTCGGTGATCGACCAGGTGTTGTCGGTGAAGATGGCGAAGGTCTCGTCCGACTGCTTGTAGCGGTCGTCCGAGCCGCGACCGGGCTGGTGGATGGCGGCCGAGGTCAGGCCCAGCAGCGACGGAGCGCCGCCCAGAACGCCGTTGTCGAAGTAGTTGTAGAAGTCGTTGCCGTACTTCAGCACCGAGCGGGTATCGAGGTCTTCCTTGGCGTAGAAGGCGCCGACCAGCCAGTCGACCGGACCGGCGACGCCGGCGGCGCGGACTTCTTCGCTGAACTGGTCGAACTCGACGAAATTGGTGCCGTCCGCCGGGCGGTAGATGATGTCGGCGGCGGTGAAGTCGCTGTCCTGACCGGTCTCGGCGCGCCAGTTACGGGCGGCGGTGATCGAGGTGACCGCGATGTCGGGGGTGACGTCGTAGTTCACTTCGGCCGAGAAGCCCTTGTCCTGGATGAACTGACGGGTCGAACGGTTGCCGTAGGCGACGCGGCTGAAGGGCCGCTCGTCGGTGGCGACGCTGCCGGGGCGAACGCTGTTGATGATGTTGGCGCGGCTGTTGGCCGCGT
>JAHBYC010000082.1 GCA_019636175.1 Caulobacter sp. | reverse complement strand
ACGCCCAGCACCAGCGTCCAGTAGATCAGCCCCTGCAGGAACGAGCGCCTGGGGCGCTGCGGCTGCTGCTGGCGCCCGCGGCCCGGCGGCTGCGCATTGGCCATTCGGATGTTCTTCCTAACCGCTCACGACCGAAGACGGCCCTGCCCTTAGCCAAAGCCGACGGAACGCCCAACATGATTGACGAGATATGAACGGATGCCCGCCAACCGCGGCGTTTCGAGGGCGGGCGTCGACGAGGCCGGTCGCGGCGGCGCCTTCGCAGATCGGCTCTGCATTCTCGCATAGCGCTATAGAACATTTTGCAGTTGCGCAGGCGATCTTAACACCGTTATCTTTACATTGCTCAGTTCGACGTGCGCCAACGGGAGGGGATACCCGGCGGCGGGCCAAACGCGGCGGGCCGGGCCGGTAGTCAAATCCTTGATGCTGAAAACTCCCCGAACGCTGGAGGGCTCAATGAAGCTCCAAATCCTCGCGGCCTGCGCCGCCCTCGCCTCCCTCACCGCCGGTCAGGCGCTCGCCGCCGACGCCATCACCGCCAAGCTGGCCTCGCCCGTCGCGGCGAAGACCAAGTTCATCGCCGGCGGCGCCATGTTCAACTGCGACGCCGACGCCTGCGTGGCCATGGCCCCGACCTCGCAGACCTTCGCCGTCTCCACCTGCAAGGCGATCGCCGACAAGGTGGGCGTGGTGGCCTCGTTCGACGGCCGCAAGTCGCTGGACGAAGACAAGCTCGCCGACTGCAACGCCAAGGCCGTCGCCAAGGCCGGCTCGACCACGCTGGCCAAGCAGTAAGCCAACGGACTCCCAGCAGCTCTCTAGTCGAGCTTCTGTCACGCCTGGCCCGCGGGGAGACCCGCGGGCCTTTCTTTTTGCGTCGGCGCGCGATTGACGATCTTTGCCAAGCGAGGACTGCAGTCCTCGCCCACGGGTTACGGCTGAGCAGCCTTCCCTCACGGCGCCCCGTCCCTCTCGGTTGCGGCGCACAACGTCGCGTGCTAGTGAGCGCGCGGCTTTGGGCCGGGGGTCATGCACGACCCTGGGTCCGACGTGCTTTTTTCAAGCGCTTTCAAGCCTTTAGCCGCAGCGGACCGGTCCGTTTGCGGCGCGCGAAATACGACCCGGGCGGACAGTAGTGGCAGACGACTCCAGCGCAGCGAACGTGGGCCTCAGATACGCCCAAGCCCTCTTCGATCTGGCGAGCGATGAGAAGAACGTCGCCGCCGTCGAGAAGGACCTGCAGTCCCTGAAGGCCGCGATGGCGGACTCGAAGGACCTGCGGACCCTCATCGGCTCGCCGACCTTCAGCGCCGAGGACAAGGGCAAGGCCCTCGTCGCCGTGGGCGCCAAGGCGAAGTTCAACATGACGACGCTGAAGTTCCTGGGCCTCCTGGCCTCGAACGGCCGCGCCGCCGCCCTGCCCAGCGTCATCGACGCCTACGCCAGGCTGTCGGCCGCCGCCCGCGGCGCCGTCTCGGCCGAGGTCACCACCGCGATCCCGCTCACCGCCGCCCAGGCGAAGGGCGTGCAGGCCGCGCTCCGCCAATCGCTGGGCAAGGACCCTGAGATCACGACCCGCGTCGATCCGGCCCTCCTGGGCGGGATCAAGGTGAAGGTCGGCTCCCGCCTCTTCGACGCTTCGCTGAAGTCGAAGCTCGACTCCCTGAAATTCGCCCTCAAGAGAGCGTAGAAACGATGGATATCCGCGCCGCCGAGATCTCGGCCATCCTCAAGTCCCAGATCGCCAACTTCGGCGAGGAAGCCGACGTATCGGACGTCGGCTCCGTGCTGAGCGTCGGCGACGGCATCGCCCGCGTCTTCGGCCTCGACAACGTCCAGGCCGGCGAGATGGTGGAGTTCCCCTCCGCCGGCGTGAAGGGCATGGCCCTGAACCTCGAACGCGACAACGTCGGCGTCGTGATCTTCGGCCAGGACCAGGCCATCAAGGAAGGCGACGAAGTCCGCCGCCTCTCGGAGATCGTGGACGTGCCGGTCGGCCGTGGCCTGCTGGGCCGCGTGGTCAACCCGCTGGGCGAGCCGATCGACGGCAAGGGCCCGATCCAGAACGTGGCCGAACGCCGCCGCGTGGACGTGAAGGCGCCGGGCATCATCCCGCGCAAGTCGGTGCATGAGCCGGTGCAGACCGGCCTGAAGGCCATCGACACCCTGATCCCCGTCGGCCGCGGCCAGCGCGAGCTGATCATCGGCGACCGCCAGACCGGCAAGACCGCCGTGGCGATCGACACCATCCTGAACCAGAAGGCCGTCAACGCGGCGGGCGACGAGAGCGCCAAGCTCTACTGCATCTACGTCGCCATCGGCCAGAAGCGCTCGACGGTCGCCCAGATCGTCAAGACGCTCGAGGAAGCCGGCGCGCTGGAATACACCATCGTCGTCGCCGCCACGGCCTCCGAGCCGGCCCCGCTGCAGTTCCTGGCCCCGTTCGCCGGCTGCGCCATGGGCGAGTGGTTCCGCGACAACGGCATGCACGCCGTCATCATCTATGACGACCTTTCCAAGCAGGCCGTCGCCTACCGCCAGATGTCGCTGCTGCTGCGCCGTCCGCCGGGCCGCGAAGCCTACCCGGGCGACGTCTTCTACCTGCACAGCCGCCTGCTGGAACGGGCCGCCAAGCTGAACGAAGACAACGGCTCCGGCTCGCTGACCGCCCTGCCGGTCATCGAGACCCAGGCCAACGACGTCTCGGCCTACATCCCGACCAACGTGATTTCGATCACCGACGGCCAGATCTTCCTGGAAACCGATCTGTTCTTCCAGGGCATCCGCCCGGCCGTGAACGTCGGCATCTCGGTGTCGCGGGTGGGTTCCTCGGCCCAGATCAAGGCGATGAAGACCGTCGCCGGTCCGATCAAGGGCGAGTTGGCCCAGTACCGTGAAATGGCCGCCTTCGCGAAGTTCGGTTCGGACCTCGACGCCGCCACCCAGCGTCAGCTGGCCCGCGGTGAGCGCCTGACCGAGCTGCTGAAGCAGCCGCAGTACGCGCCGCAGTCGGTCGAGGAGCAGGTCTGCGTGATCTACGCCGGCACCCGTGGCTACCTCGACGGCATCGCCACCGCCGACGTCGGCCGCTTCGAGAAGGAATTCCTGAGCCGCCTGCACAGCAAGCACCAGGACCTGCTGGATGCGATCCGCACCACCAAGGCTCTCTCGGGCGACCTCGAGGACAAGCTGAAAAGCGCCCTCGCGGACTTCACCGCGACCTTCGCCTGAGACCGGCTGACCAAGGAGAGAGAGTAGCCCTGGATGGCCAGCCTTAAGGAAATGCGCAGTCGGATCTCGAGCGTGAAAGCCACGCAGAAGATCACGAAAGCCATGCAGATGGTCGCCGCCGCCAAGCTGCGTCGCAGCCAGGATGCGGCCCAGAACGCGCGCCCCTACGCCGAGCGCATGGCTTCGGTCATCGCCAACCTGGCGTCGGGGGTGTCCGGCGACGGCGCGCCCAAGCTGCTGGCCGGCACCGGCAGCGACAAGCGCCACCTGGTGGTCGTCGCCGCCGCCGACCGCGGTCTGGCCGGGGGCTTCACCTCCTCGATCATCCGCGCCGCCCGCGACCGGATCAGCACGCTGATTGCCGAAGGCAAGGACGTGAAGATCATCACGATCGGCAAGAAGGCCCTGCCGCCGCTGAAGCGTCTGTTCGGCGACAAGATCATCGAGAGCTACGACCTGTCGGCCGAGCGGACCCTGACCCTGTCGGTCGCGGCCCCGATCGCCGATCGGATCATCGCCCTCTATGAAGCCGGCGAGACCGACGTCGTCACTCTGTTCTACAGCCGCTTCAAATCGGTGGTCAGCCAGATCCCGACCGCGCAGCAGCTGATCCCGGCCCAGGTGGCCGGTGGTGGCCAGCCGGCTGACCTCGGCGGCGCCGCCTATGAATACGAGCCGAGCGAGGAAGCGATCCTCGAGACCCTGCTGCCGCGCAACATCACGGTGCAGATT
>JAHBYC010000081.1 GCA_019636175.1 Caulobacter sp. | reverse complement strand
CAACGTCTCGGTCGTCGACCTGAAGGTCGTCGCCGGCCGCACGGTCACCGTCGAGGAAATCAACGCCGCCCTGCAGGCCGCCGCCGATGGTCCGATGTCGGGCGTCCTGGCCACCACCACCGACCCGCTGGTCTCCACCGACCTCAACCACATCGCCGCCAGCTCGACCGCCGCCCTGCCGCAGACCCAGGTCATCGACGGGACCCTGGCCCGCGTCCTGACCTGGTACGACAACGAATGGGGCTTCGCGACCCGCATGAGCGACACCGCCCTGGTGATGGCGAAGTTCCTGTAACGCCCCCTCTCCTCCGTCATCCCGGACAGCCCGCAGGGCTGATCCGGGACCCAGGAGGTGCGTAGTCTCGCTGTATCCGCCGCCGGTCCGGCGGCTCTGGGTCCCGGCTCTCCGCGCATCGCGCTCCGGCTGGGATGACGGAGATCTTGGTCCCATGCCCTTCCGCTCCCTCGAAACCGCCGACCTCGCCGGCAAGCGCGTCCTGGTCCGGGTCGATCTCAATGTGCCGATGGCCGACGGGGCGATCACCGACGACACCCGCCTGCGCGCCGTGCTGCCGACCATCCGCTACCTGAGCACCAAGGGCGCCAGGACCATCCTCCTGGCCCACTTCGACCGGCCCAAGGGCAAGCGGGTGCCCGAGATGAGCCTGGCCCCCGTCGCCAAGCCCCTGTCGGACCTGCTCGAACAGCCGGTCCACTTCGCCGATGACTGCATCGGCAAGCCGGCCCTCGACGTCATCACCCGTCTGGAGGACGGCGGCGTCGCCCTGCTCGAGAACCTCCGCTTCCACCCCGGCGAGGAAAAGAACGACCCGGCCTTCGTCACCGAACTGGCCGCCCTCGGCGATCTCTACGTCAACGACGCCTTCAGCGCCGCCCACCGCGCCCACGCCTCGACCGAAGGCCTCGCCCGACTGCTCACCGCCTATCCGGGCCTCTCGATGCAGCGGGAACTGGAAGCCCTCGACGCGGCGCTGGGCCAACCCAAGCGCCCCGTCATCGGCATCGTCGGCGGGTCCAAGGTCTCGACCAAGCTCGACCTCCTCAACAACCTGGTCAGCAAGCTCGACCGCCTGGCCATCGGCGGCGGCATGGCCAACACCTTCCTGGCCGCCAAGGGCGTCGATGTCGGCGCCAGCCTCTGCGAGCATGACCTCGGCGACACCGCCCGCGAGATCATGGCCTCGGCGGAAAAGGCCGGCTGCGAGTTGCTGCTGCCCGTCGATGTCGTCACCGCCACCGAGTTCAAGGCGAACGCCGACCACAAGGTCCAGGGCCTGGACGCCATCGGCCCCGAAGACAGCATCCTCGACGCCGGTCCGGAAACGACCAAACGCCTGCTGGCCGCCATGGACGCCTCCGCCACCCTGATCTGGAACGGCCCCCTCGGCGTCTTCGAACTGCCCCCCTTCGACGCCGCCACCGTCGCCGCCGCCAAACACGCGGCCCAGCTGACCACCGCCGGCAAGCTGATCGCCGTCGCCGGCGGCGGCGACACCGTCGCGGCCCTCAACCACGCGGGCGTGGCCGCCGAGCTGACCTTCGTCAGCACCGCCGGCGGCGCCTTCCTTGAGTGGATGGAGGGCAAGGAGCTGCCGGGCGTGAAGGCGCTGGAGGTTTAAGCCCCCTAATCCGGCGCTCCGCGCCGCCTTCTCCCGCAAGGGGAGAAGGAACCCTCACGGCAGCTTCACCTCCGCGTCTTCTTCCCATCCCTATCGCCTCAGCCGCCGCCAGAGTCCCTTCTCCCCTCGCGGGAGAAGGTGTCGGCGGAGCCGACGGATGAGGGGGCCGCGCCGACGCCAGAAACGTCTTGCCAATACACCAATGTTTCTCTTTTGTTCCGAAAACGAACAGAGACAACCATGCCTGCGTCCCACCGAATTCTCGGCCGCGCCCGCGCCATGCGAAAGGCCCCCGCCTTCCACGAGGCGATCCTCTGGAAGCTGCTCCGCGACCGGCGCCTCGCCCACCTGAAGTTCCGCCGCCAAGTCCCCCTCGGCCGCTACATCGCCGACTTCCTCTGTCTCGAACACCGGATCATCGTTGAAGCCGACGGCCCGTTGCATGACCCCGTGAAAGACGCTGAACGCGACGCCTGGCTGAACGGCCAGGGCTTTCGGGTGCTGCGGTTCCCCAACGCCACGATCCTGGCCAGCCCGGGCCTGGTCCTGACCGCCATTCTCGACGCCGCCCGACCACCCCCTCATCCGTCGGCTTCGCCGCCACCTTCTCCCGCGAGGGGAGAAGGGAATCTGGCGGCAGCTTCACCTGACCGGCCTCCCACCTGACCCCCATCGCATCCGCCGCCGTATGTGTCCCTTCTCCCCTAGCGGGAGAAGGTGGCGCGGAGCGCCGGATGAGGGGCCGCGCCGGCCTCATCCGGCGCTCCGCCTTCCCCTACGTCCCCATTGCCCGCCCGGACATCTTCCTGCATTTCCAATCCGAACGGACGCGGCATTCAGGCCGCGCCGCCAAAGGGATGGAGACCCAGCGATGTTCTCGCACATCATGATCGGCACCAACGATCTGGACCGCGCCAAGTCCTTCTACGACGCCCTGCTGGGCACGTTGGGCGTTCCGCCGGCCTTCGTTGACGGCCACCGCATCTTCTACATGACCCCGACCGGCGTCTTCTCGGTCTCCAGGCCGATCAACGGCGAGCCCGCCACCGCCCCCAACGGCGGCACCATCGGCTTTGCCTGCAAGGACCCGGCCCAGGCCGACGCCTGGCACGCGGCCGGTCTGGCTGCCGGCGGAACCACCTGCGAAGACCCCCCCGGCGTGCGCGAAGGCGCCACCGGCAAGATGTATCTCGCCTACCTGCGCGACCCGGACGGCAACAAGCTGTGCGGCCTGCACCGGATGTAGCCACCTTCCCCGTCATCCCGGACGCCCGTCGGGCGCTCCGGGATCCAGCGGGCCTGTTCAGCGACGACAGATGCCAAGGGGACCAAGCCCACAGGCGTCAGCGGTCGTCCGTCCTCCCGCTCAGCACCACGGCATTGTAGGCCTGGGCGTAACGCCTCGCCCGGGCCTTCAAAGCCCCCTGCTCCTGCGATCGGATCACGTCGTAGGTCAGATCAATGTCGCGAAACGCATGACCATCGGGGACTCGATTGCCCGGGACGCCGGGTGCGGTGCGGCTAAATCCGGTCACCGTCACAAACCGGTCATCGCCTCGCGCCATCGCCCGTCTCGCATCGGCCTCCGCGCTCTCGACATTGAGACCCGACATCAGATCGTAGAGACTGCGCGGCGGCGCCTCGCCTATTGCCGCCATGTCCGCTGGCACTGACGCGCAGGTGGCGGAGAATCGCCATCGCGCGTCAGCCGAGGAGCCGTCCGGTACGACAGGCATCCACTTGCCTCTCGCGCCCATGCCTCCGGCCCATAGAAACCGGGACAGGAAGCTATCTTGCAGGTGAAAGTGGAAGGTCCCATCGCGCTGGGGCCTCACGCGCAATTTGACCTCACCGTCGTTCCGACCGGCCTCCAGGGCCACCGGCCATTTGGGTGACGGCGCGGGTTGCAAGGCGAGTATCGCCCGATCGCTACCCTCCTTGCAGGTCAGGAAATATCGGACCTCGCCCCCCAGCCTGTAGGCCAGTCGGGCTAACTCGCCCTCGCGAGAAAAGGCCATCGATCCTTTCGGCGCGTCACGACCCACGCCGCAGCTGGCCACGCCTAACGCCAGAACAATCGCCAACCACCGCATGCGACCCACGCCCCCTCAACCGTGACAGCCTACTCCGAGCAAACCGCCGATGGCCTTCTCTCTCCATCACGCCCGCGTGACCGGAGGGGGTGACTCCGCTCGCGCCTGCGACTAAACAAACCCCCACAAAATCAGACCCATCCCGCGCAAGGAGCACCCCGTTGGCCCGCATCACTCTCCGGCAACTTCTCGACCACGCCGCCGAGCACGACTACGGCCTGCCCGCCTTCAACATCAACAACATGGAACAGGGCCTGGCCATCATGGAGGCCGCCGACGCCGTTGATGCGCCGGTCATCATCCAGGCCAGCCGCGGGGCGCGGAGCTACGCCAACGACATCATGCTGGCCCGGCTGATCGACGCCCTGGTCGAGATCTAC
>JAHBYC010000080.1 GCA_019636175.1 Caulobacter sp. | reverse complement strand
GAGACCCTGCTGCGGCTGGACGTGGATGGTGACGGCGCCGCCGATTACCAGCTCAAGATCAACGGCGACGTCACCGGAGACAGCGGGAACTGGCTGCTGTAGCCGGCCCCCTCCCCGTCACCCCGGTCGGCCGGAAGGGCTGATCCGGGATCGAAGGGAACCGCCGCCGGTTCCGCCGGTGGCGGCGCGCCTCCCTCAGGCCTTGTTGGCGGCGATATAGTCGTCGACCACCTGTTCCAGCACCGCCAGCGGGGTGACCCCCGACAACAGCACCGCGTCGTGGAACTTGCGGATGTCGAATTTGCCGCCCAGTTCCTTCTTCGCCTTGGCCCGGGTCTTCAGGAAGGTCAGCTTGCCGACCATGTAGCTGCAGGCCTGCCCCGGCCAGACGCAGTAGCGTTCGATCTCGGTGATGGCGGCGCTTTCCTTGTCGCCGATGTTGTCGACGTAATACTTGACCGCCTGTTCGCGGCTCCAGCCCTTGCTGTGCATGCCGCTGTCGACCACCAGCCGCACGGCGCGGAACATGGCGTCATGGATCATGCCGATCTCGCCCAGCAGGTCGGCCTTGTACATGCCCATCTCGACCGCCAGCTCCTCGGCATAGAGGGCCCAGCCTTCCTGATAGCCGGAATTGCCGATGATCTTGCGGATCAGCGGCAGGTCGCCCGCCTCGTTGCTCAGCGAGATCTGCAAGTGGTGGCCCGGGATGGCCTCGTGATAGGTCAGGGTCGACAGCAGGAACTTGGGCTGTTCGGCGGTGTCGCGCAGGTTGATCCAGTAGATCCCCGGGCGTTTCCCATCCAGCGACGGGCCGTTGTAATAGCCGCCCGGCGCTCCGGCCTCGATGGCCTTGGGGACGCGGCGGATTTCCACCGGCGCCTTGGGCAGTTGACCGAACCACGCCGGCAGCTTGGCCTGAACCACCTTCACCTTCTCATTGAGGTCCAGCAGCAGGGCTTCCTTGCCCTCGTCGGTGTTGGGCCACTGCTGCTTGGGGTCGGCATACATCTGGGCGTAGCGCTCGCCCACGGTGCCCTTTGTATAGCCGGCCTTCTTCATCAGCTTGTCGGCCCGCGCGCCCAGACTCTTGACCATGTCCAGCCCGACCTGATGCACCTCCTCGGGGGTGATGTCGGAGGTGGTGTAGCTCTTCAGCGAATGGCGATAATAGGCCTCGCCGTCGGGCAGGCGGCCGACCCCGGCGTCGTGCACCGCCCCCGGCCGCCAGCTCTCGACCAGCGCCAGCTGCCGCTCCAGAGCCGGGCGGATCTTCTCGTCGTACAGGGCCGCGGCGACGCGGGCATAGTCGCCCTCGATCTTCTTTTCGCCGACCCGCCGCACCAGCGAGGAGACCAGGGTGGTTTCCGGCGTCGGAGTGGCCAGGAAGGCCTTCATCTGGGTGATGGTCTTGTCGAGGATGAAGTCCGGCGGGATCACCCCCATGGCCGCGTCCTGCCTGGCCGACAGGGTTTCGTTGTCCAGGGTGCGGCCGAAACACTCCATCCGCGACAGATAGGCGTCGGCGTCGTCGGCGGTCTCGATGGTGTGGGCGGTGTCGAGGAAGTCGGGGCCCTGCTGATAGCTGCCGGTCAGCTGGCTGATCACATAGGGCGAGCCGTTGCCGCCGTTGTTGAAGGCGAACTTGCTGTCGCCCTCGGCCTGCACCGCCAGAACGAACTCGACGGTGTCATAGTTGATGGCGTCCATGCCGGTCAGCTGCTTGCGGTCGATCTTGCGCAGCTCGGCCAGCTGTTCGGCGTTGCGGGCCCGGTTCTCGGCCAGGGCGATCGCCGAATTGTCCGACAGCAACCCCTTGGTCCAGGCCATCGCCCCGCTGTCGAGGCCCAGATAGGTCGCCAGTTCCGGGGCGCGGCGGAAGGCCTCGTCCATGGCCTTGTCGAACATGGCGTACATCTTCGCCGCCTCGCCCGTCGGGGCGGCGGCCAGGGCCAGCTTCGGCAGGGCGGTCATGGCGGCCACGGCGGTGGCGCTGGCGAACAGTTGGCGGCGGTTGATCATCAGGGACATCTCCAGGTGGCCGAGCCCTGACGCCCACGGCGCACAGGCTTTCATGCTGACGCAAAGGGGTAGGCCCGGGCGACCAAACCGGCAATGGCGCGGGCGTTAAATCGACGTAATCCGTTGCGTGAGAGTCCGTGCCGGTCAATCCGGGCGGACCACACGCCGCCGCCCCCTGATGTAATGACCACCAACGCTGTCAATCTCTTCAGCGCGCCAGAAAGTAACGTTCTGGCTTATGTCGGCTTCACGACACGGCCATCTGTGGAAATCGTCGTTAAGGATGCTTTTACCCTATTCTCTCGCGAGAATATTTGCTCTGATGGACAGGGGAGCGCCGGGTCCGGCGCTGGATTGGGCGTGGCAGTCGTGAGCCTCGCGTAGCTTGAGGAGTGCACATGACTGTCGATTCCATCGCGCCCGGCTCGGGCGACGCCGGGCCGCTGTTCGCGCCCGTGGGCGGCGGTGCCCAGGGCTTTGCCGGCACCGGCGGGCCCAGCGTCGGCGTCCCGGTGCAGACCGCGCCGGTCGGCAGTGAGATCCTCGTCAACACGGCCGTCTCCGGCGACCAGCTGAATGCGGTGATCACCACTCTGGCCGACGGCCGTATTGTCGTGGTCTGGCAGGACGCCAGCGCCGGGGTCGGCGGGGCCACGGCCGATAGCAGCGGCCTGGCGGTCAAGGCTCAGGTCTTCACCGCGGCCGGTGTCCCGGTCGGCAGTGAAATTCTCGTCAATACCGCGACGTTGGGCGATCAGTCCGTCCCGGCCGTCACCGCCCTGGCCGACGGCGGCTTCGCGGTCAGCTGGACGGATCTCAGCCTGGGGGTCGGCGGCGCGAGCGGCGACTCATCAAACAGCGCCGTGAAGGCCCAGGTCTTTACCGCCGACGGCGCTCCTGTTGGCGCCGAGATCCTGGTCAACACTGCGACCCAGAGCACCCAGGACGTCTCGCAGATCGTCGGCCTGCCCAGCGGCGGCTTTGTGGTGACCTGGCGCGACGGCAGCGTAGGCAATGGCGGCGCGACCGGCGACTCCAGCAACTCCGCCGTCAAGGCCCAGGTCTTCACCGCCGCCGGCGCGCCTGTCGGCAGCGAAATCCTGGTCAATACGGCGACCCAGAATTCCCAGGCGTTACAGAAGCTCACCGCCCTGGCCAACGGCGGGTTCGTCATCACCTGGTCGGATAGCAGCCTTGGCGTCGGAGGCGCCACCGGCGACAGCTCCAGCAGTGCGGTCAAGGCTCAGGTCTTCGCCGATGACGGGTCAAAGGTTGGCTCCGAAATTCTCGTCAATACCGCAACCACGAGCGCGCAGACCCAGGGCCAGATCACCGCCCTGGCGGACGGCGGCTTTGTCATCACCTGGACCGACGGCAGCCTTGGCGTCGGCGGCGCGACCGGCGACGCCAGCAGCACCGCTATCAAGGCCCAGGTCTTCGCCGCGGATGGAACGCAGACCGGCAGTGAAATCCGCGTCAACACCGCCACCCTGAACAGCCAGGACGTCCCGGTGATCACCGCGCTGACCGGCGGGGGCTTTGTGGTGGCCTGGCGGGACATCAGCCAGGGCAATGGCGGCGCGGATGGCGATGGCAGCAGCTATGCGGTCAAGGCTCAGGTCTTCGCGGCCGATGGCTCGGCGACCGGGAGTGAAATCCTGGTCAACACCGCCATCATCGGCCAGCAGGTCGGCCCGCAGATCGTCGCCCTTCCCGATGGCGGCTTCGTCATCACCTGGGATGACGCCAGCGCCGGCGTCGGCGGGGCGACAGGCGACAACAGCGGTTTCGCGGTCAAGGCCCAGGTCTTCGCTTCGGACGGAACGACTCGCGGCAGTGAGATTCTGCTCAACACCGCCATAACCGGAAACCAGCAAAGCTCTCGGGCCACAGGTCTGGATACGGGCTTTGCCGTGACCTGGCTGGACTACAGCGGCGGGGTCGGCGGCGCCGGCGGCGACGCCTCCGGCTCGGCGGTCAAGGCCCAGGTGTTCGACGTCGGTCCGGCCGCGGTGGAACTGGTTCCTCTGGACCTGAAGAACACCGGATTCACGGTCAGCGACCCCGACGCCGGCGACGTGCTGACCGTCACCCTGTCCACCGACTACGGCCTGCTGACGGTGACGGCCGGCGGCAGCGGCGCCCTGGTGTCAGGCTCGGGCACCGCATCGGTCACCATCGTCGGCACGGCCTCGCAGATTGACGCCCTGCTGAATGGCGACGCGACCAGCACCTTCAGCTTCCTGGCCAATACCGGCGCTCCGCCCTCGGCGGCGACGGTCACCCTGGCCGTTGACGACGGCGCCGGCGGCACGGCTTCGGCGGCCTTCCTGCTGCCCATCGAGGATCTGCCGGGCGCGGCGCCGACTCCCGGCC
>JAHBYC010000008.1 GCA_019636175.1 Caulobacter sp. | reverse complement strand
AGTTCGATCAGGTCGTCGCCGCCCTGGCCGTCGATGACGTCCGCCCCGCCCTGGCCCCACAGCCAGTTGGCGGCGCCGTCCCCGGTCAGGGTGTCGGCGAAGGTGGTGCCCGAGACATTCTCGATGTCGATCAGGGTGTCCATGCCGTGGCCGGTATCCTGGGCCACGCCCTGCAGGTTCAGGTCGACCGTGGCGCCCACCTGGGCGTCGGTCGGCAGGCTGAGATAGAAGGCCGCCCGGTCGTTGCCGGCGCCGCCGTCGATGATGTCGTCACCTTCGCCGCCCTGCAGGTAGTCATTGCCATCGCCGCCGCGGACGATGTCGTTGCCGTCCCGGCCCCGCAGCAGGTCGCCGTCGCCGCCGCCCTCAAGGATGTCGTCTCCGGCGCCGCCGATCAGCTGGTCGCTGAAGCTGGACCCGACGACCCGCTCGATGGAGATCAGGGTGTCCTCGCCGCTGTCGTCGGCCTCGTATCCTGCGCCCAGGTTCACATAGACGGCGCTGGTGGAGGCTGTGTAGTCGGCGGTGTCGGAGCCGTTGTCGCCGTCCAGGGTGTCATTGCCATCGCCGCCGACAAGGACGTCGTCGCCGTCCTGGCCATACAGGGCGTCGTTGCCCGCCTCGCCGTTGATGGTGTCGTCGCCGCTCGTCCCGATCAGGACGTCATCGCCCGCCGTGCCCGTGAAGTCGGCCATCTGAATGCTCCCGGAATGGTTCCCCCAGGCGCGGCCCTGCCGCACCGGTCAGGTTTCAATGTACCCAATGCGGGAGAGGACAGCATTCCGCGAACGATGTCACGTTGAAATCCGGAGGAAAAATTCCCTTTTGAGAATTTACCAAATTGATCTTTCGCAACAAGAATATTACTCACGTCATCACAATTAAACGCACTACAATCTCTACTAAATATACTTCTTGATTTGACGCAATCTGGGTAAAGGGGTAACTCAGGATTTGCCGCGCTTGATTGTCCGACCTTGGCTTAGACCCTTGAGAGAACAAGGGAATTTCAAATGCCGCTGACCTGTCCACGTTGCGTCGCAGACCTGCGGCAAAGTTGAAAAAAATTGACAACTTGAAATAGAGAGAAACGGGACTCTGAGCAGGACCCTGGCGTGGTCATCGGCCGGTCAGTTCACCAGCCGCACGTTCGCCGCGCTCACCGGCCCGACGCCGTCGGGCACCGGCACGTTGGAGCCGGAATAGTTCTTGTTGATCACCAGGCTGGGGCTCTTGCTCATCGCCATGGACTTGGCCACGACGACCGTCCAGGCGGACTCGTCGGCGACCTTGGCGCTGCCGGTGACCGACAGTTCGGCGTTGGGAATATAGACCGTGCCGACCAGCTCGCGCGCCGCGCTCGACGAGATCTCGAAGCGCTGCTTGTTGTCCCGCGTCGTCAGGATGACGAAGCCGGCGTAGATCCCCTGCCTGCGACCGCGCAGTCGGATGATCGAGGTGTCGACGAACTGGAAGGCGGCGTCGGGACCGAACACCAGGGCGACATTGTCCCCGAGCAGGGACGAGCCGTCCTTCAGCTGCAGCTGGCCTTTCTGGAAGATGTGGTCCCCCGGCAGCAGGGTCAGGATGCCGGTCTTGCTGACGGTGATGTTGCCGCAATGGATCCCCGGCGCCAGCACCAACGGAATGGCGTCGACCAGGGTATTGAGCACGGTGCAGGAGGCGCCCATCGGCGCGATGGTCATTCCGGAGAAGGGGTCGGCAATGACCGGCGCGTCGGTTTGCGGCGTCGGCGAAATGGCGCCGGTGGCCAGGCCCGACGCCTGGACGGTTCCCGCGCTGATGGCGGATGTCCCTTCGACCGAGATGTCGGAGTTGGCCTGCACAAGGCATCCCGGCGCAAGGACGTGGGAATCGCCCTTGAGGTCGATCGTGTCCTTCTTGCCCTCGCCGAAGCTGAGCACGCACAGCGGCGTCGTGCCCATCTGTTGGGCGTTGGCGACGATGGTGAAGTTCCAGCCGCCGGGCGGCAGCATGTTGACGAAGAAGCTGTTGCGATTGACGGCGATGCTGATCGACACCGTGCCCGCGGCGGTGTCCGGCGTCACCGTCGTCTGATAGGTCAGGCGATTGCTCATCGCCGACAGCCGCTCGGCGATCATCGCCTTGGTGCGTTCGGCCAGGCCGTTGTTGTCGGCCATGCCCAGTTGCTTGGCGGCGACCAGGGCGGCGGCGTCGGCCACATCCTGAACCGTGCCCTTGTCGCCGCTGACCGAGGCCAGGTCGATGGCCCCCAAGGTCAAGATTGCAATGACCGGTACAGATAAAGCAAAGGTTGTAACAACGCTTCCCCGCCGATCGCCGGCCAGCCGCAGGACCAGTCCACGCAGCCTCTGGGCGGGCGAGGCGCGTTCCGTCATCCGGGCGTCTCCGGGCCGGCGACGGCGGTTTCCAAAGCCAGGGCGAAATCCTCCGCCGCCTCGCGCAGGTCGGGGCTGGTGCGGCAGGCCGTCTTCAGGAAGCGAGAGCCCTCGCGGGCGACGGCCCGCAGCCCGGCCTCGGCGTGAGCCCGGGCGCGGCTGATGCGGATGCGCTCTTCCAGCAGTTCGGCCTCGTTGGCGCAGGTGCGGTGCACATAGCGGATCTGGTAGCCCAGCAGACGCCAGTTGATCGGCTTGGCGATGAAGGAGGTGGCCCCCGCGTCGAAGGCGCGGTCAATGGCGCCGGTGTCCTCGCGGCCGGTGACGACGATCACCGGCAGGCGGGCGGTGGCCGGATCGTCCCGCAGCCGCCGCAGCACCTCGAAGCCGTCGATACGGGGCATCTCCAGGTCCAGCAGCACCAGGTCCGGCTTCAGCTCGGCGATCCGCTGCAAGCCCTCGGCCCCGTCGCCCGCGGTCTCGATGCTCATGGTTTCGCTGGCCAGATGCACCGTCGCGAACTCGCGCAGAATCGGATCGTCGTCCACGAACAGCAGGCGCAGGTCGGCCGTCGCCGAAAAACTGAAGAGCTGCCGAAACTGGACGCGGGCGTCCATGCCTATGTCTCTTTGTCTATCGCTGGCCCGACCGAACGCTACATGCTCACATTAAGCACAGGGTCATTAATGCGGGGTAACGTCCCTCTGTTCGCAAGTCTCTGGCGGGATGGACGTTTTTGGCTTCACAGCGAGGGCGCCAGCGCAGGCGGTCGATCCGGACCCGCCTGGCGCAACTGGTGATCGTTTCGGTCAGTGTCGCCGTGGCCGTGGTCACGGCGGTCAGCGCCGTGCGCGCCGGTCGCCGCGAGGCCGCCCTGGAGATGGATCAGTTCCGCGCCGCCGCCGCCGTTCTGGCCTCTTCAAGCGCCGAGGCGACCCATGGCAAGAGCGCCTCGCGCGCCTACGCCTCCCTGCGCGCGATCAACCTTCTGCCCGGGGTCGTCTACGCCCGCATCGAGACCCCTGACGGCGCCACCCTGGCAGAGACAGGCTCCGGCGCGCGGCTCTCGCGCGACGCCCGGGTCGGCGGCAAGGCCGGCGCCAGCGCCTCGACCCTGTCCCTGCTCAAGTCCTCGACGGTGCAGGTTCGGGCCCCGGTCATCTATGGCCGGCGGCCCGTCGGCCAGGTCGTGCTGCTCGGCCAGACCAGTGACGCAGGCGCCCGCCTGATCGGCGCCCTGACCACCAGCCTCCTTGCCGGCCTCGCCGCCGCCCTGTTCGGGGTGCTGGTGGCCTGGCGGATGCAGCGGGGCATCACCGACCCGATCCTGGCTCTGAAAGACAGCATGTCGGCGGTGCGCGCCACCCACGACTATTCCCGGCCGACCACCACACCGCCTGGGGCCGACAGCGAGATCGTCGCCCTGGTGGACGGCTTCAACGCCATGCTGGCCGAGATCAGCAGCCGCGACGCGGAAATCGCCGGCCACGTCAGCGGCCTGGAGGCCACCGTCGCCGAACGCACCGCCGACCTCAGCCTGGCCAAGGACGCCGCCGAGAACGCCAACGCCGCCAAGAGCGACTTCCTGGCGACGATGAGCCACGAAATCCGCACCCCGATGAACGGCATCATGGTCATGGCCGAGATGCTGGCGGCGGGAGAGCTGCCGGCCCGCCAGCGCCGCTTCGCCGAGGTCATCGCCAAGAGCGGCTCCAGCCTGCTGGCGATCATCAACGACATCCTCGACTTCTCCAAGATCGAGGCCGGCAAGATGGACCTCGAGTCCGCCCCCCTCGATCCGGCCGAGGTGGTCGAGGACGTCGCCAGCCTGTTCTGGGAGCGGGCGCGCACCAAGGGGCTGGATATCGCCGCCTTCGTCGATCCGGCGGTTCCGGCCAGAGTGATGGGCGATCCCACCCGCCTGCGCCAGGTGATCGGCAACCTGGTCAACAACGCCATCAAGTTCACCGAGACCGGCGGGGTGATGATTACCGTCGTTCCCGAGGGCGGCGGCCTTCGCTTCCTGGTCCGCGACAGCGGCATCGGCATCGCCCCCGACAAGATCGGCGGCCTGTTCGGGGCCTTCACCCAGGCCGATCAGTCGATCACCCGCCGCTTCGGCGGCACGGGCCTGGGCCTGGCCATCTGCAAGCGGCTGGTCGAGGCCATGGGCGGCGAGGTCGAGGTGCAGAGCCAGGTCGGCCGAGGCTCGGTGTTCGGTTTCCTGCTGCCCTGCGAGGCCGTGGAGCCGGCCGCCCCCTGGCCCCGGGTCGCCGGAGACGCGGCCCTGGCCCTGGCCGGTCCCTGCAGCCGCGCGGTGGCCCATCGCTATCTCGTCGCCGCCGGCCTCAGCCCGTCGGGGCCCGAGACCGAGGGGGCCGCCCTCCGCCTGGCCGATCCCGCCGCCCTGGAGGGCGCGCCGCAGGCGACGGTTCCGACCCTGGTGCTGGGCGAATACGGCGACACCCGCCCCGCGGCCCTGGTGCGCGCCGGGCGGGCCCATGCGGTGCTGATCCAGCCGCTGCGACGCGGCGACCTGCTGCGCGCCCTGACCCAGGTCGCCGCGGGCGAGCCGCTCAGCGACCCGGCCGAGGCGGCCGCCGCGACCTCCGACGTCCTGCCCCACTTCGCCGGCCGCAAGGTGCTGGTCGTCGATGACAGCGCCGTCAACCGCGAGGTGGCGATGGAGGCCCTGTCGCGCCTGGGCGCGTCCTGCGAGACCGCCGAGGACGGTCGCGAGGGCGTCGAGGCGACCCTGGCCGGCGACTTCGACCTGGTGCTGATGGACGGCTCGATGCCGGAGATGGACGGCTATGAGGCGACCCGCGAGATCCGCCGCCGCCAGACCGGCGCCCGCACCCCGGTCGTCGCCCTGACCGCCCATGTCGTCGGCTCCGCCGCCGAGGCCTGGCGCGAGGCCGACATGGATGGGGTGCTGCACAAGCCCTTCACCCTGACCGGGCTGGCGGCGGTCATGGCCCGGTTCGTGACCCCCTCGGAGGGCCCGTCACCCGCTGAAACGGCCCCGACCGTCGTGTCCGCCCCGGCCCCGTCGGCGGACGCGGCGCCCGAGGTCAGCGACCTGCTGGACCCCGACGTCGTCGGCGAACTGACCCGCATGGCCCAGGCCGGAAAGGCCGACTTCGTCGAGCGGGTGCGCCGCCTCTATCGCGAGAACGCCCCCGGCGCCGTCGAGGCCTATCTGGAGGCGGCGGAAGCGAATAATCCCGACAACGCCGCCCGGGCCGCCCACGCCCTGAAATCCATGAGCCTCAACATCGGGGCCCGGGCCGTGGCCGAGCAGGCCGCCCTGCTGGAAGAACGGGCCCGCGACGCCGGGGTCGCCGACCTCGTCGGCGGCCAGGCCCTGCAGACCCTGCTGGTCGCCACCCTGGCGGCGCTGGAGTCCCGCGCCCCGACGCCGAAGGCGCCGCCGGCGCTCAGCACCGACGACGCCGCCCTCACCCTGGCCCTGTCGAAGGCGGTGGAGCGGGACGAGTTCACCCTCGCCTATCAGCCGCAGTTCAGCCGCGACGGCCAGAGCGTCACCGGCTGCGAGGCGCTGCTGCGCTGGACTCACCCGACCCGCGGCCCGATCGGGCCCGACCGCTTCATTCCCCTGGCCGAGAAGGCCGGGCTGATGGCGCCGATCACCCGCTGGGTGGCCCGGCGGGCGATGCGCGACACCCTCGATCTCGACGGCCTGCCGGTCAGCATCAACGCCTCGGCTCTGGACGTCGCCGACCCCGCCTTCGTCGATGATATCGCCGCCATTCTGGCCCAGGAGGGCTTTCCCGCCCAGCGTCTGGAGGTCGAGATCACCGAGACCGCCGTCCTGCACGACGAGGCCGAGGCCAGGCGGGCCATCGAGCGACTTCAGGCCCTGGGCGTCAGCATCGCCCTGGACGACTTCGGCATGGGCTACACCAGCCTCAACCAGCTGAGGGTCTATCCCTTCAACAAGCTGAAGATCGACCGCAGCTTCATCATCGGCTGTCCGGAGGACGCCGCCAGCGCCGCCCTGGTGCATGCGGTGATCAGCGTCGGCCGGGCCCTGGGAATGAAGGTGGTGGCCGAGGGGGTCGAGACCGAGGTCCAGCGCAAGTTCCTCGCCGTCGCCGGGGTCCACGCCTTCCAGGGCTATCTGTTCGCCAAGCCCCTGCCCCTCGAGCATCTGCGCAGCCTGTGGGCGGGCCGGCTGGCGGAGGCCGTCTAGACCCTTTCAGGTTTTGATGCACGCATCAAAACCTGATAAAATGGTCTAAAATCAAACATTTAGCGCATGTCCGGGCGGGCGAACCGCGTACACTTCGCCCTGACATGCTCTAGGCTTTGCCGCGGCCGCTGTAGGCCAGCAGCAGCCGGAACACCGCCCAGCCCACACCGGTCACCGCGATGGCGGTCAGGGTCAGGGCCAGGTCCGGCTGGAACATCCTCAAGGTCGCGGCCGAAACGCCGAGCAGATCGGGAATGACAAACAGCACCGCCACCGCGATCGCCGTCGTCGTCAACAGCGGGAACCACAGGCTGAACAGGCCAAACAGCCCCGACTTGGCGCGCAGAGCCCGGCGGTGGAACCAGGCCCAGACCATGCACAGCAGGAAGATGACCGGCAGCAGCACCAGGCTGGCGAACAGCGCCTTCTGGCCCCAGCGCCCGCCATCGCCGGCCCAGCTCCCGCCCAGGGCCCGGGCCGTCAGCCCCTCGCGCAGCCGGGTGGTTTCGCCGAACCCGACGCCGCCGCCGGCGTTGACCAGCACGACCACGCCGGTCTTCTCACCCGGAACCAGGGTCGCCAGGGTCTCGACCCCCGGGCTGGTCCCGCTGTGCGACACCCGCCCCCGCTTCGCATCAATGAACCAGCCCAGGCCATAGAAGGGCGAGGCCTTGCCCGCCGGCCGCATCATCAGCGCCTTGTGCCCGGCGCTGATCACATCGTCCCGACCGTTCATCATCACCGCCAGATATCGGGCGAGGTCGCCCGCGCTGGCCACCACCCCGCCCGCCGGTGCCGCGCTGCGAACCGGCCTGCTGTCATCCAGGGGGCGCTTGCCGCCGAACCAGGGCAGGTGGCCGGTCGCCATATCGTCATGGGCGCGGCCGTCGACGACAAAGCTGTGGTCCATCCCCAAGGGCTTGAGAATCCGGCTTTCGACATAGGCCTGATAGCTCTGGCCGCTGACCGCCTCGATCACCGCGCCGAGGATCAGGTAGTTGGCGTTGGAATAGGCCCAGCGCTCGCCGGGGGCCTTGGCCGGCGTCCATTGCGCCATCTCCGCGACCCGCCGCGCCAGCTCGTCCTCGTCCCCGCCCTTTCCCTTGCGCGGCTGGTTGCCCTGCAGGGTGGACCAGCCGCTGGTGTGGCTGAGCAGCTGGCGGATGGTGATGGCCTGGCCCGGCCGGCCGCGAAATACCGGCAGATAGCGCGAGACCTCGGCGTCGAGATCGACCTTGCCGGCCTCGACCAGCTGCAGCACCGCCATGGCGGTGAAACTCTTGGAGATCGACCCCAGCAGAAACGGCGTGTCCGGCGTCACCCGGCGATCCGTTCCCAGCCTGGCGAGGCCGCAGGCGCCGGTCACCACCGTTCCGTCCCGGACAATGGCGAAGGCCAGGCCCGGCGCTCCCGACGCCGGCATCTCACGCGCGATTACCGCCCTGACCGGCCCGGTGAGGGCCGCGACATCCACGCCCGGCGGGCCCTGTTCCACACAGTCGGGCTGAGCCGCCCTGGCCGGTCCGCACGCAACCATGACCACGGCGAGCCCCGCCGCCGCGATCCACGACAATCCTGATCCCCACATGGGCCAAGCCTAACATCGTTATCGCGTCAGACCACCCCGCCGCCCGTCTTAGTCCCCGAACACCGGCCCGGTCTCGGCGAAGTCGGCCCCATGGCCGCGGGCCGGGGACTCGAACACCCGCCCCGCCCGGGCGAAGTCGTCCACCGGTCCGGTCGCCGGCGGCGCCAGCTGGTCCAGCGCCCGGCCCATCAGCGACAGGCAGTCGACCTCGTCGTCGTGGCGTCCGCTGGGAAAGGCCACGCATTCCTCGATGAAGCAGTCGCCGTCGGCGTCGTCGCGCACATGCACCCGCCCGGCCATGACCAGGCTCTGCGCCGCCCGCGCCCGGGTCGGCTTGTCCTGCGCCGAGGCCAGCCATTTGAGATCGCAATGCACCCGCCGCTCGCGCATCCGCGCCAGCAGCATCGGGGCGATGGCCCGCTGGATCACCCCCGCCTCGCCGAACCAGCGGCGGATTCCGCCCAGCGGCCGGAACCGGGCGACCAGCTCGACCTGGGCCTCGATCCAGACATCGGCGCTGGTCTGGCCGCCCCAGGAGGCCACCCGCCAGAGATCGCCCCGCCCATCCAGACCCCAGACCGTCAGCCGGGTGAAATCGCCCCGGCCCTCGCTGACCGCATAGTCGCTCGAGCCGTAGTATCGCAGGTCCGCAGGCAGGTCGTGGTCGGCGAAGCGGCGGAACCTCGAGCGTTCGAAATAGCTGCCCTCATCGGGTCTGGGCCGCTGCTGGAACAGGGCGTTCCAGGTGCGGGGATTGACCTTGAACTGGCTCCAGTGCTCCGGCCCCCAGTATTCCGGCCACAGATAGGCCCCCGGCGCCCGTCCCAGCGGATCATCCGCCCGCTCCGCCTGGGCCGGCAGATTGACCACCTCCCAGACCTCCCCGTCGCGGCAGGCGACCGGCCCCGAGCGGCCGTCATAGTCGAGGGGCAACAGCTGGCCGGCCAGATCGTCCTCATGCCAGCGGGTCTGGATCAGCACGATCCGCCCGCCCGACTTCAGCCGGGTGCGGACGGTGTCGTCGAATTCCTCGCGGGTGCGCCGCCGGATCAGGGCGCTGTCGGCCTCGGCCCGGCCCTTCACCGGGTCGTCGATAACGATCAGGTCGGCCCTGTTGCCGGTCAGTCCGGCCAGGATCCCGGCCCCCATCCAGTCCGAGCCGTTGTCCAGCGACCAGGACCCGGCGCCGGCATGACTGGCCAGGGGCCCGACGCCGAACACCATGCGGAACACCGGCTGGCGCGCCACGCTCCGCGCCCTTCGCCCCCGGCGCGTCGCCAGGTCGCTGGCGTAGGTGACCACCAGCACGCTGCGATCATTCGCCCTGCCCAGGAACCACGGGGTGAAGACGTCGACCGCATAGGTCGACTTGGCCGACCCCGGCGGCATGAAGCACATCACCCGGAGCAGCTCGCCGCGCTCGACCCGTTGCAAAACGCCCAGCCACAGGCGGTGATGCGCCGCCAGCTTCAGCGGCCCCTCGCCGGCGTGCCTGCCCCGTCCCACGCCGGGCACATCGATCAGCTGGACAAAGGCGGTCAGATCGTCCCGCGCCGCCCGAACGCCCTCCTCGCTGGACCTGGCCTCGCTGGACCTGGCTTCGCCGACCCCCGCGACGGCGGCGACCGGAGCCGCCCTGGCCGGGGCCCGCCCGCGCCCGGTCTCCGGCCGGCCCGCCCGCAGCTCGCCAGGCCGGGCATGGCCCAACGCCTCGAGCCGCGCCCAGTGCCGCTCCGGGATCAGCCCGTCGCTGATCCAGCCATCCACCGTCCCCCGCCGACGCCCCAGCGCCGCCGCCAGGGCGTCACGATCGGTGACGTCGGTCAGAATCCGACGGTGCGGGCGAGCGGGCGGATCCAGCGGATCCTCTATCGAAGCGGCCATGGTCAACTGTATCAAAAATACAGACTTCGGTTAAGCCGCGCCCGCAGACACTTCGCCCCAACGCCCAAATCCCGCGCGTATCGACCGCCGGGATAGATCCGGCGGTAGCGCTGACGGAATGGAGCGCGCCGCCCCTGGGTCCCGGCGCTCCGCGCGATGCGCTACGGCCGGGATGACGGTGGGAGGGGGTAGAGCTGCGTTTGGCGTCCAAACTAAAACTCCGTCATCCCGGGCGCCCACGGGGCGACCCGCAACCCAGCCGGGGACAAGGCGCATCTCCATCCACCGCAACTCCCGCGCTCACAGGGACAGGGCGCCCCCCAGACCTGCGAGCAACGACCCGCCCCGCTTCCCCCGGGTGAATCTTGCCACGCCCGGGCGGCCCCCGTAACCAGATCGGACCACAGAGGAAAAATTCCCGTGAGCCAGATGAAACGCCCCGACATCCGCCGCCCCGAGGCCATCGACGCCCCCTGGCTGACCGCCGTGCTGCAGGCGGGCGGCGTCGACGCCGTCGTGCGCGGCTTCACGGCCAAAGGGGTCGGCACCGGCCAGATCGGCGACAGCGTGCGCTTCACCCTCGACTACGAGCGCGCGCCGGACGACGCCCCCGCCTCGCTTGTGGGCAAGTTTCCCGCCGCCGGGGACGAGAGCCGCAACACCGGCGTGGCGCTCGGCAACTACATCCGCGAGGTCCGCTTCTATCAGCAGCTGGCCCCGACCGCCCTGGTCCACACCCCCCGCTGCTGGTTCACCGATGTCGACGAGGCGACCAGCGAGTTCGTGCTGATGATGGAGGACCTGGCCCCCGCCGAGCAGGGCGACCAGCTGGCCGGGGTCAGCCTGGAGCAGGCCCGCCTCGTCACCGTCCAGGCCGCCCGGCTGCACGCCTCCCACTGGGGCGACGACGGCCTCGACGCCCTGCCCTGGGTCTCCGGGTCGAAGGCGGCCCCGGCCAGCAGCGTCACCGACGAGCTGGTGGCCATGATGTGGCAGGGCTTCAAGGCCCGCTACGCCGACCGGCTGGACCCCGAATGGATCGACACCGGCGAATGGCTGGCCTCCCATTTCAACAGCTTCGGCGCCGATCACGACGGCCCCCGCTGCCTGACCCACAACGACTTCCGGCCCGACAACATGATGTTCGGCACGGCGGCCGGGGGCCATCCGGTCACGGTGCTGGACTGGCAGTCCTTCGCCTACGGCGCCGGCCCGACCGACCTGGCCTACTTCCTCGCCGGCGCCCTGCCGCGTGAGGTTCGCCGCGCCCACGAGGCCCAGTTGCTGGACCTCTACCACGGCACCCTGACGGCCAACGGGGTCAGCGGCTATGACCGCGCCGACCTCGAGCGCCACTATGGCCGGGGCGCCTATCTGCTCTTCGGCACCGCCTTCTTCGCGGCCATGGTGGTCAGCCAGACCGAGCGCGGCGACCGCATGTTCCTGCAGATGCTGTCCAGCGCCAGCGACCACATGCGCGACCACGGGGTGGTAGGCTGCTAGGCGTCCCTATCCCCGCGCCTGATCGGCCGCCTCGAACGCCGCGACCTGCTCGGCCCTCGCCTTGATGAAGGCCGCCCGCCCAGTCACCCGGGCGACATAGGCCTCGGTCGCCGGCCGGTCGCCAAAGGCGCGGACATCAGGAACCCGCAGCACATCGGCCATCAACAGATCGGCGACGGTGAACCGCCCGCCGACCAGCCAGTCCCGCTCGCCCAGCACCCGCTCCATGTGGGTCAGCCGCCCTGTCATCCAGCCGGTCAGGCCATTGTCCGCCTGGCCGGTCATCTTCAGGAACCACCAGGGCACGGTGACCATCTCGATCGAATTGAGCGCCGCGATCACCCACTGCTCGGTCTGGGCCGCCCCGGCGGGGTCGCGCGGCATCAACGTATCGCTCCGGCGGGCCAGGTGCAGCAGGCCCGCGCCGCTCTCGAAAATCTCCACCGCGCCGTCCTTGAGGAACGGAACCTGGCCGAACGGCTGGTCGGCCAGGTGGTTGGTCTCCCGCCCGTCGAAGGGAACTGTCCGCATTTGATAGGCCAGGTCCGCCTCCTCGCAGGCCCACCGCAGCCGCAGGTCCCGCACAAGACCGCGCGGGCCCGGGGGAACCCAGTCATAGGTCCAGATGGTCAGCTCGCTCATGGCGCGGTCCTCCAGCGCTTCGAAAGCCCGCCGCCAGGTCCGGCGGCGCGGGCGCGGGCCATCCTGGCGCCGCTTTGACCGCCGTTGAAGCGGCCATCATCCGGCGCACCGCGTTCGGCGAAATTTGACACCCTCTGACCCGGGGGTAACCTGCCCCATCGATTCCTTGCGCGGGTCCGGCTGTTCGACAGTCGGCGGAGCGCACCCGCCGCGGGGCCGCGGACCCCCCATAGCGCGGCGTCCTCAACCCCCGCCGGCGGACTCAAAACCCAGGGGGGGCTTTCCATGCGCATCCGTCGCATACTTGCTGTTGTCGCCGGCGTTTTTGGTTTCCTGGTCGTGGGCCTGGCCCTGGCCAGCATCGGTCATCCCGAGGCGTTGAACCCGCCGCACCGGCCGGCCTCGGCAATCCGCATCGACAATGTCCGCCTCGTCTCGATGGTGGCCGGCGCGCCGCAGGTCCAGACCGGTCAGTCGGTGCTGATCGTCGATGGCGTGATCAAGGCGGTCGGTCCGGCCGCCGGCCTGCCCGCGCAAAAGGGACTGCAGGTCATAGACGGCGGCGGCCAGACCCTGCTGCCCGGCCTGATCGACGCCCATGTGCACCTGTGGGACGAGGCCGAGATGGCCGGCTATCTGGTCCATGGCGTTACCTCGATCCGCAACATGTCCGGCATGCCCTTCCACCTGCCCCTGGCGCGGCGGATCGCGGCGGGGCGGATTCTCGGTCCCGACCTGGTGACCACCGGTCCGATCCTCAACAGCCCCGGCCCCAACGCCCAGATCAATCATCAGATGGTGGTGACCGAGGCCGAGGCCCGCGAGCAGGTCCGCCGTCAGCACAAGGCCGGCTATCGCATCATCAAGGTCTATTCCAACCTGACCCGCGAGGCCTACGCCGGGGTGCTGGACGAGGCGCGGCGGCTGGACATGACTGTCGTCGGCCATCCGGTCGAAGGGGTTCGCAAGCGCGGCATGCCGCAGACCCTGCCCTTCGATATCGCCTTCGACGACATCCTCGACGATGGCCTGGCCACCATCGAGCACACCGAATCCATTGCCTGGCACGGCCTGCGCGACCAGCTTGACGAGAAGGCCATGGCCGCCCTGGCCGGCCGCATCGCCGACGCCGGCGTCATCGTCGATGCGACCCTGATCGCCCATGACAATCTGGTCCGGGTGGCGGCCTCGAAGGGCGCCTATCTGCGGCGGCCGGGAACCGAGACCCTCAATCCCGTCACCCAGTATTTCGAGAAGGACGCCCACGCCTTCTGGAGCCGCCAGAACCCCGCCGAGCGCGAGGGACCGCGCTCGGCCTTCTACCTGACCGCCACCCGCATGATGTTCGACGCCGGGGTTCCCATCATCTCCGGCACCGACGCCGGCATCTTCACCAACCTCCCGGGCTCGTCCATGACCCGGGAACTGGAGTTGCTGGTCAAGGCGGGCCTGACCCCGCACCAGGCCCTCACCGCCGCCACCGCCACCGCCGGTCCGGCCATCGGCCTCGCCGACGTCGGCCAGATCGCGCCGGGCTTCCGCGCCAACCTGATCCTGGTGCCCGGCGATCCCCTGACCAACGTCAGCCTGGTCGAGCATCCGACCTGGGTGATCAGCCGCGGCGTCTGGCTCGATCCGCGCCGCATGACCGACCTCGACAAGGCCTCCCGCCAGACCTCGGTCCTGCGCAGCCTGCGCCGGGTGATCGAGACCCTGCTGTCGCTGAAATAGCACCCCGTCATCCCGGACGGCCGCAGGCCGATCCGGGACCCAGGGGTGAAGAATCTGGCGATCGAACGCAGCGTCCAATCCCGTGCCCTGCGTCCCGGCGCTCCGCGCGACGCGCTACGGCCGGGATGACGGAGCAGGAGAGGGCCAACCCTCACCCGGGATCGGCGAATACCCCCTGCTGGAACATCGTCTCGCCCAGCCAGGGGTGATGGAAGGCCAGGGAAAACCGGAACTGGCCGCCCCCCAGGTCCTGATGCACGACATGGGCCGCCCCCAGGGTCAGAAGCCCCGGGATCGGCAGCCGAACCGCGCCAACGGTCAGGAAATAGAACCGGCTGCGGAAGTGCAGGGCGCCGCTTTCCTCGCTGAGGGTCAGGGCCATGCCCAGGCCCCCGCGCACCACCTCCAGCAGCCCGCCGTCGGCGTCGACCATCTTGCGGGAGCTGACCAGCACCGGCCGGCGGCCGGCGAAGCGGTAGCGACGGTCCCAGACCAGGGCTCCGCGGTCGAGATAGACCGACACCTCGACCGGCACGGCCTCGCCCGTCCAGGGCGCCAGCGGGGTTCCGATCAGTCGGCACAGCTGGGCGATCAAACGCCCGGCAAGGCTGGCCCGCACCTCCATCCGGCCCCGGTAGCAGACGGTCTGTGCGGCGTGATGCACCGCGAACCGGGCCTGGACCGCCGCCGGCAGACGGCTCCAGGCGGCCGCGCCCAGCAGCCTGTGAAAATCGACCTGGCGGGGGACGGACGCGGCGCGCCGCCTCCCTTTCAGTGCGGTCGCCGTGATGTCCGTCGCCATCCTCGCCCCCTATCTGCCGATCAGCCCCGCGATGCGCCCGCCCATGCCGATCAGGCGGATCAGGATGGGTCGGGGAACCTGCCGCATCTGTTCGTACCAGCGGTCCAGCCGGGCCACGAAGCCCTGCATGGTCTTCAATCGCTCTCGCACATGGGCCGGGGTGGCCGCGTCGGCCTCGGCCTCGGCGACGCAGGCGGCCAGCATCTCCAGGGTCGGATCGATCTCGCGGCGTTTGCGGCCGTCGGCGATCAGTTCCAGCATGTCCCAGGGGTCCAGCCTGGCCTCGAAGTGATCGCGCCGGTCGCCCTCGATGTGCACCAGCCGGATCAGGCCCCAGCTAAGCAGCTCCTTCAGGCTGTTGGAGACATTGGACCGCGCGACGCCCAGCGCCTCGGTGATCTGTTCGGCGTTCTGCGGCCCGCTGGCCAGGTACAGCAGCGCGTGGATCTGGGCGACGCTGCGATTGACGCCCCAGCGCTGGCCCATTTCGCCCCAGTGCAGGACGTAGCGGCGCATGGCGGGGGTCAGGGTCACGGCTTTCACCAATTTCTGTCATGACAGAAATAACTGAAATCCATTCGGATGGCAAAGAAAAAGGGAGGCGACCGGCGGCCGCCTCCCTGTCAGCAACAGTTGGCCGGCGGCGGAGGGCCCGAATCCCCCGCCGCCGGCGTCTTCACCTACTGCGCGCCAGCGGCGGAGGGGCCGGAGGCCTGGTCGCCGAGGGTGAAGGTCACGGTGCGGCCGACCAGATCGGACGGCGGGCGGGCCAGGTCGGCCTTGCGGGCCGCATCCTTCACCGCGCTGTCGAAGTCGGTCGAGCCGCTGCTTTCGACGATCCGCACGGCGCTCGGGCCGCTGGCGCCCAGCTTGACGCGGATCTTCACGGTCTTGCCCTCGTGGGCGAGACCCGCTTCGGCGACGGTGGCCTGCAGGGCGGCGCCGGAGTTGGCGACCCAGGCGTCGGAGCCGGGGCTGGCCTGGGCGACGGTGACGCCGGCGGTGGCGATCAGCAGGGCGCCGGCAAGGCTGAGGAGGCGGTTCATGGCGTGTTTCCTTTTTCGTTTCTTCCGGGGAGGAAGGGCGATGCTTGTGCATCGCCTGCACGGGAGTAGAGGCCGCCGATCCTGCGAACGGATGCGGACAGTCAGATGAAATCTTCTTAACCCGCGACGACCCAAGTCTCTGGAAGATCAAGGATTTCGCTGCATTGCAGCATAACCCCTTGGCTTACCGCCCCGCCCCTGTGCTAGAAGAACCGACCCTAGTTGGACGGCCGCGCGACGGCCGCTGTGGAAGGCTTCGCATCCATGACGCAAATCAGGTCGGTCGGCGTGATCGGCGCCGGGCAGATGGGTTCCGGCATCGCCCATGTCTGCGCCCTCGCGGGCTATGACGTCCTGCTGCACGACCTGGACCGGGCGACCATCGACGCCGCCCTGGAACAGATCGAGGTCAACCTCAGCCGCCAGGCCGCCCGCAACATCATCAAGGTCGAGGACGTGGCCCCGGCCCTGGCCCGCATCAAGCCGACCGACAGCATCGAGACCGTCGCCAAGTCCGACCTCGCCATCGAGGCGGCGACCGAGAACGAGGACGTCAAGAAGGCCATCTTCCGCAGCATGGCGCCGCATCTGGGTGAAAACACCCTGCTGGCCTCCAACACCTCCTCGATCTCCATCACCCGCCTGGCCTCGACGACGGACCGGCCGGAGCGATTCATCGGCCTGCACTTCATGAACCCCGTGCCGCTGATGAAGCTGGTCGAGGTGATCCGGGGCATCGCCACCGACGTCGACACCTACGAGACCGCGGTGACCTTCGCCCGCAGCCTCGGCAAGACCACCACCAACGCCGAGGACTTCCCGGCCTTCATCGTCAACCGCGTGCTGGTGCCGATGATCAACGAGGCGATCTACACCCTCTACGAGGGCGTCGGCACGGTGGAGTCGATCGACACCGCCATGAAGCTGGGCGCCAACCACCCGATGGGGCCGCTGGAGCTGGGCGACTTCATTGGTCTCGACACCGTGCTGAGCATCATGAACGTGCTCTATGAGGGCCTGGCCGACAGCAAGTATCGCCCCTGTCCGCTGCTGGTGAAGTATGTCGAGGCCGGCTGGCTGGGCCGCAAGGCCGGGCGCGGCTTCTACGACTATCGCGGCGAGACGCCGGTTCCGACCCGCTAGGGGGTCGCGCGATGCAGGGCGAAGTTCTGATCCGCCCTGTCGCCGAGGGCGATTACCCACAGTGGCGGCCGCTGTGGGACGACTACAACGCCTTCTACGGTCGGGCCGACGCCACCGCCCTGGACGAGGCGGTCACCGCCGCGACCTGGGCCCGGTTTTTCGATCCGCAGGAGCCGGTCCACGCCCTGGTCGCCGAGCGGGATGGCCGACTGATCGGCTTGACCCACTATCTGTTTCACCGCAGCACCACCGCCATCGGCCTCAGCTGCTATCTGCAGGACCTGTTCACCAGCGCCGGGGCGCGTGGCGCGGGCGTGGGAAGAGCCTTGATCGAGGCGGTCTATGTCGCCGCCCGCCAGGCCGGCTCGCCCCGCGTCTACTGGCAGACCCACGAGACCAACACCGACGCCATGGCCCTCTATGACAAGGTCGCCGAGAAGTCGGGCTTTCTGGTCTATCGCAAGCTGCTCTAGGGCCCGGCTGTTCCGGTCATCGGGCTTCGAGCGACAGCCTCATTTCCTCGGCAGGATCTCCTCGCCTGCTGCCAGTTCGGCGCAAGAACGCAAGAACATGTCGGGGTCGGTCATCGGCCCCAAGTGGCTCCACAGGCCCAAGGCACGGGGTCCCTCGGGCCGTCGCGGGATCGGGACAATCCTCGCTACGGCCTTGCCATTGCGCGACAGGATGACCTCTTCCCCGGCCTCCGCGCGGGCGACCAGCTCCGAGAGCCTTGCCTTCGCCGTGACGATGTTCATCTGGACGGACATGTCTGCAAAATGGCACGGATTATCGGTTGGATTAACTGGCCGAACGGCTACTTCGGAAACGGCGTCAGCGGCGCGACGCCGCAACGGCCGTCGAACTGCTCCCCCGGCGCGGGGCTGGCCAGCCTGGGAATCCCGTCGTCGCCCAGCAGGAAGTCCCGCTTTCCGTCGTTGAGGGCCATGCCGCCCGGCCTGTGCTCGATGGGCTTGCCCTTCACGTCGGCGGGGGCCGCGGCCAGCCGCCAGAGGTCGCCGTCAAAGCTCCAGCGCGTCTCGAAGAATTCCGGCTCGACGCCGAACCCCGCCTTCAGCGCCCCGACGCAGAACAGGTCATAGGCCGTCGGGGTGGTCAGCGGATGGCCGGCCTCCCTGGAGGTCACGGCGATGGCGTATTCGGCCCAGTCCAGGGTTCCGGCCTCCACCTCTTCGCCATTGGCGACAAAGGCCGGGGTGCCGCCGCGATAGCCGGGGTATTCGGCCATCGCCCGCTCCATCCGCGCGTCGAGGGCCGCGCCCTGGGCCTGCCGGTCGCAGCGTTCGAGAATCCTGGGGTCGATCCCGGCGGCCTTGTAGGCCTCGGCGACCCAGCTGTCGGTGTCGGCGCGGGGCTGGTCGTTCTCGTCCATCCCGCCCAGGGCCTTGGCCGGATGGTCGTACAGGGCGGCGGCGACCTGGAAGTATTTCTTCGGCGGCGCGCAGCGGGCGGCGATGGCGCCGGCCCGGGCCATGGCCTCATGACCGGCGATGAACTCCACCACCACCAGCCGCACCTTGCCGGTATCGACATAGCGCGACTTCAGAACCGGAAAGACCTCGTGGAACCAGGCGCGGCAATGGGGGCAGCCGTAGGACAGATAGACCTGCAGGGTCACCGGCGCCTTGGCCTCGCCAAGGCTGACGCCGTCGGTGAAGACCGGGATGCGCGGCGACGACGGCGGTTCGGGAGCGGGAACCGGCTGGGCCAGGGCCGGGGCCGTCATCCCCGCCGGTGCGAGGAGAACCAGGGCGGCCAGAGCCGCCATCAGGGGCCGGGAGAACATCAACGCCACGCCAGGAAACTCCGTCGCGCCGCCTCAGCCCCAGCCGAGCGCCCGCGCGACCTGGAAGGTAACGAACGAGGCCAGATACGCCAGAGTGATCATGTAGCCGAACATCACCGCCGGCCACAGCCAGCTGTTGGTCTCGCGCTTGACCACCCCCAGGGTGGCGACGCACTGGGGCGCGAAGATGTACCAGGCCAGGAAGGACAGGCCGGTGGCCAGCGACCACTGGGCGTGCAGCAGCCCCTGCAGGGCCGACAGGCCGGCGCCCTCGACGTCGCCCACGGCATAGACGGTGCCCAGCGTGGCCACCGCCACCTCGCGGGCCGCCATGCCCGGGATCAGCGCCACCGACATCTGCCAGTTGAAGCCGATGGGGGCCAGGATCGGCTGGATGGCGTGGCCGATCATGCCGGCGAAGCTGTAGTCGATGGCCGGACCGGTCGCGCCCGGAGGCGGTCCCGGAAACACCGACAGCGCCCAGACCAGGACCATCAGCGGCAGGATGATGCGCCCGGCGCGGTTCATGAAGATCATCGCCCGCTGCCACAGCTGGCGGGCCACCAGGGCGGCGTCGGGAACCTTGTAGGCCGGCAGCTCCATCATGAAGGGCTCGCTGCCGGTGCGCCAGAACAGCCGCTGGATCACCGCCGAGACGATCAGGGTCGACAGGATGCCGATGGCGTAGAGGCCGAACATCACCAGCCCCTGCAGATTGATCACCCCCCAGATCGTCCTTTGTGGGATCAGCGCCCCGATGATCAGGGTGTAGACCGGGATCCGCGCCGAACAGGTCATCAGCGGCGCGACCAGGATGGTGGTCAGCCGGTCGCGCTTCTGGTCGATCACCCTTGTCGCCATGATGCCGGGGATGGCGCAGGCGAAGCTGGACAGCAGCGGCAGGAAGGCCCGGCCGTGCAGCCCCGCCTTGCCCATCAGTTTGTCCATCAGGAAGGCCGCCCGGGCCATGTAGCCGGTGTCTTCCAGCAGGATGATGAAGAAGAACAGGATCAGGATCTGCGGCAGGAAGACCAGCACCCCGCCGACGCCGGCGATCAGGCCGTCGGTGAGGAAACTGCGCAGCAGTCCTTCCGGCACCACCTGGCCGATCAGCCCGCCAAGGGCGCCGAAGCCGTCATTGATCAGGTCCGCCACCGGCGTCGCCCAGGTGAACACCGCCTGGAACATCACGAACAGCAGGGTCAGCAGGATCGCCAGACCCGCCACCGGATGCAGCAGCACCCCGTCCAGCTTGCCGGTCAGGGTGTCGGGCCGCTCGGCTGGCCGCACATAGGTGCGCATGATCTGCTGGGCCTGGCCGTGGGCGGCGCGGATCTCGGCCGCCGTCGGCTCGCGCCAGATATTGGCTTCCTGGGTGTGGGCGACGAAGAGCGCCTCGGCGGCGGCGACCAGATCCTCGATGCCGCGCTTGCGGGTGGCGACCGTGGTCACCACCGGCGCGCCCAGCTCCTTCGACAACCCTTCCAGGTCGATGCGAAGGCCCTGACGCTGGGCGATGTCGTACATGTTGAGGGCCAGGACGAAGGGCCGGCCCACCTGCTTCAGCTCCAGCACCAGTCGCAGCACCAGCCGCAGGTTGGTGGCGTCGGCGACGGCGATCAGCACATCGGGCTCATGCTCGCCGGCCAGCCGGCCCAGCACCGCGTCCCGCGTCACCGCCTCGTCGGGGCTGCGGGCCCGAAGCGAATAGGTGCCCGGCAGATCGAGCACATGCAGCACCCGTCCCTGGGCGGTGGTGACCTGCCCCTCCTTCCGCTCCACCGTGACGCCGGCGTAGTTGGCCACCTTCTGGCGGCTGCCGGTCAGGGCGTTGAACAGGGCGGTCTTGCCGGAGTTGGGATTGCCGACCAGGGCGATGCGGGCCGGCTGCGGAACGGTGGCGGTCAAACGGCGGAATCCTCGAAACGCACTTCCACGGCCCGGGCCTCGCGGCGGCGCAGGGCCACGCGCATGTCGTCCAGGCGCACGGCGATGGGGTCGCGGCCGAACAGCCCCTCATGCAGGATCTCGACCCGCGCGCCCTCGACGAACCCCAGCTCCAGCAGGCGGCGCTCCAGCTCCTCCGCCTCCAGCACCCCGGGCCCGGCCAGCGCCCCGGCTACCCGCACGATCACTCCCGCCTGGCCAAGCACAGCCTGGCTGAGCGGACCGACTCCCGTCTCGGGGATGGCCCCGGGGACCGCGCCCGATGACGCCGTCTCGACCGACGGTTCGATGGAAAGAAGAGCCTCTGACATGCCTGCACCGATGAAACTTGCGAACGATTATCAGTTAAAAATGGCGGTGTCGATGCGCCATGTCCGCACAGGCAAGGCCAAGACAACGCAAGCATGGCCAGATCGCGGCGGCGAGGCGAGCTCGGCGGCGCTTGCGAATGCGTCGTTAAGACATTCGACACCATACTGTCTCGCGGTCGATAATCAGACCAAGCGATTCGCGCCGGCGGGATAATGCGCAAACTCAGACTCATCCTCTTGACCTGTGCCTACCTCACCGCCTCGCTCGTGGCGGCGATCGCGATCGGCCAGGACCAGGCCAACGGCGTGGCCATCGGGCTGGCGGCCTTCGTCGGCGCGCTGGGCCTGTGCTTCGCCTTCCACGCCCTGATCGCCATGGCCCTGGACAACGCCCGCCTGACCCTGGAAATCGGCGCGGTGCGCGAGGCCAACCTGATCCTCGCCGACCAGCTGGAAAAGGTCGACAGCCGGGTCAATGAGGTCGTCGAGACGGTCACCCGCGACGCCCGCCAGCGCTCGGAGGAACTGACCAGCGAGGTTCACATGCTGGAGGACGCGGTCCAGCAGATGAGCGACCGGCTGGAGGCCCAGCTGTCCAATCAGGTCACCGCCGCCCGCGGCGGCCCCCAGGGCCGCGGCCGTTCGCCCCAGAGCCACGCCCTGCTCGACACCGTCCGCGACGCCCTGGCCGACAATCGCGTCGACCTCTACCTGCAGCCGATCGTCTCCCTGCCGCAACGCCGCACCGTCTTCTACGAAAGCTTCAGCCGCCTGCGCGACGAGACCGGCCGGGTGATGATGCCGGCCGAATACCTGTCGGTGGCGGAGCCCGAGGGGCTGGTCGCGGCCATCGACAACCTGCTGCTGTTCCGCTGCGTGCAGATCGTCCGCCGCCTGGCGCGGCAGGACCGCAAGGTCGGCATCTTCTGCAACATCAGCCTGGCCTCCCTGTCGGACCAGACCTTCTTCCCGCAGTTTCTCGACTTCCTGTCGGCCAACAAGGATCTGGCCGGGGCGCTGATCTTCGAACTTGGCCAGGCCGCCTTCGAACAGCGCGGCCCGACCGAGGCGCGGCACATGGCCCGCCTGGCCGACCTCGGCTTCCGCTTCAGCCTCGACAAGGTCATCGACCTCGACCTCGACTTCCAGGACCTGGCCCGGGCCGATGTGAAGTTCATCAAGGTCGGCGCCCAGATGCTGCTCGACCAGCTGGAAGAGACCGAAGGCCGGCTGATCATCCGCTCCCTGCCCGACCTCCACGCCGCCGACTTCGCCCGCCTGACCCGCCGCTACGGGGTGGAGACCATCGTCGAGAAGGTCGAGAGCGAGCGCCAGATCGTCGACATCCTCGACCTCGACATGGCCTTCGGCCAGGGCCACCTGTTCGGCGAACCCCGCGCCATCCGCGACGCCGTCCTGGCCGAGACCGCCCCGCCGGTGGACTTCCTGCAGCAGTCGATCCTGCGCCGGGCCGGCGCGCGGTAGGCGCGATGGACCCTGGCTCGCGCAGCCAATTCGGTGACAGTCACTTTTTTCAGCCGCATCGGTCGGCGCCGCGGCGGCCTGCCTTTTCGAAGGATCAGGGCGCGGCCCAGGCCAGCCAGATCAGGCCGGGCCAGAGGGCGACGATGACGATGAAGCTCAGGGTCACGCCATAGGGCGCGGCGCGCCAGCCCCGGGCGCGGACCAGCGGGCCGATGAACAGGGCGAGATAGAGGCTCTTGTAGATGACCTGCAGCAGCAGGATGCCGACGAACAGTCGCGGCTGGGCCAGCCCCAGAAGGGAGCACAGCAGGATCGCCGCCCACAGGCTCCCCGCCAGGGATCTCAGGCCCGGGGAGTCGGCGACCTTGCCCTCGAAGGCCTGAACGGTCGGGCCGTTGGCCCCGACGAACATCGAACCGACCACCGGAACCAGGATCAGGATATTCAGGCCATAGGCCATGCGCAGAAGCGTATCGAGCATGTCGATCCTCACAAATTTACGCCGTAAGCGGTAATCTGGAGCGAAGTCGCAGGTCGGCAAGGGCGCTGACGCCGATTGGGCGCGGCCGGCGGCAAGTCTTGGCGGCGAGGCCCGCCGCAAGATTAATTTCAAGCAATGATGCAGAAGACGCACAGAACCGGCGCCCAATCGCTTCATGACCAAGAAGTAACTACCGCCGACGCCCCGCCCTCTATAGCCAATTGCCCAGTTTCGAGGGCCGCGCCCTGAGCCCTGGGGGAGTTTTTGCAATGACGTCGTTCCGGTCTGGCCTGTTTGTCGGGGCCGCTTTCATGGCCATGGCGGGATCCGCCTTCGCCCAGACGCCCGCGGCTCCTCCCGCCCAGTCTCCGGCCCAGTCACCCGCCCAGTCACCGGCGAAACCGGCGGAGAAGGACGACACCACCGTCGACGCGGTCGAGGTCAAGGTCGCCCCGGCCGAGGTCCGCACCTCGATCGACTCCACCAGCTACAGCCTGACCAACGACCTGCAGGCCAGCACCGGCACCCTGGCCGACGCCCTGCGCGGCATTCCGTCGGTCGATGTCGATCCCGACGGCAATGTCTCCCTGCGCGGCGACTCCAACGTCACCATCCTGGTCGACGGTCGCCCGTCCGGCATGCTGCAGGGTGATGGCCGCGGCCAGGCCATCCTGTCGCTGCCGGCCGGCCAGTACAGCCGCATCGAGGTGATGACCAACCCCAGCGCCGCCTACAGCCCCGAGGGTTCGGGCGGGGTCATCAACCTGATCACCAAGCCGACCGCCGCCAAGCCCGGCGAGACCGTCACCGGCTCGGTGCGCGCCAACGTCGGCGATGACGGCCGCTGGAACCTCGGCGTCAGCGCCGGCTACCAGAAGGACAAGCTGTCCCTCTCCGGCGACCTCAGCACCCGCCATGACCAGGGCCTGCAGTCGATCGACCGCGTCCGCCAGAGCCTCGATCCGCTGACCGGCGACGTGCTGTCCACCACCCGCCAGACCCAGCAGGCGACGGGCCCGGCCGATGTCCTGATCGGCCGCTTCTCCGCCGACTACCGGCTGAACGACAAGCTGACCCTGACCGGCGAGCTGCGCGGCAACCTCATCGACGCCGGCGGCTCGGGCCTGCAGACCTACGAGACCACCGACGCCGGCGGCGTGACCACCAGCCGCTACACCCGCGACGGCGCCTTCAACTTCTCCGGCGACAACCTCGGCGCCACCCTGCGCACTGTCCGGTCCTTCGACGGCGCCGGCCACGATTGGACCAACGAGCTGCGGTATGACCGCAACAAGGGTCACGTCTCGCTGGTCTCGCGGGCCGAATACGACCTGCCCCCCGCGCCGGACCTCTACGAACAGACCAACAACCGCTTCCTGTTCAATGGCCTCGGTTTCACCAGCAGCTATGTGCGGCCGATGGAGAACGACGCCAAGCTGCGCGCCGGCTATGAGCTGGATTACCGCGACGTCGGCTTCAGCGCCGGCACCAGCCGGGGCCCCGCCCCCGGCGCCCTGGTCCCCGACCCCTTCGTCACCAACCGCCTGGACTTCAACCAGACCGTCCACGCCCTCTACACCACCTATGAGCGGCCCTTCGGCAAACTGTCGGCCCAGGCCGGCCTGCGGGTGGAATACGCCGAGTTCAAGCTCAACCAGGTCACCTCCGGCATCACGCGCGAGCAGGACTATCTGCGCCTCTACCCGACGCTGCATTTCGCCTACGACATCACCGACAAGCAGCAGATCAAGGCCAGCTACAGCCGCCGAATCCAGCGGCCGCAGCCCTTCCTGCTCAATCCCTTCGTCAGCTACCAGGACCCCCTGAACCTGCGTTCGGGCAACCCGGACCTGAAGCCCCAGGAGACCGACGCCTATGAGCTGATGTGGCAGCTGCGCTCGGGCCAGACCTTCTACCAGGCCACCGTCTATTTCCGCGACACCGACAAGGCCTTCACCGAGGTGGCGACCGACATCGGCGGCGGGGTCCTGCTGACCCGGCCCGAGAACCTCGGCTCGCGCCGCGACCTCGGTCTGGAGCTGGTCGCCAGCGGCCCGCTGACCAAGACCCTCAAGTACAACGCCAGCGTCAACCTCTACCGCCAGGAGATCGACGCCGTCGCCCTGACCGGCGGGGCCGACCGCTCGGGCACGGTGTTCAGCGGCCGCGCCAGCCTCAACTGGCAGCCGACCCCGGAGGACTTCGTTCAGCTGTCCGGCTTCTACCAGGGCGATTCCCTGACCGCCCAGGGCAAGCGCGAGGCCGGCGGCATGCTGAACCTCGGCTACCGTCGCAAGCTGACCGACAAGCTGGCCCTGCAGGTCACCGCCCGCGACCTGCTCGACAACTTCGGCGACACCACCACCACCCGCACCGCCACCTTCACCGACCGCAACGAGCGCACCTTTGTCGGCCGCGCGGTGTTCATCGGCCTGACCTGGACCTTCGGCGCCAAGCCCAAGCGCGAACGCGAACCCCAGTTCGACTTCTCGGGCCCGCCGACGGGCGGCTGAGGCCTCTCCCCGTCACGCCATTTCGGTGACAGTCACTTTTTTCAGCCCCCGGGTCTCGCCGCCGCCTCGCCGTGGAAAAAAGTGACTGTCACCGAATTGGCCGGCAAACCCCCTCACAACATCCCCAACCCGCGCAGCCACTGCATCACCTCCCCCGGCCATTGCGTGGTCACCGGCTCGGCGGTCGGCCGCATGCCGAAGGCGTGGCCGCCCCGGGCATGGAGCCGCAGGTCCACCGGCACGCCCGCCTCGCTCAGGGCCAGGGCGTAGGCCATCGGGTGGCGCACATCATCGACCGGATCGTCCATGGCGTGGATGATCAGGGTCGGCGGGGCCGTCTTGCTGATCTTCACCCACGGCGCCAGCTCCAGCGTGTTGCGCCCCTTGCCCGGCGCCAGCATCCGCGCCGTATAGGCCAGGATCGCGAAGTCCGGCCGCGGCGAGACCTGGTCGATCGCGTCGCCCGCAGGATAGGTCCGCGCCTCGGCATTGCTCAGGTCGGCGACCAGATAGGCCCCGGCGGAAAATCCGATCACCCCGATCCGGTGCGGATCGATCTCGTAGTCTCCGGCCCGCGACCGCAGCAGGCTCATCGCCCGCTGGGCGTCTTCCAGCCCCAGCAGCACCTCCGGTCGCCGGCTGTGCCCGTCCACCTTGGGCCAGACCTGCGGCGTGCGGTATTTCAGCACCGCGCAGGTCATCCCCTGCCGCACCGCCCAGTCGCAGATCTCGGTCCCCTCAAGATCCATCGCCACGGCATGGAAGCCGCCGCCCGGCAGCACCAGCAGGGCCGCGCCGCTGTTGCGCCCCTTGGGTCGATAGACGGTCATGGTCGGCCGGGTGACGTAGCTGGCCCAATGCCACTTGCGCCCCCCGACCAGCGGCGAGCCGTTCCCCGTGGCCTCCGGATGATCCCCGCTGTCCGGCCTGGCCAGGACCACCTCCGCCGGCCAGAGCGGCGTCTGCACCCCCTCCCCCGGCGCCTGCCAGACCCCTTCCCGCTCCACCTTCGGAACCTCGACCCGCCCCGCCTGCCCATCCGCCGCCCCGGCGACCCCAAGGACGAGCAGCAGCAGGGGCAGGGCGAGCTTGAACGGCGACACGGTTCGATCTCCAGAGGGCGAGGGCCGCGGGAACTATAGGGCGTCCGCGAACAGCGCTGCGGTCACGTCCACGCGAATTCGGACTGCCCCCCGGCCACCCCAACCCACCCGTGACCCCGCCAGCCTGCCATTTCGGTGACAGTCACTTTTTTCAACTCCACCGATGTCGCCGCCGCCGCGCCGTGGAAAAAAGTGACTGTCACCGAATTGGCCCCCGCGACCGGGCCGCCCCCTCACGCCTCCCGCATTCGCCGCAACACCTCCGCCTCCGGCTGGGCCAGCAGGTCCCGCACGCCCTCTTCCCAGCCCTTCTCCCGGGCCTGGTGCTCCAGGCCGCAGACCCTCAGGAACCGGGTCAGGGCCAGGGACTTGTCGGCCAGTTTCAGGCGGGTGATGCGGGTGGCGGCGCCGGAGGGGGCGGTGCGTTCGACGACGGTGACCTCGCGGATGGCGCTGGCCCGCTCCCGTTCCAGCCGGGCCCCTATGAGTTGGTTTGCCCCAAGGCAGGATGGGAAAGGTCAAGCCGCGACCATTCCCAAAGTCTGACTGCAAGGTCCTCGTCACCCAGTTCGGCGTCGCCCATGTGGTTCATTTTCTGCGCGCAACCTTGCCGACAGCGTCGACCAGTTGGACATAGGTAATCAGGCCCTGTCGACAGAGTTCCGCGGCGGCAACGGCCGCGGATACTGCCAGAATTGCCAACCCGGCCACTTCGATGTGCGATACCGCGCTATGGGAAAGGCCGGCCGCAGGGTTCAGGGTTTCGCCAACAACCCACAGCGATGTTGGAAGATGAACCGCAGCCAGCACTGTCGCCGCTCCGCCCCTGGCAGGCATTGCGCCAGGCTGACCTGGGCGCCGGTCCTGCGCCGCTGACCCTTCGGAAACGAAGGAGTTCACGTAATCGTCGTTGTTGAACCGCGACCGAAAGGGGGGTGGGACGTCGTTCACCGATGACTCTCCTGCTCAACAGTATTGGCAGGGATCGTGCCTACGATGGGCGCGGCAAGCTATGGCACCGTTGTCACCAAGTTTGCAATTTGCAATCATACGTCGAGGAAGGCAACAATTGCTTCCGTAGGGGAAAGTAACAATAGATGCTGAGCGACCTGTTGCCGAGCGAAAAACAGCTGTCTCTCATTAACGACATTGGAAAGGACCTTAGCGACAAGGACGGCTCGAGAAGGCAATTTGTCGCTGAAGTCGCGCAGTTTATCCGGGCCAAGAACCTCAGGCCAATAAGTTCATACAAATGGACCCGCCTCTGGAAAGATGGTGGGGGCCTTGACCTCCGTGACCGGGTCGCCGTCTTTGATTTCATATCGACTGAGTATCGAGCGCGCCTTAGAAGTCGTAACGACGAAACCAGCACAAATCACGCCAGTCTGATCGACGAAACACTTGCCGAATATGACGCCAAGCAACGTGAGCAGTCACCTTTGCACTTTCTCGGCACACGTGTCTTGCAGCCTGAAGATGCCCGCCCTTTTCTCGGCGACTACCTTGGTTATCGAGTCAGCTCAAGAAAGGGGGAGATCGTCCGCTTTTCACTAAGCATCAGTCTGTCGGGGACCAACGAGCTGACGTTTCGCAACATTTATGATCGGGATGGGGTTCGCTGGATCTGCTCGGGCGGCGGGTTGGCTCAAGGGCCGTCGCTCTACCTGATCGGCATGGCTACGGATCAAAAGAACCCTTCAATTCACCGCGGCTACCGCATGCTCTGTCTGGAGATTTGGCGTGGCACAAAAATATTGCAGGGCGTCGTCATTTCCAGAGACAAGCTTGGCCCTATCGCCGCGCGGTTTGTCGCCATTCCCGTGGGCAGTCACGATCTCGACCCTCCCCCAGGAGAGTACGGAGACTTGATGAGAGACTCGAGATTTTCAACAAACCTTTCAAGAAGGGATTGGGAGTCTGCGAATGCCATAGTCGAACTTGATAAAATGTTTCTAAGCAAATACGATTACAATGATCTGGAAGAAATAATCGGCGATCAGACGTTAGACGCCATCCAATCCAGCGATTTGGATGCTGGAGATTATAATGTCTGGAATTTCATTGCCAATACGACGTCAACAACACTGCACGGATATCTAAACCGTAGGGGTATCGATGTCGCTCATGATGAGTCCGAACTTGACGAGTTCGATGCTTTGGTCGAGCGCTTGGTTGAACGGATGCAGAGGACGGGCGCATCAGTTCGAGACATGGTCCATCAGAGCTTGAAGGACCTGGTTGACCGTTCAGAGCCCGAAGCCGCGACGGGTCTGGGCGACGCGAATTCATCCGTTTCCCCGCCAAAAACGCGTTGATGAGCCGTCGGGCGGGCGGGTTCGTGCGGATTTGGTTCGAAAGCCGGTTTGCGGACGGCGCCCCCCTCACCCCTCCCGCATCCGCCGCAACACCTCCGCCTCCGGCTGGGCCAGCAGGTCCCGCACGCCCTCTTCCCAGCCCTTCTCCCGGGCCTGATGCTCGAGGCCGCAGACTCGCAGGAACCGGGTCAGGGCCAGGGACTTGTCGGCCAATTTCAGGCGGGTGATGCGGGTCGTGGCGCCGGAGGGGGCGGTGCGTTCGACGACGGTGACCTCGCGGATGGCGCTGGCCCGCTCCCGTTCCAGCCGCGCCAGATCCACCTCCAGCGCCCCGTCCGGGCGGACGACGGCGAAGTCGAGGACGTTGGCGAAGGCCAGCCGCCCCAGCTCCTCGACGGCGGCGTATTCGCTGTAGCCGCTTCCCCGCCGCACCGGGTCGGCGGCCAGCAGGGCCCGGACCCTGGGATCGCGCAACAGCCTGTAGCCGCTCCAGCGGGCCGAGGCGGGGGCGTAGCCGGCGCGGCGGGCGGCAGCGCTGGCCCGGCCGTCGAGGCGGTATTCCTGCACGAACCGCTGCTGCATCGCGGTCAGGGGGCGGGGGGAGTCCGGGGATGGGGCGGTCAAGGGCGGTCCTCCTGGCGGGGCGAGGAGGCGCCCCGCGCTATCGAAGCGGCCGGCCATTATCCCATGTCGCGACCCCGCCAGCGCCTCCACTTTTCCCGCTGCGTCCGGATGTCCGGGGCCGCCGCCCTACAAACCCCGCGCCCCGGCCACCCGCCGACCCACGCCGATGCCCACGCGCCCGTCGCCCCGGCCCACGGCCTGGCCCACGCCCGTGGGGCTTTGCGCCGTCCGGTCGCGCTACAAAAGCGATCACCGGCTATTTTGTGGGCCGGGGTATAATGGCGGGGCGCTTCGACAGGCGCTGGCGGCCCCTTCACGCCCGCAGGATCTTCTCCATCGCCTTGCCCCGCGCCAGTTCGTCGATCAGCTTGTCGAGATAGCGGATCTCGCGCATCAGCGGCTCGGCCACCTCTTCCACCCGAACACCACAGACCTTGCCGGTGATCAGGGACCTCGCCGGGTTCATCGGCGCCGCGGCGAAGAAATGTTCGAAGTCGGTCTTCTCCGCCAGATGGGCCTCGAGCGCCTCCTGGCTGAAGCCGGTCAGCCAGCGGATGATCTCGTCAACCTCGGCCTTGGTGCGGCCCTTGCGTTCGGCCTTGTTGACATAGTGGACGTAAACACTGGCCACGCTGGTGGCGTAGATGCGGTGCTGGGTCATGGTCCGCGATCCTGCGTCGGGATGGCGGCGGTGGTCCAGTCCTGTTTTCCCCTTCGCCCTGTCGCCCCATCGCCCTGTCGGAACGCAGCCCTGTCCTTCGTCTTTGAGACACGACCCCCGCCGACGCCCGCCGCCCCGCCCCATCCGGAGACCCGCCGATGACCCCCACCCTCACCGCCTTTGAACGCTCTCCCGATCGCGGCCGGGGCCTGGCGCGGGACATGCGGGTCCGCTGGGCCCTGGAAGAGGTGGGCCAGCCCTATGAGGTGCGGCTGCTGTCCTTCGAGGCCATGAAGCAGCCCGCGCACCTGGCCCTGCACCCCTTCGGCCAGATCCCGACCTGGCAGGAGGGCGACCTGGCCCTGTTCGAGTCCGGGGCCATCGTGCTGCATATCGCCCGGCGCCATGCCGGCCTGCTGCCCGATGACGCCGACGCCAGGGCCCGGGCCGTCGCCTGGATGTTCGCCGCCCTCGGCACGGTCGAGCCGCCGATCGTCGAGCGGTCGATGGCCCTGATGCTTGAGCGCGACCAGCCCTGGTTCGAGGCCCGCCTGCCCGGCCTCGACGAGCGGGTCCGCATCCGCCTCGACCAGCTCTCCCGCCGCCTGGGCGAGGCCGACTGGCTGGACGGCGACTTCAGCGCCGGGGATCTGATGATGGTCACGGTCCTGCAGCGGCTGGGCGGGTCGGGCCTGCTGGAGACCTGTCCCAACCTGGAGGCCTATGTCAGCCGGGCCGAGGCGCGGCCGGCCTACCGCCGGGCCTTCGCCGACCAGCTGGCGGTGTTTGAAGCCTCTCAGGCGGGCGAGGCGGGCGGGCCTAGAGCATGTCAGGGCGAAGTGTACGCGGTTCGCCCGCCCGGACATGCTCTAAATGTTTGATTCTAGACCCTTTTGATCAGGTTTTGATGCGTACATCAAAACCTGAAAGGGTCTAGCTGACCGGCCGCACCGGGTTGGACCCGTCCCAGCCCCGCGCCTTGTTGCGGATGTGTTCGAAGAAGGCGCCCTTGCCGCCGCTGATGTCGGAAATCTCGATCACCGTGCCGGGATGAGCTTCGGTGTCGAAATAGGCGAACCGGCCCTGCGGCCCGCCGATCTGGCCCTCATGGCCGACCCGGTATCCCAGCGACAGGGCCTTGTCGTAGAGGCCCTGGTAGTCGCGGGTCCAGTAGCTCATGTGCTGCAGCCCCTCGCGGCCGGCCTCGAGGAAGTCGCGGTACATCGAGGGGGCGTCGTTGGTCTGCTGGATCAGTTCGATCTGCAGGTCCCCGCTGTTGGCCAGGGCGATGCTCATCTTGACGTCGGAGGCCTGGCCGCGATAGCGGAACCAGTCGGTCTTCACCTCCTCGATGAAGTACCAGGGACCGACGCCCAGCACCCGGACCCAGTGGTCCATGGCGGCATGGATGTCGCGAACGACATAGCCGTTCTGGCAGACGGCGCCGAAGATGCGGCTCATGGGCTAGCCGTGCTTCTTGCGGGCCTTGGGGGTCACCTTGACGGTCATCCGCTTGCCGGCGCGGATCAGTTCGAAGCTGATCAGGCGGTCGATGCTGCCGGGGCCGAGGACGCGCAACAGGTCGTCGAGGCCGGTCAGCGGCTTGCCGTCGGCGGCGATGATCAGGTCGCCCTCGGCCAGACCGGCCTTGGCGGCGGGGCCGTGCGGCTCCACGGCGGCGACCCAGACGGCGTAGGCCTGGGTGACGCCGGCGGCCCGGGCCATGGCGGGGGGCACCGGGGTCTGCTGGGCGACCACGCCGATCGAGCCGCGACGGACGTGGCCGTGGGCCAGCAGTTCGGTCATCACGAAGCTGGCGGTGTTGGCGGCGACGGCGAAGCACAGGCCCTGGGCGCCGGAGATCACGGCGGTGGCGATGCCGACCACCTCCCCGGCGCTGTTGACCAGCGGGCCGCCGCTGTTGCCGTAGTTGAGGGCCGCGTCGGTCTGGATCAGGTCCTCGATCAGCCGGCCGCGCTCGCCGCGCAGCGAGCGGCCGAGCGCGGAGACCACACCGGTCGTCACCGTGGCCTCGAAGCCCAGCGGGGCGCCGATGGCGATGACCAGCTGGCCCCGGCGCAGGGTCTTGGAATCGCCCAGCCTGGCGTGGGGCAGGCGCACGCTCTGTTCGACCTTGAGCAGGGCGATGTCGGTGTCGGGATCGTCGCCGACGCAGCGGGCGGTCAGGGCCCGTCCCTCGGCGGTGATGATGGCGAAGCGGGCGAAGCCCTGGACCACATGGCTGTTGGTCAGGATCAGGCCTTCGGCGGAGACGATGAAGCCCGAGCCCTCGCCGGCGAAGCTGCGGTCGGAGGTCAGGGGCTGGACGCGCACCACGGCCGGGCCGACATGCTCCACCGCCCGGACCACGGCGTTGGAATAGGCGTCCAGCAGGTCGGTCTCGGCGGCGGGCATGGCCGGCAGGCTGGTCCGCGCCTCGAGGCTGGCCTCGGATCCGGCGTCGAAGACGAAATCGGCCTCGGGCGGAAAGGCGAAGGCGGGCAGCCGTCGGCGCGGCGCCCGGCGCGCCTGATGGAACGACTGATACTTGCGACCCTTCATAATGCCCCCAGGTCCCCGATGGTTAACAGGGAGTGAAGCATTGCGCGGCCATGGCGCCAAGAGCCGCTCGCCTCCCAGCGGGCATTTCGCCTGTCAGGGTATCAGTAGCCCTTGAGGTCCGGGTCGAGGCTCTGCCCCTCGTCCAGCTGCACCCCGAAGCTGTTCAGCATCATGCAGACCTGGGTGTACTGGCCGGCGGTGAAAACCACGTCCATGCACTGCTTGTCGCTGAAATGGGCCTTCAGGGCCGACCAGGTGGCCTCGGTGATGAACTGGTCGGCGTGAAGCTCGTCGCTGGCGGCGATCAGGGCGGCGTCGGCGGCGCTCCAGCCCGCGTCCCGGCCCTGTTTGATGCGGGCGATCTCGTCGTCGCTGAGGCCGGCCCGGCGGCCGATCGGCACATGCTGGGTCCATTCGTAGCCGGCCTTGCACAGATAGCCGATGCGCAGGATGACGATCTCGCGCTCCCGGGCGGGCAGATCGTTGGCCTTGGACAGCACATACTGGCCCCAGCCGAGGAAGCCCTTCAGCGCCGCCGGCGCCGTCGCCAGGGTGCGGAAGATGTTCAGCACGGGTCGGCCGGAGGAGACCATCGGCGCCAGGATCTGCCGCTGGGCGTCATTGAGGGCGCCGTCGAGAACGGGGGCGATACGGGGCTTGGTCAGGCGCATGGGTGTTCCTCTGTTGTTGCGCCAAGCATGCCCCGGTCGATAGGCTGGCGCCAAGCCGGGGGCCAGGATGCTGAATTTCTTTTCGCCGCAGGGCCGTATCGGCCGGGGCCCCTACGCTCTCGGCATGCTCATTGTTCTGTTGCTGTTGGGCCTGACTCTTTTCGTCCCGACGCTGGGATGGCTGAACGTCGTGCCGGTCGGCGGGCGCGAACCGCTCTGGAGTCCCCGGCCCGGCCTGATTGGCGCTGTCCCGTTGCTGTGGCCGCTTGCCTGCCTGCAGTTGAACCGCCTGCGCGACATGGGGGCCAGCGGCTGGTGGGCGCTGGCGCCCGTCGCCGTCCTGGCGGCGGCCGTGACGTTTGTTCAGATGACCGACGGCGTGAACGGCCTCTTGCTCGGCTGGATCCGCGGCGACGAGGCGCTGCGCTCGCAAATGTTCTGGGCCTTTCCGGGCAGCCACCTTGCCCTCATCTGGGCGACCGTCCTCCTCATCGGCGGCATCGGCTGGCTGTCCCTCGTACCGTCCAGACCGGCCTAGGTCGGTATCCGCAGCACCGCCCGGACGCCGGCATGGTCCGGATCGTATTCCAGCCGGGTCTTCAGGCTGTTGGCCATGGCGGTCATGATGCGGCCGCCAAGGCCGGTGCCCGAAGGGGCGGCGTCGGGGTCGATGCCCTGGCCGTCGTCCTCGACCTGCAGGATGACGTGGCCGTCCTCGGGGAACAGCGCGATCCGCACTTCTCCGGAGGCGTCCCTGGGGTAGGCGTATTTGCAGGCGTTGGAGACCAGTTCGTTGAGGATCACGCCCAGGGACACGGCCTGGTCGGTCAGCATCCGCACCGGCGACACGCTCAGGCGCAGAACGCGGGGCGCGGCCGGGGTAGACCAGGTTTCCTGCAGCTCCTCGACCAGGGTCTCCAGGTAGCTGGCCATGTCCACCGCCTCGACGTCGTCGGCGCTGTAGAGCCGCCGGTGAACCTGGGCGATGGCGGCGATGCGGCGCTGGGTGTCGTCAAGCGCGGCCTTGGCGCCCGCGTCGCTGAGGCCGGCGGCCTGCATGTGAACAAAGGCCGAGACCAGCTGCAGGCTGTTGGCGACCCGGTGGTTGACCTCCCGCAGCAAGGTGGCGAGCCGCTCGTTGCTGGACTGAACCGCCGCCTCGGCCTCGTCGCGGGCCCGGCGCAGGGCGACCTGCTCCAGGGCGTGGCGGAACGAGCGGTCCAGGAGGTCGAAGAAGTCGTCGCCGACGGTCTTGACCACATAGTCGTCGGCCCCCGCCTTCAGGGCGGCCACCGCGACCCGGCTTTCCTCCGAGCCGGTGACATAGATGACCGGCGCGCGATTGCCGGCGGCGGTCAGCAAGGCCAGGGTCGCCAGGCCGTCATGGACGGGCATGTAGTGGTCGACGGCGATCAGGTCGAACGGGGTCGCGGCGGCGAGCGCAACGCCCTCCTCGCCCCCGGCGGCGGTGGTCACCCGGTAGCCGCGCCGCTCCAGCGCCCGACCGGCGAGGCGCCGCAGCCCCTCGTCGTCGTCGATATAGAGGACCCTCGGTCCCTCGGCTGTCACGCGGCGCCGTCGATGTCGGGCACCTGGATGACCGACAGGAAAAGGCCCAGCTGGCGGATCGCCTGGGCGAAGGCTTCGTAGTTGACCGGCTTGGTGATGTAGACGTTGCAGCCGAGGTCGTAGCAGCGCTGGATTTCCACCTTGTCGTCGGTGGTGGTCAGCACCACCACCGGCGTGCGCTTCAGCGGGCCTTCCTTGCCCTTGATGCGCGACAGGATGTCGGTGCCGCTCATGTCGGGCAGGTTGAGATCAAGCAGGATCAGCGCCGGTCCGTTCAGAGACGGCCCGTCATGAGCCGACTCGAGAAACTCCAGCGCGCTGGTGCCGTCGAGGAAGTGGCGGATCTCGTTGTTGATGCCGGCCCGCCGGATGTTTTTCTCGATGAGACGGGCGTGGCCCTCGTCGTCCTCGATCATCACTATGGTTACGGGGTGGGTCATTCGGCAGCTCTTTCGGGAAGAAGCACAGCAGGAAGGGAAAGCCGAAACGTGGCCCCCTGGTCAAGTTCGGATTCGCAGGAGATCACCCCGCCCAGGCGGTAGGCCAGGGCGCGGACGTGGGCCAGGCCGATGCCCTCGCCCGGCTGGTCCTGAACGCCGGAGCGCCGGAACAGGTCGAAGATCCGGTCGTGGTCCTTGGGGTCGATGCCGCGGCCGTTGTCCTGCACCTCGTACAGGGCGCGAATGCCGTCCATGCGGCCACGGACCGTGATCTCTCCGGGCCGCCCGGGCTTGAGATACTTGGTGGCGTTCTCGATCAGGTTGGACAGGATCTGCTCCATCGCCACCCGGTCGCTGACCAGATCGGGCAGCGGCTCGATGGTGAGGGTCGCGCCGATCTCGTCGGTGCGGTGCCTGAGGCTGGCGGCGATGCCCGCGACCAGCCCGTGCATGTTCAGAGGTTCCGGCGCCAGCACGCGGCGCCCGTCGCGCGACAGGCGCAGAATGGCGTTGATCAGCCGGTCCATCTTCTGGGTCGAGGCGCGGATGAAGCCGGCGGCCTCCGGCAGGTCGGTGCGCACCGCGTCGCGGGCCTCGTCGGTCAGCAGGTCGGGCGTCTCGGCCTCGATCCGGGTGACCAGCTCTTCCAGCGGCTTCGTCGCCGCTTCCAGTTCGGAGGTGAAGCCCATGATGTTGACCAGCGGCGAGCGCAGGTCGTGCGAGACGATGTAGGCGAAGCGCTGGATCTCGTCGTTGGCGCGGCGCAGATCGACGGTGCGGTCCTCGACCGCGCTCTCGAGACTGGCGTTGAGTTTGAACAGGTCGCGCCGCGAGCGGTTGAGGTCGCGGGTATACTGGAAGATCACGAAGACCGAACCGCCGGCCACCGCCAGCAGCAGCAGCATCGTCAGCCCCAGCGACCATTTGAGGAAGGCGACGCCGCGTTCCTGCCGCGCCGTCCGATCCTTCAACAGCTGATCTTCCTCGGCGCTGATCTGCGAGAGGATGGTCCGCATCGACTGCATGGTCTCGAGATTGTTGTCATTGCGGAACACCCCGACAGCGGCGATCTGCCGGCCACGCTGGACCAGACCCGCGGACTGCCGCATCAGCGCCGACTGCATCGCCGCCAGCGGCCTGAGATCGTCCAGCCGCTCCTGCTGGCGGGGGTTGTCCCGGGTCAGGTCGACCAGCTGGTCAAAGGCCCTGGGCAGGGCGTCGGCGGTTTCCGCAAAGACCTGGCGGTAGCGATCGTCCGGCTTGAGCAGATAGCCGCGCCGGGCCGCCTCGGCCCGTTCGGCCAGGACCCGGTACTGATAGACCGCGGTGCGGACCTGATAGGTGTGGTCCACCGCCAGATTGTAGTCCTGGTTCCGCTGGATGCTCCAGGCGATCAGCCCCCCGGCCGCCAGCAGCGACAGGAAGCCGATGACGACAGCGCCGAGCACCAGGCGGTTGAAGAGGCGGTCGGTGATGGTCATTCAGGCGCCGGACGGATCATTGGCAAGCCAATAGCCACCCCGGGCGGCGCGCGCCAGCAGCCACCCGACATAGCGCGCCCTCTAGGCCTCCAGTCCGCCGGTCAGCACCGCCTCGGCGAAGCCGCAGTGCATGGCGATGCCGCGGGCCATGACCTGCTCGTCGAGGGTCATGCGGTTGGAGTGGAGGGCGCAGCAGGCGCGGTAGTCGCCGCCGACCCCGACCGGCGCCGCGCCCAGGAAGGCCATGGCGCCCGGGGCCTTCTGCAGGACGTAGGAGAAGTCTTCCGCCCCCATCATCGGATTTTCCATGGTGTGCCAGGCGCTGTCGCCATAGAGGGCCGTTGCGGTCCGTTCGGCCAGGCGCACGGCGGCGGCGGTGTTGACGGTGACCGGAAAGCCCAGCTCGATCTCGACCTCGGCGCGGCAGCCGTGGGCGGCGGCGACATTCTCGGCCACCTGGCGCACCCCGGCCCGCACCAGCTCCCGCGAGCGCTCCGACAGGGTGCGGAAGGTGCCGCGCATCAGGGCGTATTCGGGGATGATGTTGTAGGTGGTGCCGGCGTCGATGTGGGCGATGGTCAGCACCGCCGGATCGAATACCGACACCCGCCGGGTGATGAAGGCCTGCAGCGCGGTGACGATCTCGCAGGCGACAGGGATGGGATCGACGGCGTCCTGCGGCATCGAGGCGTGGCCGCCGGCGCCCAGCACCTTGATGCGGATGCTGTCCGAGGAGGCCAGCAGCGGGCCGGCCCGGCTGGCGAAGGTTCCGGTCGGCATGTTGGGCGAGATGTGCAGGGCGAAGGCGGCGTCGGGCAGCGGATCGATCAGGCCGTCGTCGAGCATGAAGCGGGCGCCGTGGTGCCCCTCCTCGCCCGGCTGGAACATGAACATCACCGTCCCGGGCAGCTTGTCGCGGCGCTCGCACAGCGCCCGGGCGGCGCCGGCCAGCATCGCCACATGGGTGTCATGGCCGCAGGCGTGCATCGCCCCGGGAACGCCGCTGGAGAAGTCGAGACCGGTGTCCTCGGTCAGCGGCAGGGCGTCCATGTCGCCGCGCAGCAGGACGGTGCGGCCGTTGGCGCTGCCACGCAGGATGGCCAGCACGCCGGTGGTCGAAGGACCCTGGCGGATTTCCAGCGGCAGGCCTTCGAGCGCCTTCAGCACCTTGGCCGTCGTCTTGGGCAGGTCCAGCCCAAGCTCCGGCTCACGATGAATGGCCCGGCGAAGCTCGATCGCGTCATGCAGCCCCGCGTCGCCGGCTTCGGTCCAGGCTTTGGCGTCGATGGTCAGGGCGTTCATGGGGGGCTCTCTGATTGATGCAATCAATCGCATTAAAGCCCTTCCCCATGGAGGGGGGAAGGGTTGGGTTGGGGGTGGAGGTCCTGGCGACCACGCGGAGCCTGCAGGATCAGCGCCCGTGGGTCGTTGGGAGACGATCAGCAACAGCCAGCCTGCACCGACCGCCGCCACCCCCATCCCCGACCCTTCCCCCCTCCAGGGGGAAGGGAGATCTTTCAGAACTTCTTGATCAGCCGCACCGAGATCACGTCCAGGCCGGGGTTCTGGTCGCCGGCCAGGCCGCCGTGGCTGAGGTGGAAATAGGCGGCCTCGCTGGACCAGTCGTCGTTCATCCGCCAGCCGATCGCCGCTTCCGAGGCGATCAGGACCCGGCTGCCGAAATAGATGCGGTCCGGGGTCTTCTGATAGTCCTCGGAGGGGCCGTCATGGATCCCCAAGCCGACGCTGAGCTGGGCGTAGAAAGGCGTTTCGTCGTTGTCCCAGAAGCGGCGCATCAGGCCGGCGGTGACATAGTCGGTGCCGCCGTCGGTGTTGACCGACCCGCTGGCCCACAGCCGGAACGAGCCGAACCGCTTCATGCCGTCGATGGGATCGGTGCGGCCGTGAATTTCGATGTCGGCCCCGCTCTCGAAGCAGCATTGGGCTTTCCAGAGATCGACGTCGTGGGCGGCGACCCCGACGCCAAACTCGCCGGCCTGGGCCGCGCCGCCGAAGGCCAGGGCGGCGGCCGCCCCCAGAATCCACAGACGCATCAGACGCCCCCCGGGAAAGGAATGAACCGTCCGGTCTTACGGGCTTTGTGCGCGGCGCGCAAAGGGCTAGTCAGGGCCACGAACCCCAGCGCCAGGGAAGGCCGCGATGACCATCACCTTCGCCGATATCGAAGCCGCCGCCCAAAGGCTGGAAGGCCTGGCCGTGGTCACGCCGGTCATTGAAAGCCCGGCCCTGAACGATCGCCTGGGCGGCCGGGTGATCCTCAAGCCGGAGATCCTGCAAAGGGGCGGGGCGTTCAAGTTTCGCGGGGCGATGAACAAGCTGTCGCGGCTGAGCGAAGAGGAACGGGCGCGCGGGGTGGTGGCCTGCTCCAGCGGCAACCACGCCCAGGGCGTGGCCCTGGCCGCGAGGATGCTGGGCGCCCCGGCGGTGATCGTCATGCCGGCGGACGCCCCGGCCATGAAGGTTGCCAACACCCGGAACTACGGGGCCGAGGTGGTGATCTACGACCGCTACAGCGAGGACCGCGAGGCCATCACCCACGGCATCGCCGCCGATCGCGGCATGACCATCGTCTGGCCCTATGACGACTATGACATCATCGCCGGCCAGGGGACGGTGGGTCTCGAGCTGGAGGCCCAGGCGCGGGGCGCGGGCGCGACCCTGGACCTGGTGGTCAGCCCGGCCGGCGGCGGCGGCCTGCTGTCGGGTATCGCCACGGCCATGAAACAGCTGTCGCCGGCGACGCAGGTCTATGGCGTCGAGCCGGCGACCTATGACGACATTGTCCGGTCCCTGGCGGCCGGGGAGCGGCTGGGGGTCGATCCGGCGGCGCGCACCATCTGCGACGCGCTGCAAACCCCCTCGCCGGGTAAGCTGACCTTCCCGATCATCCAGGCCGACGTCGCCGCGGTGCTGACGGTGACGGACGCCGAGGTGGCCGAGGCCATGCGGTTCGCCTTCACCTGGCTGAAGCTGGTGGTCGAACCCGGCGGCTGCGTGTCCCTGGCGGCCCTGCTGGCGGGGAAACTGTCGCTTGAGGGCCGCACCGCCGGGGTGGTGCTGTCGGGCGGGAACGTCGATCCGGGCCTGTTCGCGCGGGTGCTAGCCGGAGAGATATGAGGCCGCGCGCTTCCCCCCTCCGCGAGGACGGGAGAAGATGCCGCCATGATCGATTCATTCACGCCGCCCCAGACCCCGGCCCTGGTCATCGACCGGGCCGCGCTGGACGCCAATATCGCCGCCATGCAGGGCCTCTGCACCGCAGCCGGCATGCGCCTGCGGGCCCATGGCAAGACCCACAAGTGCTCGCTGCTGGGCCATCTGCAGATGGCGGCCGGAGCCTCCGGCCTGTGCGCCCAGACGGTGGGCGAGGCAGAGGCCTTTGTCGCGGCGGGAATCAGCGACGTCCTGGTCACCGCGCCCTCGGCGCAGTGGGCGGCCTCAAGGATCGCCGCCCTGACCGGCAAGGCCCGCATCGGCGCCACCGCCGACCACGCCGACCAGATCGCCTGGCTGGGCGCGGCCGCGCGGGCGGCGGGCGGCGTGATCGACCTGGTCGTCGACGTCGATCCGGGCACCCATCGCACCGGCGCCCACCCGGACAGGATCGTCGCCCTGGCCCGGCAGGCGGCCGAGACCGAGGGCCTGAGGTTCGCCGGCATCCAGGCCTACGCCGGCCACATCCAGCACATCGGCCCCAATGCCGACCGCCAGAGCGCCTACGACGCGGTCATCGCCCGGGCCGCCGGGGTGCGCGACGCCCTGACCGCCGCCGGCCTGGCGCCGCCGGTCATCACCGGAGGCGGCACCGGAACCCACGCCTATGACCTGAAGAGCGGCGTCTTCACCGAGCTGCAGGCCGGCAGCTATGCGGTGATGGACGCCGAATACGAGGTCTGCGACGCCCCCGGCGGCGGCGGCTGGGGCTTTCGCCAGGCGCTGTTTCTGGCCGCCAGCGTGGTCTCGGCCAACCACAAGAGCCATGTCACCGTCGACGCCGGGTTCAAGGCGCTGTCCAGCGACGGTCCCCCCGCGAGGGTGGCCTCCGGCGCCGGCAGGGGCTCGCTGTGGCGGCCGATGGGCGACGAGCACGGGATGATCCTTCACCCCTCGGCGATCCCCATGCTGAAGGGCGGCGATTTCGTCACCGCCGTCGAGACGCTGGATGCCGACGACAGCGCGCCATGGCCGGCCGATGCGCCGAAGCTGGGCGACATCGTCTGGCTGCAGCCCGGCCACTGCGACCCGACCATCAATCTGCATGACGCCTTGCTTGTCGTGGCGGAAGACGGGTCACATGAGCGCTGGGCGGTGGACGCGAGGCGGGTCACGGCCTCTTGAGATGCTAATTCGGTGACAGTCACTTTTTTCCACAGCGCAGAAGCCTGGGGACCCGCAGGGCCGAAAAAGTGACTGTCACCGAATTAGCCACAACGACCAGCGCATAGGGGCAAGACCATGGATCTGGATTTCACGGGCAAGCGGGTGCTGGTCGTCGGCGGCTCCAGCGGCATTGGCAACGGCATCGCCCATGGCTTCAGGACGCGAGGCGCCCGCGTCGCGGTCTGGGGCACCCGGCCCCGGGAGGACTATCGGCCCGAGGACGGCAGCGATTTGACGGGCCTGGAATACGCCCAGGTCGACGCCTCCGATTCCGCCGCGGTGGCGGCCGCGGCCGATCCGTTTGACGGGCTGGACGTGCTGGTTCTGGCCCAGGGCACTGTCCTCTACCGCAAGGGCGAATTCGAGATGGACGGCTTTCGCAAGGTGGTCGGGGTCAACCTCGACAGCCTGATGGCCTGCGCCATGCGGTTCCTGGACGCCCTCAAGGCCAGCGGCGGCAACATCATCACCATCAGCTCCACCGCCGCCTTCCACGCCACCCGGGGCAACCCGGCCTATAACGCCTCAAAGGCCGGGGCGGTGGCCCTGACCCGCACCCTGGGTCAGGCCTGGGCCGGCGAGGGGGTGCGGATCAACGGCGTGGCGCCCGGTCTGGTCGACACCAAGCTGACCAAGGTGACGACGGAAAATCCCGAGCGCCTGGCCGGCGCCCTGCGGGGCATTCCGCTGGGCCGTCTGGGCACGCCGGAGGATATGGCCGGGGCTGTGCTGTTCCTCGCCTCGCCCCTGGCCGCCTACATCACCGGCCAGACCCTGATCGTCGATGGCGGGCTGACGCTGTAGGGAGCTTGCGTGCTTCGACACGCGGTCCTCTCGGCCCGCTACTCAGCATGACGAGCATTTGTGCAAACCCTCCATCTTCGTCATCCTGAGTAGCCCGCAAGGCGGGCGTGTCGAAGGACGCAGGAACATTGATGCAGCTCAAGGCGAACCGATACCTCTGGGCGATAACCGCCCTCGCCATGATCGCCCTCCTGACCCTCGCCTGGACCCGCCTGTCGCCCTGGCCCCGCACCGGGGCGACCTATCTGGCCAAGCAGCTCTGTTCCTGCCTGTTCGTCGCCGGACGCAGCGAAGCCAGCTGTCGCCCGGAATTCGACCGCTTCATCGATCGCTTCGATGTCCGCATCGACCGTTCGGGCCTGCCGCGCACCGCCCGGGTCACCGCGACCATGGCGGTGTTCTCCGGCGAGGCGGTCTATGACGACGGCTATGGCTGCAGGATCGTGAAATGACGCCCGCCGAGCTCTACGCCGCCAGACTGACCACCCCGGCGGAGGCCGTCGCCGACATCGCCTCGGGCGACCGCGTGGCCATGGGCATGGCCCTGGCCGAGCCCCCGGCCCTGCTGGCCGCCATCGCCGCCCGTGCCGAGGCCGAAGAGATCGACGAGGTTCGCCTCTACTACTTCCATTCCACGCCCCACGCGGCCTCCACGGTGCTGCGCTTCGAACTGATGGATCGCATCCGGCCCCACTGCTTCTTCCTGGGTCCCTGGGAGCGGGCGTTGCTGGCGCAGGGGGCGCTGGAGGGAAAGCGGACCGTCCACTTCGTGCCCGGCGCCTTCAGCCAGGCTCCCCGCCTGATGAACGAACCGGCGCCGATCGACACCTTCGTCACCTGTGTCTCGCCGATGGACGCCCACGGCTTCTTCAGCCTGGGAACCAGCAACGATTACGGCATGGAGCTGGTCCGTTCGGCCCGGCGGGTGGTCGTCGAGGTCAATCGCCATACGCCCAGGGTGCGCGGCGGGATGATCCACGTCAGCCAGATCGACGCCATCGTCGAACAGGACACCCCGTTGTTCGAGGACCCCCGGCGCCCGGCCTCTCCGCTGGATGCGGTGATCGGGCGGCAGATCGCCGAACTGGTCGAGGACGGCGCCTGCCTGCAGGTCGGCATCGGCGCCCTGCCCGAGGCGGTGTGCAGCGCCCTGTCTGGCCACCGCGACCTTGGGGTCCACAGCGAGCTGTTTTCCAACGGCCTGATGCAGCTGATGCAGAGCGGCGCGGTGACCAACGCCCGCAAGGCGACCAATACCGGGCGCTCGATCTTCACATTCGCCCTGGGAGACCGCCCCCTCTACGATTTCATTGACGACAACGCCGCCGTCGAAAGCCGGCCGGTGGACTATGTCAACGATCCGGCGGTGATCGCCCGCAATGACAGGGTGGTGTCGGTCAACGCCACCCTGCAGATCGATCTGTCAGGCGCCTGCAACAGCGAACATCTGGCGGGCCGGCAGTACAGCGCCGCCGGGGGACAGCTGGATTTCGTGCGCGGGGCCTATGCGTCACGGGGCGGCAAGTCGATCATCGCCTGTCACTCCACGGCCAAGGACGGCGCGCTCTCACGGATCGTCAGCCGGCTGGACGGGCCGGTGACCACTCCGCGCAACGACGTGCACTATGTGGTCACCGAGCACGGGGTGCGGAATCTGAAGGGCATGAACAGCTTCGAGCGGGCCAGGGCGATGATCAGCCTGGCGGATCCGAAGTTCAGGGACGGCCTGACGGCGGAGGCGAAGGCGGCGGGCCTGATCTGAGGCTGATCTGGTCGGCCTAGTCGCAGCCGCCGGCCATGTCCTGCATCGACCAGCCCTTCGCATAGAGGGCCGCCCCGTCGCGGATCAGGGTCTCCAGCTCGGCGAACAGCACGGGATCGGCAGCCTTGAAGTTGAAGCAGCTCTTGCCCTGCATCCGCTTCTTCAGCGCCGGGGACAGCCCCGCCGCCAGGGCCCGGTGGCTGTAGACCGGCATCAGATGGACGCTGACATAGGCCTTGCCGGTCCGCACCCCGCCGAACCACATCGCCTCCTTCGGCTTGCGCGGATGGGGGAACGGGGCGTTCAGCGACAGGCCGTCCGGCCCCTGGCGCGCCACGATCATGCCCGGCGCGGCCCGCAGCATCAGGGCCGACAATTCCTCGGTCAGGGCGGCGAAATCGTTCATCGGCGCAGCATGCCCCTATCGGTCGAATGACGGAAGGGCATGGACGCGGGCCTCCTGACCGGCGAAACAGGGGCCGACAGACTTTCTCTGGGGGCAGTATGAAACGCGGTTTCACCTATTTCGTCGTCGGGTCCATGGTTCTCGGCGTGCTGGCGGGCCTGGCCTGCAACCAGTTCCTGACCGGTGACCAGCTGAACCTCGCCGTCGATGGCTTCACCCTGATCACCACCCTGTTCCTGCGGCTGATCAAGATGATCATCGCGCCGCTGGTGTTCACCACCCTGGTGGTCGGCATCGCCCATATGGAGGACGCCGCGGCCATTCGCGGCGTGGGCTTCAAGGCCATCGCCTGGTTCATCACCGCCTCCATCGTCTCCCTGACGGTCGGGCTCCTGATGTTCCACCTGCTGGCGCATCTGTGGTCGCTGGGGGCCAACCTGAACCTGACCAGCGAGGTCGCCGGCGCTCCGGCCACCGTCGACGCCTCGACCTTCACCCTGAAGGACTTCCTGACCCACCTGATCCCGACCTCGATCTTCGAGGCCATGGCCACCAACCAGATTCTGCAGATCGTGGTCTTCGCCGTGTTCGTCGGCACCGCCGTCAGCGCCCTGGACGACCGGGCCCCCGCGGTCATGGCCCTGGTCGAGCAGGGCATGAACATCATGCTCAAGGTCACCGGATATGTGATGACCCTGGCCCCCCTGGCCATCTTCGCCGCCCTGGCCGCGGCCATCGCCAAGCAGGGGCTGGGCATCATCGGCACCTACGCCCAGTTCGTCGGCGGCTTCTACCTGTCGCTGGGCGTCCTGTGGGTCCTGTTGTTCGGCGTGGCCTTCCTGATGCTGGGCAATCGCGCCGGCGGGCTGTTCGGCGCCATCGGCAACCCGGCCCTGCTGGCCTTCTCCACCGCCAGCTCGGAAGCCGCCTATCCCCGCACCCTGGAGGCGCTGGAACGCTTCGGCCTGCCGCGCCGGGTGGTCAGCTTCGTGCTGCCGCTGGGCTACAGCTTCAACCTCGACGGCTCGATGATGTACTGCACCTTCGCGGTGCTGTTCATCGCCAAGGCCCATGGCATCGACCTGACCGTCGGCCAGCAGATCAGCATGCTGCTGCTGTTGATGGTGACCAGCAAGGGCATGGCCGGGGTGCCCCGCGCCAGTCTGGTGGTGATCATGGCCACCCTGACCTACTTCGGCATGGACGAGGGCTGGATCGCCCTGGTGCTGGCTGTCGACCATCTGCTGGACATGGGCCGATCGGCGACCAATGTGGTCGGCAACTCGGTCGCCTCGGCGGTGGTCACCCGCTGGGAGGGGATGAAGCTCAACGCGCCGCTCGCGAGCGATGACGAGCTGATCGAGAAACCGTTCGCCGGGGACGAACCGGTGGCCGGCGGCGTAAAGGTCAATCCAGAATAAAAACCCGCTTGCCTTTCGGGGCGTCATCCCGTGCAGGATGACGCCAATCCACCGGAGGCAGGCGCCATGTCCGTAACCTATGAGCTCGACGGCGACATCGCCGTCGTCACCCTGGATCGCCCCCAGGCCAGAAACGCCGTCGACGGGCCGACCGCCCAGGCCCTCTACGACGCCTTCAAGCAATTCGACGCCGATCCCGCCGCCAGGGTGGCGGTGTTCACCGGCGCCGGCGGCCAGTTCTGCGCCGGAGCGGACCTGAAGGGGATTGCCGCCGGCAAGGGCAATCCGGTGCATCGCGAGGGCGACCTGGGGCCGATGGGCCCGACGCGGCTGAACCTGTCCAAGCCGGTCATCGCCGCCATCGAGGGCTATGCCGTCGCAGGGGGCCTGGAAATGGCCCTGTGGTGCGATCTGCGGGTGGCGGCCGAGAGCGCGGTGTTCGGGGTCTTCTGTCGCCGCTTCGGGGTGCCCCTGATCGATCTGGGCACGGTGCGGCTGCCCCGCCTGATCGGCCAGTCGCGGGCCCTGGACATGATCCTTACCGGCCGGCCCGTGGCGGCCGGGGAAGCCCTGGAGATGGGCCTGGCCAACCGGGTGGTCGCCGACGGGACCGCGCGGGAAGCCGCCATCGCCCTCGCCCGGCAGATCGCCGCCTTCCCGCAGGGCTGCATGCGCAACGACAGGCGCTCGGCCCTCGATCAGTGGAGCCTGGACTGGGACGGCGCCACGGCGCTGGAAATCGGGCTCGGCATCGAGACCCTGCGCTCGGGTGAAGGCGCGGCGGGGGCCGCCCGGTTCAGCAGCGGCCAGGGCCGGGGCGGGAGCTTCACATGACCGCTGTCCTCGACCCGGCGGTCGCCGACCGCATCACCGCCGCCCTGCACAGCCAGGGCCTGTTCCAGCACATGGGCGCGCGGATAGAGGAGATCGTCGCCGGCGGCCTGACCATGGCCCTGCCCTTTCGCCCCGAGGTCGCCCAGCAGCACGGCTTCTTCCACGGCGGGGCCATCGGCTTTCTGGTCGACAACACCACCACCGCCGCCGCAGGCACGGTTCTGCGCCCCGGCGAGGCGGTGCTGACCGCCGAATACAAGCTGAACATCCTCAGCGCCGCCCGCGGCGGAACCCTGGTCTGCCGCGCCAGCGTGGTGAAGCCCGGCCGCATGCTGATTCCGGTCGAGGCGAAGGTGTTCAACCGCCAGGAGGACGGCGGCGAAAAGCTGGTCGCCGTGGGCCTGGCGACCATTGCCGTAATCGCGGCCGAGCGGGTCGGCGGACAGGCCTGAGGAGACAGGACATGAGCGCTATCGGACCCGCCGCCGAAGACGGCGTCGCCTTTTTCACCGAACGCCAGAAGGGCCGGCTGCCGGGCCATCTCGGCATCGTCTGGGACGAGGTGCGATCAGGCTTCGTCAAGGGCCGCTTCGAGGTCGAGACCTACCACATGGCGCCCAACGGCTTTCTGCACGCCGCCAGCGTGGTCGCCCTGGCCGACAGCGCCGCCGGCTACGGCTGTGTGATGAGCCTGCCGGAGGGGGCGAGCGGATTCACCACCATCGAGCTGAAGTCCAACTTCCTCGGCACCGCCCGCGACGGGACCGTCGTCACCGAGGCCATCCTGGTGCATGGCGGTCGAACCACCCAGGTCTGGGACGCGGTGGTGCGCCATGCTGAGACCGGCAAGACCATCGCCCTGTTCCGCTGCACCCAGATGGTGCTGTGGCCCAAGGCCTGACTGGCGGGGAGCCCTTCTGGTCGCGCCTGTTGTTACGATGACCGGTTCCGGCTCATCGGAACCCGCCCTATCGGCACCAGGTCTCCAGGATCGGCTGGAGGAACTCATAGTCGCTCCAGCCCGGACCGCGGCGCCCCCTGCCAATGCCGAGGCCAAACGCCGCCTGGCGCACGACCGTCAGGCCGCAGGAGGGTACGACATACAGCCGCTGATCGCCCGCCCCGGCGGCGATGACCATGTCGGCGGGCAGTTCTGCGGCGTGGTCGGCGAAGTCGATGCTGGCGGTGCGCGGCCCCCGGCCGCCTGCGCGGGGCAGCCACCAGCTGACGCCATAGGCGGGATTGGCCGCCGTGCCGACGAACAGGGCCCTGAAGGTCGCCGGATCGACGATCGGCCGGCCCTCGACAATCCCGCCGGCACGCACGAACTCGCCGAATTTCGCCCATTCCCTTGCCGTGAAGCTGGCGCCCTGCGGCATCATCACATCGCCGCCGACCGTGCGTCGCCAGCCGCTCCAGCGCACGCCGATGGGGTCGAGGATCCGCCGCTTGAGATAGGCCAGCACATCGGCGTCGCCCGTGCGGGCCGCGGCCAGCTTCCGGTTCATCACCGCGCCGAACACCTGGAAGGGCTCGGCGCCGTACTGGAACAGGGTTCCCGGCGGGGCGGTCACCGGGGCGACGATGGCCCTGTCATAGTCCGGGGCGCGGCCGACGGTCCCCTCCAGCCCGCTGGACAGCGACAGCAGCTGGCGCAGGGTGATCTGGCTCTTGAGGGGATCGGAGCGCCATTCCGGCAGGGTGTCGGCCACCTTCTCGTCCAGGGTCAGCAGGTGATCCTGGACGGCGGCCGCGGCGATCAGCCCGGTGAAGCTCTTGGTGCCCGACCACAGCTCCCAGCCCCTGTCGGGACCGCCCTGGCCGGCATAGCCCTCGCAGACCGTGGCGCCGTTGCGCATCACCAGGACCGAGACCCCCCGACGGGCCGCCGAATAGTCCTGCGCCGCCTGGCAGACGGCGGTGTCGCCGCCGCTGGCGGCAAGGGCCGGCGCCGGCCCGACGGCCAGCAGTCCCAGCAGCAGGGCGAGACGGATGAACGGTTGTCGGGTCATGCGGTCCTCGTTGAACACCTGCCGGTTCCACGGATTTTCCCGCCCTTTCCGTCGCCGCGCAAAGGCGCTTGCGATTTGCGGGCCGCATCGCTAGGTTCCGCGCCTTCGCTCTAGGGGCCTCCCGCAAGGCTGGCTCCGACACCGATATGGAGAGGTGGCAGAGTGGTCGAATGTACCGCACTCGAAATGCGGCGTGCCTGGAAGGGTACCGTGGGTTCGAATCCCACCCTCTCCGCCATCTAAATCCGTCAAGCTGCTGATTCCTCAGCTCCTGCTTTCCCGCTTTCCGTTTCACTTCGGCTGCCGCCCTCTGCAACGGGTCGGGCACGGCCTTACGCGTCCGGAATCGCGCCCCAGACAGGGACTCCGCCCGGAAGCTCTTGACCCGGCCCTTCGGCGAACGGCCGTGGTCCGCAGGGCGCCGCGCCGTGACCTGTTCCGGCGCTGGCCCTGCTTCTTCCCGCTCTTGCTCCCCGCCAGAGGCCGCGACGGTGGTGCGCGTTTAATTTTTAGTGGTCACTAGATTTTTTTTCCAAGTCGATTTACCTAGTGACCTCTAGAAATTCGAAGCGGCGTAGTGTGGGAGCGTATTTTTGGGAGATGCGGAGCCGTCAAGAAGCTCCTGAAGGCCCGAGCCCCGCCGTCAGAAACGACCGAAACCAGGGGGGAGCAGCCCTGGCCAGAATGGATCGTGCCAGACAACGGACCGATCCGCAGAAAGGGGAAGAGACATGACTACGAAGCAAGCATTGCTGATCGGGGTGGCCTTCGTCGGTGTGGCGGGAGCCTCGGCATCCTGGGCCGCGCCGGCGACCGAGGGCGGCCCGACCGTGGAAGAGGTGATCGTCACCGCCCAGCGCGTCGAACAGAACCTGCAGAAGGTTCCGGTCGCCGTCACGGCGATCGGCGGCGAGGAACTGGAAGCCCGCAAGCTCAATGACTTCAGCCAGCTCCAGCTGGTTTCGCCAAGCTTTCAGACCACGACGGACAACGCCTTTTCGCTGAGAGGCATCGGGAGCAACATCTTCCTGCCAACCGTCGACTCGAGCGTTGGTGTGATGGTCGACGATGTCTCGCTCGGCGTGCCGCTGTTCCAGAGCAACGGCGTTTTCAACGATGTCGCCCGGGTAGAGGTCCTCCGCGGTCCGCAGGGCCTTCTGTTCGGCCGCAATGCGTCGGCCGGGCTGCTGAACGTGGTCACCAACCGGCCTCGTCTGGGCGAAACCAGCGGCACGGTCGGAGGCGAGTACGACAACAGGGACACGGCGGCCGGCGGGAACCGCGGCATCGTCCTGCGCGGCACGCTGAACATGCCGTTGACCGAGACCTCCGCGCTGCGGGTCAACGTGCTTGCCTCGAGCCAGGACCCCATCGCGAAGGCGACCGTGACCTCGCCGCCCGGCGCCCAGGTCGACCAGACCCAGGAACGCATCGCGGCCCGGGTGAAATATCTTTGGGAGCCCACGGACGCCACCTCCATCTATGCAACGGCCGACTACAGTCGTGAACGCGGCGTCGGTGGAATCTGGGACAGGACTCTGCGGACCGTCGGCGCCGGCGTCTATTCGGGCTCCCTGGCCAGCATCGGCGCGACGGCGGGCCCCCGGAACCTGCAATACGGGATCGACTCGGCGTCCGGCGACTACCGCAGCGTGGACACCTATGGGGTGTCACTGAACGTCTCTCACAAGCTGTCGCCGAACCTGACGATCTCGAACATCCTCGCCTGGCGGCGCTACGATCTTCAGCTGAACCTGGACACCGACTACTCGACCCTGGATCTGTTCAACACCAATACGAACGGGTCCAATAACCGGCAGCTATCGGAGGAACTGCGTCTGGCCTTCGACTTTGATCGGGTCGATGGGCAGGTCGGGCTCTACTATTTCGGATCGGTGAACAACGGCCATACGCAACTCTACGCAAACTTCGGCTCGGGCATCCCCAACTTCTACGGGGGCGACTTCTCGACCCGTAACACTACGGCCAGCACGGCCGCCTTCGGTCAGGTGAACTTCCACGTCACCGACGACCTGACGCTGCTGGCCGGAGGTCGCCTGACCTACGACAAGGTCAAGGTGGATATCGCCCAGGATTTCGGGACCTATGTGAATGGGCCCGGGCTCTATGGACCGCAAGGAAACTTCAAGTTCAGCGAGTCCAACACCAACTTCAGCTACAAGATTGGCGCTCAGTACCAGTTCACGCCCGACGTCATGGCCTATCTGACCTACGCGACGGGTTACAAGGGACCGGCCTACCCGCAAAATCTCGGCTCCACCGCCTTCGACCCCTACATCGCTCCCGAGACCGTCGAGGACCTTGAGGCCGGGCTCCGCTCGACGCTGTTTGACGGCCGGCTTCGCTTCAATGTGTCAGGCTTCTATGAGGAGTTCAGCGACTTCCAGACCCAGACCTACGATCCGGTGGCGGCGCTTTTCCGCCTGACCAACGCCGGCGGGGTTCGCGCCAAGGGCATCGAAATCGACGGCGCGGCCCGGCCGACCGAGCAGTTGACGATCAATTTCGGCGCCAGCTTCACCGACAGCGAGTTCACCGATTTCATCACCACCTGCTATCCGGGGCAGACGGTGGCCCAGGGCTGTGTCGCCGGTCAGTTCCAGGCCAAGGGCCTGGCGCCGGCCGGGGCGCCGAAGTTCACCTCCACCCTCCAGGCCATCTATGAAATCCCGGTCGGCGACAATCTGCTGAGCCTTGAGGCCAACTGGTTCCGGCGCTCCAGCGTCAATTTCTCGCCCAACGGCGACCCCGGCACAGCCCTGGGCGGCGTGGACGTTTTCGGCGCCAGCCTGACCTATCGGTTCGGTGATCGCTACAAGGCCTCACTGTTCTGCAAGAATTGCACTGATGAGTACGTACCGAGCTTCCTGTCCCACATCACCGCCGACCCCACGGCCATCCTGCAGTCGTGGAACTACAACTCGGTCCGCACGATCGGTGTGAGCTTCGATATCGACTTCTAGGGCGGCGCCGGCCACCTCCCCGGCGAACTTGGCGATGAGGCCGGCCAGGCCTCATCGCCCTTCTCCGCCGCTAAAGGTATAATTTGCGTCGCCTCTGGCGTCCGTCCGAGAGTTCGCGCAAGGTTTGTAGATGATTGAAGGCTCACGCGAAGGCCATCCTTCCGCACCCGGAACACGCCAGCCGCGAGGCCGCAAGCGCCGCGCGGAAATCCTGAAGGGTGCGCGAAAGCTGTTTGCCCAGCGCGGCTTCAGGGGCACCAGCCTGGCCATGCTTGCCGAAGAGATCGGCATCACCGACGCCGGCCTGCTCTATCACTTTCCCAACAAGAGCGCGCTTCTGCTGGCGGTGCTCGAGGAAACTGACCGGGAACAGGAAACCCGCATGGCGGGCGACCTGGACACCGCGGACGCCAACTACATCGCCTCATGGGCGGAATTCGGAAAAGTCCTGGAAGACGATCCGGTTCTTACCGCCCTCGACGTGCTGATGTCGGCCGAGCATCTGGAGGCCGGGTCCGAATTCAACGAATATTTCAAAGGGCGCTACGAGACCTTCCGCAAGCGGCTTGTGCGTTCGTTCGAGGCCGGCCGGCAAGCTGGTGTCTTCCGTCAGGATTTCGATCCTCTCATGGAAGCGGCTTTGATGATCGCCACGCTGGACGGCCTGCGGCTGCAGTGGCTGCTCAGTGACGGACGTATCTCGATGGCCGAGGTAATGCGCTATTTCATCGGCCATATGCAGGCGCGAATTCTGGCCTGAGAGCCGGCCGGGTCGGAGCGCGACATGATGAAACCGCATCGCCCGCACCATGCCTCATACGGCTTACGCCCCTTGCGTCGATGACCGCTTCGCGGTCATCGTAATGCCCCCTGAACGACCGCGGCCACGTCCGCGGCGCGGCGGGCCAGAATGAGCGCGCCCTCTTCGGGAGGCCGGGCAGGCAGGGCGAGGCTTGCGTCAGGGCGGCGATGGCTCAGTCGCTCAGCGATCAGGGAAAGCAGCTTCTTTCCGCCTTGGCCTATCGTCCCTCCGCCAAAGCAGGCGTCGAAGGCGCCCGGGCCAAGCCGGTCCGCCATCGCCACCGTTGCGGTGACATAGTCCTCGACCGCGGACTCCACGAGCTGGGCGGCGGCGGCGTCGCCGAACTGCCAGGCCTCGAACACGACCGGCGCCAACTGCAGAATCCGCTCCCGCGCGCCAGGATCCCGGATCACCCACCGAGGAAAACTCCTGGCGTCGACGCCGCAATGGGCGAGCACACGATCCTTCAACGACGTGACGCGCGCCCTTCCATCCAGCATGCGGGCGACCAACGGCACCGTCCTGAGCCGAAGGTCAAAGCAGTCGGCGATGCCGACGCTGTCAAAAACGCTTTCATCGCCGACGCGCGGCCGCCAGGCCATCGTGACCTCGGTGCCGTGCTGGACAAGCGTGGTCCTATCGCTCTTCGCCGCCCCCGCCAGGGCCACCAGGCTGTCATTGACCAGCAGGAGCCGGTCTCCTGGCACACCAATCCCTTCGGCCACCCGGCGGTGCTGTTCCGGTTGCTCTTCGGCGAAATCGACACCGCTGAGGCCGATCGTAATGTGGGCGAGCGCTTCACGCCGGGGCGCAAGCCGGTCCACGATGTCGCGAAGCACCGACAAGGCGCGGGCATCCGGCAAGCCAACGATCGCGCTGGGACCCGTGCGTAGCCGGTCCAGAAGGCGGCCATCCAGAGTCTCGGCGACAGCGGCGGTCTTGGTGGCGCCGGCGTCGATGCCGATCACGCATGACGACATCGACCTCACGTGGCCTCCCCGGCTTCGGCGGCGTCCAGCCGGGTCCAGAGCGAGGCGCAATCGACGATGCGCTCTTCGTCAAGGGCCCGGTCAATCGCCATCACGGTGAGACCCGCGACAAGTGAATCCGTCACTGACACCGGAAACGCCCGCTCGCCGTCCAGCGCGGCCACCAGGTCACGCGCCATCGCCTGATCGGCGCCGCCGTGGGAATCGCCGGGCGGTCCGCGCCAGCGCAGCTGTTCGACCGTTCCACGAGCCTCCAGCGGGGTGATCACCAGGGTGTTCTGCACAAGGTCGATGGTCAGCGTGCCGGCCCGGCCGACCAGGTTCCAGCGACGCTCCGGCGCGGCCGCGCTGGTATTGGAATGGAAGGACAGCCGCACCCCGTTGGCATATTCGACGATGGCGACCTGGTGGTCCGTCACATCCATGTCCGCACCGCTGATGTCGGGCGCCGCGTTCCAGCCGGACAGGCGACGGAGGATCGCCGGCCCCTCATCGCGAGATTGCCCCACCGCCTCCGCATTGAAGATTCGACGGCCGCCGAAGCTGGCCACGCGAACCGGCCGGGCGCCCACCATTCGGCCCAGGATGTCGAAGTCATGGCAGACCTTGTCGAGCATGTAGGACCCGCCCCATTCGGCGCGCCGCCGCCAGTTCCTGGCCAGGTAGGCGCCGTGCGCCGGCGGCAGGTGTTCGGTGGCGTCGATGGAAATGATGTCGCCGATTACGTTGGCGTCGAGGCGTTCCATCGCGGTCCGCACGATGGGGGCGGAGCGCGCCACGAGGCCGACCAGAACCCGGTCCTTTCCGTGCTGCCGTATCAGACGGGCCGCCTCGAAGGATTCCTCTTCCGTCCGGACGATCGGCTTTTCGATGAAGACGAGACCGGAATGGCCCTCCAGGGTCTCCTTGAGATGCTGAAGATGCAGGTGATTGGGCGATCCTATCATCACCAGATCGTAGGCGCCGTCGGCCAGCAGCGCCTGAATGTCCGGATAGGGGCGGCCGGCGTCGATCCCCTGTTCGGCGAGGAGGGGGAGGCCGACGGGATCGGGGTCCGAATAGCCGGCAAGGTCGAAATCCCAGCCCTCGGCCCTGGCGGCGCGTAGCAGCATGCCGAGCCGCATTCCGAGGCCGATGACGCCAATCCGGTGTTTTTTGCGCTGATGCACGGAGGTCTCCTGCTGATAGATCACTTAGTGGTCACTAAGTGTCTTGACAATGCGCTTGTGGAATTCCGGAACGTCCGGCCGGTCTCTCGACGACCGCGACAACCTCCGCGGCCAGCGCCGCGGCCTGATCCACGATGATCCGGGGGTTTCGACAGGCGAAGATGACGCTTGCTGGCCAGGCCTCGCAAAAGCCTTCCGCCTGACGCAGGCGGGCCAGGGCCGATCCCTTGTGCGACCCGTGCAGCATCATTACGGCAGCGCGGGAATGACGAACGATGGTCCCCAGCCCGATGCTCACCCCGTGGGTCGGCACGTCCCCCAGCGATGCGAAGCTCGGGAAGGTGGAGAGGTTGTCCTCGCGGGTCTCTTTGGCCAGGGCGACGATGCGCGTATTGCTTTGAAGCGATGTGGCGGGAGGATTGAACGCGACGTGACCGTCGGTGGCCCCGCTCGCCAGAAGGAAGAGGTCGATGCCGCCGAGGTCTCCGATCAACGCCTCGTAGTCCCCTGGCGCCCGCGGATCGGGAACATGAAGGTTGGCGCGCGGAATCCCCGGAAGGGGGTCAAGGAGATGACGGACGGCGAAACCGGCGCAGCTGTGGTGCGCGCTCGCGGGAACGCGCCGCCAAGTCCCCCCGTCATCCTCCACAAACTCGTCCATCAGGATCAGGTGGAGCCGCGCCAGATCACGTGTTCGCGCGGCTTCCGCCAAAGCCCGGTAGACAGGCAAGGGCGTACGGCCCGCCGGGCATCCCAGGACAAAGCGACCGCCCGCCTTCCCGGCGCGGTCCAGGCCGGCCAGGATGTCCCGGGCCAGCCGCTCGCCAATCGCCGCTGGCGTCGCAAGGGTCTCGACCGGGATCACGGCGCGTCCCGGTAGGGACGGAATTCCAGCCGGTCGATGCCTATGGTTCCCTCGCGGACATCGACGAAAGGCTCACCATCGCGAACGCCGACCAGGCCATAGCCGCGCTCGGTGGCCAGCAGGGCCGAAACGTCTCCCGGAACGGCGGGTGCGAGCGTGAGGCAGCGGGTGCGCGCGTCGTAGTCCTGGCCGGTCATGGCCTGCAACAGCGACCAGGACGACATCGCCCGTCCGTACCAATGGCCCCATTCGAATTCGCTGAAGGGATTGCGGACGCGACCATCGTATCGAGCCCTTGCGGCGCGCACGATTTCCAGTCCGGCGGCGACCTCTTTATGGCGGATGAGGTGAGCGGCGACCTGATACTCGATGCCTGTCCAGGCCTCGTCGCTGTAGACAAAGGGGAAATGGGGCGCATCGCCCCGGGGCCAGCTGCAGAGAAGCAATGCGGCCTCATCGCCGAGCGCATAGGCGGGGCGCTGGGGATTGGCGTGATCGCGCAGTGAGGCCCGAAAGTTGTAGCGATGGACGGCTCGCAGGTGCGAGGCGACCTTGCCGGAATCCAGGCCGGTTTCGAGGCTAGACGCCTGTGCCAGCCATTCACCCACGACGCCGTCGGAAAGACAGCCGCCGGCGTATTGGTACTTGGGACCCTCGCGCCGGACGCTCTCCCTGGACTCCGCCGACATCTCGCCCTCAAGGGCGCGGTCGTCCCAGAGCACCTTCTGGTGGAAGTATTCGCCGTTGAAGAGCTCGCCCTCCAGGCGGGCCACCGCCTTGTCCGCGAGGGCGCCGTAGCGGTCGCCTGGCTCTCCGAGCGCCCGCGCCATCTCCGCGGCGGCCCGAAGCGCGGCGAGATAGATTGTCCCGGCCATGCCGTCGGGACCCCAGAACTCAATGTCGTAGGTATTGTGATGGGGCTCGGTCAGCCAGCCGGCCTCTTCGGGGTCCCAGGTCCGAATGGCATAGTCCAGACTGGCGACGATGCGTGGCCACAGCCGGCGGAGCCAGGCCTCATCGCCGCCTATGCGCCAGTCGCGGTAGGCCTTGACGATACCACCCAGCTGGCCGTCGGCGGCGGCTCTCGCCCGCCGGGGATTGGGTCGGATGGGAAGCTGGGCTCGGAAGTTCTGGTGACCAGTGTCATCCTGGTTATCAAAGAATTCTGTCTCCCGGAGCGATCGCTCGAGAGCCGGGAACAGGTGGGCGATCGACTGGGCGTAATTGAAGACGTGGGTGCAGGAGCCCTCGAAACTTCCCTCGTTGTCCGCGCAACCCTCCCACATGAACAGCCGACCGTCAGCCTGACGCTCCACCGTCGGGGACTTCAGAATGGTCAGGTTCGCGGAGACGGCGTCCTTGATTTCCGGGGGCAATGCCTGTTCGGCGAGGCAGGCCGCGAAGGTTTCGGACCGTTCCCGCAACCTGTCAATTTGATCGGCCCAGAACCTGGCCAACGCCTCCGCATCTGTGAACTTCGCGGCATACCAGGGCACATGGGTCTCTGTTCCGTCCGTACGGCCCTTCGGATCGAACGGACCGGCGCCCCGACGCAGCGACGTTCGGGGGACGAACCAGGACAGCTGTAGCCGAACACGCCGGGTCTCGCCGGCCTCCAGGCTGAAGGGGACGTAGAGACTGCCGCCGTCGCTGGGCTCGCCGGCCTCATGCGACCCCGCCGGTGGCGTCCGCCCCTCTGCGACGCCGCGCCAAAGATCGGTGACCGGATCCCACCAGCCTCCGCGGAACCAGCGGGCGCTGGCAATGGTCTCGGCGGCGTCGCAGGCAATGGTGAAGGCGCCGTCCTGTTCGGGCCTCTCGCCACTTCCCGCTTGCCAGAGGCGGACCATGCCTCCGGACGCGTCGACGCCCGCCGCGCCTTCGGCGCCGGCGATCCGCATGAAGTTGCGCGCATGAAACGAAAAGATGACCTCGACCCGTTCCCGGGCGTGGTTCTCGAATTCGTACTCGATGGCGGCGACGGGAAGGCTCGACGCCTCCGCATCCCCGGGCGCGAACGGACTCCAGCCCGTGAGACGACAGCGTAGCGGACCCTCGCAAGGGTCGAGCTCAAGGCGGGCGAACGGGAAGCGGGGTTCGAATCTGCTGCCGGGAAAGCGGGGCAGCCCAAATGTCTTTCCCTGCTGACCTCGACCGGTGCCGGTAGAGTCCGGCCAAGGAAAGGTGAGCTTCCATGCTGGAACCGGCCCTTCCAGCACGCGGGCGCCGTCGCCGCTGGAAGAGGACCAACGCACCGCGCCGAACATGAACGGCTCATTGAGCAAGGCAGGCGCGTTGCGCACCGAAACAGCTGTGAGCGCACCGGTTCCGGACAGGCACACCATGCCGGCGCCAAGACCGCCCATCGGAAACGCCACGCGCTCGGCGGTCGCGCCGGAATAGCTCAAACAGCGTCCTTCCGAGGTCACATCACACCTCCTTGACCGATTACCTAGTGACCACTAACTTTCTTGAACACCCCTGGTCAAGCGCCGAGCCTCGAACCATGCCCAAGACCCTAGTTTCGCCGAGGGGCCTGTCTTGACCCGCTGCCGCATCCGCCGATCGGGGCCCATGGCCTTCGGCGTTTTCAACTCTTCCAGATTGAGCCGGCGGCCTGCCGCAGACCCCGCGACCCCGATCGAGGCGCCCTGAGACCATGGTGAGAATTCTGGCGCTGCACGCGCACCCCGACGATATCGAGATGCTGGCTTCCGGCAGTCTGGCGCTGCTCTCCCGGCTTGGACATCAGGTGACGATCGCCACGGCGACTGCCGGTGACTGCGGCTCCGCGGAACACGAACCGGACGTAACCGCCGGAATCCGCCAGTCCGAGGCCGCCGCAGCCGCGGCGATCATCGGCGCCGACTATCGATGCGTCGGACTGCCGGACCTTGGCGTGTTCAACGACGACCCGACCCGGCGGAGGGTCACCGAACTGCTCCGGGAGGTCAGGGCCGATATTGTCATCACCGCGTCCCCCGTGGACTACCACCCGGATCACGAGACGATCAGCCTGCTGGCCCGCGACGCCTGTTTCGCGGCGCCCGTGCCCAATTACCGCACCGGCGATGCTCCGGCCCTGGACGCCATTCCACATCTCTACTTCTGCGACCCGGCGGGAGGACGCGACCGGGTCGGCGTCAGGGTGGAGCCGGAGTTCGGGACCGAGGTTTCGGAGGTCATGGACATCAGGAAGGCGATGCTGGCCTGCCATCACAGCCAGAAGGCCTGGGTCGCCAAGCAGCACGGCGTCGATGACTTCGAGGCCTCTCTTGAGGCCTGGGCGCGGCAGCAGGGCGACGTTTTCGGAGCCGAACACGCCGAGGGCTTCCGGCAGTACCGCCACACCCCCTATCCGGTGACGCCGCTTCTGCAGAGCCTGCTGGGTTCGGCGCTGCTCAAGCCCAAAGCCCACGGGAGCGCCCTTTGACCGCCGGTCTCGAAGTCACCCCATCCGAACCGCAACCGACCGCATCTCTTGGCGAACCCGTCAAGGAACAGCCCGGGGCGGCCCCGCCGCTCGGTTTCGGCGTCCGCCTTGGCTACGGTTTCGGCTCTCTCGCCTACGGGGTCTCGGCGACCGTGCTTTCAGGCTCGGTGCTGCAACTCTACTTCAATCAGGTCATCGGGCTGAACGCGGCCTGGGTCGGCATGGCGCTCGCGCTGACGATCATCGTCGACAGCGTCATCGATCCGGTGATCGGCCGGTTCTCGGACAATCTGCGCAGCCGTTGGGGCCGCCGGCACCTTCTGATGTACGCCTCGGCCCTGCCTTCGGCGATCGGCATCGTGTTGATGTGGCATGCGCCTCAGACCCTTGGGACGGCCGGGCTTCTGGTCTTCATGGTCGGGATGCTGCTCTTTGTCCGTGTCGCCGTCTCGTTCTACGAGATACCGTCGCTTGCGCTCGCTCCGGAACTGGCGCCCGATTACCACGATCGAACAGCCCTCATCGCCTGGCGCTATTTCTTTATCTACGGCGGCGCCGCGGCGATGAACGCCATTCTGTTCCAGGTCTTCCTGCGCGAGGACGCCGCAAACCCCTTGGGCGCTCTCAACCGCGAACGATACGCAGAGTTCGGCCTCTTCGCCGCCGTGGTCATTTTCGTGGTGATCATCACAGCCTCGCTGTCCACGCACGGTCGAATTCGCCACCTCCACATACCGGCCGCCCGGAAGACCTCGCTTCGCCAGACCGCGAAAGAGATGATCTTCATTCTCTCGCACCGGCCCCTTCAGTTCCTGATGGGCACGACGCTTCTGAACGGTTTCGGCGGTGGTGTTCAGTTCGGGCTTCAGGCCTATTTCTTCCTGCACTACTGGCTTCTGAAGCCTCAGGAGGTGGCCTATGTGCTGTTCGTGTCGCCGTTTGCGGCGATCATCATGCTGTGGGCCGCGCCCCGGATCTCCGCCCGGATCGGCAAGAAGCCGTTTCTCATGGCCTGCTATCTCGGCTGGGCGATCAGCTTCGTTCTTCCGTTCGTCGGTCGCGCCCTGGGGCTGACGCCCCCGGTTGGCTCGAATGAACTCCTGGCCTTGCTGGTCGCGTCGGGCTTCCTGGCGGTGGCCTTCTCCATCGGCTTCCTCATCATGTTCAATTCCCTTCTTGCCGACGCCGCGGACGACATCGCGGTCAAGTCAGGGCTGCGATCTGAAGGGGTGCTCTACGCGGCCTTTGGCCTGCTGGACAAATGGGGGGCGGCGCTGGGCGCCGTCATCGCGGGGCTGCTTCTGACCTGGGTGGCGTTTCCCGCCAAGGCGATTCCCGGAACGGTCGATATGGCGATCATGAACCGGCTGATCTTTACCGCCGTCCCCCTGATCGTGGGCGGCAACATCATCGCGATGTTCATCGTCTCCCGGTTTGGCATTGATCAGGCCACGCACGAAGCGAACCTCGAGGAACTGCGCCGCGGCGCCGCCCTGTCGCAGGAGTGATCGAGACCCTTGGTCGTCGTTTCATCCGCCGCGTTGGCGCACGGCCGGAGGCGTGCGCCCCTTTGTCGCCATTGGGCCCGAGCGGCTTCGACCCTCTTGCTCCATGAGCCCCTCCCGGATCGACGACCCGGACCGGCTTGACCAAATACCTTGTGACCACTAACTTTCTTTCATCGCCGAGATAAGCCAGCGCCGAGGTCCCGATGTCCTTCCCAAAACCCACAAAGGAACAGATTGACGCCTTCGCGGAGCGGGGATGGCTGGTGGTCGAAAACGCCATTGCAAAGGCGGACCTTGATCTCATCGAGAACAAGCTCGAGAGCCTCCTCACCGACAAGGAGCGGCTGGCCTTTGACTGGGCCTGGGACGAGAGCGAGGATCGGGAAAACCGCTCCTTCCGCATTGTTCAGTCCTGGCCGTCGCTGGTCTGGAAGGACATCGCCGATCAGGCCTATCGCAAATGGCTCGTCGAGTTCGGCGCGGCGCTTATGCAGACCCCCATGACCTTCTGGTACGACCAGTTCCTGGCCAAGCCGCCGGGCAAGAGCGTGCCAACCGAATGGCATCAGGACGAGGGCTATTGGGGCCGCAATCTCGATAACAAGGGCATCACCTGCTGGATTCCACTGCAGGACGTCGACGCCAACAATGGCTGCATGCATTTCATCGACCGCGGCCATCTCGACGGCATTCTGCAACACCGGCGGGTCGAGGGCATGGCCAGCGACCTTCTGACCTGCGATGTGGACGAGAGCCGCATGGTGGTCTGCCCGATCGCCCGTGGTTCGGTGACCTTCCACCATTCCAAGACCCCGCACATGACAACGGCGAATACCTCTCGGGGCTGGCGCAAGGCGGTGACAAACCACCTTCACGCGGTCGGGGTTGAAGGCGAAGGCGACCACTATCCCTGGAAGGTGCACGTCAACCAGGGACTGGACCTGAAAGGGCGTGCGCCGGCGGCCGAGAGCCTTTGACGACCGGGCGCCCGCAGGGGCTCGCCTGCAAGGCTCCGCGCCTGCGCAAGGACATCAACGAGACGATCTTCCTGGGCCTGCCCCCCTGGTCCGCCGGCCCGGGTCCCGATTTCGCCGAAATCATCGACGCCTTGCGCGCGGCGGGCGTGGAGGCGGTCCAGTCCTGGGCGCCCGAACGGTTCCTGAAGGCCGGCTTTCGCGCCACGGGGCTGGCCCGGATCATGTCGCTCGGCGAGGCTGACGCCGTCGCGCGGCGCGGCGCGGACCTCGGTCTCGAGTTCACCACGGTTCACCTGGGGGATGGTTTCGAGACGCATCCCGAGGGCGAACGCCTGGTTGAGGACATGCTTGAGGCCAGCGCACGTCGAGGCCATCCACTACACCTTGAAACCCATCGCGGCACGCTGACCCAGGATATGCGCCGCACAATCGATCTGGCGGCGCGGTTCCCGGACCTGTGCTTCACGGCCGACCTGTCGCACTGGTACACGGGTCTCGAGATGACCTTCGGGGATTTCAACGGCAAGCTGGATCGTCTGGCCCCGGTGTTCCAGCGCGTCCGGTCCGTCCATGGCCGAATCGGCGACTCCGGTTGCATTCAGGTCGGCATGTCGGTCGATCCGGACCGTGAGGCGATCGGTCACTTCAGGGAAATGTGGCGCCGCTGCTTCCAGGGCTTCCTGAGCGAAGCCGGGCCCGGCGAAGTCCTGTCCTTCGCCGCCGAGCTATTGCCGCACCATGCCACGTTTGGCGGTCGGATGGTCACGATCAACTACGCCCGGCAGGTTCGAGGTGAAGACGGAGCGCTCCGGGAAGAGTCCGATCGCTGGACCGACGCGGAGGCGCTCTGGCGCATCGCACAGGAGGCCTTCGCCGACGCCGGCGGCTAGAGATGAGCGGGATCCGGCAATCGGGTCCAGACGCCCAACCACAGCCACCCCGGTCAGGGGTGAACGGACCATCTCTTGAGAGCCCGCACCTAGAGGAGGCCTCGCGCCCCCAGACTGCGCATCAGCGCCCGCGCCCCGAAGCGCCAGGGCGGCGCAAGGTCGGACGTCGTCACTTCATTGACCAGCGAACCCAGCCGGGACGAGCGGATGCACACCATGTCGCCGACAGCGTGCGTGAAACCGGCGCCCGGCGCGCCGCGGTCCTGGGTCGGGGCAAATAATGTGCCGAGGAACAGCATGAATCCGTCAGGATACTGATGTTCGGCATTCAGGGTCTGGGCGACGAGATCGAGCGGATCGCGGCTGATCCTGTGCATCGAGCTCGCGCCAGAGAGCAAAAAGCCGTCACGGCCGTTGACGGTCAGGCCGAGCTCGGCCGCCCGGACGTCCTCCAGGCTGAAGGTTTCATCAAAAAGGCGGACAAAAGGACCAATGGCGCAGGAAGCATTGTTGTCCTTGGCCTTCGACAGCAGCAGCGCACTGCGGCCCTCGAAATCCCGGAGGTTCACATCATTTCCCAGGGTGGCGCCGACCACCGTCCCATCGGATGCGCAGGCCAGGACGATCTCCGGCTCAGGATTGTTCCACATCGACTTTGGATGCACACCGATGCGCGCGCCCCAGCCTACCGCCGACATCGGCTGGGCCTTGGTGAAAACCTCTGCATCGGGACCGATCCCGACTTCCAGATACTGCGACCATAGCCCGGCAGCGATAAGCGCCCTCTTGAGTGCTTCCGCCTCAGGGGACCCGGGGCGCACGCCGGTCAGCTCCGATCCGACAGCCTTGGCCAGGTCAAGCCGGATGGCGTCGGCCTCCGCCGCATCACCCCGCGCCCTTTCCTCTATGACTCTCTCGATCAGACTGTCCGCGAAAGTGACGCCGGCGGCCTTGATCGCCTGAAGATCGCAGGGCGCAAGGAGCAGGCCCTGGTCGGCCGCCTCCTGCAGCGTAGCCAGGCATGGACCTTCGTGGCGAGCCACCTGGCCTGCGGGATTTGCAAGGTCGAAGAGATCGCTGAGGGTCGGCGCCAGGGCCGACAGATCAAAAAGCCCCTCTCGCCGCACCGCCACCGGACGTGGGCCCGGCGTGGCCCCGTCGATCCAGATCCGGCCGACCAGAACGCCCGCGAAGCCATCGTCGGGAAGTATGTCGTCGATGTTCGCCATCAGCGCTCCAGTTGATAGAAAGCCCGCGCCACGCCCCCAAAGATCAGATCGCAATCTGCTTCGGGAAGGCCGGAAACCAGGTCCTCGGCCACGGCGCGCCAGCCCGCGTAGTCACCGTTGAGGTTAAGCACCGGCCAGTCGCTGCCCCACATCAGGCGGGACGGGCCGAAAGTCTCGAGCAGCAGTTCGACGTAGGGACGGAGATGCTCCATGGTCCAGTCTGGCGCCGCCTCCGTGACGAGCCCTGACAGCTTGCACACGGCGGCGCTTTCCCGCGCGATCCGGCCCATGGCCTCGGCCCATGGCCGGAAGGCGCCGCCGGCGATGTCGGGCTTTGCGCCATGATCCACCACGACGCGGAGATCCGGATAGCTGTCCAGAAAGCGCCGCAGAATGGCCAGGTGGCGGGGAGTCACCAAGGCGTCAAAGGCCAGTCCGGCATCAATCATGGCGCCGAGCGCCGGGGCCAGCGACGGGCGCAGCATCCAGTCGTCCTCGGGAATATCCTGGATCATTGGCCGCAGACCCAGAAGGTCCGGCCGTCCGGCCAGCCGCCGGATCTCGTCCACGGCCCCCGGGGCTTCCAGGTCGGTCCAGCCCACCACTCCCGCGACGAAAGGCTCATTCGCCGCCAGTTCGAGCAGGAAGGCGGTCTCGGCGGCGCTCGGAGCGGCCTGTACCAGCACGGTGCGTGAAATCCCCGCATCGGCTATCAACGGCCGAAGGTCGTCGGGCAGGAAGTCGCGATAAATGGGGCCGGATGACGGGTCCAGCCATCCATAGTCGCCTCGGGACAGCCGCCAGAAATGCTGATGAGAGTCGATTTTCATGGATCGGGCGTCCGGACGACGCCTTTCGTCAGGATCAGGTTGCCATAGAGCTGCCTCTCCCCTGTCGCGACGACGGCAAAGGCGCGCGAGGCGCGTTCATAGAACTGACCCCGTTCCAGCGCTTCGACCGGCCCATCGTAACCAGCGTCGCGCAGCAGGCCAGCGAATGCCCTGGCCACGGGCGGAACGTCGTCCGGAGAGCCAATGACGGCCATGCGGAACGCGGCCGACGGAACAAAATCATCCAGCGGCAGCACCGTCAGAATGGCGCCCAGCAGTCGTTCCGCTCCAATCCCGTCGCACCGGCAAAGGCGGCTGGCCAGCGTCGCCGCGGGGAAGTTGGCGTCGACGATCGCGATCTCGTCGCCATGGCCCATGGCGCGGAGGATCGACAGCAGGTCGGGTCCGAGCAGGGGGTCTATTCCCTTCAGCATACGACGCCTTCCGGGTTTGACGGGATCAGGCCCAGAGCCTGCAATTCCGCCCACAGCGCCGGTGCGCAGGGCGTCGCCATCGCTTCGATATTGCGCCGCGCCTCGGCCGCCGTGCGCGCGCCGGCCAGGACGCTGACCACGGCAGGATGACGAAGGGGAAATTGCAAGGCGGCCTTGGCCAGAGATACCCCGTGGCGCTCGCAGACCCCGGCCAGGGCCGCTGTCCGCTCCAGGATGTCACTGGCAGCCGGCGCATAGTCGTAGAAGGCCCCCGGTCGAGGCCCCGTGGCCAGAACGCCGCTGTTGAAGGGGCCGCCCAGTACGACGCCGACCCGACGCTCCACACACCTCGGCAGCAATCGCTCCGCGGCCGTCGTATCCAGCAGGGTGTAGCGGCCGGCCAGCAGGAAGATGTCGGGATCCGCATGATCCAGCAGCCATTCACAGGGCGCGCATGAATTGACCCCGGCGCCGATGGCCGAGACGGCGCCGGAGGCGCGGAGCTCCGACAAGGCGCGCCAGCCGCCGAGATCGAGGAGTTCGCGGGCGCGCAGGTCCAACTCCTCCCCATGGGTCGCGACCTCGATGTCATGGACGTAAAGGATGTCCACCCGGTCGAGGCCAAGACGGCGCAGGCTTTCCTCGAAGGCGACCATCACGCCGTCATAGGAGTAGTCGAACAGGACCCTTGCTGGCGGGGTGTTCACATAGATGCCCGACCCTTCCTCGCCCGGCGCGCAGGGTTCCAGACGCCGCCCCACCTTGGTCGAGACCACGAACTCCGACCTAGGGCGGCCCCTGAGCGCGGCGCCCAGCCGGGCCTCCGCAAGGCCGTGGCCATAGAGTGGCGCGGTGTCGAAATGGCGGATCCCCATGTTCCAGGCTGTATCGACCGTCATGTGCGCATCGAACTCGGAGAGCGGTGCATGCATGTTGCCGAGCGGAGCGGTTCCCAGGCCAAGGGCGGTGAAGGCAAGATCGCCGCCCCGACGCAGTTGAAGCTGGCTGCGGTCCATCAGTCGCGCCCGGGCGCCGCCAGATGCGACAACTGCCGCTCCACGGACGCCGCCACGGCCAGCAAATGCGCGCGCATGGCCGCCGCCGCGAACTCTCCATCGCCCATTCTGATCGCCTCCACGAGGCGACGGTGCTCGTCAAATGTCGCTTCCGGACGACCACCCCCGGGCAGCGCGAGGCGTCGCACCCGATCAAGCTGCGCCCGCGCCGACTCCAGAAAGCGGAAGGCGCGAGGATGGCCGACCGCGCCGAAGATCAGGGCGTGGAGCGCTTCGTCGAGCTCATAGAACTGGCTGAGTTCGTCCCGGCGCAGAGTTTCGGCCTGGGCGGCAATATTGGCGTCAAGCCGCGCCAGAAGCGCCGGGTCGCGCGCCAGCGCCACGTCGCGCATCGCCTGGGTCTCGAGCCCAAGGCGAATGAACAGACCTTCGCGAACATCTTCCGGCCGGATCTTGCCGACAAAGCTGCCATGCTGGGGAAAGATATCGACGAGACCTTCCTCGGCGAGCCGCGCGAGCGCCTCGCTCACCGGCGCCCGTGACACGCCGAACGCCAGCGCCAGCTCTTCCTTGCGAAGCGGCGCGCCGGGCTTGAGCTCAAGGTCGCGAATTCTCCGCCGCAGCACATCGTAGATGCGCTCGGCCTTCAGCTGTTCCCTCGTCTGCACGCGGAGCGGCTCGTTCACGTCTTGTCCCTCGGCTCGCTGACATGTTAGCTATTGGCCCGAAATCGTCAATGCGGACAAATTCACGCGGATTCGCAAGATGGTCCCCGGGAGAAACATTTCAGTGGACGAAGTTCTGCATCGACCTGCAGGCGCTGTGCGGCTGCACCCCGGTGACAACGTTGTGGTCGCGACCGGCCGTGTCGCCGCCGGAGCGGTCATCGAGTCCGAAGGGATTCGCGTCGCCCAGACCATCCCTGGCGGCCACAAGATCGCCAGTCGCCCGATCGCCGTCGGAAGTCCCGTTCTGAAGTACGGCCAGGTGATAGGCGTGGCCACCGCGCCCATCGGGGTTGGCGACCATGTTCACCAGCACAATCTCGCCATGACAGGTCTGCGGGCCGCCATCTCCGCCGACGCGAGACCACCTCCCCAATCGGATGCTCCGCCCCGGACCTTTCGCGGATATCGCCGCGCCAACGGCAAGGTCGGCGTTCGAAACTACATCGGCGTGATGACGTCGGTGAACTGTTCCGCCACCGTCGCGCGAATGATCGCCGAGGCCGCCGAGCGATCCGGCATGCTCGATGACTGGCCCCAGATCGACGGCGTCGTACCGATTACCCACAACAGCGGCTGCGGCATGGCCGGCTCTGGCGAGGGGTTCGACATCCTTCGCAGAACGCTTTGGGGCACGGCCGCCAACCCCAATTTCGGAGCCGTTCTGCTTGTCGGCCTGGGCTGCGAGGTCATTCAGCTGGGTCGCTTCGTCAAGGATTACGGCCTGGGATCAAACCCGGCCTTCGAGGCCTTCACGATCCAGGACGCCGGCGGCACCCGTCGCGCGATTGAGGAGGGACTGGCGCGGCTGAAAACCCTGCTGCCCATTGCCGCGGCGACGCCCCGCACGGACTGCCCCGCCAGCACGCTTGTCCTCGGCCTTCAGTGCGGAGGCTCCGACGCCTGGTCGGGCGTCACGTCGAACCCGGCGCTCGGCGACGCCGCCGACCGCCTCGTGGCGCAGGGCGGCACGGTCATCCTGTCTGAAACGCCCGAAATATACGGAGCCGAGCACCTGCTGATCGCCCGCGCCGAGAGCCCTGATGTGGTCGACCGGTTGAAAGACCGCCTGGCCTGGTGGGACTCCTACGCCAGCCGCCACGGGGCGGAGCTCGACAACAACCCCTCGCCAGGCAACCTGGCGGGCGGCCTGACCACCATCCTTGAAAAATCCCTCGGCGCCGTCGCCAAGAGCGGATCATCGCTTCTGCGGGAGGTGGTCCACTACGCCCAGCCGCTGACCCGTCAAGGCCTGGTATTCATGGACAGTCCGGGCTTCGATCCCTGTTCGGCAACCGGGCAGGTGGCTTCCGGCGCGACCATGATCGCCTTTACCACCGGCCGGGGATCCGCCTTCGGCTGCAAACCCTCCCCGTCGCTGAAGCTGTCGTCCAACACACAGATCTATGAGCGGATGAGCGAGGACATCGACCTCGACTGCGGGACCATCGCCTCGGGCGCCGCCTCGGTTCAGGACAAGGGAGCCGAAATTTTCGAGCTCCTTCTGGAGATTGCATCGGGCGAGCGAACCAAGAGCGAGCAGCTGGGATATGGCGGCGCCGAGTTCGTTCCCTGGCAGCTTGGCGCAACACTTTGACGAGGCCCGATATGACCCTGACTCTCAGCTGCCACATCGGCGGTGCTTCCCGCTCCCTTCCCAGCGCCCTTGAACAGCGAAATCCGTCGTCGCTTGATGAGGTCGTCGCGGTGCTGCCGGACGCCGGAAACCCCGAGATCGCCGATGCGTCGGCCGCCGCGCGAGCCGCGCTGGCGCCGCTCGGCGCCGGGATCGAGAGGCGCGCGGAGGCCCTCGACCAGATCGGCGCGGCGATCGCGGCCGATCGGACAGACCTGGCGCGACTGATCGCGCGGGAGACCGGCAAGACGGTGTCAGACGCCGAAGGAGAGGTGCTGCGTGCGGCGCGCATCTTTCGCTTTTTCGGCGGGGAGGCGCTGCGCGTGGTGGGCGAACGGTTCGCCTCGGTCCGGCCGGGCGTCACCGTGGAGGTGAGCTATTTGCCGCTCGGCGTGATCGGGGCGATCACCCCCTGGAACTTCCCTGTCGCCATCCCGGCCTGGAAGATCGCGCCGGCCATCGCCTACGGCAACGCGGTGGTCTGGAAGCCTTCGGAACATGCGTCCGCTGTCGCCAGCCGCCTGATGGACATCATTGCCGGCTCCGACCTCCCGGCCGGAACGGTCAACATGGTTCTCGGCGGCCGCGCCGCCGGCGAGGCGCTGACTGCGGAGGGCGACCTTGACGGACTGTCCTTCACAGGCTCGGAGGCGACCGGCCAGGCTGTAGCCCTTGCCTGCGCGCGGCGGCGAATCCGCGTGCAGGCAGAGATGGGCGGGGTCAACGGCCTGATCGTCCTGGCGGACGCCAATCTGGACGCAGCGGTCGACGGCGCCCTGAACGGAGCCTTCTTCGCCGCCGGACAACGGTGCACGGCGACGTCCAGGATCATCGTCGAGCGGGAGGTGGCAAAGGCCTTCGCGGCAAAGCTGGTCGAACGGATGGCCGCATTGCGCGTGGGAGATCCGCTCGACCCGGCCACCCAGATCGGACCTCTGGTTTCCATGCGCCAGAAGTCGTCGGTTCAGGCCGCCGTGACGGCCATGGTGAAGACCGGGGGCTCCCCGCTGCAGACAGGCCGACGGGACGATGCGCCGGCCTGCTTTGTCGATCCCGTTCTCTTTGATGATCTGGCCGTCGACGACCTTCTGGCCCGCGAGGAAGTCTTCGGGCCGGTTGCCGGGCTGATGGTGGCCAGGAACTACGACGACGCGCTGGATACCTTGAACGCCGTCCGTTTCGGCCTCTGCGGCGGTATCTACACGAGCTCGCTGAAGCAGGCTGAGCATTTCAAGCTGAACGCCAGGGTCGGAATGGCCATGGTCAACCTGCCGACCGCCGGCGTCGATTATCATGCCCCTTTCGGCGGAACGAAGGCGTCAAGTCTCGGGCCGCGCGAGCAGGGCCGGGCCGCCAGGGACTTCTTCACGGTAACCCGCACCGCCTATCAGGCTGCGATCTAGGGCCAGATGATGCCGGTGATGCGGGGGGCGATGGCCAGCAGGGTGGTCAGGTTGGCCTTGATGTTGGCCATGGTCACGCCGTCATCGAGGATGGTGTAGCGGGTGATGCCGAGAGTGTTGCTGTCCTCGTCCCACCAGGTCGAGACCGCCGCATAGGTCAGGGTGGCCTGGTTGACCTTGGCCACCGTCACATCCTCGTCGCCGTCGTAGCGGATCTGCATGTTGATGCCGAGGCAGTTGGGCTTGTAGCCCTCGACCTCGCAGGCGGTCCCGATCAGCAGGAAGATCAGGCCCTCGTCTGTCTTGGCCTGGACCGAGACGTCGCCCATCCCGCCGACCTCGGTCACCTCGTAGCCGCTGGCCACGACGATGGCCTTGAGATCCTCGACATTGATCGACTTGACCAGGCGGCTGTCCTTGGCCAGCGACACATCGGCCTTCAGATTCTGCGCCAGGGCCGGCGAGCTCATCACGGCCAGAGCGAACAGGGCGCCCAGAAAAACACGCATCCAATACCCCCACTTGTCAGTCACCCCGCCGGCCGGTCCGGCGGGGGTTCGAGGGCAAGCCTACCGCATGGCGACAGCCGCGCAAGCGCCTGCCTGACGCCTGAAAAACCCGGGGGATGCATCGCGCGCCGGATCGCGTAAGCTGGCGCCGCATCAGGGCTGTTTGGGGGTCGATCATGAACTTGAACCAGGTTGAAGCGCAGCTGAACGCCGTCGCCTCATTCGTCTGGGGGCCGGCGTTGCTGGTCCTGCTTCTGGGCACCGGACTGTTTCTGACCATCGCCCTGCGGTTCATGCCGGTCAGGCGGATCGGCACGGCCTTCCGGCTGCTGTTCAGGGGACGCAAGGCCGAGGCCAGCGAGCCGGGCGAGATCACCCCCTTCCAGACGCTGATGACCGCGCTCGCCGCGACCATCGGCACCGGCAACATCGCCGGGGTGGCCACGGCCATCGCCCTGGGCGGACCGGGCGCGGTGTTCTGGATGTGGATGACCGCGCTGGTCGGCATGGCCACCAAATACGCCGAGGCGGTGCTGGCCATTCATTTCCGCGAGACCGACGCCGACGGCCAGTATGTCGGCGGGCCGATGTACTACATCCGCAACGGACTGGGGAAAGGCTGGGGCTGGCTGGCGGTCCTGTTCGCCCTGTTCGCCGCCATCGCCGGCTTCGGCATCGGCAACATGGTGCAGTCCAATTCGGTGACCGCCATCGTCACGGCCACCTTCGGCGTTCCCGACTGGTCGGTCGGGCTGGTGCTGTCGGCCTTGACCTTCCTGGTCATCATCGGCGGGGTGAAGCGGATCGGGGCGGTGGCCGAATGGCTGGTGCCGGCCATGGCCGTGGTCTTCATCGTCGGCGGGGTGACGATCCTGGCCCTGAACTATCAGGACATTCCGGGCGGGCTGGTGTTCATCGTCCGCAGCGCCTTCACAGAGACGGCGGCGACCGGCGGCTTCGCCGGGGCGGCGGTCTGGGCCGGCATCCGCTTTGGCGTGGCGCGCGGGGTGTTTTCCAACGAAGCCGGCCTGGGCTCGGCGGCCATCGCCCATGCGGCGGCCAAGTCGCATGACGCCGTGCAGCAGGGCATGGTGGCCATGCTGGGCACCTTCATCGACACCATCGTGGTCTGCACCATCACCGCCCTGGTGATCGTCACCGTCCATGTGCCGGTGGAGATGGCGGACGGTTCGACCCAGATGCTGGCCTCGTGGGCCTCGGGCAAGACCGGCGCCGAGCTCTCGGCCCTGGCCTTCAGCGCCGGCCTGCCCGCCGGCGGCCACTGGATCGTCACCTTCGGCCTGATCGTCTTCGCCTTCACCACCATCCTGGGCTGGAGCTATTACGGCGAGCGATCGGCGGAGTATCTGTTCGGGGTCAAGGTCATCCTGCCCTACCGCCTGCTTTGGGTCGCCTTCGTGTTCGGCGGCTCGGTCCTGCAGCTGAGCCTGGTGTGGACGGTGACCGACATCCTCAACGCCCTGATGGCCGTTCCCAACCTGATCGCCCTGCTGCTGCTGTCGGGTGTGGTGTTCCGTCTGACCCGGGCCTCGGCGACGGCGAGCAAGGGCGAGATCTGAGCGGGCCGCCGCCTCGACCATGTCCAGTCTGCGTCTCGCCCTGTACCAGCCCGCCATTCCGCAGAATGTCGGGGCCTGCATCCGCCTGTCGGCCTGTTTCGGGGTTCCGCTGCATGTGATCGAGCCGGTCGGCTTCGCCTTTGACGACCGGGCGATGAAGCGGGCGGCGCTCGACTACGGGCCGCTCGGCCACATGACCCGCCACGCCGACTGGGCCGCCTTTCAGGACCAGCGCCCGACGGGGCGCCTGGTGCTGATGACCACCCGCGGGGCGACGCCGCTGGACCGCTTCGCCTTCGCGCCCGACGACATCATCCTGATGGGCAGCGAGACCTCCGGCGTTCCCGAGGCGGTCCATGCCGTCGCCGACGCCCGGGTGGTCATTTCGCTGCGGCCCCAGGCCCGGTCGCTGAACCTGTCGGTCAGCGCCGGGATCGCCCTGTTCGAGGGCCTGCGCCAGACGGGCGGCCTGTCAGAGTCCGGTCAATTCTGAAAATAAACACTGTTTACATTTGACCGTGAATTTCCGTCGGAATACTGCCAGACTGCAGTCCGCCGCAGACCGGCGGCGATCTTCCGACGGAACACGACCATGAGCGACGGCGCTGTTGACCTGACCAAACCCGCGGCCGAGTCCGCCTGGGACCAGCCGCTGGAAACCCTCAACCCGGCCCAGCCGGCCCTGTTCCAGGCCAACGCCTTCTGGCCCTACTTCGAGCGCCTGCGGAAAGAGGACCCGGTCCACTTCACGCCCGAGAGCGACTACGGCCCCTATTGGTCGATCACCAAGTTCAACGACATCATGGCGGTCGACACCAACCACCAGGACTTCTCCTCCGAGGGCGGCATCACCATCGTCACCCAGGACAATGACGAGGGGCCCCTGCCGATGTTCATCGCCATGGACCCGCCCAAGCATGACGTGCAGCGCAAGACCGTCAGCCCCGCCGTCTCGCCGATCAACCTGCGTACCCTGGAGCCGCTGATCCGCGAACGGGCCTGCAAGATCCTCGACAGCCTGCCGATCGGCGAGGAGTTCGACTGGGTCGACAAGGTGTCGATGGAACTGACGGCCATGACCCTGGCCACCCTGTTCGACCTGCCGCAGGAAGACCGCCGCAAATTGACCTACTGGTCCGACGTGGTCACCGCCGTGCCGGGCCAGGGGCTGATCGACACCCTGGAACAGAAGATGGAGATCTTCGTCCAGTACCACGCCTACTTCACCGAGCTGTGGAACCAGCGGGTCAACGCGCCTCCGGGCAATGACCTGATCTCGATGCTGGCCCATGGTCCCGACACCCGGGACATGTCGCCGCGCGAGTATTTCGGCAACATCGTGCTGCTGACCGTTGGCGGCAACGACACCACCCGCAACACCATCACCGGCTCGGTCCTGGCCCTGAACCAGAACCCCGACCAGTATCAGAAGCTGCGCGACAATCCGGCCCTGATCCCCTCGATGGTCTCGGAGACCATCCGCTGGCAGACGCCGCTGGCCCACATGCGCCGCATCGCCACCCGCGATGTCGAACTGGGCGGCAAGACCATCAGGAAGGGCGACAAGGTCGTCATGTGGTACGTCTCGGGCAACCGCGACGATGAGGTGATCGAGAATCCCGACGCCTACATCATCGACCGCGAGCGGCCGCGCCAGCACCTTTCCTTCGGCTTCGGCATCCACCGCTGCGTCGGCAACCGCCTGGCCGAGCTGCAGCTGACCATCATCTGGGAAGAGATCCTCAAGCGCTTCCCGACCATCCAGGTCGTGGCCGAACCCAAGCGCGTCTATTCGACCTTCGTGAAGGGTTACGAGTCGATGCGGGTGATCATTCCCGAGCGGGTCTGACGATCCCGGCTGCTCAGCCCTCGATCCAGCGCCGGTATCCCGCCGCCCGCAGTTCGCAGGCGGGACAGGTTCCGCAGCCATAGCCCCAGGCGTGGCGTTCGCTGCGATCGCCGAGATAGCAGGTGTGGGTGTCCTCGACGATCAGGTCCACGAGGGACGCGCCGCCCAGGTGGCCGGCCAGCTCCCAGGTGGCGGCCTTGTCGATCCACATCAGCGGGGTTTCCAGCACCAGCCGCGATTCCATGCCCAGGTTGATGGCGACCTGCAGCGCCTTGACCGTGTCGTCGCGACAGTCGGGATAGCCCGAGTAGTCGGTCTCGCAGACGCCGGTGACGACGTGCTTGATCCCCCGGCGGTAGGCGATGGCGGCGGCGAAGGTCAGGAACAGCAGGTTGCGGCCCGGCACGAAGGTGTTGGGCAGGCCGCTGGCGTTCATGGCGATTTCGGCGTCGGCGGTCAGGGCGGTGTCGCTGATCGCCCCCAGCACGGCCAGGTCGAGAACATGGTCGTCGCCCAGCCGACCGGCCGCCCGGGGGAACACCTCGGGCAGCCGGCGCAGGAAGGCCTGTCGCACCTCCAACTCGACCCGGTGACGCTGGCCATAGTCGAAGCCGAGGGTTTCGACCCGCTCGTAGCGCTGCAGGGCCCAGGCCAGACAGACGGCGCTGTCCTGGCCGCCGGAGAAGAGGACCAGAGCGGAGGTCGGGGCGGAGGCGGACATGGGTCACTCCTGCCGCCGGGCCGTCCGGCGGAAAGCTACTTTCCGGCCGCCGGAATCGTGGCCAGATCAGCGTCGATGGCGGCCAGCAGCGAGTCCGGCAGCCGGTCGGGCGCATACTGCTGGATGGCCTTGAGGGGAAGACCCTTCACCGGCTCGATCTCCGGATTCTTGCTGATCCCGGGGATATGCTTCTCCAGCACCGCCTGGGTCGCCGGATTGGCGATCAGATCGCCCAGCGGCGTGGTCTTGGTCGAATAGGCGGCCGGCGCGGCGGCCGGCGCGGTTTCGGCCAGGGCGGCGACCGGCGCGGCGGTGGCGACAAGGGCCAGGGCGAGAACGAGCGACTTCATGGTATCCCCCAAAATGATGTGGCGGCGGCTCTCAGGCCGGGCGCGGCACAGTGCGTCAGTCCGACGCCGCCGCCAATGGGGAATCTCGGCATTGATGGCGAATGCCGGCGCGCGCAAGCTGTCGCCATGAGCGCCCCGCCGATCTCCGTCCTGACAGCGACGCCCGAGGAGGCGGAGGCCATTCGCGCCGCGGTGCGGGCGCCGGACCTCGGCTATCTGGGGCCCCACACGCGGCTTGCCGGACCGGAGCATGTGACAGGGCTGGTCGCCCTGCTGTCGGATCCCGCCGTCTCCGGCCCGATCTACGACCTGCCGCGCCCGATCACGCCTGAAACCATCGCCGCCTGGGTCGCCGAGGCGGACCGGGGACGTCTGGCCGGCGACGTCCTGCTGACCGTGTCACTCGACGAGGCCGGCGAGGTCGCGGCCTACAGCCGCTATTCCGTCTGGCCCGACCGCTCCAGCGCGGAAATCGCCGGAGCGCGGCGCGCCGACCAGCAGAACTCAGGCCAGGGGACCGCCGGCGCGGCCCGCAGTTTCGGGTTCATGTTCGAGGTGCTTGGCGTGCGTCTGGTCGGGCTGACCGCGGCGCTGGATAACGTCCGCTCGGCCCGGGTGATCGAGGCGGCGGGCTTTGTCGACATGGGCGAGCGGCTCAGCATCGCGCCCGACGGGGCCACCCGCCGCTCACGTTATTGGGAGATGTCGCGGGAGGATTGGCTGACGCGGCGGCGCCCATCTACCTAGTCTGCAACAAGATCAAGAGACCGGAGGACGCCATGCGCTTCGACGCCGACTACACCATGACCATCGGCGGCAAGGCCGCCCCCGTTCTGTCCACCTTCGATGTGGTCAATCCCGCCAACGAGAAGGTCATCGGCCAGGCCCCTGACTGCAGTCGCGAACAGCTGGACGAGGCGGTCGCCGCCGCCCGCAAGGCCTTTCCCGCCTGGGCCGCGACCCCGATCGCCAAGCGCCGCGAGGCCCTGCTGGCCATCGCCGGCGTGATCGGCGCCAACGTCGAGGACCTCAAGCGCCTGCTGACCAGCGAGCAGGGCAAGCCGCACGGCGACGCCATGGGCGATGTTCTGGGCGGCGCCTACTGGTGCCAGGCCACCGCGAGCCTCGACCTGCCGGTGACCGTGGTCGAGGACACCGACGAGCGCCGCGGCGAGACCCGCCATGTGCCGATCGGCGTCGTCGGCGCCATCGCCCCGTGGAATTTCCCGGTGATCCTGGCCTTCTTCAAGGTCGCCCCGGCCCTGCTGGCCGGCAACACCATGGTGCTGAAGCCCTCGCCCTTCACCCCCCTGACCACCCTGAAGATCGGCGAGCTGCTGCGCGGCGTCCTGCCGGACGGGGTGCTGAACATCGTCACCGGGGGCGACGAGCTGGGCCCCTGGATGACCAGCCATCCCGGCTTCGACAAGATCAGCTTCACCGGCTCGACCCAGACCGGCCGCAAGGTGATGCAGAGCGCCGCCTCGACCCTCAAGCGAGTGACCCTGGAGCTTGGCGGCAACGACGCCGCCATCGTCATGCCCGATGTCGATGTCGCCCAGGTCGCCGAGCAGCTGTTCTGGGCCGCCTTCCGCAATACCGGTCAGATCTGCATCGCCACCAAGCGCATGTACGTCCACAAGGACATCTATGAGCCGCTGAAGGAGGCGCTGGTCGCCTATGCCGCGACGGTGAAGATGGGCGACGGCGCCGAGCAGGGCACGCAGATGGGCCCGATCCAGAACAGGCTTCAGTACGCCCGGGTGCTGGACCTGATCGAGGACGCCAGGGCCAAGGGCTACAAGTTCCTGATCGGCGGCGAAGAGAGCACCGCGCCCGGTTACTTCGTGCCGGTGACCATCATCGACAACCCGCCCGAAGACTCCCGCATCGTCCAGGAAGAGCAGTTCGGGCCGGTGCTGCCGCTGCTGAAGTTCGATGATGTCGACGAGGTGATCGGCCGGGCCAACGCCTCCGACTATGGTCTGGGCGGATCGGTCTGGTCATCGGACGAGGACAAGGCGCTGGAGATCGCCGGCCGGCTGGCCACCGGCACCGTCTGGATCAATGAAAGCCAGCATCTGTCGCCGCTGGCCGCTTTCGGCGGCCACAAGCAGTCGGGGGTGGGGGTCGAAGGCGCGCTGGAAGGCCTGCTGGAATACACCAACACCCAGACGGTCTTCGTCAAGAAGAAGGCGGCCGCCGCCTGAGCGGCAGCCTGAGCCGGGGCCGCCCGCCGGGACTCAGGTCTCGGCGGACCACTTGAGGATGATGTTCACCTGACCCGGCTTTTCGGGAATCATCTCGTCCATCTCCAGGGTCTGCCCCCTGGCCTTCCAGAGGGTCTGGACAAAGCGGCGGCCCTTCTCGTCGGTCTGGGCCGACGGCTTGCCGGCGAGCTTGAACCCATGCGCCTTGGCCCAGCCCGGCATGCTGGCCGACAGCCTGGCGGAATAGTCCGGGGCGCCGGTGAAACTGACGCGGCAGTAGCGACCGACCGGATCGGTCATGGTCCGGCCCGTGGCCACGATCTGCTGGGTTCCGTCGGCCCGGAACATGTTGGCCCCGGCCGTGGCGAGACCAAAGGTCGAGGCCCTCTCCGACAGGGCCGACAACTGCCCCGAGCCGAGATAGGCCGGGCAGGCCTGGTCAAGAAACTGGGTGACCAGTTCGGCATCGACCGGCGCGGCGAAGGCGGGCGCTGCCATCACCGCCCCCGCGGCCGCGCCGGACAGAAGGAGGAAGGGTAGCGTTTTCATGGGAGACCTCGTCCTGTGAAAGTTGAGCTGTCGCGATCGGTCCGGATCGCCTGGCGGCTATCGAGCATTCCCGGTCCAGTCGATGACCACATTGATCCGGCCGTTGCTCGGCGCCGTGGCCAGTTCCCGCATTTCCAGCTGACCCGCCGCCCCGCTCCAACGGGTTGCGACAAGGGCCCGGCCCTTGTCATCGGCGCCGGGCGTCGGCTTTCCGACGGGCTTGAAGCCGTGATTTTTCGCCCAGACCTTGATGCGCGCCGGCAGGGGGGCGGCGATCGAGGGATCGGAATCCAGGGCGACGCGGCACAAACCCGGCTGGCCGCCCTCCGGCGCCTGGCCGGACAGCAGGACGTCGGCTCCGGGGGCGCGGGCGCCGTAGAAGGGGCCGAAGTCCATCATCGCCAGCGCCTCGGCCCTCCCGCCCAGATCGTAGCCGCCATCGCCGGACAGAAACCCGGCGCAGGCCTGGTCCAGGGCTTCAATCACCAGGTCCGGGCCGGGCGGCGACGCGGCGAGGGCGGGCGTGGCGAGACAGATGGGAATGAGGGCCAGGATCGCAGGACGCATGGGTCTGCTCCGTTCGGAACTGCCGTCGATTCAAACCGACCCCGGCGAGGCGATCATGCTGCAAAAAGGGGGCGTCGGGCGTGACACTGCGAGCTTGACGCCACCGCTTCAGCCGCGCGCCGCCTCCGGCTCGCCCGTCGGCGACAGGGCCTCCTCGATAGCCGCGAACAGGCGACCGACCTCGATGGGCTTGGCGACGAAGCCGTCCATGCCGGCGGCGCGGTATTCGGCGATCTGATGCGACATGGCGTTGGCCGTCAGGGCGATGATCGGAGTGCGGGCCCGGCCTGTGGCGGCTTCACGGTCGCGGATCATCCGCGCGGCGGTCGGTCCGTCGACCTCGGGCATCTGCACATCCATCAGGATGACATCCCAGGCCTCGGCCTCCCAGGCCGCGACCGCCTGGCGACCGTCGGGGACCACCACAGGCTCGACCCCGACCTGATGCATCAGGGTCTTGAGGACCAGCTGGTTGACCTCATTGTCCTCGGCCGCCAGCACTCGCAGCACCTGGTCCGGTCCGGCCGGCTCCGGCGGCGACAGGGGAGGCGGCGGCGGCGTCAGCTCAAGTTCGGAGACCCTCGGCAAGGGCAGAACCACGCTGAAGGTGGTTCCCTTACCCAGCACGCTGCGGGCCGAAATGTCGCCGCCCATCAGCTCGGTCAGCTGACGGCAGATCGCCAGGCCAAGACCGGTGCCGCCGTAGCGGCGGGAGGTCGAGGCGTCAGCCTGTTCGAAACGCTGGAACAACCGGGCCAGGGGTTCGGGCGCGATGCCGATGCCGGTGTCGGAGACGCTGAACACCAGGGCCTCGTCCGGCCGGTCGACGGTGACCCGAATCTCGCCGGCCTCGGTGAACTTCAGGGCGTTGGAGATCAGGTTGTAGAGGATCTGCCGCACCCGGGTCGGATCGCCCAGATAGACGCCGCGCGCCGCGGGCTCGACCCGCAGGTCGAAGCTCAGCCCCTGTTTGTTGGCGATGGCGGTGAAGGCCGCGTGGGCGCCGCGTGCCAGATCCCGCAGGTCGAATTCCGACTGCTCCAGATCCAGCCGTCCGGCCTCGATCTTGGAGAGGTCCAGCACGTCGTTCAGCACCGCCAGCAGGCTCTCGCCCGACTGTCGCACGACCTCGAGCCGTTCACGCTGGATGTCGCTGAGGTCGTCGGCGGCCATGGCCTGGGCCATGCCCAGCACCCCGTTCAGCGGCGTGCGGATCTCGTGGCTCATGGTCGCCAGGAAGGTCGACTTGGCGGTGTTGGCGGCCTCGGCGTCGTTGCGGGCCTGGATCAACTCGGCCTCGGCCAGCTTGCGATGGCTGATATTCTGCAGGGCTCCGACGAGACGCAGGGGCCGCCCGTCCTCGCGGGTGAACAGCCTGGCCGCGCCCTGGGCCCAGACCTCGACGCCATCGCTGCGATTGACGCGGTAGATCGGCTTGTAGGGCTCGCCGGTCTCCACGTGCCGGTTCCAGGCTGCGATCGCCCCGTCGCGGTCGCGCGGATCGATGCCCAGAAAGATATCCCGGAACAGGTCCTCGTAGGTCTGGGGCCGTTCGTAGAAGGTGTCCTCGGCGCCGGCCTTGATCAGCTCGCGACGCACATAGTCCATTTCCCAGACATGCAGGTCGGCCAGCTCCATGGCCAGGGTGAGCCGTTCCTCGGACCGCTCCGACCTTTCCAGCGCCTCGACAAGTTCGGTGATGTCATTGGCGCTGATCACCACCCCGCCGATCTCGCCGCCGGAGTCGCGCCAGGGCTTGTAGTCGACGTTCAGCCAGACCCCGATGCCGATGGGCAGCATAGTGTAGACCCGCCGCGAGCTGGTCGTCTGGCCGTTCAAGGCGGCGGTGAAGTTGTCGATGGACGGCTGATAGACCTCCGGCGCGACCTCCAGCAGGTTCCGACCCGTATAGCTGCCGCGCTTCAGCCCCAGACTGCGGGCCCAGATGCCGCTGGCGGCGACGATGTTCAGGTCCCGGTCGGTGAGCACCAGCGAGGTCGGCACCGAGGCCACAAGGGCTTCCAGCGTGGTGCGGGTCGCTTCGAGCGCCTTGCTTGACTGGGCGTGGTCATGGGTGGCCTGGGCCCGCTCCCATTCGTCGGCGACGAATTCGGCAAGGGCGGCCATGCGCTCGGCGTTGGCCGCGTCGTAGGGCTGCGGCGAGGTGCTGATGACCGCCAGAACGCCCGGCGAGGATCCGTTCTTCAGACGAATCGGCGTGGCGATATAGGCCCGGACATAGGGCGGTCCGGCGACCAGCGGCGTGGCGGCGAACCGCTCATCCAGCCTGGCGTCCTCGATCCACAACGGCTCGCCGCTGGAGATCACCATTTCCGCGACCCGGTCGCGCGGCGGGAACAGGCCTTCGGCGAAACGACTGCGCCAGGCGACGCCGTCCTTGACCAGGATGATGGTGCTCTGGGCGTCGCTGAACAGGTTCTTGGCGAAACGGGTGGCGCGGTCGAAGACCTCAAGCGACAGGGCGATGCCGAAAGGCATCGGCGACCTGGGGGCAGGCTCCGACGCGCCTGTGCTGCGGCCTTCCACTGACTGTCACCTTCCCCAATCGTCTGGCGACAGTATGGGTGGGGTTGGGTTAACCGCGCCTTTCTGACCCCTGCGTCAAAGATTCAGCAGCGCCGGGTCCCCGCCCTGGGCGGTGATGTTGACGCTGACCGCTCGCTCGACGCTGTAGCGGCTGAGCGCATCGGGACCGCCGGCCTTGGGGCCGGTGCCGGACAGGCCCTGACCGCCGAACGGCTGCACCCCGACCACGGCCCCGATCATCGAGCGGTTGACGTAAACATTGCCCGCCGGGACCAGCGCCTTGACCTGTTCGGCGAAGGACTCGATGCGGCTGTGCACCCCCAGGGTCAGGCCGTAGCCCCGGGCCGCCAGTCCGGCCGCGACCTGCGGCAGCTTTTCGGGGTCGTAGCGGACGATGTGCAGGATCGGCCCGAAGACCTCGCGCTCAAGAAAGTCCGCGCCGGGGATTTCCGCCAGCACCGGCCCGAAGAAGGTTCCGCCCGCCGGCGCGTCCAGCACCTTGAGCACCCGGGCCTCGCGGGTCAGCCGCGCCAGGTGATCGCTGAGCGTCCTGTGGGCCTCGGCGTCGATGACCGGCCCGATGTCGGTGCGCGGATCGGCCGGGTCGCCGACCACCAGGGCGTCCATCGCCCCGGTCAGTCCCTCGATCAGGTGATCGGCGGTGTCGCGGGGCAGAAACAGCAGCCGCAGGGCCGAACAGCGCTGGCCCGCCGAGCCGAAGGCGGACTGGATGACGTCGTCGATCACCTGTTCGCGCTGGGCCGTGGTGTCGACGAACATGCCGTTGAGACCGCCGGTCTCGGCGATGAAGGGGACGATGGGTCCCCGGCGGGCGGCCAGCGTCTGGTTGATCCGCCAGGCGGTCTCGGTGCCGCCGGTGAAGGCCACGCCGTCGCAGCCGGCGTGGGCGGTCAAGGCCGCGCCGACCGTCTCGCCGCGGCCCGGCGTCAGGGCCAGCAGGCGGGGATCGAGGCCGGCGGCATGGAACAGGCGCACCGCCTCGGTGGCGATCAGCGGGGTCTGTTCGGCGGGCTTGGCGATGACCGCGTTACCGGCGGCCAGGGCGGCGGCGATCTGGCCGGTGAAGATGGCCAGCGGGAAGTTCCACGGGCTGATGCAGACAAACACGCCCCGGCCGCGCAGTTCCAGGGTGTTGGTCTCGCCGACCGGCCCCTTGAGGGTCTCGGGCAGGGCGAACTTCATCTCCGCCAGACGGGCGTAGTAGCGGCAGAAATCAGCCGCTTCCCGCACCTCGGCGATGCCGTCGTTCAGGGTCTTGCCGGCCTCGCGGGTGCAGATGGCGATCAGCCGGTCCCGGTTCTGCTCCAGGGCGTCGGCCATGGCTCGCAGGACCTGGGCCCGCTCCAGACCGCCGATGGCGTCCCAGTCGCGCTGGGCGATGCGGGCGGCGGCGAAGGCGGCGTCGATCTGGTCGGCGCTCGCCTCGGCCACGGTTCCGACCGTCATGCCATGGTCGGCGGGGTTGATCACCGCCTCGCCCTGGCCCGCCGAGATCGTCGGCAGGGCGGAAATCGCCGAGGTCAGGCGGTCCCGTTCGGCGGTCACCGACAGGTCGATCCCCGCGGAATTGAGGCGATCACCGTAGATCTGGGCCGGTAGGGGGATTTTGCGATGGGGGCCCGGCCCGACCGCCTCGACCTCGGCCACCGGATCGACCACCACCGTTTCGGGCGGCACCCGCTCGTCCAGCAGGGCATGGACAAAGCTGGTGTTGGCGCCGTTCTCCAGCAGCCGGCGAACCAGATAGGGCAGCAGGTCCTCATGGCCGCCGACCGGGGCATAGGCGCGGACGACGATGCCGTCGTAGAGATCGTCGGCGACCTTGTAGAGGGCCTCGCCCATGCCATGCAGCCGCTGGAACTCGATCTTCACCCCGGCGGTGCGGGCCATGCGCCGCACGGCGGCCAGGCTGTGGGCGTTGTGGGTGGCGAACTGGGCGTAAAGGTGCGGCGCGGCGTCGATCAGGGCCCGGGCGCAGACCAGATAGGACAGGTCGGTGGCGCTCTTGGTGGTGTAGACCGGATATCCTGGCCGACCGTTGACCTGGGCCCGCTTGATCTCGCTGTCCCAGTAGGCGCCCTTGACCAGCCGCACCATGAACCGGCGGCCGGTGGTCCTCGCCAGCTCGGCCAGACGGGCGATCACCCGCGGGCAGCGCTTCTGATAGGCCTGCACGGCCAGGCCAAGGCCGGTCCAGTCGGCCTTGATGTCGGGGTCGGCGGCCAGCCGCTCGAGCAGCTTCAGAGAGATGACCAGACGGTCCGCTTCCTCGGCGTCGAGGGTGAAGTTGAGGTCGTGTTCGGCGGCGATCAGCGCCAGCCGTTTGACGCGCGGATACAGCTCGGACCAGACGCGGTCTTCCTGCGTGGCCTCATAGCGCGGCGACAGGGCCGACAGCTTGACCGACACGCCATGCCCGGCCTCCGGACCCTGGCCGCCCGACAGCCGGCCAACGGTGGCGATTGCGTCGGCGTAGGCCTTCTCGTAGCGGGCTGCGTCGGCGGCGGTGCGGGCGCCTTCGCCCAGCATGTCGAAACTGCAGATGTCGCCCTCGCCCTTGGCGCGGGCGATGGCCGCCTCGATGGTGCGGCCCAGCACGAACTGTTCGCCCATGATGCGGATGGCCTGTCCCACGGCGGCGCGGATCACCGGCTCTCCGACCCGGCCCGCGAGGCGCTTGATGAAGCCCGGCAGGTCGCTCCGCGCCTCGTCGTCGACCTCGACCAGCTTGCCGGTCAGCATCAGGCCCCAGGTCGAGGCGTTGACGAACAGGCTTCCCGACTTGCCCATGTGGCTGGCCCAGTCGGCGCTGCCGATCTTCTCGGCAATCAGGCGATCCTTGGTTTCCTCGTCGGGAATGCGCAGCAGGGCCTCGGCCAGGCACATCAACGCCAGCCCCTCGCGGGTGGACAGCGAGAACTCCTGCAGGAAGTTTTCCACCACGCCCTGACGACGCGCGGAGCGGCGGGCCCCGCGCACCAGGGCCTCGGCCTCGGCACGGACGGCGGCGCGATCCTCCAGGGACAGCGGTTCGGCGGCCAGCAGGGCGCGAACCGTCTCGGTCTCGTCCTGGAACTTGAAGGCGTCGAGGCTGTCCCAGTCGATCATCGGATGGCTCGTGTTGGCTGCGGCGTTGCGGCGCCTAATATGCCCAGACGCGACGCAGGGGAAGCGTTCGGCGATCCGGCGGCTGGTGAAGCGCCGGGAAGCCGATAGTCTGGCCGGCGGAACGCCGGACGCCAGGTGGAAACTGTTGATGATGCGATCCCTTTCAGTGGTGATTCTATTGCTCGGCCTGGCCGCCTGCGCCTCGCCGCCGGACCTGGCCAAGGCGCCCGTCGCCAGCCCGCCGGTGCTGGGCGCCTTTCGCGGCGATGCGCCGGTGACGACCCCGGCGCAATGGTCCGAACGCCGCGTTCCCCTGTTGCGGCAGGCCTTTCTGAGCGAGGTCTATGGCGAGCGGCCCGACCTCGGCGCGGCGGTGGTCGAGACACGGGAGACGCTGGCGGTCGAGGATGTCGGCGGCGCGACCGTCGAGCAATGGACGGTGCGGCTGGGCCAGGCTGAGCCGGCGCGGCGCTTTCACGTCATCCTGGCGCTGCCCAGGGCGACGGACAGGCCGGCGCCCCTGATTATCCTGGAGCTGTTCTGCGGCAACCGCGCCGCCGTGCCGGGGCATCCCGAGAGCGTGGTCGAGAACCGCGACATCCTGCCCGCGCCCTGCCGCAGCACCACCCTGGACCCGGTCGCCAAGATGATCCTGGGCAAACGGATCAGCGGCCCCGACATCGCCACCGTGACCGCGCGGGGCTATGCGGTGGCGATGTTCTATCCGGGCGAAATCGTTCCGGACGATCCGGAGCTGGCCCCGGCGGCCCTGGCGGCGCTACAGCCGGACACGCCCGCCGACCGTCGCGGCGGGGCCCTGGCGGTCTGGTCGGTGATGTTCAGCGACGCCTATGACGTGCTGGCCGCCGACGCCCGGATCGATGCGAAGCGGGTGGCGATCTGGGGGCATTCGCGGCATGGCAAGGCCGCGCTGCTGGCGGCCGCCTTCGACCCGCGCTTCGCCGCCGTCATCGCCCACCAGTCGGGACGCGGCGGCGCCAGCCTGACCCACAGCACGGCCGGCGAGACGGTCAAGCAGATCACCGACGCCTACGGCTTCTGGTTCGGCGCCGCCTACGCCAGGCAGGCGACCAGCCCCAGTCCCGATCTCGACCAGCACCAGCTGATCGCCCTGATCGCCCCCCGGCCCGTGCTGCTGGGCAGCGGCATGGGCGATGCCTGGTCCGACCCGGCCGGCGCCTTCCGCGCGGCGCAGGGGGCCGATGCGGCCTACCGGCTCCTCGGCTCGCCCGGCTTCAACGCGACAGACATGCACGACTTCAGGCCCGGCGACGGCATCGTCTGGTGGAGCCGCGGCGGCGGCCACGGGGTGACCACCGAGGACTGGGACGCCTTCCTGCAGTTCCTCGACAAGGCCATGCCCGCCCGATGAGCGACCGCCCCGACAACAGCCCGCAAGTGGCGTCACCCTCCTACCGGCTGGCCGCCCTGGACCAGGACTTCCTGCTCGGCGACGCCATGCGCGGGGTGCGGTTCCAGCTGGAATACGCCAAGGCCGAGGAGGCGCTGAGGGCCTGGGGCGTGCGCTCGACCATCGTGGTGTTCGGCAGCGCGCGGATCGGCGAGACCGGGCCGGCGCACCAGCGGCGCTGGTACGAGGAGGCCCGCGCCTTCGGCCGGATCGCGTCGCAGCGCGGCGGGGCGCTGAAGAACGACGGCGGGGTGCGGGACAACGTCATCGCCACCGGCGGCGGGCCGGGCGCCATGGAGGCGGCCAATCGCGGCGCCCACGACGCCGGCGCCCCCAGCATCGGCTTCAACATCACCCTGCCCCGGGAACAGGAGCCCAACCCCTGGACCACGCCGGACCTGACCTTCCGCTTCCACTACTTCGCCATGCGCAAGATGCATCTGGCCATGCGGGCCAACGCGCTGGTGGTGTTCCCCGGCGGCTTTGGCACCTTCGACGAACTGTTCGAGATTCTCACCCTGCGGCAGACCCGCAAGTCGCCGCCGATCCCGGTGGTGCTGTTCAACGAGGCCTTCTGGCGCGAGGTGATCGGCTTTGAACGGCTGGTCGCCGAGGGGCTGATCAGTCCGGACGACCTTGACCTCTTCCGCTTCGCCGAGGACGCCGAAGGGGTGTGGGCGGCCCTGCTGGCCTGCGGCCTGACGCCAGGGGCGGAGATCAAATAGCCTGGCCCGAACGCCTGTCGCCGCAACAGGGCCGTTGCGCCGCGCGCCGCGCTCGGAGAGATTGAGCGCCCGCCACCGCGAGCACGACCCTCCTCCATGTCCCTGACCATCGGTGATCCCGCCCCCTGGTTCCTGGCCCCGACCGAAGAGAACCCACGGTTCAACTTCGCCACCCTGGCTGGTCGCTGGGTCGGGCTGGTGTTCGCCCCCGACGCCGCCACCGCGCAGGGACTGGCGCGGGTGATCGGCATGCAGAAGGCGCTGGACGAGAGCCGCGCCTGCCTGTTCGGGGTGGTCCGGGCCCCGCCCGGCCATGTGGAGCTTGGCCCGCGCTGGTTCTTCGACGCCAGCGGCGGCCTGGCCAGGATCTATGGCGTGTCGGGCTCGGGCTGGCTGATCCTCGATCCGCAGCTGCGGGTGTTCGACCGGGGCCAGCTGGAGGATGTCGGCGCCCTGGCGCGGCGGCTGGCGGAAATGCCGCCGCCCTCGGCCCATGCGACGGTCGAGCTCTCGGCCCCGGTCCTGATCCTGCCCCGGGTGTTCGAGCCGGACTACTGCCGCGACCTGATCGCGCTTTACCGCCACCACGGCGGTTCGCCCTCCGGCTTCATGCGGGAGGTGGACGGCCGCACCCGACTGGTCAACGACCCGCGCCACAAGCAGCGCAAGGACTTCCTGATCGAGGATCCGGCCCTGCAGAACGATCTGCGCGACAAGATCAGCCGCCGCATCGCCCCGGAAATCCGCAAGGCCTTCCAGTTCCAGGCGACCCGCATCGAACGCTACCTGGTGGCCTGCTACGACGCCGGGGCCGGCTGGTTCCGGCCGCACCGTGACAACACCACCAAGGGCACGGCCCACCGCAAGTTCGCCGTGACCATCAACCTCAACGCCGACGACTACGACGGCGGCGAACTGAGGTTCCCCGAGTTCGGCGACCGGCTCTACCGACCGCCGACGGGCGGGGCGGTGGTCTTCTCCTGCTCGCTGCTGCATGAGGCCAGGCCCGTCACCCGCGGCGAGCGCTTCGCCTTCCTGCCCTTCCTCTATGACGAGGCCAGCGCCCGGTTGCGGGAGGAGAACCTGAAGTTCGTCGACGGCGAGACCGAGGCGCCCGCCGCCCTGCCCGCCGACCAGGCCGTCGAAGCGTCATGGCCGGGTCGCTGACCATCCGCCGCCTGGCCGGGGCGCTGGGGGCCGAGATCTCGGGGGTCGATCTGTCGACGCCGCTCGACGACGCGACGATCGCGCAGATTCGCGCCGCCCTGAACACCCATCAGGTGATCTTCTTCCGCGACCAGACCCTGACCCCGCAGCAGCAACTGGCCTTCGGCCGCCGCTTCGGCCCGCTGAACATCCACCCCTATGTCTCCGGCATGGCCGACCACCCGGAGGTGATGGAGATCATCAAGGAACCGCAGGACCGACTGAATTTCGGCGGCGGCTGGCATTCGGACATGAGCTTCCTGGAGACCCCGTCGATCGGCTCCATCCTCTATGCGGTCGAGACCCCGACCTTTGGCGGCGACACCCTGTTCGCCAGCCAGGCGGCGGCCTTCGACGCCCTGTCGGACGGGATGAAGGCGACGCTGGAGGGCCTGCGGGCGGTGCATTCGGCGGGCCGGGAATATTCCGCCGCCGGACCCTCGGCCCAGAAGCGCGCCTCGATGCAGGTGGCCGAGGCCGAGGGCATGGTCGGGGAGTTCGTCCATCCGGTGGTCAAGGTCCATCCCGAGACCGGCCGCAAGGCGCTCTACGTCAATCCGGCCTTCACCCTGCG
>JAHBYC010000079.1 GCA_019636175.1 Caulobacter sp. | reverse complement strand
CTCTGGCCATGTGAACCTGCCGTGCAACGTCGAAGAGGCGATGAGCATTCCCTTCCGCCAGCTGATCGAGGATCACTGCGGGGGCATCCGGGGCGGCTGGGGCAACCTGAAAGCCGTGATCCCCGGGGGCAGCTCGGTGCCGATGATCCCGGCCGAGCAGTGCGAAGACCTGCCGATGGACTTCGACGCCCTGCGCGAACTGAAGTCCGGCCTCGGCACCGCGGCGGTGATCGTCATGGACAAGGACACCGACCTGGTCCGCGCCATCGCCCGGCTCAGCTACTTCTACAAGCATGAGAGCTGCGGCCAGTGCACGCCCTGCCGCGAAGGCACCGGCTGGATGTGGCGGGTGATGGAACGCATGGTCACCGGCGAGGCCGACATGCGCGAGATCGACACCCTGCTGGACGTCACCACCCAGGTCGAGGGCCACACCATCTGCGCGCTGGGCGACGCCGCCGCCTGGCCGATCCAGGGCCTGTTCCGCCACTTCCGCCATGAGGTCGAGGACCGGATCGCCAGCTACCGGGCGGGCAAGCCCCATGTGCAGGGCGCGACCCTGATCGCCGCGGAATAGGGCGGAAGCGCCATTCTCCCGGGCACAGGGCTTGTGGGGCGCCGGTATTAATACGAGTGTGGGCGGTGAAGGCGCGCCGACGTTGCGTGGCTGCAATCACCGATCCCTGGCGCATGGTCCTGTTCCATATTTCCTACACCTACCGCGACCTGATCAGTTTCGGGATCATCCTGCTGATCTTCGCGGGACCCGTCGCGGCCGCGACCCTGGCGAGCTTTCGGATCCATCGGCGGGGATGGTGGCTGGTCCTGCCTGCGCTGCTGTTCATAGGCGGCTGCTGCGGCGCCTGGATCCTGTACCCTCTACGCGGCGATGGGAACGACTTGAGCCTGGTCGCCAGGCTTTCCCTCTGCATGGCGTTGGGTGGGTGGTGCGGCGGCGTCGCTCACCTGCTCGTTCTGGCTATCGCAGGGCCCTATCGTCACTCATTGCGGATTGACGAGGTCTTCTGAATCGGCGCGCCCCGGCGCTGCGGGGAGCCGTCGCCAGGCTGGATGGAACAAAACTGATGCTGGCTGCCATTATGGTGTTCGTCGGGGTCATTCCCTCGGCGCTGGTCTCCGTGATCTCGTTCCGAATGAACCGGAAAGCCCTCTGGCTCGCACTTCCCTGGCTCCTGTCGCTCGTGGCGACGTTGGGTATTCGCGCCATGCTCCACGTCATCGGCCTCACGGAATGGGGCTATCCCGGCGGATTTTTCCTGGGCTTATCAGCCGTTGTCGGGGGATGGATCGCCGCAGGCATCACCCTACTGGCCCTGGCGATCGCCGGCCCGGACTCTCCGGGAAATGGAACTCTCTGGAAGCGCGCCTCGGGAAGGGAGCGATTGTGACGGGCTACCCCCTTGGCCGTGACGCGAGGACGGCGCCATAGTTCGCCAGGGCGCGATCGTCGGAGGGGCATTCCATGCGCGGCAAGGTTCTCAGCTTCAGTGATATCGACGGCTCCGGCCTGATCAGTGGCGACGATGGTCACCGTTACCCCTTCAGTCGCGACGATCTGGCCGGCGCAACGCGCAGCATCGTCGCCGGAACCGAAGTCGACTTCGAGGTGGTCGAGGGCGCGGCCCGCAGCATCTACGTCACCACCCAGCCGTTCAGCGGCCTGGCGGGGGACAAGAACCGCGTCGTCGCGGCGCTGCTGGCCTTCTTCCTCGGCTGGATCGGCATCCACAAGTTCTACCTGGGCAAGACCAACGCCGGTATCATCATGCTGGTCTGCGGCACGCTCGGCTGGCTGCTGTTGCTGCCGCCGGCGGTGATCGGCCTGATCAGCTTCATCGAATTCATCATCTATCTGGTGAAATCGGACCAGCAGTTCCACGAGGACTACGTGGTCGGCGACAAGAGCTGGTTCTGAGCCGGACCTCCATCGGCGCGCCGCCATTTCGTGCATTTCGCCGGAGCGGCGCCCCCGTTTACCTGCGATCTATTCGCAATCATTCCTGACCCCTTGAACCGCCGGGGAAACTGGTCCACGAACCGCCCCAATTAAGGGTCCCGGACGAACTATGCCCAAAGCCAAGGTCAACGGCGTCGAGGTCGAATTCGAACCCGGCATGACGGTTCTGCAGGTTGCGGAACTGGCCGGCGAAGAGATTCCGCGCTTCTGCTACCACGAGCGTCTCAGCATCGCCGGAAATTGCCGGATGTGCCTGGTCGAGGTGAAGCCCGGGCCGCCCAAGCCTCAGGCCAGCTGCGCCCTGCCGGCGGCCGAGAACCAGGAGATCTTCACCAACACTCCGATGGTCAAGAAGGCCCGGGAAGGTGTGATGGAGTTCCTGTTGATCAACCACCCGCTGGACTGCCCGATCTGCGACCAGGGCGGCGAGTGCGATCTGCAGGACCAGGCCATGGGCTATGGCCGCGACGACAGCCGCTATGCCGAGAACAAGCGCGCCGTCGAGGAAAAGGAGATGGGCCCGCTGATCAAGACGGTGATGACGCGCTGCATCCAGTGCACCCGCTGCGTGCGGTTCATCACCGAGGTCGCCGGCGTGCCCGAGATCGGCCTGATCTCGCGCGGCGAAGACGTTGAAATCACGACCTATCTGGGCGCCGCGGTGACCAGCGAGCTGTCGGGCAACGTCAACGATCTGTGCCCCGTCGGGGCCTTGACCCACCGTCCGTGGGCCTTCAACTACCGGCCTTGGGAACTGAAGAAGACCCAGAGCGTCGATGTGATGGACGCGCTGGGAAGCGCGATCCGGGTCGACAGCCGCGGCGCCGCGGTGCTGCGGGTGCTGCCGCGCATCAATGAAGACATCAACGAGGAATGGCTGAGCGACAAGAGCCGCTACGCCGTCGACGGCCTCGGCCGTCAGCGCCTCGACCGCCCCTATGTCCGCAGGGCCGGCAAGCTGGTCCCGGCGACCTGGCCGGAAGCCTTTGCCGCCATCGCCGACAAGGTCGCCGCGACGGCGCCTGAGAAGATGGGCCTGATCGCCGGCGATCTGCAGGACGCCGAATCGATGAAGGCGGCCATGGACCTGTTCGCCTCGCTGGGCGTGAAGAACATCGACTGCCGCCAGGACGGGTCCACGCTGGGCGCCGGCCCGCGCGAGAGCTGGCTGTTCAACTCGACCCTGGCCGGGATCGAGGACGCCGACGTCGTCCTGATCATCGGCGCCAATCCGCGCCTCGAGGCCCCGGTGTTCAACACCCGCCTGCGCAAGCAGTGGGTGGCGGGCAGGACCCGGATCGGGGTGATCGGCCAGCAGGCCGATCTGACCTACGACTACGACTACCTGGGCGCCGGCGCCGCCACCGTGGCCGGCCTGGCCAAGGGCAAGTCCGATTTCGTCAAGGCGCTGAAAGCCGCCGAACGGCCGGCGATCATCCTGGGGCAGGGGGCTTTCGCCCGCGAGGACGGCGCCGCCGTGCTCAAGGCGGTCGCGGCCCTGGCCAAAAGCTTCAACATCGTTCGGGACGGCTGGAACGGCTGGAACGTGCTGCACACCGCCGCCGCCCGGGTTGGCGGCCTGGACATGGGCTTTGTCCCGGCCGAGGGCGGCCTTTCGGCCCGTGAGATGCTCAAGCCGGGCGCCCTGGACCTGCTGTTCCTGCTGGGCGCCGACGAGTGCGACGCCTCGGCCAGCGGCGCCTTCACCGTCTATCTGGGCAGCCACGGCGATCGCGGCGCCCACAAGGCCGATGTGATCCTGCCGGGCGCCGCCTACACCGAAAAGAACGGCCTCTACGTCAACACCGAGGGCCGGGTGCAGATGGGCGAACGCGCCGTCTTCCCCAAGGGCGAGGCCCGCGAGGACTGGGCGATCATCCGGGCCCTGTCGGACCGTCTGGGCAAGACCCTGCCGTATGACAGCCTCGACCAGCTGCGGGCCAAGCTGTTCGCCGATCACCCGACCTTCGGCCAGATCGACTATGCGCCGGGCTCGGTCGCGACCAGTTTTGACCTGTCCGCCCTGGGCGCCGCCGGCGACCTCTCGGACGAGGGTTTCAACAGCACGGTGGAAGCCTTCCACCTGACCAACCCGATCGCGCGCGCCAGCGTGACAATGGCCGAATGCGCCGCCCTGGCGTCGGGCGCAACCAAGATGGCGGCGGAGTAGATCGTGCCGGCTACGCAAGACTTCTGGGCCACGGGCCTTGGCTGGTTCCTCCTGTCCCTTGGGCAGATCCTGGCCGTCACCGTCTGGCTGCTGCTCAGCCTGGCCTTCCTTCTGTGGGGCGACCGCAAGGTCTGGGCCGGCGTGCAGATGCGCAAGGGCCCCAACGTGGTCGGGCCGTTCGGTCTGTTCCAGTCCTTCGCCGACTTCATCAAGTTCCTGCTGAAGGAAATCGTCATCCCGGCCGGCGCCGACAAGACCGTGTTCCTGCTGGCGCCGCTGTTGACCTTCATCCTGGCCTTCGCGGCCTGGGCCGTGGTGCCGCTGGCGCCGGGCTGGGTCATCGCCGACATCAATGTGGCGATCCTCTACATCTTCGCGGTCAGCTCGCTGCAGGTCTACGGGATCATCATGGGGGGCTGGGCCTCCAACTCGAAATACCCCTTCCTTGGCGGCCTGCGGTCGGCGGCGCAGATGGTGTCCTATGAGGTCTCCATCGGCTTTGTGATCATCACCGTAATCCTGCTGGCCGGCACCATGAACCTGCAGCAGATCATCGAGCAGCAGGCCGGGGGCTTCTGGAACTGGAACTTCCTGGGCGGCGGTCTGAAGAACCTGCCGATGGCGGTGGTGATGGTCCCGATGACGGTGATCTTCTTCATCTCCGCCCTGGCCGAGACCAACCGTCCGCCCTTCGACCTGCCGGAAGCGGAGTCG
>JAHBYC010000078.1 GCA_019636175.1 Caulobacter sp. | reverse complement strand
AAACCTGATCAAAAGGGTCTAGAATCAAACAGTTAGAGCATGTCCGGGCGGGCGAACCGAGTACACTTCGCCCTAACATGCTCTAGCCGCCGTGGCGGCTTTCGAACGACTTGATCTCGTCCTCGACCTTGTCCTTGGCGTAGCCGTAGCGTTCCTGAATCTTGCCCGCGAGCTGGTCGCGCTTGCCGGCGATCTGGGTCAGGTCGTCGTCAGTGAGCTTGCCCCACTGTTCCTTGGCCTTGCCCGACATCTGCTTCCACGAGCCTTCGATCTGGTCCCACATAAGCTGGTTCCTTTCTGCTGGGTTGATGACGCGGCGCGGGTGCGCCGCTTGCCTTAACAACCCCCGGACCCGCCCCGGCGTTCCGGGCGATTGACCGAAAGCGGCGGCCCGTACAGGTTGGCGATCCCAAGCGCGCCGCGCGTCGCCAGAGCGAGCCTCGTTTCATGAACAGACGTGAAGTCCTGGCGGCCAGCGCCGCCGCAGCCGCCCTCCTTCCAGGTCAGGTCATGTCCGCACCCGCGTCAAAACCCGTTCCGCCAAAGCCCAGAAAAATACCCAAGGTCACGACCCAGCTGGGCCGGACCCGGACCGACGATTACGCCTGGATGAAGGATGACAACTGGCAGGCGGTCCTGCGCGACCCGACCCTGATCAAGGCCGATGTGAAGGCGCATCTGATCGAGGAGAACGCCTACACCAAGGCCATGCTGGCCCCGACCGAAGGTCTTCAGGAGAAGATGTTCGAGGAGATGAAGGGACGCATCAAGGAGGACGACGCCAGCGTGCCCTCCCCGGACGGATCGTGGGAATACTACAGCCGCTACGAGAAGGGCGCGCAGCACCCGCTGTACTGCCGCCGCCCGCGCGGCAAGACCGAGGGCGAGCAGGTTCTGCTCGACTGCGAGGCGTTGGCCAAGGGCAAGGCCTATTCGGAGGTGGCCACCGCCGCCCACAGCCCCGACCACAAGCTGTTCGCCTATGCGGAGGATGCACAGGGCTCGGAATTCCACAGCATCTACGTCAAGGATCTGGAGAGCGGCGCCCTGCTGGGGACGCCGGTCGAGAGCGGCTACGGCGACCTGACCTTCTCGCCCGACAGCCAGTGGCTGTTCTGGACCCATCGCGACAGCGAGGGGCGGCCCGACAAGATCTTCCGGCGGCCGGCGCGGGGCGGCGAGGATGTGCTGGTCTATGAGGAGACCGACGACGGCATGTTCATGGGCGTCGGCACGACGGCCTCGGACGGCTTCATCAGCATCGGCATCGGCAACCAGGAGACCAGCGAGGTTCGGCTGATTCCCGCTTCGGACCCCACCGCCGAGCCGGTGGTGTTCGCCGCCCGCAATCCCGGCGTGCTCTACGACGTCGAGGAATGGGATGGCGGCTTCGTCATCCGTACCAACGCCGGCGGGGCGGTGGACTTCAAGCTGTGCACCACCTCCCACGACAAGACCGCGACAGAACACTGGACCGACTGGGTCCCGCACCGGCCCGGCCGGTTCATCGTCGGCATCGGGGCGTTCAAGGATTATCTGGTGCGGCTGGAGCGGGCCAACGCCAACAACAGCATCATCATCACCAGCCGCGCCGACAAATCCGAAAGGCCGATCGCCGTCGACGAGGCGGCCTACGTGCTGGGGATCGAGGGCGGCTACGAGTTCGACACCTCGACCCTGCGCTACACCTACACCTCGCCGACGACGCCCAAATCCTGGTTCGACTATGACATGGCGACCGGAGAGCGGGTCCTGCGCAAGACCCAGGAAGTCCCGTCGGGCCACGATCCGTCGAAATACGAGACCGCCCGCCTCTATGCGAAGGCGGCGGACGGGGCCGAGGTGCCGATCACCGTCCTGATGAAGAAGGGGACCAGGCTGGACGGCTCGGCCCCGCTGCTGGTCTACGGCTACGGTTCCTATGGAATCCCGCAGGAGCCCGGCTATTCGATCCGCAACTACAGCCTGGTCGACCAGGGCTGGATCTGGGCGACCACCCACATCCGCGGCGGTTCGGACAAGGGCTGGGGCTGGTTCCAGGACGGCCGCAAGTTCACCAAGAAGAACACCTTCACCGACTTCATCGCCTGCACCGAACATCTGCATAACAATGGTTACGGCAAGCCGGCGAGGACGGTAGCCTATGGCGGTTCGGCCGGCGGCCTGTTGATGGGGGCCGTGGTCAACATGCGGCCCGACCTCTACGCCGGGATCATCGCCGCCGTGCCGTTCGTGGATGTGATCAACACCATGAGCGACACCTCCCTGCCGCTGACGCCGCCCGAATGGCCTGAATGGGGCGACCCGATCACCGATCCCAAGGCCTATGACTACATGATGAGCTACAGCCCCTACGACAACGTCAGAAAACAGGCCTATCCGGCGGTGCTGGCGACGGGCGGGCTGTCGGACGGCCGGGTCACCTACTGGGAGCCGGAAAAGTGGACGGCCAAGCTGCGGGAATACACCACCAGCGGCAATCCGATCCTGCTGAAGATCAACATGGAGGCCGGCCACGGCGGGGCCTCGGGCCGCTTTGATTTCCTCAAGGAGATCGCCCTCGATTACGCCTTCGCGGTCTGGGCCGTGGAGAAGGGATGGGAAAAGGCTTGATCACCCTGCGCGACGCCACGCCGGACGACGCCCCCGCGCTGGCGGCCATCTATGGCGACGCCTGCCTGCACGGCTTTGGCACCTTCGAGGAAGAGGCGCCCTCCCCCGCCGAGATGGCGCGACGGCTGGCGGAGGTGCGGCAGACGGGCCTGCCCTATCTGGTCGCCGAACTGGACGGCGCCGTGGTGGGCCTGTGCTACGCAAAGCCGTTCCGGCCGCGTTCGGCCTATCGCTACACCGTCGAGGACAGCGTCTATGTCCTGCCCTCGGCCAAGGGCCACGGCGTGGGGCGGCTGATGCTGAGCCGGCTGATCGAACTGTGCAGCGCGCTGGATCTGCGACAGATGGTGGCGGTGATCGGCGACAGCCGGAACGCCGGCTCGGTGGGCCTGCACGAGGCGCTCGGCTTCGCCCACACCGGGGTGTTCCGCTCGGTCGGCTACAAGCTGGGCCGCTGGGTCGATATCGTCTTCATGCAGCTGCCCCTGAACGGCGGCGACAGCCTGCAACCGACGGGCGGCGGCCAGACGCTCCGGGAATATTGAGTCCGGCCCGCGACGGGCCTATGTCACGGACATGTCCGGCCTGCGCCCCCTGCTGCTGATCCTGACGGCGATGGTCTTCGCCCTCGGCGGCTTTGCGCGCGCGGCGCCGGCGACCGGCCCCGCGGAAAGTCAGCCCCCCTGTCACGAGGCGCCGGCCAAGCCTGGCCACCCCGCGCCCGCGCCGGGTCCCGGCAAGGCGATGATCATGAGCGGCAGCTGCTGCATCGGCTGTCTGCCGGCGCCTGAACGGCTCGCGCCGCTGCCGGCGCCGGTCGCCGCCCTGCCCGGCCGCCCGTTCGTCCTGACCCTGCCTCGCCTGACCGGTCGCGAGGTTCCGCCCGACCCTCGTCCGCCCCGCGCCTGATCGATCCACAGCCTCGCCGTCCGCGGCGACCCGCCAATGTTTCAGATCAAGGAGGGGTCCGATGACCTCGAAGAGACGACGCGCCCTGATCGGCGCTACCAGCCTGCTGGCCGCGACCGGCATGGCTCTGCCCGCGCTGGCCCAGCACATGGACCACGACAAGACCCATCCGCCCCAGGCCGGAGAGCCCGCCGCCATGCCCGACGGCCAGACGACCCCGGCGCCCGGCGACAAGGGCATGGCCGGAATGGATATGCCCCGGACCGATATGCAGGGCATGGACATGGCTGGAATGGACATGTCCGGTCACCACGGCATGACCAGCCCCTACGGACCCTGGCCCATGTCCCGTGACGCCAGCGGCACCAGCTGGCAGCCCCAGGCGGCCGGTCATGGCGGCATCCACAGCATGGCCGGCGACTGGATGGTGATGAGCCATGCGCTGATCAATCTGGTCTACGCCGATCAGAGCGGCCCTCGCGGCGATTCCAAGGGCTTCCTGGCCGGGATGGTGATGACCACCGCCACCCGTGACTGGGGCCCCTCGAAGGTCACGCTGCGGGCCATGCTCAGCCCCGATCCGCTGATGGGCAAGGACGGCTATCCCCTGTTGCTGGCGGCGGGCGAGAGCGCCAATGGCGTCGACCCGCTGATCGACCGACAACACCCTCATGACCTCTTCATGGAGCTGTCGGCCAGCTACAGCTACAGCTTCGGCGCAGACCAGAGCGTCTTTGTCTATGCCGGCCTGCCCGGCGAGCCGGCTTTCGGGCCGCCCGCCTTCATGCACCGGCCGGCGGCGGTCGACAGTCCCGAGGCGCCGATCACCCACCACTGGCTGGATTCGACCCACATCACCTTTGGCGTGGTCACGGCCGGCTATGTCGCCGGGCCCTTCAAGCTCGAGGCCTCGCAGTTCCGCGGCCGCGAGCCCGATGAGAAACGCTATGACATCGAGACCGGGGCGCTGGATTCCTCGGCGGTGCGGTTCAGCTACAATCCGAACGACAACTGGGCCCTGCAGGCCAGCTGGGCCAGCATCAACAGCCCGGAGGCGCTGGAGCCGGACGAGGACGAACGCCGGGTGTCTCTGAGCGCCCTCTACAGCCGGCGGATCGGCCCGGAGGGCAAGGTGTCGGCGACCCTGGCCTGGGCCCGCAAGGACCGCGTTCCGGGCGATGTCTCACAGGCCTGGCTGGTCGAGGCCGCCTACCAGCCCGATGACCGCTGGACCCTGTTTGCCCGGGCCGAGCAGGTCGACCAGGCCGAGCTGACGCCGGGCGTGCATCACGGGCCTCAGTACACTGTCCGCAAGGCCTCTCTCGGCGTGATCCGCGACTGGCGCCTGGGCGGCCACGCAAAGGTGGGGATCGGGGCCCTGGTCAACGGCTATGACATCCCCGCGCCGCTGTCTGCCAGCTACGGCGACCCCAGGGGCGGGATGGTCTTCATGCGGCTGAAGATCGAGTAGGCCTCCGTGCCGGGGGCGGAGCCGTGCTTCGCCCCCGGCCTTCGCCTGCGCGAACTGACCGGGCCAATGATGTCCGCGCGGCCGGTTCTGGCTGGGTCAAGCCGGGGTGAAATGGAGGCCGGAGCGCTGACGCCATGGCCCCTTCAAGTCGCGCTTGAGCGACTGGGCCCGGGCCTTCGCCGGGGAAGCGGGAGAATTGGGAAGAAGGGCGCGAGCGCCTTGGCTGGGGAACTAGGACTCGAACCTAGAATGACGGTACCAAAAACCGCTGTGTTACCATTACACCATTCCCCAGCAGGAACAGCGTGGACCGGCGTGCGGCCCGCGAGGTGGGGGGAGATAGCGCAGCCGCGCGGCCGATGCAACGCCTTCGTTTCAATGGTTGCGGGGCCTGTCGGGCTCCTCTATAAGCCCGCTCCTCAA
>JAHBYC010000077.1 GCA_019636175.1 Caulobacter sp. | reverse complement strand
GCCGGATCCAGCGCCCGCAGGCGGTCCTCGCCCGGGGCGGCGGCGAAGGCGTGGGCCCAGTTGGCGCAGGAGAGCTTGCCCCGCCCCGGCCCCTCGTCATGGACCGCCGTGATCATCGCCAGATAGGCGGCGCGGGTCTCGCGGCTGCGCTCGACAATGGCCTGGGTGACCTCGGCGATGACGGGATGCATGGCGCTCTCCTTCATGCCGACCAGAGGAGGCGGAGCTCTCCCTGATAGGCGCGGATCAGGTGGTGGATCGGCAGATCGCCATCCTGGTCGAGCACAGCCCGCTTGGCCGGCCCGGAGACCAGAACCAGGATCAGGCCGGCGGTCATCAGGGCGTGCAGGGTGAGGCTGACGCGGTCCTGGGGTGGGGCGCCGGTGGGGGACCCGGTGGGGGCGTGCACCACCAGCCGGGCGCCGGCGGGATCGAGCCCGTGCTCCAGCGCCGGATTGCCGGGAAACAGCGAGGCGAAATGGCCGTCCTCGCCCATGCCCAGCAGCACCGCGTCGAACGGGATCAGCGGGGCCACCCGCAGGTCGGCGGCCCAGGCGCCATGTTCGGGATCGGCGTCATCGCCGCGCAGGGAGACGAAGGTCGCGGCGGCGGCGGGGCCGGTCAGCAGCCGCTCGCGCACCAGCCGGGCGTTGGAGTCCGGCGAGGACTCGTCCACCCAGCGCTCGTCCGACAGGGTGACCTGCACATGGCTCCAGTCGAGGGGGCTGTCCTTCAGGCGGTCATAGACCGGGCCGGGCGAGCGGCCGCCGGTGACGCAGAGATGGCCCGCGCCCCGGTCGATCAGGGCCGCCTGCAGGCGCTCGACAATGGCCGCCGTCGCCGCCTCGGCCGCCGCTTCGGCGCTGTCGAAGGTCTCGATGGGGGGGCGATCCGTCATTCCAGACCCGTTGATTGCGCTCGATCAGGCACGGCGACGCCGTCGGGGCCATTGGTCCCCGCCGCATAGGGAAGCGGCTTCACGCCCGCGTCGGCCCAGGCCTGGGCCACGCCATCGACGAACCGCCAGGCCTCCTCCACCTCGTCGCGGCGGACGAACAGGGTGGGGTCGCCGCGCATGACGTCGAGCAACAGTCGCTCATAGGCGATGCGGCGCCGGCCGCCCTCCTCGCCCAGCGCCTTGGCCAGGCTGAGGGACAGCGGCAGGGGTTGCAGGCGCATGTGCTCGCCGTTGAGGCCCGGTCGCTTGTTCATGATGGTGAGGGAAATGTCCTCGTCGGGCTGAAGTTCAATCACAAGACGGTTGGCGACCAGGTCGCGGTCCCCCACCGGGCCGAAGATCGAATGCGGCACGTCCTTGAACTGGATAACGATCTCGGTGCGGCGGCTGGCCAGCCGCTTGCCGGTGCGCAGGTAGAAGGGAACCCCCTTCCAGCGCCAGTTGTCGATCCAGGCGGTCAGGGCGACGAAGGTTTCGGTCCCTGACGGCTTGCCGACCTCGGCCTCATAGGACTGCGCCGGCTGGCCATCGACGACGCCAGCGACATACTGGCCGCGCACGCTGTCGTCGCGGGCGGCCTCCGGCGTGAAGCGGCGCAGGGAGCGCAGCACCTTGACCTTCTCGTTGCGCACCGCGTCGGAGTCGAGGTCGGACGGCGGCTCCATGGCCACCAGGCAGAGCAGCTGCAGCATGTGGTTCTGCAGCATGTCGCGGATGGCGCCATAGGCGTCGTAGTAGCGCCAGCGGTCCCCCACTTCCTGGGTTTCGGCGACGGTGATCTGGACATGGTCGATGGCCAGGTTGTTCCACAGCGGCTCGAACAGGGCGTTGGCGAAGCGCAGGGCGATCAGGTTCTGCACCGTCTCCTTGCCGAGGTAGTGGTCGATGCGGAAGACCTGGGTCTCGTCGGCGGCCTCTGCCAGGACGACGTTGATGGCCCGGCTGGACTCCAGGTCGCGGCCGATCGGCTTTTCCAGCACCAGACGGGTGCGCTCGCCGATCAGCCCGGCGGCGGACAGGGCGCGGGTGACCGGGGCGAACAGGTCCGGCGACAGGGCGTAGTAGAGCACCAGCAGCCCGGCCTCGCCGATGCGGGCCTTCAGCGCCTCCGCCCCCGCCGCCTGGGCCGCGTCGGCCGAGACATAGTCGAGCCGCCGCGCCAGACGCTCCCAGGCCTCGGCCAGATCATCGCGGCCCTTGAGATGGTCCCGGACGTCGGCGCGGTAGCTGTCTGCGTCGCCGGGCGCGCGGCCGACGGCGATGACCCGCAGCCCCTCGGGCAGCAGACGGTCCATCTCCAGATGCAGCAGCGAGGGCAGCAGCATGCGCATCGACAGATCCCCGGCGCCGCCGAGCAGAACCAGAACCGGAGCGGGGTCGGTCATGAGATCTCCTTCATCGATCCCTGATGTCTAATGCGGTGCGGCATGAGGAGTCAGCGTTTCGGCGGCGATAGGGTTCACAAGGCCGCGATGGCCCGGCCCGCCCCCCTATCGAAGCGGCCTTCAAGTCTAGCATGTCCAGAGTGGGGCGCTCGGCGGACCCAGGAAATATCCAGGGGGGGGCGGATCGCCGCCAGGCCGGGCGTTGCGGGAGGCGCGGGGCGGTCAGACCGGGGGGCGGCGGTGGGGCGATGGCGGGGACCGGGCGGGGGCCGGCGGGGGTCAAGGGGGGATTGGCGCGAGGGGGCGCGGTCGAGCGGAGCGCCCGGCGACACGGCGGGATGAAAGACGACGTGACCGGGCGGGGCGTGGGATAATGGGGGCCGCTTCGATAAGGACCCGCCGATGACGCCGCCCGCCCCGCCCGGCCTGACTGCCCGGCAGAACCGCTTCGTGCAGGAGTTCGCCGTCGACCGCTGCGCGGCGGCGGCGGCGCGGCGGGCCGGCTACAGCCCCGCCAGCGCCAAATGGACCGGCCGCGACCTGCTGCGCCATCCCGGGGTGCGGGCGGCCCTGCACAGCGCGCCCGTGGTCTCGCTGGACCGGCCGCCGGACAGGAGCGCGGTGCAGCGGGAGCTGGCCAACCTGGCCTTCGCCAATCTGCTCGACTACGTGGTGGTCGACGCCGCCGGCGAGCTGGACCTGGACCTGACCCGGCTGGACCGGGCCAAGGCGGCGGCGGTGCGCGAACTGATCATCGACCAGGCCACCGACCCCCGCACCGGCGTGGTGCGCAAGCGCGTCCGCTTCAAACTGGCCGACAAACAGGCCGCCCTGACGAAGATGCTGGCCCAGGCCCCCGTCGCCGAAGCCGACCGCGCCCGCTGGATGGCCGAGGGCCGGGCCGAGGTCTACGAGATGGACGACATCGTGCTGCGGAACAGGCAGGCGGCCTGGCGGCGGGGGTTTGGGGATTAGGGGGGAGCGAATTTTAAGTCAACTTGGTCACCGCCCCGGCGACGAACTGGCGGACCCACCCCATGTCACAAGGGTCATTCGGCGTGGTCGTCTGGCATCCCTTGGCTACTTAGCCGCGGTGCATCAAGTCCAAAAACGGCGGATGACAGAACATCCTGCAGTTTCTGCTCATTCTTCAGTGTACACTCCCAAATCACAATGACGCGCCACCCTAGCAATTTTAATTGTTCTATTTGGCGCGCATCGCGGGCCACAGTTGCGGCAAACTTTGCTTCCCAAAATTCAACGCGAGTGGAAGGCATTGATGCTCGACGACAGCCCTCGTGGCGATGCCAGAAGCAACCATGGACAAATACTGCAAGCCGGTGCTTAGGAAACACCAAGTCCGGTGTCCCCGGAAGGTCTTTCCGATGTAATCGAAATCGTAGCCCCATTCTGTGAGCCACCCGCCGGACAAAAATTTCTGGGCCAGTGTCTTTGTTTCGGACTTTCGACATATTGGCGCTACGGCTCAAAGGGTCTACTGTGTCCATACGAGTGCTCTTAATAGATCTAAGATTTTGCCTCAAAATATTCTGGCAAATTGATTTTGTCAGCGTGAACCTGGTCATGATGCACGTTGCACAACGTAACTAGGTTATCGACCGTATTAAGACCCCCAGCTACATGGTGTTCGATATGATGGAGCTCTAAGAATTTGCGAGGATCGTCAGGATGGAGGTTCACTCGCTTCCAGCCGCACACACGGCAAGAAAATTCGTCCCTTTCAAGGACCGCAATTCGGACGTCATCTGGAATGTGCCGATCATGTTCCGGCGCCTGCTTATCTTCATCCAAGACATAGCTTCCAACAGGCAAGTCCGGCCGCCCTTGCATCCGCGTATAGATGGGCCAGCCCTCCTCCGTTCTTAGCTCCCGAACCCGTCTCGCCCATTCACTCTTGTCCCCCGCGAGATATCGGAGTTCCTCAAGGGCCACCGGCTTGCCAACATTCTCTCGAAAGAAGGCAAGAAATTTTGGCTTCACCCCGCCCTTTCTCTTCCGAATGCTGTTGATCAAATGCCAGCGATGCGCCGCATCGCGGTCCTGGTCGGGTCGCATAAGCACGTAATGATCCACCCGGATTTGATCGAGCCGCACGCCCAGTTCTTGCAGCATCTCTGAAACTGCTTCCGGTGCCTCGATCGCCTGCTCACGCAAAGTTACGCCTGAATATATCCACCAACCAAATTGGACCCGAAGCTCTCGGACTCGACGTGCCCATTCACCTATTCCTGAGACCACCTGGAGCTCGGCTCCCTCAATTAAGGTCATCGGATATCGACGAAAGTAGGCAATGATTCTTCCGCGAGCAGCACCGGGCTCATGAGGCAGCAATCCGCAACCCAGAAGCCGCATCTTTTGGAAAACGGGAACCAAGCTACGAACTTGCTCCCGAAGATCTGCGTCGATGAGCCGATCAGAGAACTCATCCAACAGTTCTTTTATTCGAGCGATCTCCTCCGCTCGTTCTTCTGGTTTGGGCTCGCCGCTCAAGCGCTCATTGCCAAAGGCTCAAGCATCTGGTGAACCATGCGCCCCAGTGCAGCCGCAAGTGCCGGTGGAACTGCGTTCCCGATCTGCTTCGCAATTTGAGTCTTATTTCCAACAAAATGAAAGTCGTCCGGAAAGCCCATTAGACGAGCCGCCTCGCGGTGGGTTATCGGGCGATGCTGATCGGGATGCAAGTAGCGCCCCTTTTCAGGCTTAAAAAACTCCGTACGGATAGTCACGGAAGGCCGATCCCACCAAAGGCGTCCGAACAGATCCGTTCCGCCCGACTTCTTGCGAACCCAACAATCAGGCGTGAGTTGCGGAGCATTGCGCTGGAGATCAAAACGATTTCCTCCCGGAGGGACTGCCTTGTATCGCTCGATGCTTCGTTGGGTAGGAGTTCGCCCAAAGTGAAGATTGAGCGGTGCACCCAAGCCAATCTCTGTCCCGACAGGCGCGGGCAAGTCACCAATAGCTTGGCGGACGGTCCGCCATGGCGGCAAGTTCAGTTTCTTGTTGGGATCGGCATGGGTCGGGCGCGGAGGAAAATCGGGCTCTGAAACAGATCTCCAGCCGACGACGATAGTACGCTTGCGTGTTTGGGGGGCACCATAGTCCGCCGCGTTAAAAATGGCGGCCCGGGTGTCAAAGCCGTAACCAGAAGCCTTCGCTCTGATCGCGTCCAGTTCGGGAGACCGGAACAATTCCGCGACATTCTCCATGATGAATACGCGCGCGCCGGAGCGATTCGCGATTTCAAGATAGGGTTCCCAAAGAGCTCTTCGGCTGTCTCCTCTCCGCTTCTTATTTAACAGACTGAACCCTTGGCATGGAGGCCCGCCAATCACGACGTCTGCCTGCGGGACGGTCGCTGTTTCCAACCATTCTTCAATGTTCGCGCAACATGCTTCACCATCGAAGTTCAAATTGTGGGTTGCGACCGCATTAGCATCATTGTCCAGGGCGAGGATCGGCTCGATCCCCTCTCTACAAAATCCGAGGGACATGCCCCCCGCGCCAGCGAATAGGTCGATGAGCTTGTAGGTCATGGCTGTTCGATCTCACGATTCGATCCGATTTCTAAAAGACCGAATTATGCTACCCCGTCAAGAACGTTTCGGGAACATTTGCCCGGTGGCGGTTGTACATTTCTCCCGGATGGCCCGCTGGCGAGAGCGCTCCAGCCCTCCGCTCTTCCCCCCGCACAGCAAAAGGCCCCGGTGTTTCCACCGGGGCCTTCGCTGTCTTCAG
>JAHBYC010000076.1 GCA_019636175.1 Caulobacter sp. | reverse complement strand
CAGAAGATCGTCGACGACACCCGCAAGCTGGTCGAGGAGTACGAGCAGCAGTACGCGGACGGCCTGATCACCAAGGGTGAGAAGTACAACAAGGTCGTTGACGCCTGGGCCAAGTCCACCGACCTGGTGTCCGACGCCATGATGGGCGAGATCTCGACCCCCAAGAAGGACGAGACCGGCCGCGAGCTGGAGATCAACTCCATCTACATGATGGCCCACTCCGGCGCCCGCGGTTCGCAGGCCCAGATGAAGCAGCTCGGCGGGATGCGCGGCCTGATGGCCAAGCCGTCCGGCGAGATCATCGAGACCCCGATCATCTCGAACTTCAAGGAAGGCCTGACCGTTCAGGAGTACTTCAACTCCACCCACGGCGCCCGCAAGGGTCTGGCCGACACCGCGCTGAAAACCGCCAACTCCGGCTATCTGACCCGGCGTCTGGTCGACGTGGCGCAGGACAGCATCATCACCGAGGAAGACTGCGGCACCACCCGGGGCATCACCCTGCGGGCCGTGGTCGACGGCGGCGACGTGCTGGTATCGCTGGGTCTGCGGGTTCTGGGCCGGTTCACGGCCGAGGAAGTCAAGGATCCGACGACCGGCGAGGTCATCCTGCCGGCCGACACCTACATCACCGAAGACCAGTCCGACCTGATCGAAAAGGCCGGCGTGCAATCGGTGAAGGTGCGTTCGGCTCTGACCTGTGAAGCCAAGATCGGCGCCTGCGGAGCCTGCTACGGTCGCGACCTGGCCCGGGGCACCCCGGTCAATATCGGTGAAGCGGTCGGCGTCATCGCCGCTCAGTCCATCGGTGAGCCCGGCACCCAGCTGACCATGCGCACCTTCCACATCGGCGGCACCGCCCAGGTGGCCGAGCAGTCGTTCTTCGAAGCCGGTTCGGAAGGGGTGGCCAAGGTCACCGGCCCGACCGTCAAGGGTTCGGATGGCGACCTGGTGGTCATGAGCCGCAACACCACCATCGTCATCCAGGTCGATGGCAAGGATCGCGAGACCTACAAGCCGCCGTACGGCGCCAAGCTGAAGGTCAAGGATGGCGACCAGGTCAAGCGCGGCGCCCGTGTCGCCGAGTGGGACCCCTACACCACTCCGATCATCACCGAAGTGGCCGGCCGCGTGCGGGCCGAGGACCTGGTCGAGGGCTTCTCCGTTCGCGAGGAGACCGACGAGGCCACCGGCATCGCCCAGCGCGTCGTCTCCGACTGGCGGACGGGCTCGAAGGGGACGGACCTGCGTCCGGCCATCGGCATCCTCGACTCCGAAGGCGGCTACCAGCGTCTGGCCAGCGGCGGCGAGGCTCGCTACCTCCTGTCGGTCGGCGCCATTCTGTCGGTCGCCGACGGCGATGAGGTGAAGCCGGGCGAGATCATCGCCCGTATCCCCACCGAAGGCGCCAAGACGCGGGACATCACCGGCGGTCTGCCGCGGGTCGCCGAGCTGTTCGAGGCCCGTCGTCCCAAGGACTGCGCGGTCATCGCCGAGATGGATGGCCGGGTCGAGTTCGGGCGCGACTACAAGAACAAGCGCCGGATCAAGATCACCCCGGAAGACGGCGGCGAACCCGTCGAATTCCTGATCCCCAAGGGCAAGCATATCGCGGTCCACGATGGCGACACCGTCCGCAAGGGCGAGTACATCATCGACGGCAACCCCGATCCGCACGATATCCTGCGCATCCTGGGCATCGAGGAGCTGGCCAACTTCCTGGTCAACGAGATCCAGGAAGTCTACCGCCTCCAGGGCGTGCCGATTAACGACAAGCACATCGAGGTGATCGTTCGCCAGATGCTGCAGAAGGTGGAAATCATCGAGCCGGGCGACACCGGCCTGATCAAGGGTGACCACCTCGACAAGTCGGAATTCGACATCGAGAACGCCAAGACCGAAGCCCGCGGCGGACGCCCGGCGATCGTCCAGCCGGTTCTGCTGGGCATCACCAAGGCCTCGCTGCAGACCCGGTCCTTCATCTCGGCCGCCTCCTTCCAGGAGACGACCCGGGTGCTGACCGACGCCTCGGTGCACGGCAAGATCGACACCCTCGAAGGCCTCAAGGAGAACGTCATCGTCGGCCGGCTCATTCCGGCGGGCACCGGCTCCTACCTGCGCGGTCTGCAGCGCATCGCCGCCAAGCGCGACGAGCAGCTGGCCGCCTCCCGCGAAGAGGCCATGGAGCCGCTTCCCGTGGAGATCCAGGAAACCGAGACCGTCGAGGGCTGATCGACCTTCGACCCTGAATAGCGAGACGGCCCGGGAGCGATCCCGGGCCGTTTTCGTATCCGAGGCCGGTTTGGGGTCAGAAGGGGAAGAACAGGGGAATGATCATCGCCCCGACCAGCCAGGTCAGCATGTTCAGGGGCAGGCCGATGCGGACGAAGTCGAGGTAGCTGTAGCGGCCCATCTGATAGACCAGCACATTGGTCTGATAGCCGAACGGGGTGGCGAAGGCGGCGCTGGCGGCCATCATCACCGCCACCAGGAAGGGGCGGGGGCTGACGCCCAGGCTCTCGGCCAGGGCCACGGCGACCGGAGTCAGCAGCACGGCGACGGCCGCGTTGGACAGGATTTCGGTCAGGAACAGGGTGGCGCCGTACAGCAGGATCATCGCCGTCAGCGGGCCCAGAGGCCGGATCCACTCGATCATCCCCTCCGTCGCCGCCGTGGCCAGGCCCGACACCTCCAGCGACAGGCCGATGACCACCATCCCGGCGATCAGCAGCAGGATATCGGGTCGCAGGCCGCGATAGGCCTCCTCGGCGCTGATCACCCGCGTGATGATCAGCAGCACCGCGCCGGCGAAGGCCGCCGCGGCGATCGGGGCCCAGCCGACGGCGGCGAAGAACACCACGCCCAGAAACACCGCCAGCGACAGACTGGCGTGCCAGGGGCGCAGGCGGCGATGTTCCTCGAACAGGCTGCTGTCGCCCAGGCTGACATCGTGCGGGGCGGGCATCGGCCCGTAGACCTCCTGGTCGCCGGGCTCCGGCTCCTTCGCGCCGAGCAGCGGCCCGCCGAACACCAGTAGATAAAGGCCGCCGACGATGGCGATGATCAGCCCTACCGGGGTGATCTCGAACAGGCCGAAACTGGCCTGGCCGGTGGTGCGGGCCATGTCGTTCACCAGCAGGTTGGTCGAGGTGCCGATCAGGGTGCAGGCGCCGCCCATGATGCTGACGTAGGACAGGGGGATCAGGAACCGGCGCGGGCTCTGGCCCATCGACTTGGCGACGTCCCTGACGACCGGCGCCGCCAGCACCACGATCGGGGTGTTGTTGAGGAAGGAGGAGGCGGCTCCGCAGGCGCCGATCAACAGCCACAGCCCCATCAGGCCGAGGCGCCCGCACATCTCGACTCCGGCCTGGATGACCTTGTCCAGCAGGCCTGATCGCTCCATGGCGTAGGCGATGACGAACAGGCTGGCCAGGGCGATGATCGCCGGGCTGGCGAAGGCCGCCTGCACCTCGACGGGGCGGATCACCCCGGTCATCAGCAGGATCGCCGCCCCGGTCAGCGCCACCACATCTGGCCGGGCCTTGCCGTGGATCAGCGCCGCGATCACGGCGATCAGCACCAGAAGCGCCACCGTTTGATGAAGGCTCATGGCCTCATGGGACATCAAGCGCCTCCGAGGTCAAGGGCGGGCTTGTGTTGTCGCCGGTTCTGCTATGGTGGCCCCATGCTCCGGCTTCCCTTCAATCTCGGCCGCAATGGCGCCGCCCTCGCGGCCGGGCTGGTGGCCGTTCTCAGCCTGGCCCTGATCGCCCTGGTCTGGATGTCGATCCAGCAGCGGCCGACGCCGGCGCCCAAGCCCGCCCCCGCGCCGTCGCCGATCCTGCCGCCGGCGCAGGACCCGGCGCTCGACCGGGCGGCCCTGATCGCCATGGCCGCCTCCGCCGCCTCGGCCTACGGCGCCGGCGCGCCGCCGCCGGACCAGTCGGGCATGGTCGGCCAGGCCTTCCAGGTGGCCATCGGCTTTGACTGCGCCGGCGCCGATCTCACCGCCAGTCGCGATCCCCGGCTCAAGCGGGTCAAGCTGACCGCCCGGCTGCAGAACTGGAGCAAGACCAGCCTGGTCAAGGGCCTGGCGCCCGCCGTCTATGATCAGGTCGAGGGCTTCTGGCTGCCCCGCCCCTGGATCCGGCCGGAGGCCTGTCGCACCACGCCGCTGCCGGTGCTGGCCGCCGCCTCCGCCGTCGATGGCCTGACCGCCGGCCCTCGCGGCAAGGACGCCTCGACGCCGGATGCGCCCCCCGCTTCGCCGCCGCCGCGCCAGACCCTGGGTCTGGCCAGCTTCTTCGCGCCGGGATCCTCCCGCGTCCCGCAACGCGGCGGCAAGCCCTATGAGACGGTGCAGAAGCTGACGCCGGAGCTGGAGGCGGCCGACAACGCCGATCTGAGCATGGTGGTCATCGGCCGCATCGGCCAGGCGACCGAGGGCCGGCCCGTGGTCTGCTGGTCGGAGACGCCGGAGCGGCGGCCGGTCTGTCTGATCGCCGTCGAGATCGACCGCGTCGAGTTCCGCCTGGCCGGGGTCGAGAAACCCATCGCCGAATGGCGGCGCTGAGGTTCGCCGCGCCCTACATCGGTCCGTGAGCGGGCGAGGCGGGGCCGACCCCCGCGGGATGGCCCGGCCCCTGTTCTTCCGAGGTGCCGGTGGGAATGGTCGGGTTCTCGCGCCAGTCCCGATTGGCCCGCTGCCGGGCCGAGGTGCGGTCGAAGCGGTCGCGCTTGTCCGGATCGACCCCCGCTCCGATCGGGCCCTTGTCCTTCACGGTGCGGGCGAAGCGATCATCGCAAGCCTCGCGCTCCCGACGGTTCAGACCCATGTCGTCGCGATAGGCGCAGGCGCCGGGCGAGGCCCGCAGGACCTTCCTGACCTCGCCGGAGGGCAGGGGAAACTGCGAGGGCGCGCGGCTCCGGCCGTCCCCGGGGCTTGAGCCGGCGATTTGGCCGGGCGCCGCGCCGGGGGCGGCGGGCAGGGGCTCCACACTGGCCGGCGGCGTCAGCGGCGGGACATGACGGGCAGGGGCGCCCGCCGCCGCCGGCCTTGCCGCAATCCTGTTCCGACGCTTCGGCTCGGGCGGCCGCAGGGTGATGAACACCGGTGCCTCCGCCGCGATCGGGCGGCTCCGCAGGGCCGGCGTCGACAGGCCGATGACAGCGAAGACCCCGGCATGGGCCAGCACCGACATGACGGTGATCAACGCCAGTCGCTGTCTGGCCGCCTGTTCCGCCCGCCGCATCCGCCCTCCTCGACAACCCCGTGTCACAGGCTGTTGTCCGGGCGGGGCCAAATGGTGGCCGGGTCGCGGCGCGGATCGGGCATTGTTGCGCCCGGCGCGGCGACTCGCGGCGCGGCCGGACAAGGCGGCAAGGAGGGAATCGGCCCGGTAAGCCCGGACCCTGTCCGCCGCCTTCGAGCCCTGAATCCCGGGGGTTGCGGAAGAGTCCCGAAACCCTTGACCTTCGGGGCCCTCGCGCGTATTTAGCCCGCTCTTTCGAGGCAGGGTCTTAACGGATCCTCACCTGAGGAACCGGAGCCCGGCTGCAAGCCGGACACACCCGCCGGAACGCAAATCTGCGTCCCGGCGAGTTTTCGTGTTCAGCGGGCCGCCAAGAAGTGAACGAGACAAACCCATAGGACCCTGAAGCGCTTCGGCCGAAAGGCACACGCTTCCACGAGCACAGAGATTAATGCCGACAGTCAACCAGCTCATCCGCAAGCCGCGCCAGCCCAAGCCGGTTCGCAATAAGGTGCCCGCCCTGAAGGGCTGCCCGCAACGTCGCGGCGTCTGCACCCGCGTCTACACCACCACCCCGAAGAAGCCGAACTCGGCGCTTCGTAAGGTGGCCAAGGTCCGCCTGACCACCGGCGTCGAAGCCGTGTGCTACATCCCCGGCGAAGGCCACAATCTGCAGGAGCACAGCGTTGTGCTCATCCGCGGCGGCCGCGTGAAGGACCTTCCCGGCGTTCGCTACCACATTCTCCGCGGCGTTCTCGACACCCAAGGGGTGAAGGACCGCAAGCAGCGCCGTTCGCACTACGGCGCCAAGCGCCCGAAGTAAGGAAGAGATCGAATGTCCCGTCGTCGTCGCGCAGAGAAGCGCCAGGTTCTGCCGGACCCCAAGTTCGGTGACCTCGTCGTCACGAAATTCATGAACTACGTCATGTACGAAGGCAAAAAGGCCGTCGCCGAGAACATCATCTACGGCGCCTTCGACATCCTCGAAGCCAAGCGCAAGGACCAGGGTCCCCTGGAAACCTTCCACAGCGCCCTGGACAACGTGGCCCCGGCCATCGAAGTCCGTTCCCGCCGGGTCGGCGGCGCCACCTACCAGGTGCCCGTCGAAGTCCGTCCGGACCGCCGTCGCGCGCTG
>JAHBYC010000075.1 GCA_019636175.1 Caulobacter sp. | reverse complement strand
ACCCAAGACCGCGAAGGCCCCGGTGGAAACACCGGGGCCTTTTGCTGTGCGGGGGACAGGTGGCGACTGACGCTTCGTGAACGGTCAGGCGCCGCCGTTCACGCAGCAGACGGCGCGGCTGGCGAAGTGCGGCTCGACGCCGCGCCGCCTGATGGGCGATGCAGAGCCATCGCTGATCGGAGCCCCGCAATGACCCACTTCTTCAAGGCCGGCCGCTTTCTGCTGGAAGACCTGCTGTCGACGCTGTTGTTCGTCGGCCTCTTCGTCCTGACTGGGAACCTCTATCTGGCCACCGGGGTGGCGATCGCCGTCGGCGTTGTCCAAGCGGTCTGGACGCGGATGCAAGGCCGGTCCCTCGATGCGATGCAGGTGTTGAGTCTGGTCCTGGTCGTCGTCATGGGCGGGGCGACGCTGCTGACGCATGACCCCCGCTTTGTGATGGTCAAGCCGACGCTGGTGCTGGGCGCGGTCGGGGCGGTCATGCTGCGGCGGGGATGGATGAACCGCTACTTGCCGCCGGTTGTCATCGACGTGGCGCCGGATGTCGGCGTCCTGTTCGGCTATCTGTGGGCGGGGCTGATGTTCGCCACCGCCGCCGCCAGCCTGGCTCTGGCCCTGCTGGCCAGCCCGGCGCTATGGGCCGGGTTCATGGTCACGGTCCCGCTGGTTTCGAAGGTCGGGCTGTTTTTGGTCCAGTTCGCGGTCCTGAGGCTCGTCGTGCGGCGGCGCCTCGCCGCGCGCCGGGCCGGTGAGGTCGCGGCGCCCGCTTAACCCCGCCTTCGCCTCTTGGCGCTAAGGCCATCTGGAACGCCTCTTGCTGAGGTCCGGGCCAGAATGACCGGAGGGCGCCGTTTTGGGTCGGCCAATCACAGTGGACATCATTGGCGCCGACGCCCTGACGCCGTCGGAGCGGGCGCTGTGGCTGGAGTGGATCGCCGCCGACCCGGTCTATGAGTCCCCCTTCTTTCATCCCGACTTCACCGCCATCGCCGGCCAGGTCGCGCCGGGCGCCCGTCTGGCGGTGCTGCATCAGGGCGGCAAGGTGGTCGGCTTTCTGCCCCACCAGCGGCGGGGCGGGGCGGCGCAGCCGCTGGCCGCGCCCCTGAACGACTATCACGGGGTGATCGCGGCCCCTGGTCAGCAGATTGGCCTGGACGCCGCGCCCGATCTGCTGGAAGCGCGCTCCTTCACCGCCACCGGCTGGGCCGGACCGGCGCGTGCGGGTGGGCCGGTGACACGGGCCCGCACCCTGCTGGCCGATGTCTCGGCTGGCTGGGACACCTATTATGCGGCGCGCAAGGCGGCCTTTCCGAAGTTTCTCAAGGACAAGGAACGGGCCCGCCGCTCGCTGGAGCGGGATTTGGGGCCGGTGCGGGTCGAGACGACAAGCAGCGACCTGTCTCATTTCGACCGGCTGATCGCCCTCAAGCAGGACCAGTATCGTCGCTCGCGGCGCCACGACATCTTCGACTGCGGCTGGACCGTCGAACTTCTGCGGGCGCTGATGACGCAGGCGGCGCCCACCTTCGGTGCGCGGCTGGCGGTGCTCTACGCCGGCGACCGGCCGATGGCCTATGAGCTGGGCCTGCGGGGCGGCGGCCACTATCACTTCTGGGTTCCGGCCTATGAGGAAGAAGGCGCCCGCTACTCGCCCGGCATGCTGCTGAGCATGGACACCATGAAGGCCGGCGCCGCCGAGGGCGTCAGCCTCTATGACTTCGGCTTCGAGGGCGAAGCCTACAAGAAGTACTTCTGCGACCTGACCCGCACGGTCTTCGAGGGGCCGGCCCTGTCGAGCGGCCTCTCCGCAGGCCTGGCGCGGACGATGTCCGAGGTTGTGTCGCCCGATGGCGGGCGGGGGCTGGTGCCCGCCGCCCTGGCCCAGAGCGTGCGCCGCCGCTGGGCGGTGATCGACGCCTGCGAGACCACCACGCTTGGCCGGGTCCGGGCGCTGGGGGCCGCGGCCTCCGCCATGGCCGGACGCGGCCGCAATCCTCTTTCGACCGGCGCGTTGCTGGCCGCCACCCTTTGCTGTCTTTGACGGAACCCGCCCATGTCCTGGCTGAACCAACCCAAGATCTACAACCACCAGATCCACACCCGGAGCCTGGTGGAGGACGCCGCCCTCGCCGCGACGCTGGATCGCTATCCCGCCGAGCTGCTGGACATCAACGCCTACAGCTATGACGCCGAGGGCCAGGTCAGCCTGGAGACCGGCGAGCGGGGCAGGGCGGACGGCGCCACGCTGCTGGAGGCCATCAAGGGCGGGCGGGTGTGGGTCAATCTGCGCGACGCCCATGAGGCCCACCCGGAGCTGTGGAGCCACATCCAGCCGGTGTTCGACGAGATCGCCGACGATCTGGGCGTCAAGCCGATCAAGGTGACCGGCCAGCTGATCCTGTCCTCGCCGCAGACCAAGGTGCCGTATCACTTCGACGCGGCCGGCGTGGTGCTGTTCCATCTGCGCGGAACCAAGCGTCTGTGGGTCTATCCCACCGACGAGGCCCATCTGCCGCAGGACTCCATGGAGAAGGTGATCATGCGGGTGCAGGCCGAGGAGCTGCCCTATCGCATGGCCTTCGACGGCGACGCCCAGGTGGTCGATCTGCAGCCGGGGCAGGCTCTGACCTGGCCGCTCTATGCGCCGCACCGGGTCGAGAACCAGGGGGTGTTCAACGTCTCTCTGTCGCTGGACTTCCAGACCTGGGAGACCCGCCTGACGCGGGGCGCCCACTACGCCAACGGCGTGCTGCGGCGCTGGGGGCTGAACCCGGCGGCGATGGGCAAGACGCCGATGGCCGCGCGGGCGGCGCTGTGGGCGGCGTCCCTGGCGATGAAGAAGGCCAATATCGCGCCCAACCTGATCAAGGACTACCAGCGCACCTTCGCCCTGTCGGACCAGGCCCGGAAGGCGGCTTGAGCGGTCGCCAGGTGAAACCTGTGTAATGACCTCGAATTAAGCTGCCTTGGCGGCCGCGCGGTCATAGCGTTCCCTCAGCAAATTCGAGGGAGCTGACCAATCATGCGTGTCTTCGCCGCCGCCGGCCTCGCCGCCGTCGTTCTCACCGCCGCCGCCACCACAGCCGGGGCCGCCCAGGCCGCCGGTCCGTCAGTGGACATCCGCAACGCCGTCGCCCGGGTCACCGTGGTGCCGTCGGACCGCGCCGATGTCGAGGTGGTCATCCGGACCCCGAACGCCAAACTGCCCCTGCGGATCGACCGCCGCGGCGACCGGGTGATCGTCAATGGCGATCTGAAATGGAACAAGATCCGCAGCTGCCGCGGCTCCGGCAACGAGGCCTCGGTCGAGGTTCGCGGCGTCGGCAAGGTAGGCTGGGATGAGATGCCGCAGATCACCATCTACACCCCCCGCGATGTCGACATCGAGGCGGGCGGCGCGGTGTTCGGCATGATCGGCCGGGCCGAGAGCGTCGATCTGGACAACTCGGGCTGCGGCGACTGGCAGGTCGGCAATGTCACCGGAAAGCTGGAGGTCAGCCAGGCCGGATCGGGCGACGTCTTCGCCGGAACGGCCGGAACCCTGGCGGTCAGCGTCGCCGGATCGGGCGACACCCGGGTCAAGGAGGTCGCCGGCGGCGCCGACGTCTCGATCGCCGGCTCGGGCGATGTGGTCATGGCGTCGATCGCCGGCAATCTGGAGGTCTCCATCGCCGGCTCCGGCGACGTCAAGGTGCTGCGCGGTCATGCCGGCAAGGTTGAGGTCAACGTGGCCGGCTCCGGCGACGTGCGCTTCAATGGCGAGGCCGACAGCGTCGACATCAGCGTGATGGGCTCGGGCGATGTCTGGGTGACCAAGGTCAACGGCAATGTACAGAAGTCGGTGATGGGCTCCGGCGGCGTCCATATCGGCGCGTTCGAGATGCCCAGGACCTAGCCTCTATATAAGTGTTGTTCCGCCGCCGGTCCGGAAGGGTCGACGGCGGGCGAGGGGGCGGGGCGCCGACAGCGCCGCCGCCCCTTTTTTTGCGTCCGGGCGCAGGCGATGAGCGGCCGGCCGGTGCGGTCGCGGGGAGGGGAAGGGCGCGCCGCCCGGCGACGGCGACATATTTCTGTCGCCCAGGGCGAATTTCCCCGCCGACTCACTGGCGTCCGGCGCGCGGTTCGCCTAAAGGTCCGCCGTTCGCTTCGCCGCCCCCAGGGCGCGCGGCGAGCGGCAAGCGAAATCCCGCCAATCAGGCTTCGCGACACGGCCACAAGCCTTGACGCCTGCGGAATCGACGGGTATTAGCGCGCCTCCTGTTGGACCGGCAGTGCCCTTGGGCAGACGCGGTTCGCGGAACGACCAGCAACACATCCGGTGTTTCTGGGTTGAAGGCCCTCGCGGGGCGACCTGCGCTGGGCCTATCGTTTTTTGCGGACGTTACGCGTATCCGCTCGCCCCATTCCGGGGTGAGAGGGGCCGGTCTTTGAAATGGTTCGAGATCACGCGGACGGGCCGCCGTCTGTTGGGGAATAGAAGAGCGATATGGATCGTCAGAACATCCGCATCCGGCTCAAGGCCTTTGACCACCGCGTGCTGGACCATTCCACACGCGAGATCGTCAATACCGCCAAGAGAACCGGCGCGACCGTCCGGGGGCCCATTCCCCTGCCGACGTTGATCGAGAAATTCACCGTCAACCGCTCGCCCCACGTGGACAAGAAGTCCCGCGAGCAGTTCGAAATCCGCACGCACAAGCGCGTGCTCGATATCGTCGACCCCACCCCGCAGACCGTGGACGCGCTGATGAAGCTCGACCTGTCCGCCGGCGTGGACGTCGAGATCAAGCTGTAGGGGTCGAACCGATGCGTACCGGATTGATCGCCAAGAAAATGGGCATGACGCGCTTCTTCGATGAAGCGGGCCAGCACGTCCCGGTCACCGTCCTCTCGCTGGACGGCTGCCAGGTGACGGGCCAGCGCACCAAGGACCGTGACGGCTATGTCGCGCTCCAGCTGGGCGCGGGCGCCAAGAAGCCCAAGAACACCTCCAACGCCATGCGCGGCCACTTCGCCAAGGCTCAGGTCGAGCCCAAGCGGATCGTCGCCGAGTTCCGCGTGGACGAGGACAGCCTCATCGACGTGGGCGCCGAATTCACGGCGGACCACTTCCTGGCCGGCCAGAAGGTCGACATCCAGGGCATCACCGTCGGTAAGGGTTTTGCCGGCGCCATGAAGCGCTGGAACTTCGGCGGGATGCGCGCCACCCACGGTGTGTCGATCTCGCACCGGGCGCACGGCTCCACCGGCCAGCGCCAGGACCCGGGCAAGACCTTCGCCGGCAAGAAGATGGCCGGCCACCTGGGTCAGGAAACCGTCACCACCCTTAACGTCACCGTCTGGAAAGTGGACGCCGACCGCGGCCTGATCCTGGTGAAGGGCGCCGTCCCCGGTTCGGAAGGCTCCTATGTGAAGATCCGCGACGCGGTGAAAGTCGCCCTTCCTGCCGACGCTCCCAAGCCGGGCGCGTTCCGCAAGGCCGGGCAGGAAGCCGCCGCTCCCGCAGAAACCCCCGCTGAAGAGGCTCCCGCCGCCGAAGCGTCGGCCGAGGGTGCAGAATAATGAAAATCGACGTCATCAAACTGGACGGCGGCAAGGCCGGCTCCGTTGACCTCGACGACGCCATCTTCGGCATCGACGAGATCCGCGGCGACATCCTGCAGCGCGTCGTGACCTGGCAGCTGGCCAAGCGCCGCGCCGGGACCCACAAGATCCAGGTGCGGAACGAAGTCTCCCGCACCGGCAAGAAGATGTACAAGCAGAAGGGCACCGGCAGCGCCCGTCACGGTTCGCGCCGTGCGGCCCAGTTCGTCGGCGGCGCCAAGGCCCACGGGCCTGTGGTTCGCAGCCACGCCTTCGACCTGCCCAAGAAGGTCCGCGCCCTGGCCCTGCGCCACGCGCTGTCTTCCAAGGCCAAGGCCGGCTCGCTTGTCGTCGTCGACGACCTGGCCATCGAAGGACCGAAGACGGCCGCCCTGCGCGCCACCTTCGACAAGATCGGCCTGAAGAACGCGCTGTTCATCGCGGGTCCGGAAGTGGACGCCAACTTCAAGCTGGCGGCCCGCAACATTCCGAACATCGATGTGCTGCCCAACGCCGGCCTGAACGTCTATGACGTCCTGCGTCGTCAAACGCTGGTCCTGACCAAGTCGGCCATCGACGGCATCTCGGCCCGCTTCGCTCAGAAGGAAGCCGCGTAATGGCCGCGACCGCCCGTCACTACGACACCATCCTGGCTCCGGTGATCACCGAGAAGGCCACCATCCTGTCCGAACAGAACAAGGTGGTCTTCCGGGTTGCCGACAACGCCACCAAGGATGAAATCGCCGCCGCCGTCGAGGCCCTGTTCCAGGTCACGGTCACCAAGGTCAACACCCTGAACGTCAAGGGCAAGACCAAGCGTTTCCGTGGTCGCGTGGGTCATCGCAGCGATGTCAAAAAAGCCATCGTGACCCTGGCCGAAGGCCAGTCGATCGACATCACCACGGGGCTCTGAGACCATGGCTCTGAAACACTTCAAACCGACCTCGCCCTCGCGCCGTTCGCTGGTGCTGGTCGATCGTTCCGACCTCCACAAGGGTCGCCCGGAAAAGAGCCTCGTCGAGGGTCTGACCAAGAAGGGCGGACGTGGCGGCGGCGGTCGGGTCGCGGTTCGCTTCCGCGGCGGCGGCGCCAAGCGCCTCTACCGCATGGTGGACTTCAAGCGCCGCAAGTTCGACGTCGTCGCGACGGTCGAGCGTATGGAGTACGACCCCAACCGGTCGGCCTTCATCGCCCTGATCAAGTACGCCGATGGCGAGCTGAGCTACATCCTGGCCCCGCAACGCCTCAAGGTCGGCGATGAGATCATCGCCTCGGCCAAGGTCGACGTGAAGCCGGGCAACGCAGCGCCGCTGAGCGGCCTGCCGATCGGCACGATCATCCACAACGTCGAGCTGAAGCCCGCCAAGGGCGGCCAGATCGCCCGTTCGGCCGGG
>JAHBYC010000074.1 GCA_019636175.1 Caulobacter sp. | reverse complement strand
GACGGCCAGGACGCCGCCATTGGGCATCACCCCGGCGAAATTGGCGTGCTTGAACACATCGCCGGTGCGATCGACGCCTGGCGCCTTGCCGTACCACATGCCAAAGACGCCATCGAACTTGGCGCCCGGGAACAGATTGGCCTGCTGGCTGCCCCAGACGGCGGTGGCGGCGAGATCCTCGTTGAGGCCTTCCTGGAACACGACCTCATGGGCGGTGAGCAGCTTGCGCTGGCGCGCGGCCTGCTGGTCAAGACCGCCAAGGGGGCTGCCGCGGTAGCCGGAGACATAGCCGGCCGTGTTCAGTCCTTCGCGCACATCCAGGCGGCGACGGTCGAGCATGACCCGGATCAGCGCCTGCACGCCGGTGATGAACGCGCGACCATCTTCGAGAAGATATTTGTCGTCCAACGTCACTTCAGAGTGCCGCATTGAAAAATCTTTCCTCCTCGGGCGCCCGACCTGCTTGCAAGATCATATAAGTGCGGGGAAAATGTTTGCCAAAGCCATGCCTGAAGAGGGGCATGACTCGGCAAGATCGCGGCCGTATTCCGGCCTTTCGGGGGAACAAAGTTTGTCTGAGCCGCTTGACGCAGTTGACGCAAAGATTCTGGATCTGATCCAGCACGACGCCGGCCTGTCGGTGGCCGAGATCGCCGAACGCGTCGGTCTGTCCTCCAGCCCGTGCTGGCGGCGGATCAAGCGCCTGGAGGACGCGGGTGTCATCCAGCGCCGGGTCACCATCCTCGATCGCGAACTGCTGGGCCTCAATTTCGAGGTCTATTGCACCGTCAAGCTGTCGCTGCCGACCAAGGACAATCTCGACCGGTTCGAGGCCGCCGTGACCAAATGGGCGGAGGTGGTTCAGTGCGCCACGGTCACCGGTTCGGCCGACTATGAGATGCGTATTGTCACGCGTGACATGCATGCCTTCGACGCCTTCCTCAGAGAGAAACTCCTGTCGCTGGGTCTTGTTTCCAACATCGAGAGCCGCATCGTCATTCGGGGCGTCAAGAACTCAACCGCCGTGCCGCTGGGGCTGGTCAGCCCCTATGTCAGCCCGCACGGCTAGACGTCGACCTGGCCAATGGCGAAACTCTGGTTCAGCAGGTCCGCCCGGCCGAAGATGCTCATGAAGGCGATGTCGGCCGCATCCAGGCCGGTCGCCACCCGGACAAGCCCCTCGATCGGGGCCAATCGCGTCGCGTCGACCAGACGCCACGCCCCACCGACATAGACCTCCGCCACCGCATGCATGTCCGGCGGTTGGAGTCGCCAGGCATAGGCGCTGACCGCCCGCGCCGGGATGTCGGCGGCGCGACACAGGGTGATGGCGAGATGGGCGTAGTCGCGGCAGACGCCGGCCCGGTCGACGAAGGTTTCAAGCGCCGTCGTCGATCCGTCGCTGACACCGGCGCGATAGTCGAGGTGACCGTCGATCCAGTCGAGGATGGCCGCCACCTTGTCGCCGCCGGACAGGTCGCCGAACTGACGCTGAACGAAGGCCTCGAAGCGGTCCGAGGGGCAGTAGCGGCTGGGTCGCAGGTATCGCAGGGCCTCGTCGGGCAGGTCGCGCAGCGGGGACGCTTCCGCGCCGACCAGTGATGAATCTCGCGGCTCCACGGCGACCTCGGCCCGGTAGCGGATATCGACATCCCCGGCGGCGCTGAACACGACACGCCGCTCGCCGGTCACGGCGTCGTCAAGCCGGGCGACGTCGGCATGGGGACTGAAGGACAGCTGTTCGGACAGCACTGTCTGATCGGGCCCCCGGGCCGCTTCCAGCAGAAGCAGCACCTCGCAGGGCCCGGCGAAGCGGTAATGCAGACGGGAGTCGACGGTGAAGCGCACAGGTCCTCCAGGCGACAACAACGGGCGGTCGCCATGACCGTTGCGCCCAATAGCAGCCTCCTCGATCCTGGCCTATGGTGAGAAACAGACAGGGAGGCGGCGGATGCGGGCGCGATCGATCCTCGGGGCAGTGCTGCTGCTCGGACTGACAGCCGCCGCCGCGCCGGAAAGCCGGCTGGAGAAGTATTTCCGCCTGCGCCAGGAAGCCGGCGCGGCCGCCCAGACACCGGACCTGACCCGCGCCGAGGCCTTGCTGGAAGAGGCGCTGCAGCTCTATCCGACCAGCCCCGGCTCGCTGATCCGGCTTGCCCGGGTGGAGGCTGCGGCAGGCAAGCCCGCCGAGGCCGTCGCGCACCTCGAGGCCTATGCGGGCCTGGGCCTAACCTGGAACATCGCGGGCGATCCGGTTCTGGCCCCTCTGGCCGACCGCGAGGATTTCGCGACCGTCGCCGCCCGCCTGGAGGCCAATGCCGCCCCGGTCGGCAAGCTGATCGTGGAAAAGACCCTGCCCGACAGCGGCGAGATCTATGAGGGTCTCGCCTGGAGCCGCGACGGATGGCTGGTCAGCAGCGTCACACGAAAGACCATCCTCCGCGTCACCGCCAGGGGCGAGGTCCTGCCCTTTCTGCGCGGCGACGCGGCCACGGGGGCCATCTTCGGCCTGGCGACGGACGAGCCACGCGGTCTGCTGTGGGCCGTCGAGGCCTCGGGTCCGGAAATTCCCGGGTCCGGCGGCGAGGCCCGCTCGGCCCTGTTGAAGATCGACCTTTCGAGCGGCGCCTTGCTGGCGAGATACCCCCTGCCCGCCGACGACAAGACCCGACAGCTTGGCGACGTGGCGCTGGGCGCCGACGGCGCCGTCTATGTCAGTGATGCGCTCGGCGCCGGCCTCTACCGCCTGCCGAAGGGCGGAACGGCGCTGGAGCTGCTGTTCCAGACCAACGAGATGCGCTCGCCGCAGGGCATGGTCGCCTGCGGTCCGGACACCCTGCTGATCGCCGACTACTCAACCGGCCTGCACCGCCTCGACCTGAAACAGATGACCCTCACCCCGGTCGGTGGCCTGAAGGCGGCGCTGGCCGGGACGGACGGCCTGTTTGCCGTGTCTTTCGACTTCCATACCCGCAATGCAAGCCCGCTGCCCTTGGCGGTTGTCGCCACCCAGAACGGCGTCTCGCCGCAAAGGGTGATGCTGCTGCGGATGCGTCCCGACTGTCGCGAGATCGAGGATCTGACGGTATTGGCCGCCAACCAGGACGCCATCGAGGACATGACTCTCGGCGCCGCCTCGCCGGGCGGAGCCGCCTTTATCGGTCAGGGCGGATGGTCCGGCTTCGGCGCCGATGGCAAACCCGTGGCGGGCCATGCGGCCAGGGACGCCGCCATCCTGACCGCCCCCCTGCCCGGTCATTGAACCCGGAACCGATTGGGGGGTTTGTGTTCGAGGAGCGCTTCGTCGGATGTTCAAGAAACTACCCACCATCGTTGGCCACGCCATCGCCGGCATCCGGCCGGGGCTGGACCAACTTCTCTACAATGATCCCGCGCTCAAGGACGTCCCCGAGAGCCTGACGCTCGAAAGCGCTGCCTTCGACGGCCCGACCCTGCCGCGCCTGTTCACCGCCGACGGCAAGGGACTGTCGCCGCCGTTTTGCTGGCGTGGCGTTCCCCCGGAGGCCCGGTCGCTGTTGCTGATCCTTGAGGACGCCGACAGCCCGACGCCGACGCCGCTGATCCACACTCTGGTCATGGACCTTCCACCCCGCGACGGGCGCCTCGCGACCGGCGAGATCGAGACCCGCCAGGGCCCTTTCCCGCCGCATCATGAACGGCACGACAAGACCGACCTTGGCTATCTGCCGCCGGATCCACCGCCAGGCCACGGCCCGCACCACTACGCGGCCCAGATCTACGCGCTTGACGCGCCGTCCGGCCTGAGCGCGACGCCGGGTCGGGCGGCGGTGCGCAATCTGTTGCACCGCCACGCCATCGCGCGCGGCCTGATCGTCACCCTCTACGAACGCAAATAGGGCCCCGGCCTTGCGGCGGGCCGGATCGGCGCCATCTTGGCAGTCAGCAACCCGGACCCGGAGGATGGAATGATCGAACTCGTCATCGACCAGCGGCGCAAGGATCTGGGCGGCTTCGAGATTGGTCGCGTGCTGCCCTACGCACCGCACCAGATGGTCGGCCCCTTCATCTTCTTCGATCACATGGGGCCAGCCGACTTCCAGCCGGGCTTTCCCGGCAATGTCGATGTGCGACCCCACCCCCACATCGGCCTGTCGACGCTCAGCTATCTGTTCGACGGGGCCATGACCCACCGCGACAGCCTGGGCAGCGAGATCGTTATCCGCCCGGGCGAGGTCAACTGGATGACCGCCGGCAGCGGCATCACCCATTCCGAACGCTTCGAGGACCTGCGCGCCCATGGCGGGCGGATGGACGGCATCCAGACCTGGCTGGCCCTGCCAACCGAGGCCGAGGAGGTCGCACCGGCGTTCAGCCATCATGAGGGGGACAGCGAACTGCCCTTCTATGAAGGCGGCGGCATGTCGGCCCGGCTGGTCGCGGGCAAGGCCTTTGGCGTCGAGGCGAAGGCGCCGGTCTTCTCGCCTCTGTTCTATGTCCACTGGGAGCTGGCCGCCGGCGCCACGGCCGCCCTGCCCGCCGAATATCCCGAACGCGCCGCCTACGTCGCCAGGGGCTCGGTGGAAATCGACGGCCGGACCATCGGGACCGGCCAGATGGTGGTGTTCAAGCCCGGCGACACCGTGGCGGTAAAGGCGCTGGAGGCGTCCAGGGTCATGCTTCTGGGCGGAGAGCCGGTGGGTCCGCGCTTCATCGACTGGAATTTCGTCTCCTCGTCAAAGGAGCGGATCGACCAGGCCCGGGCCGACTGGAAGGCCGGCCGCATGAAGCTGCCCGACCTGGACCATGACGAATTCATCCCGCTGCCGGAGCCGAGCCCGCCCCCTGAACCCATGTCCTGACGCCCGGATGAGGGCCCGCCTTGCCTCGACCTTAATTGCGAGTCATTCTCACTTGCGTTTATCGAGTCCCGGAGGCGATGATGATCCTACAGGCATTGGGTCCCTGCATGCTGATGCGGCTGATGCAGCTTGATCGCGAGGTCGAGACCGACTGGCTGCTGTTTGGACCGACCGATGAGTCGGCCGTCGAGGAAGACGAGGCGCCGCCTCGTCTGCTGGCCGCGGAATGATCAGCCGGCCGCCTTCAGCGCCTTGCGGGCGGCCAGGCCGTATTCGATCCCCGTCCAGACCGTCACCACGGCGGCCAGCCACAGCGCCACATCGACGCCGAGGCTGACCGGGTCGGTCATCCAGTCCGGCGACGTCAGGCGCAGCAGAGCCGCGGCGAGGGCGATCAGCTGCAGCGTCGTTTTCCACTTGGCCAGCAGCGTGACCGGGAGCCGAAGGCCGCGCGGCGCCAGCACCTCGCGAAGGGCGCTGATGGAAAACTCCCGGAACAGGATCAGACCACCGGCCAGGGCCGCCGTCTGGTCGCCATTGGCCGCCAGACCCACCACCGCGCCCGCCACCAGCACCTTGTCGGCGATGGGGTCGAGGATGGCGCCGGCGAGGCTTTCGACCTTCCACATCCTGGCCAGCCAGCCGTCGAAGAAGTCGGTCACGGCGGCGACGACGAAGCCCCAGAAGGCGAAGCCAAAGACGGTCAGGGCGTCACAATAGCCCAACGCCGCGGCGCAGAGCGCCAGGAACACCGCCAGGGTCAGGACCAGCCGGCCAAGGGTCAGGATGTTGGGGATGTGCTGTTTCATGGATGGCAAACTTCCTCGACCCCGGACCGATCCATCGGTTCGCGATTGTCGCTCCGTTTTGCGCCGACAGCCTGACTACAGCAACAGCCAGCCCTCATCGTGCGAACCCTGATCCTTGATCGACTCACCACCTTCGGTCGCCGGAATGGCCGCCGCGCCGGTGATGAAGTCGGCCTCCGTCAGATCCGCCGCCTGGATGCCGTTGAGGCTCAGGTAGGCGCCGTCGGCGAAGACGATGCGCGCGCCGCTGACCAGCTGGGCTATCCGCACATAGCCGCCGTAGGCCGAAATATCGAGCAGGTCCTCGCCCTGAACGAAGTCGGTGACGGTGTTACCCGCCGAGCCCGGCGCCATGACGAACACATCCGCGCCCGCGGCGCCGGTCAGGGTGTCTGTCCCCGCCCCGCCAACCAGCACGTCGTCCCCATCGCCGCCATAGAGACGGTCGTTGCCGTCCCCGCCTTCCAGCCGGTCGTTGCCGCCATTGCCATACAGGGTGTCATGACCGCCGAGGCCCTGGATCAGCTCATCGCGGCCATCGCCCTCGATGGTCTCGCCGGCCGCCGTGCCCACCAGCGTCCGGGCGCCTTCCGGAGGCGGGGGCGGAGGCGGAGGCGGAGGCTCGGGCTTCTTCGTGAGCTCGAGCTTCAGGTCCGCCTTCGAGCCGCCGGCGACGTCGATCTCCTTCTCGAGCGGCTCGTAGCCCTCGACGGTGAGCTTGATCGTGTGCTTGCCCGGCTTGAGCTCGATCTCGGTCGGCGTGGTCTGCGGGAGCGGCGCCGCGTTCGGATCGCTCGCCGCGTCGACGAGGATCGCCGCGCCCGCCGGCGTCGTCTCGAGCTGCACCTTGCCCGGCATCGCCTTGATCTCTTCGACGCGCTTCTTCGCCTCTTCGCCCTGCGCCTTCATGTTGGCGGGGACGTTGGCGAGGAAGCGCTCGTAGGCGGCGAGCGCCTCGGTGAACTTGCCGAGCTTGTCTTGGCTCAGGCCGATGAAGCGCTCGGCCTCGGGCGTGGGCTTGGCCGCGTTCGACGCTTCGAAGTCCGCGAGGGCGCCCGCGAAGTCGTTGGCCTTGAGCTTCTTCTCTCCCGACGCGAGGAGCGCCTTCGGATCGGCGGGCTTCGCCGCGGGCTGCGCGGGCGCGGCCGGCTTGGCTGCGGGAGGTGCGGTCGGACCGGTGCCCGTCGGCGCGAGCTGCGCGTACGCCGGGACCGCGGAGAGGCCGATGGCCACCGCGATGACGGCCGCGGCGCCGGTCGATTTCCCGAGGATCTTCATAGGGCCGGACCTTACACCAACAGCGGCGCGAAAGGACCAGCTTTCAGGCGCGTCACGAAGGCGTAACGAAGGCCCCGCGCGCCGCCTCGGGGAGCAAACGCGCTCTTTGTGGTCACTTTTCGCCTCGCTATATCTGGTGCGTGCCTCGCCGACGCCTCGCCTCGTGGCCCGGGATCGCCGCCTGCGCGGCGGGAGCAGCGGCCGCAGCCCTCGCGATCGCGGCGTGCGAGGATCGCGTCGGCGGCGACGTCATGACGCGCCCGGGGATCTACGACGGATCGCCCG
>JAHBYC010000073.1 GCA_019636175.1 Caulobacter sp. | reverse complement strand
GCACGATCCCATGGCGCAGGACAAGCGTCTGTCGAGCGAGTCCGGCCCGGCCGGCGAGGGCGGCGGACGTGACCGTGACGACCGCGGCCCCCGTGGCCCGCGTCGCGATCGCGGCGACCGTGGCGGCCGTGGAGCTGAGGCGTAACTGACATGCTGTCACCGAAGAAAACCAAGTACCGGAAGGCCTTCAAGGGCCGTATCCACGGCACGGCGAAGGGCGGCACCCTGCTGAACTTCGGCTCCTACGGTCTCAAGGCCGTCGAGCCGGAGCGCATCACCGCCCGTCAGATCGAAGCGGCCCGCCGCGCGATCACCCGCCACATGAAGCGCCAGGGCCGCGTCTGGATCCGGATCTTCCCGGACCTGCCGGTAACCGACAAGCCCGCCGAAGTCCGTATGGGCAAGGGCAAGGGCGCGGTGGACTACTGGGCCGCCCGGGTTCACCCCGGCCGGATCATGTTCGAGATCGACGGTGTCGCCGACGATATCGCCCGTGATGCGCTCAAGCTCGGCGCCGCCAAGCTGCCGATCAAGACCCGCATCGTCACGCGCATCGACGCCGGCGTTGGCGCGGAGCACTAGAGATGAAGATCGATCAAATCCGGGCGATGACGCCCGACCAACTGGCCGAAAGCCTGCTGAACCTGAAGAAGGAGCAGTTCAACCTGCGCTTCCAGGCGGCCACCGGCCAGGTTGAGAAGACCCACCGCGTGAACGAGATCCGCAAGGACATCGCTCGCATCAAGACCGTGCTCCGCACCAAGCAGGCGGCGTAGGGAGAGACAAGATGCCCAAACGTATCCTCGAAGGCCTTGTCGTCTCCGACAAGGGCGACAAGACGGTGGTGGTGAAGGTCGAGCGGACCATCCTGCACCCCGTTCTGAAGAAGACCGTTCGTCGGTCGAAGAAGTACCACGCTCACGATGAGGCCAACGCCTACAAGGCCGGCGAGATGGCTCGCATCATCGAGTGCGCGCCGAAGTCCAAGCTGAAGACCTGGGAAGTGCTTCCCAAGGCTTCCGCTTAAATCTGGAAGGTTTGAACCATGATCCAGATGCAAACTAACCTGGACGTCGCCGACAATTCGGGCGCCCGCCGGGTCATGTGCATCAAGGTGCTGGGCGGGGCCAAGCGCCGCTACGCACACGTCGGAGACAAGATCGTCGTCTCCGTGAAGGAAGCTATCCCGCGCGGCCGCGTGAAGAAGGGTGACGTGCTGCAGGCCATCGTGGTCCGCACGTCCTCGGCCATCAAGCGCAAGGACGGTTCGGTGATCCGCTTCGACAAGAACGCGGCGGTGATCGTCAACAAGCAGGCCGAGCCCATCGGCACCCGGATCTTCGGACCGGTTCCGCGCGAGCTCCGCGCCAAGAACCACATGAAGATCATCAGCCTGGCGCCGGAGGTGCTGTAATGGCCGCGAAGATCAAGAAAGGCGACCGCGTCGTCGTCCTGACCGGCAAGGACAAGGGCAAGACCGGCACGGTCTCCAGCGTCCTGCCCAAGGAAAATCGCGTGGTGGTCGGCGGTATCAACATCGCCCAGCGCCACACCAAACCGACCCAGGGCGATCCCCAGGGCGGCATCAAGAACAAGGAAGCGCCGCTTCACGTCTCGAACGTCGCGATCGTCGACGGCAACGGCAAGCCGACCCGCGTCGGCTTCCGCGTCGAGGGCGACAAGAAGGTGCGGTTCGCCAAGACGACCGGTGAGGTGATCAATGGCTGAGCAGGCTTACACGCCCCGGCTGAAGTCCGAATATCGCGAGCGCATCCGCGCCGTGATGAAGGAGCAGTTCGGCTACACCAACGAGATGCAGATCCCCAAGCTCGACAAGATCGTCGTGAACATGGGCATCGGCGAGGCCGTCGCGGACTCCAAGAAGGCCACCGCGGCCATGAAGGACCTGGCGGCGATCACCGGCCAGAAGCCGATGCCGACCAAGGCCCGCAAGTCGGTCGCCCAGTTCAAGCTGCGCGAAGGCATGACCGTCGGCGCCAAGGTGACCCTGCGCTCGGACCGCATGTACGAGTTCCTCGACCGTCTGATCACCATCGCGCTGCCGCGGGTGAAGGACTTCCGGGGCCTCAACGGCACCAGCTTCGATGGTCGTGGCAACTACGCGATGGGTCTGAAGGAGCACATCGTGTTCCCGGAGATCAACTACGACGAAATCGATCAGATGTGGGGCATGGACATCATCGTCTGCACCACGGCCCGGACCGATCAGGAAGCCAAGGCTCTCCTGAAAGAGTTCAAATTCCCGTTCACCTCGTAAGCGGGAAGGAAAGCACACCATGGCTAAGAAAAGCGCCGTAAACCGCAACGAGATGGTCAAGGCCCTCGTCAAGCAGCTCGCCGCCAAGCGCGCCGAACTGAAGAGGCAGGCCAACGACGAAAGCCTTCCGCTGGAGGAGCGCTTCGAGGCGCGTCTCAAGCTGGCCAAGTTGCCGCGCAACTCTTCCGCGACCCGCATCCGTAACCGGTGTGAGGTCACCGGGCGCCCCCGCGCCTACTATCGCAAGCTCAAGATGAGCCGGATCGCGCTGCGGGAGCTTGGCTCCCAGGGCCAGATCCCCGGCCTCGTCAAGTCGAGCTGGTGAGGACCATCAGATGTCGATGAACGATCCCCTGAGCGATCTGATCGCCCGTATCAAGAACGCCGCCATGCGCAAGCGCGGCAAGGTCTCGACGCCCGCGTCGAAGCTCCGCGCGCGCGTCCTGGATGTCCTGGCCGACGAAGGCTACATCCGCGGCTATTCGCTGGTCGAGAAGCCGGGCGCGTTCCCGGAATTCGAGATCGAGCTGAAGTACTTCGACGGCCAGCCGGTCATCGCGGAAATCGCCCGCGTGTCCAAGCCCGGTCGCCGGGTCTACAGCGCGATCAAGGACCTGAAGCCGATCAAGAACGGCCTCGGGATCTCGATCCTGTCGACGCCCAAGGGCGTCATGTCCGACAACGCGGCGCGTGACGCCAACGTTGGCGGCGAAGTCCTCTGCAGGGTCTACTAAGATGTCCCGGATCGGAAAGAAGCCCATCGCGATCCCGTCTGGCGTGACGCTCACGCTCGACGGCCAGACGGTGTCGGTCAAAGGCCCGAAGGGACAGCTGTCCTGGACGGTGATCGACGACGTCGTGATCTCCCACGAGAATGGCGAGCTGACGCTGGCCCCCCGCGACGACAGCCCCCGGGCCCGGTCGATGTGGGGCCTGTCGCGCACCCTGTTGGCCAACATGGTCCAGGGCGTCACCGAAGGCTTCGAGCAGACGCTCGAGCTGGTCGGGGTCGGCTACCGCGCCGCGCTGAAGGGCAACGCCCTGTCGCTGCAGCTCGGGTTCAGCCATGACGTCGACGTCGCGCCGCCGGAAGGCGTGACCTTCGCCGTCCCCAAGCAGACTGAAATCAAGATCAGCGGGATCGACAAGCAGGCGGTTGGTGAAATCGCCGCGAAGATCCGCCGCATCCGTCCGCCGGAGCCCTACAAGGGCAAGGGCGTGCGCTATGCCGGCGAGAAGGTCCGCCGCAAGGAAGGCAAGAAGAAGTAAGCCATGCCGCTCACGCCAACTGAAATCACCAAGCGCCGCGCGGTCCGTGTCCGCAACCGCCTCAAGGCGGTCGCCAACGGCCGTCCCCGCCTGACCGTCTTCCGGTCGTCCAAGAACATCTACGCCCAGGTCATCGACGATGAGCGCGGCGTGACCCTGGCCTCGGCCTCCACCCTCGAGGGTGAAGGCAAGGCCAAGGGCGCTGACAAGGACGCCGCCGCGAAGGTGGGCAAGCTGGTCGCCGAGCGCGCCATCGAAAAGGGCGTCAAGGACGTCGTTTTCGACCGCGGCGGTCACATCTTTCACGGCCGGATCAAGGCGCTGGCTGACGCCGCGCGTGAAGCCGGCCTGAACTTCTAAGGATCGATCATGGCTCGTGAACAACAACGTGGCGACCGCCGCGACCGCCGCGACCGGCCCCAGGAAGAGGGTCCCGATAGCGACATCGTCGAAAAGCTGGTGCACATCAACCGTGTCGCCGCCACCGTGAAGGGCGGCCGTCGCTTCAGCTTCGCCGCCCTGATGGTCGTCGGCGACCAGAAGGGCCGCGTGGGCTTCGGTCATGGCAAGGCGCGTGAAGTGCCGGAAGCCATCCGCAAGGCCACCGAAGAGGCCAAGAAGTCGATGATCCGCGTCCCGCTGCGTGAATCCCGCACCCTGCACCACGACGGCAACGGCCGTTGGGGCGCCGGCAAGGTGATGGTCCGCTCGGCGCCTCCCGGCACCGGCATCATCGCCGGCGGTCCGATGCGCGCGGTTCTGGAAACCCTGGGCGTCCAGGACGTGGTCGGCAAGTCGACCGGCTCGTCCAACCCCTACAACATGGTGCGCGCCACCTTTGAAGCGCTGAAGGTTCAGTCCTCGCCCCGCCAGATTGCCGCCAAGCGCGGCAAGAAGGTCAGCGATGTGCTGTCGCGCCGCGCCGACGGGGCCTCGGCTCCGGAAGCTGTCGAGGGCTAAACCATGGCTGAGAAGAAAACCGTCACCGTCCGCCAGACCGGCAGCCCGATCCGTCGGAACGCCATCCAGCGGGCCACGCTCGCGGGCCTCAAGCTGAACAAGCTTGGCCGCGTCGCGACCCTGGAAGACACCCCCGCCGTCCGCGGGATGATCGCCAAGGTCCACCACATGGTTGAAGTGGTCGAATAGACCCTTTAAACGCCCTCTTCCTCACGGGAGAGGGCGCTTTCCCATCATCAAAAGCCGAGTCCGGACCAGGTCCGGGCGCAGATCTCTTTAGGAGAGGCATATGACCAAGCTGAATGAACTGGCGCCGAGCGAAGGCTCCACCAAGAACCGCATGCGCATCGGTCGCGGCCCGGGTTCGGGCAAGGGCAAGACCGGCGGCCGCGGCGTCAAGGGTCAGAAGGCGCGGACCGGCGTCGCCATCGCCGGTTTCGAGGGCGGCCAGATGCCGCTGCACATGCGCATGCCCAAGCGCGGCTTCAACAATCCCTTCGCCAAGTCCTTCGCCGAAGTGAACCTGTGGCGCCTGGAACAGGCCGTCGCGGCCGGCAAGCTTGACGCCAAGAAGGCCGTCGACACCGACGTTCTGCTGGCCGCCGGCATCATCCGCCGGGCCAAGGACGGCGTGAAGCTGCTGGGCAAGGGCGAGCTGAAGACCGCCCTGAACCTGACCGTCTACGCGGCCACCCCCAGCGCCATCGCGGCGGTCGAAAAGGCCGGCGGCAGCGTCACCGTGACCCGCCCGGCCAAGGCTGAAGCCGAGGCCTGATCGGCCTGTCGTCATTTTAGGGGTCGCGGAATGGTTTCCGGGCCCCTATCTGATGGCCTCATCTGAGTCAGGGGATTGTCGATGGCCTCGGCCGCCGAACAGCTAGCCGCAAACATGAACTTCGGCGCCTTCCAGAAGGCGACGGAGCTGCACAAGCGTATCTGGTTTACCCTCGGAGCGTTGATCGTCTACCGCATCGGGACCTACATCCCGATCCCGGGCATCAACTCCGAGATCTTCCAGCAGACCTTCCAGCAACAGACCCAGGGCATCCTGGGGATGGTCAACATGTTCAGCGGCGGCGCCGTCGAGCGGATGGCCATCTTCGCCCTGAACGTCATGCCCTACATCAGCGCCTCGATCATCGTGCAGCTGATGGGCTCGGTGTATCCGCCGTGGGAGAAGCTGCGCAAGGAAGGCGGCGAGGCCGGCCGAAAGCAGCTGAACCAGTACACCCGCTACCTGACCGTGGCCCTGGCCCTGTTCCAGTCGGCGGGCATCGCCTTCTCGCTGCAGGCAAACCCGGGCGTCGTGGCGGTGCCGGGCGTTGTCTTCATCATCTCGACCATCGTCGGCCTGACCGGCGGCACCATGTTCCTGATGTGGCTGGGCGAACAGATCACCGCGCGCGGCGTCGGCAACGGCGTCTCGCTGATCATCTTCGCCGGCATCGTCGCCGCTCTGCCGATGAACCTTGGCCAGCTCCTGGAGAAGGCCCAGGTCGGCGCGATCAGCGTCGCCGTGCCCTTCGGCCTGGCCATCATGGCCGTGGTCGTCGTCGGCGCCATCGTCTTCATGGAGCGGTCGCAGCGTCGCCTGCTGGTGCAGTATCCCAAGCGCCAGGTCGGCAACCGGATGATGGGCGGCGAGTCCAGCTTCCTGCCGCTGAAGATCAACACGGCCGGGGTCATCCCGCCGATCTTCGCCTCGTCGCTGCTGTTGCTGCCGGCGACGGCGGCCGGTTTCATCAAGCCCGACACGCTTCCCGCCTGGGCCCAGTGGCTTCCGGAAGTGACCCGCCAGCTGCAGCACGGCCAGCCGGTCTATATGGTGGTGTACGGCGCGCTGATCATCTTCTTCTGCTTCTTCTACACCTCCATCGTGTTCAATCCGGACGACACGGCCGAGAACCTCCGCAAGTACGGCGGCTTCCTGCCCGGCATTCGCCCCGGCAAGCGCACGGCGGAATATCTGGACTATGTCCTGACCCGTCTGACGGTGATCGGCGCGGCCTATATCGCCGCCGTCTGTCTTGTGCCCGAGCTGCTGGTCGGCTTTACCGGAGCGCCCGGACAGGCCCGGGCCCTGGGCGGGACCTCGATCCTGATCGTCGTTTCGGTGACCATGGACACGGTCGCCCAGATCCAGTCGCACCTGCTGGCGCACCAGTACGAAGGGCTCATCAAGAAGTCCAAGCTGCGCGGCGGCAAGAGATAAGAGGGCAGGGGAGGCCTTCGACGATGAACCTGATCCTGTTCGGGCCGCCCGGATGCGGCAAGGGCACCCAGGCCAAGAAGCTGGTTGATGGCCGCGGCATGGTCCAGCTGTCGACCGGCGACATGCTCCGCGCGGCGATCGCCGCCGGCTCGGAGCTGGGTCTGAAGGTGAAGGACATCATGGCCCGGGGCGACCTGGTGCCGGATGAGATCGTGATCGCGCTGATCGAGGAGCGCCTGCCCGAGGCCGAAGCCGCCGGCGGCGCCATCTTCGACGGCTTTCCCCGCACGGTGGCCCAGGCGCAAGCCCTGGACGCCATGCTGGAAGGCCGCGGCAACCGAATCGATCGGATCGTCCGCCTGCTGGTGGATGAACCCGAACTGCTCGCCCGGGTGACCGGGCGATTCGAACAACAGGGGCGACCGGACGACAATCCGGAAACCTTCAAGACCCGCCTGGCCGCCTACAACGCCCAGACCGCGCCGTTGCTGCCCTACTATGAGCGCACCGGCCGGCTTCGCGAAGTGGACGGCATGGGGACCATGGACGAGGTGGCCGCGTCGATCGCGGCTTCATTGGACGAGGTCCAGGCGTAGCCATTGTGTCGGGGCGGATTCATTCGCCTATGGCATTGACGGAAACAAAACGTTGCTTATAACGCTTCGTTTCCGCGAATGACGCGACTCTCACCGGCTCTTTTCCGAGGGGCCGGGCGTGTCGCGTTTCGTTTTGCGTGTGCCCGCCGGGCGCAACTGAAGAGAGAGCTGGACGTGGCCCGTATCGCAGGCGTCAATATTCCGTCGAACAAGCGCGTCGTCATCGCGCTGCAGTATATCCATGGCATCGGCCCCCGGGCCGCCAGGGACATCGTCACCAAGGTTGGCATCGAAGACGCCCGCCGGGTGAACGCCCTGTCCGACGCCGAAGTCTTGCAGATCCGCGAGACCATCGACCGCGACTTCACCGTCGAGGGCGATCTGCGT
>JAHBYC010000072.1 GCA_019636175.1 Caulobacter sp. | reverse complement strand
GCCCGCCCTTTCGGGGGCGGGAACAGAACCCGGCTTACAGGCCATCTGATCCATTTCGCCCATACCCGAATTCGAGCTCTGTCAAAGGCCGCTGTCCGGCGGACAATCCCCACAATACTTAACAGGTTCCATGTATGTTCTGTTGACGGTTCAGATTCATTAACCAAACAGCCAAACAATCGCCTTGAATCTGCGGTGAATCTTTCTCTGAGGCATTGCGTCCCATTGTTTCCCGGTCGGTCCCATGTTAACCCAAAATCACTGAGCGCGGCATTGCGCCGGGGTGGTTTGCGGGCTGGTCCTTCGGGACGAACAGGGCAGGGGCGCGGTGTTCTTCTCGACCTTCGAGAAACAGCTGGATGCGAAACGGCGCCTCGGGGTGCCGATGGAGTTCCGCGCCGCCCTGTCGGGAATGTTCGACGGGGTCTTCTGTTTTCCTTCCATCGAGTTCGACTGCATCGAGGGTGGCGGCAAGGCGTTGTTCGATCGTTACCAGGCGGTGATCGACGAGCTGCCCTTCGGCGACCCGCTGCGGTCCGACCTGGAGTTTTCCATCCATGGCGGGCTGGCCAGGATGGCCTTCGACGACGCGGGCCGGATCACCCTGCCGGCGGCCCTGTGCGACCAGTTCGGCCTGACCGACTGGGTGGTGATCGTCGGGCTTGGCGAGCGTTTCCAGATCTGGTCGCGGGAGGCGTTTCAGGCGCGGCGATCGGCGGCCCGGGAGGGCGCGCGAGAGGGGCTGGCGGCGCTGAGGGCGGCCCAGCGGGCGCGGAAGCTGGGGCAGGCCGAATGACCCCGCCGCAGGCGCCCCACATCTCGGTCATGTTGCCGGAGGTGCTGGACGCCCTTTCGGCGAAACCCGGCGAAACCCATGTAGACGGCACCTTCGGCGCCGGCGGCTACAGCCGCGCCATCCTGGCCAGCGGCGCCTCGGTCGTGGCCTTTGACCGCGACCCCACCGCCCGCCGCTTTGCCGCGCCCCTGGAGGCCGAGGGGCGCTTTCGCCTGATCGAGGATCGCTTCTCCACCATGGCCGACGCGCTGGGCGAGGCCTCCGTCGACGGCGTCACTCTCGATCTGGGCGTCTCGTCGATGCAGCTGGACGAGGCGGATCGCGGCTTTTCCTTCATGCGCGACGGCCCGTTGGACATGCGCATGGGCGCCGATGGTCCGACCGCCGCCGATCTGGTCAACAGCTTGGACAAGGAAGAGCTGGCGCGGATCTTCTTTGTCTATGGCGAGGAGCGGGAAAGCCGCCGTGTCGCCAGCTTCATCCTGCGCCGCCGCGCCGAGCAACCCTTCACCCGCACCCTGGACCTGGCCGAGGTGATCGAGCGGGCGCTGGGTGGCCGGCGCGGCGCCAAGACCCATCCGGCGACGAAGAGCTTCCAGGGACTGCGCATCGCGGTGAACGAGGAGCTCAGCGAGCTGGAAGCGGGTCTGGTCGCGGCGGAGCGGGTGCTCAAGCCGGGCGGACGCATCGCCGTGGTCACCTTCCATTCGCTCGAAGACCGCATCGTCAAGGCCTTCCTGGCCGAACGCTCGGGCCGGACCCCTGGGGGTTCGCGCCACGCGCCCCCGCGCGAGGCCGGCGCGCCCGCCTCGTTCAGGCTGATCTTCAACGGCGCCCGTCAGGCCAGCGAGGCGGAGTCGGCGGTCAACCCGCGCTCCCGGTCGGCCAAGCTGCGGGCGGCGGTGCGCACCGACGCCCCCGTCTGGAGCGCCGCCGCATGATCGCCGCGCTGTTCAATCACCGCACTCGCGGATTTCGCACCATCAACATCCTCGCCTTCGCCGCCCTGGCGGTGCTGGCGCTGGTGGTCAACCTGGCCAAGGCCTACGCGGGCCGGGAAGTGCGCGAGATCGCCCGCACCGAGCGCAACATCCGTGAGGAAGACAAGCGTATCCGCCTGCTCAAGGCCGAGGTGGCGCACCTCGAGCAGCCCGAGCGGCTGCAGCGGCTGGCCAAGAGCGTGCTGGGCATGGGGCCGCTGTCGGCGACCCGCGAGGGCGATATCGAAAGCCTGCATGCGGTCGCCGTCGGCGCTACCCCGGCGGGGCCGGTGGCGACGCCCGCCGCGCGCGGGCCCGAGATCGTCGAGGAGGACGGTCCCGTGGTCGCCGAGATCAACGCCGCCGCCAAACTCGGGCCTGACCCCGCGGAGACCGGTCAATGAGCCTGGCCAATCTGTCGCCCCATCGCTATCCGCGGGTGATCCGCTGGGCCATCGACTGGCTTTGGAAGATCGAGCACGCCTTCGAGCGCGCCAAGGCCTCGGGCCGGCCCGAGGATGACGCCCGGGTGCGGATACTGGTGGTGCTGGTCTTCTTCGCGGTCCTGTTCGGCATGATCGGCGGCGGCGCGATCTTCGCCGCCGTCTTCTCCGACGCCGGCAAGCATCGGGGAGGCGGAAGCCTGCCTCTGACCGCCAAGGCCGACCTGGTGGATCGCAACGGCCAGCTGCTGGCGGTCAACCTTACCCACTACAGCCTGTTTCTCGATCCGGCCGACGTCTGGAACCGGGCCGAGACCCGCAAGGCGCTGTTGACCCGCGTGCCCGGCCTCAAGGCGTCCAAGTTCAATGACGTGATGGACGGCCGCAAGCGCCGGGTCCTGGTCGAGGGGCTGACCCCCGACGTCCGCGACAGCATCCATGACCTTGGCCTGCCGGGGATCAGCTTTGAGGAAACGCCGCGCCGCATCTATCCGATGGGCCCCCTGGCGGCGCATCTGGTCGGGTTCGCCGACCCGTGGGGCAAGGGCCTGCAGGGAGCCGAGCGCGGTCTGCAGGACCAGCTTCGCGACGGCTATCTCAACAACCAGCCGGTCGCCCTGTCGATCGATGTGCGAGTGCAGGCGGCGCTGGAGGAAGAGCTGGCCAACGCCGTGGCAGAGTTCCATCCCAAGGGCGCGGTCGGGCTGGTGACCAACATCCACACCGGCGAGATCATCGCCATGGCCAGCCTGCCGGAGTTCGATCCCAACCGAGCCAGCAAGTTCAGCGAGGACGAGCGCAAGAACCGCGCGACCGCCCAGCTCTACGAGATGGGCTCGACCTTCAAGGCCTTCACCGTGGCCATCGGGCTCGACACCGGCATCGCCAACCTCGATTCCACCTATGACGCCCGCACGCCGCTGAAGATGGGCTATCGCACCATCCACGACTATCACGGCACCAACCGCATCCTGACGCTGGGCGAGGTGTTCAACCACAGCTCCAACATCGGCACCGCCAAGCTGGCGCTGGGCATCGGGGTTGACAAGCTGAAGTCCTACTACGACGCCCTGGGCCTGACCCGGCGGCCGCAGCTGGAAATCTTCGAGACCGCCCAGCCGCTGACCCCCCGCGACTGGAACGACGACGCCCTGGCCAGTGTTTCCTTTGGTCACGGCATCAATGTCACCCCGCTGGCGCTGGCCCAGGCCATGGGCTGCCTGCTCAACGGCGGCACGCTGGTGCCCCTGACCATCCTCAAGCGGCCGACAGGCTATCAGGGCGAGGCGCCCAGGGTCGTCTCGGTCGACACCTCCAGGGCCATGCTGAAGATCATGCGGGGCAATGTCGTCGAGGGGACCGGGCGCAAGGCCGACGCCATCGGCCTGTCGGTCGGCGGCAAGACCGGCACCGGCGAAAAATACGACCCCGCCATCCGCGGCTACAGCAACACCCGCCAGGTCGCCTCCTTCGCCGCCGTCTTCCCGACGGAAGGCCCGATCGAGGCGCCGCGCTATTTCGTCCTGGTCCTGCTGGACGAGCCGACCGGCGGCGCCCGGACCGGCGGCCTTGTCGCCGCGCCTGCGGTGGGCCGGGTGATCGATCGCAGCGCCCGGTTCCTGGGCGTTCCGCGCCAGATGGAACGCACCCAGTTCGACATTGCCGCCGTCCGCCCGAGGCCCGCCCTGTGACCTTGCTCAGCGACATCATCGCCCGGCCGATCTCGCCTGATCCGGAGATCACCGGCGTCACCGCCGACAGTCGCAAGGTCCGGCCGGGCTTCCTGTTCGCGGCCCTGCCCGGATCGCAGGCCGACGGCCGCAGCTTCATCCCCAAGGCCCTTGAGGCGGGGGCCGCCGCGGTGCTGGCGCCCGAGGAGGTCGGGGGCCTGGCCGTGCCGGTGGTCCATGCGGGCGATCTGCGACGGGCCTACGCCCTGGCGGCGGCCCGGTTCTGGGGGCGTCAGCCGGCGACCTGCGTCGCCATCACCGGCACCAACGGCAAGACCTCCATCGCCACCTTCTGCCGCCAGATGTTCCGCGCCCTCGGTCACAAGGCCGCAAGCATGGGGACCCTGGGGGTGGTGGTCTCGACGCCGGGCGGGCCGGACGAATCCCTGACGCCGCCGGGTCTGACCACGCCGGACGCGGCCGACGTCGCCGAGCTGATGAGCCGGATGGCGCGGATGGGCGTCACCCATGTCGCCCTCGAGGCCTCCTCGCACGGGATCGACCAGCGACGCCTGGACGGCGTGACCCTGACCGCCGCCGGGTTCACCAACTTCACACAGGATCACCTCGACTATCACGGCACCATGGGCGCCTACCGGGCCGCCAAGTTGCGGCTGTTCGAGACCCTGCTGCCCAGCGGATCCACCGCCGTGCTCAACGCCGACAGCGACGCCTTTCCGGCCTTCGCCGCCGCCGCCAGCGGCCACGGCCACACGATCGTTTCGACCGGCGTTGCCGGCGAGGGATTGCGGCTGCTTGACCGCGTCCTGACGCCCGAAGGACAGACCCTGACGATCGGCCATCAGGGCCAGACCTTCACGGTCCGGCTTCCGCTCGCTGGCGACTTCCAGGCGGACAACGCCCTGATCGCCGCCGGCCTCTGCATCGCCGCCGGAGAGGATCCCGCGGCGGTCTTCCAGGCTCTGGAAAGCCTCGACGGCGCGCCGGGGCGGATGCAGCGGGTCGGAACCGGCCCGCGCGGCGGCGAGGTCTATGTCGACTACGCCCACACCCCCGACGGGCTGGAAACCCTGCTCAAGGCCCTGCGGCCTCATGTGCAGGGCAAGCTGATCGCCGTCTTCGGGGCCGGCGGCGACCGGGACGCGGGCAAGCGTCCGATCATGGGCGAGATCGCCGCGCGGCTGGCGGACATCGCCATTGTCACCGACGACAACCCCCGCTCCGAAGACCCCGCCGCGATCCGCGCAGCCATTCTCGCCGCGGCGCCGGGCGCCCGCGAGGTCGGCGACCGCCGGGCGGCCATCCGCGCAGGCGTGGCGCTGCTGGAGGCCGGCGACGTCCTGGCCATTGCCGGCAAGGGTCACGAGCAGGGCCAGATCATCGCCGGGGTGGTCCATCCCTTCGACGACGTCGCCGAGGCCGCCGCGGCCCTGGATGGCGCGGGAGCGGAGGCATGAGCGAGCCGCTCTGGACATCCGGCGCCATCGCCGCCGCCACCGGCGGCGCGGCCAGCGCCGACTTCGCCGTCAACGGCGTCTCAATCGACAGCCGCGCCATCGAGGCGGGCGACCTGTTCGTCGCCCTGGCCGGGGCGCGGGACGGCCATGAGTTCGCCGCCAAGGCCCTGGCCGACGGCGCCGCCGGGGTGCTCGCCAGCAAACCGGTCGACGGCCCCCACGTCCGGGTCGCCGACACCCTGAGGGCGCTCGAGGCCCTGGGCGTCGCGGCGCGGGAGCGCTCCGTCGCGCGGCGTTGCGCCGTCACCGGATCGGTCGGCAAGACCAGCGTCACCCAGGCGATCGCCGCCGGGCTGGCTCTGGCCGGTCGCTCTCACACCTCGGTCAAGAGCTACAACAACCATATCGGCGTGCCCCTGACCCTCGCCCGGATGCCCCGCGCCACCGAGCGGGCGGTGTTCGAGATCGGCATGAACCACTCGGGCGAGATCACCCCTCTGTCCCGCTTCGTGCGACCCCAGGCGGTGGCCATCACCACGGTCGGGCCGGTCCACATCGAAAACTTCCCCGATGGCGAAACCGGGGTCGCCCGGGCCAAGGCCGAGATCTTCGACGGCCTTGAGCCGGAGGGCGTGGCCGTGCTCAACGCCGACAACCGGTGGTTCGACCTGCTCTCCGAACGGGCCCGCGCCGCCGGGGCCCGGGTGTTGTCCTTCGGGACCGCGGTCGGCGCCGACGCCCGGCTGACCGGGTTCGAGGTCGATGGCGCCCGGGCCCGGGTCTCGGCCACCCTGCATGGACAGCCGCTGAGTTTCGACCTGCTGCAGACCGGCCATCACTGGGGCCTCAACAGCCTCTGCACCCTGCTGATGCTTGAGGCGATGGATGTCGACCGGGCGACCGCGCTTGCGGCCCTGGGCGGTTTCCAGCCGCTGGCCGGGCGCGGGGCCGAACGGGTAGTGGACCGCCCCGGCGGGGCCTTCACCCTGATCGACGAGAGCTACAACGCCAACCCGCTGTCGATGATCGCCGGCTTTCGCACCCTGGGCGCCCGCAAGGTTCCGGGGCGGCGTATTGTCGCCCTGACCGACATGCTCGAACTGGGGCCCGAGGGCCCGGCCATGCACGCCGCTCTCGCCGGGCCGATCGATGAGGCCGCCATCGACCAGGTCTTCGTGGCGGGGCCGCTGATGAAATCCCTGTGGGAGGCCCTTCCGGCGACTCGCCGGGGCGGCTACGCGGAAACGGCGGCGGAGCTGGCGCCGATGGTGGCCCGGGCGCTCGAGCCGGGGGATGTGGTGATGGTCAAGGGTTCGAACGGGTCACGCGCCGCGCAGATCGCCGCCGCGCTGAACGCGCTCGACAGCGCCGGGGGAGGCGTCTGATGCTGTATCTTCTCTATCAGTTCCTGACCGACCACCGGGATGTCTTCCCGGCCCTCAACCTGTTCAAATACCTGAGTTTTCGCTCCGGCATGGCGCTGGTCACTGGCTTTGTCGTGGCCGTGGCCATGGGCAGCCGCTTCATCCGCTGGATGAAGACCAAGCAGGGCAAGGGTCAGCCGATCCGCACCGACGGACCGGAGCGCCACGTCCTGGAGAAGGCCGGCACCCCGACCATGGGCGGGTTCATGATCCTCGCCGGCCTGACGGTGGGCACGCTGCTGTGGGCCGACCTCAGCAACATCCACGTCTGGGTCGTGCTGTTCGTCACCGGGTCCTACGGTGTGCTGGGCTTCCTCGACGACTACGCCAAGGTGACCAAACAGACCTCGGCCGGGGTTTCCGGGCGCATGAAGCTGTTCATCCAGACCGTGGTCGCCGTCGCGGCGGTGGCGGCCCTGATCCTGTTCGCCCCGGTTTCGCCGGAGACCCCCAACCTGTCCACCTCGGTGGCCTTCCCGGTGTTCAAGCGCCTGCTGGTCGATCTGTGGTGGTTCTATCTGGTCTTCGCCGGCGTGGTGATCGTCGGCGCCTCCAACGCCGTGAACCTGACCGACGGGCTGGATGGCCTGGCCATCATGCCGGTGATGATCGCCGCCGCCGCCTTCGGGCTGATCGCCTATCTGGTCGGCAACTTCGTCTTCTCCGAATACCTGCAGGTCCATTTCGTCCCCGGGGCCGGTGAACTGGCGGTGTTCTGCGCCAGCATCATCGGCGCGGGCATGGGCTTCCTCTGGTACAACGCCCCCCCGGCCAAGATCTTCATGGGCGACACCGGCTCCCTGGCCCTGGGCGGGGCCCTGGGCGCCGTGGCGGTGGCGACCAAGCACGAGATCGTGCTGGGCATCGTTGGCGGGCTGTTCGTCGTCGAGGCCCTGTCGGTGATGATCCAGGTCTTCTACTTCAAGCGGACCGGCAAGCGCATCTTCCTGATGGC
>JAHBYC010000071.1 GCA_019636175.1 Caulobacter sp. | reverse complement strand
CTGCGATAGGCTTCCTGGCGCTGGCCCTGGCTCAGGCCGTTGACGATGGTGCCCACCGACAGGCCGAGGAAGCGATAGATGCGGCCCATCCAGTCGGCGTCGCGGCTGGCCAGGTAGTCGTTGACGGTGATGACGTGGACGCCCTTGCCCGCCAGGGCGTTGAGATAGGTCGGCAGGGTGGCCACCAGGGTCTTGCCCTCGCCGGTCCGCATCTCGGCGATGCCGCCTTTGTGCAGGATCATGCCGCCGACCATCTGCACATCGTAGTGCCGCTGGCCCAGCACCCGCTTGGAGGCCTCGCGCACCACGGCGAAGGCTTCGTTCAACAGCTGGTCCAGGGTCTCGCCCTTGGCCAGACGGTCCTTGAACTCGTCGGTCTTGGCCCGCAGCTGCTCGTCGCTGAGCGCGGCCATCGCCGGCTCCAGAGCGTTGATCTTGCCCACCTGGGCCATGAAGCCCTTGACCTGACGGTCGTTGGCGGAGCCGAAGAGCTTTCTAGCGAAGCCGAGCATGTAGGGGATAGGTCCGTTTGAAATGTCTGGAGCGACCGGCCGAACTCGACCGGAACGACGTCCGAAAAACCACATCCCGGGCGCGCGGGAGACTTAAGCAGCGACCCCCCTTAAGTCAACGCGGCCGCCCGCGACAGGGGCGCCCATTGCCCGGCGGCTCGCGCGCTGATAGCCATGCGCTGCAAAGAGCAGCCGCGTAACTGGCCGCAGCCGATGAGGTTGGAATGCCCACGAGACCCTCCCGCAAGCAAGGCGAGACCGCCAGCCTCCTGCGCGATGTGCTGACTTTCGAACGTCTGCTGACCGGACCGGTGATCCACCTGATCTACTGGGCGGGCCTGGGCGTGATCCTGCTGGGCGCCTTCGGCTCCATCGGCGCGGCCGTCGGCGTGGCCCTGAAGGAACAGGAAATCGTCGGCAAGCTGCTGGCCCTGCCCCTGGCCGTGGCCGGGATTCTGGTCTGCCTGATCCTGGTGCTGCTGTGGCGTTCGTTCTGCGAGTTCTACGTCGCCGTCTTCCGCATCGCCGATGACCTCAAGGGTCTGCGCGCCGCCGCCGAGGGCGAACTTGGCAAGCCGATCAATACCGGCGCCCCGCCGCAGCGGCCGTTCGCCGGCTGAATCCGCCGCCGGACGTCCAGCCGTCGCCTGAAGGCCCCGGCAGCCTGACGAAAAGTTGTGAGCGCATCCCCTGCAGCTCAGGCAATGTCTCCGCCTGAAGGCGAGGGCGGCGATGGCGTGGCGAATGGCGATGATTCTGGGCCTGGCGGCGTGGTTGGCCGCCTGTGGAACCCCCGGTCCCCGCGCCTGCCCGGTCGATGGCGCGCGCTATGTTCTGCGGGAGGGAAAGGCCTACAGCGCCCGCTTTCGTAAAGTCGCCGGCGCCCCGTCGGCCAAGCGACTGGTCCTCGACATCAGGTCGGATCGAACCGGTCGGACCTACAGCTTCACCATCAACCGTGGAAACGGCGTCGGCGACGCGACCCTGGCCGCGGTCGAAGGCGCCATGACCGTCCGCGCGCCGATCTATACGGTCACCGACGATGGAAAGTTCGTCGATTATTTCGGTGACGCTGAAGGCCCAGCACCACGGCAACTGCTGCTCCCCACGCTCGGTCAGGCCCTCTGGTATGACATTGCCGCCCTGACCAACGGCGCCACCGATCAGCGGGAGCGGATGCCGGTCGCCTTCTTTGACCGTGTCGCCTGTGGAACGCCCGCGCGCTGAAGCCTGGCGCCCATCATCCGCTCATCCCGGCCTTCGCCGGGATGAGCGGATTGGGTTGAATAAGCGGAGCCCGCCGGCCCTATCCCCGCAGCGCCGCTTCCACCGCCTGCAGCGCCGCCTTCGGCCGCCCCGCCCCGTCGAACAGCAGGGGCGCATCGCCCCTGTTCTCCTGCACCAGCCAGCTGTCGGAATCGCGCACGCCCCAGACGGTGAAGGCGAACTGCTGGTTGGCGGGCAGGGCGGCGAAGGCGGTGACGGCTTCGGCATAGAGGCGGGCCTGGGCCGCTTCCTTCTCCTGGCGAGAGACCAGCCAGCCGCCGGCCCGGACCAGGGAGACATCCATCTCCGAGACGTGCACCTGCAGGCCGAAGCGCGCCAGGGCGTTGATCGTCCGGGTCAGGGCGCCCTCGGGCAGGTCGGCGTCGCAGTGGGTCTGGCAGCCGATGCCGGACAGCGGGGCCCCGGCCTTGAGCAGGCGCTCGATCAGCCGCTGATACTGGTCCAGCTTGGCCCCGTTGCTCTCGAGATTGTAGTCGTTGATGAACAGCGGAACGCCAGGGTCGGCGGCATGGGCGACGTGGAAGGCGCGGACCATATGGTCGATCTCGCCCAGACGCCGGCTCCACAGATGTTCGCGCAGGCCGGACCCGTCGTCCTTCACCGCCTCATTGACCACGTCCCAGCCCGACGCCGTCCCACGATAGCGGCCGACCGCCGCGGTGATGTAGTTGTCATAGGCCTGTCCGAAGGAGGCCCGGGTCTCGTCCAGCCGCGTGAAGGCCTCGGGCTCCTGGGCGTACCAGACCAGGGCGTGGCCGAAGAAGCGCAGGCCGCGCGTTGCGGCGAAATGGGCGATGGCGTCCGGTCGGTCAAAGCGGAAACCGCCGTCCGGCAGGACGGTGTATTCCATCTTCAACTCCCACTCCGGCGTGACCTGGGAGAAGTGTTCGGTCAGCAGGGTCGCGAAGGACGGTTCCTGCAGAAAGCCGGCCTGGACGCAGGTTCCGATCGGAAACGGGGCCAGAGACTTCAGCGGCGCGACCGGCCCGGCGATGGGCTGGCCATTGGCCCGGGGGGCGCAGGCGGCCAGGGCCAGGGGGGCCGCGAAAAGGGCGCGGCGCGAGACATCAAGGGGAGAAGGGACCTCAGACGGCGGTTTCACCGGCTGGCGACCCGCCGCAATCCCAGTTCGTCCAGGGCGGCGGTCTCGCGGCGGTTTTCTTCGCGGCGGGCGGCGTTGGCGGCGCTCTTGGCGACGTGTTCGTACTTCTTCAGGCCCTCGAAGGCCTCGCTGAGGGCGTCGCGGGCGCCTTCCTCCTCGGCGATCAGGCTGTCGATCTGGTCCTGGAACCGCTTGCGCCGCTGTTTGACGCCCTCCTGGAAGCCGATCAGGTACCAGCCGGCCTCGGCGTCGGCGCGGGCGTTGGCCAGTTCGGTCTCCGCCTCGGCCTCCAGCACCGCCATCTTCAGCTCCACCTCGGTGCGACGCTCGACGACGGCCGACAGCCGCTTCTGCAGGTCCTCGACCTCGAAGGTCGACAGGCGGATCAGGGAGCCGATGGCTTTCATGCGAGCTCACTCTGCAGAATGTGGTCCAGGGTCTCGAAGGACTCGATCAGGCTGCTGGTCTCGTCCTTGTCCTGGCCGAGGAAGGCCTCGATGGCCGGATTCAGCTCGATCGCCCGATCGACCACCGGATCGGCGCCGGCGCGGTAGGCGCCGATGCGGATCAGTTCTTCCATATTGGCCCAGGCGGCCATCACCTGCCGCGCGCCCTTGACCACCTCGCGCTCGTCGGGGGTCTGGCAGGCGGGCATCGTCCGGCTGATCGACTTGAGCACATTGATCGCCGGGAACCGGCCGCGCTCGGCGATGGCCCGCTCCATGACGATGTGGCCGTCGAGAATCCCGCGCACCGCGTCGGCGATGGGCTCATTGTGGTCGTCGCCGTCGACCAGCACGGTGAACAGGCCGGTGATCGGCCCCGCCGTGGTGCCGTCCGGTCGCACCGGCCCCGGTCCGGCCCGCTCCAGCAGCTTGGGCAGTTCGGTGAAGACGGTGGGGGTATAGCCCTTGGTGGTCGGCGGCTCGCCCGCCGCCAGGCCGATCTCGCGCTGGGCCATGGCGAAGCGGGTGACGCTGTCCATCAGGCACAGCACCTCCATGTCGCGGTCTCGCAGGGCCTCGGCGACGGCCAGGGTCATGTAGGCGGCCTGGCGACGCTTGAGGGCCGGCTCGTCGGAGGTGGCGACGATGACCACCGCCCGTTTCAGCCCCTCCTCGCCGAGGGTCTCCTCGATGAATTCGCGCACTTCCCGGCCCCGTTCGCCGATCAGTCCGACCACGACCGCGTCGCAATCGGCCTGGCGGGCCAGCATCGACAGCAGCACCGACTTGCCGACGCCCGAACCGGCGAAGATGCCCAGCCGCTGGCCCCGGCAGGTGGTGGTGAAGACATTCATCGCCCGCACCCCCAGATCCAGCCGCTCTCCGACCCGGCCGCGGGCGTGCGCGGCCGGCGGGCTGGCGCGCAGGGGATAGCTGGACTCGCCCTGGGGCAGGGGGCCCTTGCCGTCGATGGGTTCGCCGAAGGCGTCGATGATCCGGCCAAGCCAGGCCTTGCTGGGGCGGACCGAGGCGCCGTCGGGCTGGATGCGGATCTCGGCCCCAGGCGCCACGCCCTCGACGGGGCCGAACGGCATCAGCAGGGCGCGGGAGTCGCGGAACCCCACCACCTCGGCGGCCAGGGGGTCTGCGGCCCGGCGGGTGATCTCGGCCCTGGCCCCGACGGCCAGATGCGACAGGCCCCCACGCGCCTCGATCAGCAGCCCGTTCACCGCCGCGACGCGGCCATAGACGGTCAGGGGTTCGATACGCTCGACGGCTGCAATCAGACTGCGCAAGGGAAAAGGTCCGGCCCCGGGATACAGGGGGCCGAGTCTGGGCCGATGGCGTTAAGCTGGGGTGAAGAGGGGGCCGGAAAGGTTAATCGATCAAAGCCCTTCCGCCCCTTCAGAAGGAAGGAAGACTACCGCCGCAAATCAGGCGGCGTCGCCTCGGCGGTCAGCATGGTGATCGCCTCCTCGACCGTCACCACCGTCTGCTCCTGGCTGCCCAGGCGGCGGATCGCGACCTTGCCCTCCTCGGCTTCCTTGCGACCGACCACGGCGATGACCGGCACCTTGGCCAGGCTGTGCTCGCGGATCTTGTAGCCGACCTTTTCATTGCGCAGATCGGTCTCGACCCGCAGGCCCGCCGCCTTGAACTTCGCCGCCACCTCGTCGGCGAAGCCGTCGGCGTCGGAGGTGATCGTCGCCACCACCGCCTGCACCGGCGACAGCCACAGCGGGAAGGCCCCGCCGTAGTTCTCGATCAGGATGCCGAGGAACCGCTCGAAGGTGCCCAGGATGGCGCGGTGGAGCATCACCGGCCGATGCTTCTGGCCGTCCTCGCCGACATATTCGGCGTCGAGGCGTTCCGGCAGCACGAAGTCGAGCTGCAGCGTGCCGCACTGCCAGGTGCGGCCGATGGCGTCCTTCAGGTGGAACTCCAGCTTGGGTCCATAGAAGGCGCCTTCGCCCGGTAGCATCTCCACCGTCATGCCGGCGGCGATGGCGGCGCGTTCCAGCTTCTGCTCGGCGATGTCCCAGACCTCATCCGTGCCGGCGCGCAGCTCGGGCCGCAGGGCCAGCTTGACGCTGTGCAGCTCGACGCCGAGGTCCTCGTAGACCTGGTAGAGCAGCTTTACGAACGTCGTCGTCTCAGACTCGATCTGGTCGTCGCGACAGAAGATGTGGCCGTCGTCCTGGGTGAAGGCCCGCACCCGCATGATGCCGTGCAGGCCGCCGGACGGCTCGAACCGGTGGCAGGAGCCGAACTCACCCATGCGCAGCGGCAGCTCGCGGTAGGACTTCTGGCCGACGTTGAAGATCTGCACGTGACCCGGGCAGTTCATCGGCTTTACGGCCAGGCTCTCGCCCTCGTCCGTCTCGCAGACGAACATGGCGTGACCGAACTTCTCCCAGTGACCGGATTTCTCCCAGAGCGATCTGTCGAGGATCTGGGGCGTCTTGACCTCGACGTATCCTCCCGCCTCGGTCATGCGGCGCATGTAGGCTTCCAGCGCGCGGTACAGCGTCCAGCCCTTGGGGTGCCAGAACACCATGCCCTTGCCCTCTTCCTGGATGTGGAAGAGGTCCATGGCCTTGCCGACCTTGCGGTGATCGCGCTTCTCGGCTTCCTCGACGCGCTTCAGATAGGCGGCGAGGTCTTCTTCCGAGGCCCAGGCCGTGCCGTAGATCCGCTGAAGCTGGGCGTTGTTCTGGTCGCCGCGCCAGTAGGCGCCGGCCAGCTTGGTCAGCTTGAAGGCCTTGCCGACATGCTTGGTCGAGGGCAGGTGCGGCCCCCGGCACAGGTCCTTCCAGGCCCCCTGGCGATAGACGCTGATCTGCTGATCGGCGGGGATGTCGCGGATGATCTGCGCCTTGTAGCTTTCGCCGATCTCCTCGAAGTGGGCGATGGCGACGTCGCGGTCCCATTCCTCGCGGACGATCTTCTCGTCGCGGTCGACGATCTCGCGCATCTTCTTCTCGATGGCGGCGAAGTCATCCGTCGAGAACGGCTCGTCGCGGGCGAAGTCGTAATAGAAGCCGTCCTCGACGTTGGGGCCGATCGTCACCTGGGTGCCGGGGAACAGTTCCTGCACCGCCTCGGCCAGCACGTGGGCCGTGTCGTGGCGGATGGTGTCCAGGGCGTCGGGGTCGCTGCGGTCGACGAACTCCACCGCGCCGCTCCACAGCGGCCGGTCGAAGTCGATCAGCTCGCCGTCCAGCCGCACCAGCAGGGTGCGCTTTTCGAGCGACTTGGAGATGGCGGCGGCGACGTCGCGGCCGCTGCTGCCTTCGGGATATTGTCGGACGCTGCCGTCGGGAAATTTCAGGTCGATCATGGCGTTTCACACTTCTTCGGGGGGACCGGATCGTAGCCGGAGCCGCCCCAGGGATGGCATCTGCACAGCCGTCGCGCGGTCAGCCAGCCGCCGCGCAGGGGTCCGTGCTGGATCAGCGCGTCACGGCCGTAGTCCGAACAGGTCGGAAGAAAACGGCACTGGCGCCCGATCCACGGGGACAGCGTCAGCTTGTAGGCGCGGTGCGCCAGCCGGACGCTGCGTTCATAGAGGGTCATGCCGACGCTGGTTGGTTGGGGTGAACGAAACCCGTGCCTATCCCACGCCCATGCGCGGGATCAAGCGGCGTCGGCGCCGCTAGTTCGCGCTTTCGCCTGCTGGACAGCGGCCAGCGCCGCCTCGAAAGCCAACAGGCTCGAGGCGTGGCGTGCGGGGTAGTCCTTGACGGGCTGCAACACGGCCAGGTCCTTGAATCGTCCTTCGGGCGGCGGTCCGCCCGTCTTCAACATAGCATGGAATGCATCGCGAGCCGTTTCAATTTCGTCACGGCCGGCGCCGATGATGTTCTCGCCCAGCACCGCGGCGGCCGCCTGGCCCAGGGCGCAGGCCTGAACATCCTGAGCGAAGTCAGCGACCCGGCCTTCGGCGTCCAGCACCACATCGACGACAATGCGGCTGCCGCACAGCTTGGCGACCCGCTCGACGCTGGCCTGAGGCGCGGCCAGCCTTCCGGCCCGGGGCATGTTGGCCGCCAGGGCGAGGATTCGGGCGCTGTAGAGATCGTCGAGCATCAGGAGCCGGATGTGGGGACGCCGCCGCCGGCTTGCCAGCGTTTCTCGGCCTCGGCCTTCAGCGCCTCGCCCATGGCGGTGAAACCCTCGCGAATCTTGAAGCGGATGGCCCGCGGCACGGCGTAGGCGGTCAGCAGGCCGGAGAAGATCTCGCCGTTGGAAAAGATGCAGCTGCCCGGGGCCAGTTCCTCGATCTCGAAATACCGCACCGAGGTCACCCAGCCGCGCATCATGCTGCTGCGCCAGTGCAGATGGTCGTAAGGCGCCCAGTCCAGCACCACCGGGCGGATCGAACGGACCTTGAGGCCGGGAATCTTTTCGTCGATGTCCAGGGTCTCGCCGATGCGGATGGTCCCGGCCGCGCGCGGATACAGCGGGCACCAGTCGCCCCAGTGCTCCAGGTCGGACAGGACCTCCCAGATGGAGTCGGTGTTGGCGGAAATGCCGATGCGGTGTTCGATCTTCATCGCTCAGGCGTCCTTGATCCGCCAGGTCGCCCCTTGCGGCCCATCCATCACCACCACCCCCAGGGCGTCCAGGTCGCCGCGAATGCGGTCGGCGGTGGGCCAGTCCTTGTCCGCCCGCGCCTGCGCCCGCTGCACCAGCAGGGCCTCGACCTGGCTCTTGAGGTCATCCCCGGCCCCGCCCTGGAACCAGGCCGCCGGCGAGGCCTGCAACAGACCCATGAGGGCCCCCGCCGAGGTCAGGTCGTGCATCGCCGAGGCGATGGCGTCCTTGTCCCCGCCGCCGATCACCTCGCGCAGTTCATCCGACAGGCGGAACAGGCCGCTGAGGGCCAGCGGGGTGTTGATGTCGTCCGACAGCGCCTCGACCACCGGCGCGACCAGCCGTCCGCGATGGGGGCTGACCTGGCCGTCCCCGACCACGCGGGCGGCGTCCTGCAGGGCGCCATAGATGCGGTCCAGCGCCTTGCGGCTCTGCTCCAGCAGGCTTTCGGTCCAGTCCAGCGGCTGGCGGTAGTGGGCGCTCAGCAAGGCCCAGCGCAGCACCTCTCCCGGCACGCGCTGCAACAGCTCATGG
>JAHBYC010000070.1 GCA_019636175.1 Caulobacter sp. | reverse complement strand
CGCTGTGCATTGCCGCCGCGCAGCTAGCGGCAGAAATGCAGGTCACGGTCACCTGGTATTCTCGCGCCGAAGTCCGCGAAGCTCTGGGTTTGGGTCCAAAGGCAACCCGACACCAAGTGGCGCGAACGGTCGCGGAACATATCAGTGCCTTTCGCCACCGCCTCCCGAACGAACGACGCCCTTGGGAGAGTGTCGATCGCCGCCTCTCGCTCTTCTCGGCAGCCGCCCTGGCGCTCACCCATTACGCGGGCGTGGACAATGAGATCCGGTACGTCTTCGAGGTTGGAAGCTGACGGTCGCCATTTTCGGGATTCACCCTGTGGGGCGCAAGGCATACTGTCGCGATCTGACAAAGGAGGTTCCGATGTCCATTCCAAGCGAGCCAAAGCACGTCGGCATCTGGGTCCGAGTTTCAACTGAAGATCAGGCGCACGGCGAAAGTCCGCTGCATCATGAGAAGCGGGCTCGCGCCTATGCCGAGGCCAAGGGCTGGCAGGTTATGGAGGTCTACAATCTTGCCGCTGTCAGCGGGAAGGCGGTGATGGAACATCCCGAAGCGCAGCGCATGCTAGCAGATATCCGCAACGGCCGAATATCCGGGCTGGTGTTTTCAAAGCTTGCCCGGCTGGCTCGAAGCACCAAAGAGCTTCTTGAGTTTGCGGAGATCTTTCGCACGGAAGGCGCCGATCTCGTATCGCTCCAAGAAGCCATTGATACGAGCTCACCGGCCGGCCGTCTGTTTTTTACGATGATTGCGGCGATGGCGCAGTGGGAGCGAGAAGAGATCGCTGATCGAGTGTCCGCTTCCATTCCCATCCGCGCCAAACTCGGAAAGCCAATCGGCGGGGCGGCCCCCTTTGGCTATCGCTGGCGAGACAAGAAGCTTGAACCGGATCCTGATGAGGCTCCGGTCCGGCGGCTCGTGCATGAGCTGTTCGCGGAACACCATCGCAAGAAGACGGTCGCCAGGATTCTCAATGACCGGGGCTATCGGACCCGCAATGGCTCGCGGTTTTCCGACACCACGATTGCCCGGTTGATCCTCGATCCGACAGCCAAAGGGCTTCATCGCGCGAACTACACCCGCACAGATGACCGGAAGAAGAGTTGGGAATTGAAGCCGGAAGCAGAGTGGATTTTCACTGCAGTTGAGCCGGTGGTGTCCGAGGCGCTGTGGGACGCCTGCGTCGCGGTCATCGAGAAACAGCGCGAGCAGGCCAAGCCGATTGCAAAGCGAGGCCAACACCTATTCGCGGGCTTTGCCTACTGCAGCTGCGGTCAGAAAATGTATGTCCGCACGGGCTATCCAAAATACACCTGCGAAGGGTGTCGAAACAAAATTCCGGTCGCTGATCTGGAGGCCGTGTTCCGGGACCAGCTTCGTCACTTCCTCATTTCGCCTGAAGAGATTGAAGCGCACAACCGAGCGGCCATCGAAGCGATGGGAGAGCGCGAGCGGCTTGTGGCTTCAGCGCGCACCGAGCTCCGCAAAATCGAAATGGAGGATGAGCGCCTCTACGAACTCTATCTTGATGGACACCTGTCGAAGGACGATTTCGGTCGACGTCATAAGCCTCTGTCAGAACGACGAATCCAACTCGAAGATGAGCTCCCGCGTCTGCAGGCTGATCTAGATGTGCTGCGGATCAGTTCCGCCTCACGGGAAGAGGCCTTGGATGAAGCGAGAGATTTGACTGATCGATGGGACGACCTTCCTGAGATCGAAAAGCGCCAGATCATTGAAGCCATCACAGAGCGGATCGTTGTGGGAACGGAGGATGTTGAGATCAACCTCCTTTACCTTCCTGACGGAAAGTCCGACCAAATGGCAACGCGACCTCAGGGGTTCATGGCGGCGACAAGTTGCACCCGGGCCGGATAGCGGATGTGGAAGTTGGCCCGGGCCACCATCACCTCGCCGGTCTCCAGCGGCTGGCGCAGGCTGTCCAGCGCCTGGACGCCGAATTCCGGCAGCTCATCAAGGAACAGCACGCCATTGTGGGCCAGGCTGACCTCGCCAGGTTTGGCGCGGATGCCGCCGCCGGTCAGGGCGGCCATGCTGGCGCTGTGGTGCGGGCTGCGGAAGGGTCGGTCGCGGGTCAGGGCGCCGCGGGCGATAAGGCCTGCCACCGAGTGGACCATGCTGGTCTCCAGCAGCTCGCTCGCCGTCAGCGGCGGCAACAGGCCCGGCAGCCTCTGGGCGAGCATCGACTTGCCCGATCCCGGAGGCCCGCAGAACAGCAGATTGTGCCCCCCGGCGGCGGCGATCTCCAGAGCCCGCTTGGCCTGTTCCTGGCCCTTCACGTCGCGCAGATCGGGCCCGCCACCGGCCTGAATCACCGGCCCGGGCTGCGGCGCGCCCATAATCTGGGTCCCACGGAAATGATTGATCAGGTTGATCAGCGATCGGGGGGCGATGATCCGCGTCTCCCCGGCCCAGGCCGCCTCCGCGCCGCAGGCTTCTGGGCAGATCAGGCCAAGATCCATGGCCCCGGCGGCGATCGAGGCCGGCAGGGCGCCGGCCACCGGCGAGATTCCTCCGTCCAGCGACAGTTCACCGATCGCCGCCCAGCCATTGAGGGCGTCCGGCGGGATCACCCCCATGGCGGCCATCACCGCCAGGGCGATGGGCAGGTCGTAATGGCTGCCTTCCTTGGGCAGATCGGCGGGAGCCAGGTTGGCCACCACCCTCTGGGCCGGCATGGCCAGGCCAAGCCCGGCGAAGGCGCCCCGCACCCGCTCACGGCTCTCGCCAACGGCCTTGTCGCCCAGCCCGACGACGACGAAGTTGGGCAGTCCACCGGTCAGCTGGACCTCGACGTCCACCCGCCGGGCCTCGACCCCTTCGAAGGCGACGGTGACAACCCGTGCGACCATCGTTTTGCCACCCGCCTAAGCCGTTGAAGTTATAAGACTTATCCACAAGCTCAGCATAGTCGGCGGCTCAAATCAAGAACAAATATAGAACTTAGTGGGAAATTGAATTGGAACAGTCACATAGCCTTCACAAGTTGAGACCGGAGCGCAGACAAGCGACGGCCGGCCACGACCCCGAAGGGCCGGGCCGGCGTGTTACGCCGATCAGAAACCGCAGCTAGCTGCAGCTGCTCGCCGAGTCGTGCCTCAGGGCGCAGACGATGGCGCTGCCTTGACCGCCCGGATAGGTCGCCAGGATCTGGGACTCGACCCAGTTCCATTTGTCCCAGGTATCCGAGGCCGCCAGATTGAAGACCCGCTCGAAGTTGCCGTTGATCTTGGCCCGGTCCTTTCCGGGCCCATCCTTGTTCAGATAGGCGTGCTTGACCCGCGACCGAAGGAGCCAGCCATAGTTGCAATGGCCCCACTCCGGGAATCCGTCATAGCAGCCGGTGATCAGGCCGGCCGGAAACGGGGTGTCGCGCTTGCGCGGATCGAGCCAGGGCGCCCTTGCGCCATTGCCCAAGCCGGGGGGATTGTCCCGCGCGATCGACTTGCGGCTGTCGGGCCGGTCGCCCCAGTTGGAGTGGGAATAGAAGTCCTGCGAGGCGTGCAGCGCCAGGCCGATGTCTTCCAGCACATTGCACTTGGCCCGGCCCTTCTGGCCCAGGTAGGTGCAGGTGCTGTCGGCGGTCGGCATCTGATCGGCCCGGGCGACCCATTTGCCGGCGGCGTTCTTTTCCACCATGGCGCCGGCGTCCCGAACGGCCTCGTCCAGCTTGGCGAACATGTAGGCGCGGCAGGCTTCCAGCTTTCGTTGAGCCTGTTCGCGGCTTTGCGGATAGTCCGACTGGTCGAACCAGTCAGCGCCGTCGCAGTGGTTGATCTCCGAGGACATCAGACCGCGGGCGGGGTTGTCCGGCGCCCCCACGGCGCCGAAGGTTCCATCCTTGCCGGCCAGTTCCGACAGGGTCAGCGGCTCCAACACCTGAAGCCCGCCGGTCGCCATGCCCTGGCGCGTGATCCGCTCATGCTCGGCGTCCTGGCCCAGCGCGGGACTGCGGATGGTGCCAAAGCCCGTAACCCCCGTGACCAGCAGCACCGCCGCGGCCCCCGTCAAGATCGTCCTGCGCATGTTCGCCCCCTGATTGAATTGTCAGGGTTAACGCCATAACACGAATATCCGAAGATACAATCCTGCGGAGAATTTGGCGGGCGAGCTCAGTCGCCGGCCCGCAGCGCCTCGATCCGGTCCCACATGGCGACGGTGACGTCCGGCCCGCCGAACCGCTTGAGCTGCTGGGCGCCGGTCGGGGAGGTGACGTTGATCTCGGTCAGGTAGTCGCCGATCACATCGATACCGACGAACAGCAGGCCCCGCCGCTTCAGCTCCGGTCCGATGATGGCGCAGAGTTCCAGGTCGCGGGCGGTCAGTTCGACCGCCTCGGCCCGGCCGCCCCGGGCCAGATTGGACCGCACCTGGCCGCTTGCCGGCACCCGGTTGATCGCCCCCACCGGTTCGCCGTCGACCAGCAGGACGCGCTTGTCGCCCTTTGACACCGCCGGAATGAAGGCCTGGGCGATCACCTGCTCGCGGCCGATCATCGCGTGCAGCTCCAGCAGGGCGTCGAGGTTGGGATCGCCTTTCAACAGCCGCACGACGCCCGAGCCGCCGCCGCCGTAGAGGGGCTTGAGCACGATGTCGCCATGGCGGTCCTGAAAGTCGTGGATGGCCTCGACATCGCTGGTGATCAGGGTCGGGGGCTGCACCCCGGGAAACTCGGTGACGAAGATCTTTTCCGGGGCGTTGCGCACCTCGGTGGGGTTGTTGACCACCAGGGTCCTCGGATGCACCGCGTCCAGCATGTGGGTGGCGGTGATGTAGGCCATGTCGAACGGCGGATCCTGGCGCATCAGCACCACATCGATATCGTCGGCCAGATCGAGGGTCACCGGTTCGCCGGCGGTGAAATGGTCGCCCTTCTCGGCCCGCAATGTCACCGGGATCGCCCGGGCCCGGACGCGGCCTTCTTCCAGCGACAGCTTGTCAGGGGTGTAGACCCACAGTTTATGGCCGCGCGCCTGGGCGTTCATCATCATCAGGAAGGAGGTGTCGGTATCGATATTGACCCTCTCGATGGGGTCCATCTGGACGGCGACGCGCAGGGTCATGGCAGCTCCGGAATGAGGTCAGGCTAACTTGAGGCGGCGGACCGCCGATTGCCAGAGGGTGGCGAGAAGAAACCCGCCCACGGGCGGGGGTCAGTTCAACCGCATCCGCACCCGCTCGCGGGCCGCGCGGGCGGCCAGGCTGGCGCCGCCGTCCAGCTGCTGGGCCCGGCCGAGGGCTTCAAGGGCCCCGGCCAGGGCGCCCTGGCCCTCGCGGGCGCGCGCCACATCCAGCCAGGGGCGGTGATCGGCAGGATCCAGCAGCGCCCGGCGCAAGGCCGACCGCTCGGCGCTTTCCCAGTCCCCGGCCTGCTGGGCCCGGGCGAAGATATTGTTCTGCAACCGGATCAGCACCGCCCGGTCGCTGACCGGGGCCATCAGCATCTCCAGCCGGGCGGCGACATCGGGGGTCAGTCCGGCCCGCAGGGCGCGACTGCTCAGTTCCGAGGGCAGCACCAGCCGACCCTCGCTGAAGGGATCGAGCGCCACCGGCCCCTCGTCGGTGTCGATGCGCAACAGGAAATGTCCGGGAAAGTCGACGCCGTGCACCCCGAGGCCACAGCTGCGCCCGGCATGCAGGTAGATCAGCCCCAACATCACCGGCAGGCCCTTGCGCCGGTCGCCCAGGGCGATGAGGTCGGCGTTGGCCGGGTGGTCATAGGTCAGCAGATCGCCGGCCAGCCGCAGGTCGCCGGCCATGGCCTCGGCGATGGCCTCTTCGGGACTTTCCTTGTGGCGCAGCCGGTTGGTCAGGGCCTCGATCGCCTCCTGCCCCATGCGCCGGGCCGGTTCGGGATCACGGTCGGGAATTTCATGCAGGGCGCAGGCCAAGGCCGCTTCGAACAGGGGAAAGGCCGCGTCATCCGCCTGGCCCGCCTGAATCAGAAACTGTTCCGCCTCACGCCGTGTCATGACCCCCTAATAGCCTCCCGGCCAGGCGTCGGGAACATGTCGGGGCCATTTGCCGGGCGACAGGGCCATCAGGTCCAGCCGCACCACACAGTCCTTCAGCGAGGGCCGCGCCGCCGCCAGAGACATCGCCGCCCGCCGCAACCGCTCGCGCTGTTCGGGCAATACCGCCTCCAGGGCGGCCTCCAGGGTCTGGCGGCGCTTGACCTCCACCACCGCGAGGACGGGGCCCTTCAAGGCCAGCAGATCGATCTCCCCCTGTCGCGTGCGCAGGCGAAAGCCGAGGATGCGATAGCCTTTCAGCATCAGGGCCAGGGCGGCCCAGACCTCGGCCCTGTGGCCGGAAACCCGCGCCTGCCCGCCCCGCAGCCGGCGCGTCTCGCGCAGTCGTCCGGGGCCGGGTCCGGTCATCCCGGCGCCTTCATCGCCAGGGCCTGACGATAGAGGTCGCGGCGATTGACCCCCAGGGCCCGCGCCACCTCCGACGCCGCCTCGCCGGGGGGCAGGCGGGTCAGGGCCTCGGCCAGGGCCGCCGCGGCGTCGGCCTCTGTCGCCGCCGGCGCCTCCCCGGGACCGACGACAACGACGATTTCCCCCTTCGGCCCGTCCAGCGCCGGATCGGCGGCCAGCTGCGACAGCGATCCCCGCACGCAGGTCTCGTGCAGCTTGGTCAGCTCCCGCGCCACCGCGGCCGGCCGATCGCCCAGCACCTGAGCCATGTCGGCGAGAGAGGCCGCCAGCCGGGGACCGCTCTCATAGAAGATCAGCGTCGAGCGGATATTGGCCAGCTCGGACAGGGCCGTGCGCCGCGCCGCGCTCTTGGGCGGCAGGAAACCGACAAACAGGAAGCGGTCGGTCGGCAGACCGGCCAGGCACAGGGCCGCCAGCGCCGCCGAGGCTCCCGGAATGGGGATGACGTCGTGGCCCGCGGCGATGGCCTCGGCGGCCAGCCGATAGCCGGGATCGCTGACCATCGGGGTGCCGGCGTCGCTGCACAGCGCCACCCGCCCGCCCTCGGCCAGCAGGGCCAGGGCCCGGGGACCGGTCCGGGCCGCGGCATGCTCGTCATAGCGCTCCATCTTTTTCGACAGCCCATAGGCGGTCAGCAGCTTGGCGGTGACCCGCGTATCCTCGGCCAGCACCAAGTCACAGCCGCTCAGCACATCCAGCGCCCGCAGGGTTATGTCGCGCAGATTGCCGATCGGGGTGGCCACCAGATACAGGCCCGGCGCCAGGGGCGCGTCCGACAGGGGCGGGGGTGGCGGGCGTTGGGACACGGTCATACCTTTGGATCAGCAGCGAGGGACGGGGCGGCTTGCTCCCCGGTCCGCGTCAAGGGATAGAGGTAGCACGACCGCGCGCCGAGGGAGTCTTCATCCGTGACCAAGTTCATCATCTGGCTGGTGCTGATCGCCTTGCTGGCGGCGGCGCTGCTCGGCGCCTGGTGGTGGTTCGACCTGCGCTGGCGGCCCAAGACCATCACCAAAAAGCAGGCCGAGATCGTCAGGATTCTCGAGACCTCCGGCTTTGTCTCGCCCAAACTCGGCGGGCCCAAGCTCTATATGATCGGCTTCCGCAGCTGCCCCGACTGCATCCGCTACGTCGCCGAGGAATTTCCGAAACTTCAGGCCGCCGGTGTCGATACCCGGGTCATCTACCTGGCCCGGCCCGATCTCAACGGCGCCGAGAAATCCACGGCGGTGGAACGCGCCACCGTGGCCGAACTGGCCTTTGGTCATGACTGGGGCCTTTTCGAGCGCTGGACCGCCAGTCCGCTCGAGGCCTGGACCGGGGAAGGCATTCCGCCGGCGGACGGCGACCAGATGCGCACCGCCGTGGTTGAGGCCCGGCGCAAGACCATCACCGACCTGCGGCCCCTGCTGAAGGCCAATGGCGTCGAGGTCGGGGAGACCGGGCTGCGCTATCCGACCCTGATCTGGTGGACCCGGGAAGGCGAGATGAAGGCCTGCGTCTGCGAACGCCCCGAGACCTATCGCCATGTGCGGGCCGACCTTGGCGCCAAATAGCCGCCCGCCCATGCCCGCTTCGATCCGCACCGCCTATCGCGACCGCCTCAAGGCCGGAGAGATCCAGCCGGACGCAGCCCAGGAACGGGCGGTGGAGGCGCTCGGGCGGCTGGAGGCGGATCTGGACCAAGCCGGAGAGCCCGGCTTTTCCCTGTTCGGCCGCAAGCCCAAGAGCCAGAAGGGCGTCTATCTCTGGGGACCGGTCGGTCGCGGCAAGTCGATGCTGATGGACCTGTTCTTCGACAGCGCCCCGGTGCGGCGCAAGCGGCGCATCCACTTCCATGGCTTCATGGGCGAGGTCCACGCGGCCATCGACGCCTGGCGCAAGGGCGACGCGGCGGCGCGCAAGGCGCGCTTTGGACAACACAGGGGGGACGACCCCATTCCACCGGTCGCCGATGTCATCGCCGGAGAGGCCCGGCTGCTGTGCTTCGACGAACTTCAGGTCACCGACATCGCCGACGCCATGATCCTGGGCCGCCTGTTCGAGGCGCTGTTCGAGCGCGGCGTCACCCTGGTCGCCACCTCCAACCGCCCGCCGGACGCCCTCTACAAGGACGGGCTCAACCGCCAGCTCTTCCTGCCCTTCATCGAGATGCTGAAGTCCCGGATGGACATTGTCGGGGTCAAGGGACCGACGGATTTCCGCCTCGACCGGCTGCGCTCGGCGCGGGTCTGGATGTCGCCGATCAATGCGGAAAGCACGGCGGCCTTCGACGCCCTCTGGCGCGACCTGCTGGACGGTCAGGCCGAGACCGGGGCGGCGCTGGAGGTGCTGGGCCGCCGGCTGCATCTGCCCCGGGCCAGCGGCGGCCTGGTGCGGGCCAGTTTCGCCAGCCTCTGCGACCACGCCCTGGGCCCCAACGACTACCTGGCCCTCGCCGCGCGTTTCCACACCCTGTTCCTTGAGGACGTGCCGCGCCTGACCCCGACCCGCCGCTCGGCCGCCCGGCGGTTCAACACCCTGGTCGACGCCCTCTATGAGGCGCGTGTGAGGCTTGTGACCCTGGCCGAGGTCGAACCGCGCGACCTCTATCCCGAGGGCGAGGGGGCCTTCGAGTTCGAACGCACCGTGTCGCGTCTCGAGGAGATGCAGTCGACCGCCTGGCTGGAACAGGACCGCGACTGAGCAGGAACAGCCGCCTCTGAAAGGCGGACACCCCCGGCGAATCGTCTGGCCAAGGGGATATTCTGCGTCGCCATTCGTTGACAGGAGCGCGGTGGGGGTTAAATCCGGGCGCGTGCCAGATCACGCCTCCAACATTCCGGACATGCCATGACAGAAGCCAATCCGGGCGTTCGCGAACGTCCTCGCTCGCCCCACCTTCAGGTCTGGCGCTGGCATGTGACCATGCTGACCTCCATCCTCAACCGCGTGACCGGCGTCGGCCTGTATGGCGCGGCCCTGCTGGCGGCGATCTGGGTGATCACCCTGGCCGCCGGGCCCGAGGCCTATGCGACCTACATGGCGCTGCTCGGCAGCCTGGTCGGCAAGCTGGCGCTGTTCCTGATCACCGTCTCGATCTTCTACCACCTGGCCGCCGGCGTGCGGCATCTGGTCTGGGACGCCGGCAAGGCCTTTGACCTGAAGACCGCCGACGCCAGCAGCTGGGCCGTGATCATCTTCGGCGTGGTCGCCGCCATCGCCGTCTGGGTCATCGCCGCCACCACGGGAGCCCTCGGATGAGCCAGTTCCGCACCCCCCTCTCCCGCGCCCGCGGCCGCGGCGCGGCCCATCACGGCGCCGGCCACTGGATTTCCGAACGGGTCAGCTCCATCGCCCTGGTCCCGCTGATGCTGTGGACCGTCTATGCGGCCATTCACCTGGCCCCGCTCAGCCGTGACACGGCCGCCATCTGGATCGCCCAGCCGCTGAACGCGGTGCTGATGGTCCTGACTTTCGCCATCAGCTTCTGGCACATGCATTCGGGCCTCCGTGTCGTCATCGAGGACTACGTCGAGACCCTCGGCCTGAAGACCGCCGCCCTGCTGGCCAACCTGTTCGTCTGCGTCTTCGCCGGGGGGCTGGCCATCTTCTCCATTCTCAAGATCGCGTTCGGAGGCGTCCTCTGATGGCGACCTACAACTTCATCGACCACAGCTATGACGTCGTGGTGGTCGGGGCCGGCGGCTCCGGCCTGCGGGCCGCGCTGGGCTGCGCCGAGGCCGGCCTCAAGACCGCCTGCGTGACCAAGGTCTTCCCGACACGCAGCCACACGGTCGCGGCCCAGGGCGGCATCTCCGCCTCGCTGGGCAACATGGGCCATGACGACTGGCGT
>JAHBYC010000007.1 GCA_019636175.1 Caulobacter sp. | reverse complement strand
ACGCGCCTCGCGCTCGCCCTTCTGCACGGTCTGGACGATGCGGCGGTAGTCGTCGATCGGCACGCCGGTTTCGGTGGCCAGGGCGGCGATTTCCTGGCGAATTTCGGCGACCGAATTGACGTCGTTCTCGACGAACTTGGTCCAGCGCACGCCCATTTCCTTGACCGACTCGGTCCAGCCCGGATTGAGCTCCTGGCCGAAATAGACCTTGAGGAACTCAGCGCGGCTGATGCCGTAGCTGTCGGCCAGGCGCAGCAGGCGGCCTTCCAGCGCCATCAGACGCTTGTTGATTGCATAGAGCTGCTCGACCAGGGCCTCGATGCGGTTGTTGTTCAGCTTCAGCGTCTTCAGCTTGCTGACGATGGCCTTGGTCGCGGCGGTGTAGGTCTTGCGCTCGGCCTCGCTGAGGTCGGACCCCTCCAGCCGGCGCTCGACCAGCTTTTCCTGCAGCCGGCGGAAGGCGTCGAACTCGGCGGCGATGCCGTCCAGGGTCTCCATGACCCCTTCGCGCAGTTCGCCCTCCATGGCGCTGACGGTGGGACCGGCGCCGTCATCGAAATCGTCGTCGTCCTCGTCCTCGCCCTCGGCCTTCTCGTCGCCGTCGCCCTTGTCGCCCTCGGCGGTCTTGGCGCCGCCGGCCTCGCCGGCCGGCTCGGCCGGGGCGGAGGGGAACAGCACGCCGTAGGTGCCCTCCAGGTCGATGACCTCGCGCAGCAGGATGCGGCCCGAACCCAGTTCCTCGCGCCAGACCATGATGGCCTCGAAGGTCAGGGCGCTTTCGCACAGGCCCCGGATCATCGCGTCGCGGCCGGCCTCGATGCGCTTGGCGATAGCGATCTCGCCCTCGCGGCTCAACAGTTCGACGCTGCCCATCTCGCGCAGATACATCCGCACCGGATCGTCGGTGCGGTCATAGGCCGGCTTGGACTCGGCCTCGGTGGTGATGGCGGTCTCGCCGCGGGTGGCGACCTCGCCGCCTTCCTCGCCGGCGGCGTCTTCCTCGGCCTCGACGACGTTGACGCCCATCTCCGACAGCATCGCCAGAGTGTCCTCGATGGCGTCGGGACTGACCTCCTCGGAGGGCAGTACCTTGTTCAGCTCGTCCATGGTGACGTAGCCGCGGGCCTTGGCCTGCTTGATGAACTTCTTGACCCCGGCGTCGGTCAGGTCCAGCAGCGGCCCGTCGGCGGCAGGGGCCTCGGCGGCTTCGGGCGGCTCGGTCGTCGTGGTGCTCATCGCGGTCTCCGATAGCGACATGGCCCCTGGCTGCCGGGGTCCGGTCGCGACAATGTCAGTGTGTCGATCAAGACGGCCTCTCATCCCGAGAAGAGTCTTCCGGCCAGCAGGTTCCTGTTTCCGTGCCCGGACCCGGCGTCGATCCGTCGCGCTTCGTCACCCGGGCTTCGCCATGCAATATCGCTCCGCGAGGATGCCCCCGGCGAAGAGATCGGCGTCGCGGGCGCGGCGCGATCGGGTCAGAGACCGTCAAGGCAGCGTTCCCAGGGACCTGGCGGTGGCGAGGGTGACATCCTTTTTCAGGTATGGCGCGCGCGCTCCTGGCGGCGGCCCGGTCGATGTCAGTCAGCTAGCCGGCAAATCCACAGACGGCAGATGGCCTGCGAGTCCCGGCAAGTCAAGGGCGGGGCGCGCCGCCGACGGAGGTTTATTCACATCCCGCCGCGCCCGTGGGCAGGGTCAGTTCTGGCCGCCGCGCGTCCCCTGGGCCTTGCGCAGACCGGTGCTTTTGGCGTCCTTCAGATCGGCGCTCGCCAGCTTCTTGGTCGACCCCGGGGTTTCCCGGCCCTGACCGGCCAGCAGGGCGTCGACGCGGCTCTTGGACGCCTTGAAGCGGGCGACGTCGGCGCCGCTGAGGATCGAGCCGGTCGGCACCTTGGCGCCGATGGGGTTGATGCGCTTGCCCTTGAACCAGATCTCGTAGTGCAGGTGCGGTCCGGTCGACCGGCCGGTGGTGCCGACATAGCCGATCACCTGGCCCTGGGAGACCCGCTGGCCGGGGCGAAGGCCCTTGGCGTAGCGCGACAGATGGGCGTAGCCGGTGGAGTAGCCGCCGGCGTGCTTGATCATGATCCAGTTGCCGTAGCCGCCCCAGCGCGAGGCCCGTTCCACCACGCCGTCGCCGGCCGCCAGGACCGGGGTGCCGGTGCCGGCCCCGAAGTCGATGCCCTGGTGCATCTTGTTGTAGCCCAGGATCGGGTGGTGGCGCATGCCAAAGCGGCTGGTGATGCGGGCGCCGTCGACCGGCGTGCGCAGCAGGGCGCTTTTGATATTCTTCCCGAGGTCGTCGAAGAAGGCGGTCTTGCCGTCGGTCTTGGTGAAGCCGTAGAACTTCATGCCCTTGACTTCGGCGTACTGCAGGTCGCCGGCCTCGATGGTGCGGCCGCTGTCGGTGACCTTGCGGTCGAACACCAGGCAGAAGGGGTCGCCGGCCTTGATGTCGCGCGAAAAGTCGATCTTGTGGCTGAACAGCTTGGCGGCGGCGTTGACGATGCCGGAGGTGGCGCCGATCTTGGCGGCGCTTTCGTGGAAGCTGCCTTCCATCTCGCCGCAGGCGACGGTGGTTTCGCTGTGAACCTCTTCTTCCATTTCCCGCAGGCGCAGGGCGCCGTCGAAGGTGCGGGAAACGGTGATGGTGCTGGCCTGGCCGTTGCGCAGCGACAGGCCCACCAGGCGAGCCGGACCGCGACGGTTGGTCGGCTTGGCCACCGAGGCCACGAAGTCCATGCCGGCGCGAATGTTGACGGTGTCCATCACGCTGGAGAGGGTGGAGACCACCTGGCGGGCGTCGTCCTCGCCCACGCCGCTGCGCTCGACCGCGTCCTGCAGGGTTTCGCCGGGCCGAACCTCGACGGGAATGCTGACGCCGCGCGAGAAGCCGGGAATGGCCTCGGCCTGCACGAAGGCGGCGTGCTGCAGGGCGGCGAAGGCCGCGGGATCCATCGGCGGGGTGATGGTGGCGGGCTTGGCGCCGTCCATCCGCCAGGCGATGGCGAGGATGGCCATCCCGGCGACGCCGACAAGCAGCTTGGGAGCAAGTCGGACAGTCGGGCGTCTGGGATCAAACTCTTGCATTGGTTCCCCCGTCGCGGACGATCCGGAACCAGGCCAGGGATCGTCGCTTCAGAATGATACGGCTGGGACGCCCCCCAGCAACATGTGGGCCATTTCTTGCCCGGGACCGCCCCGGAAAGGCAAGCAATATTCAGTGCTTTGCACCATTTGTCACAGTTTTGGTTAACAAAATCGCGCCCCTGCGACCGGTTTCAACCCTCGCTAGAGCAGGTCGAGAACCCTGTCCTGCGGGCGGCAAAGCGCGGCGCCCCTGGGGGTGACGACGATCGGGCGATTGACCAGGGCGGGATCCTCGACCATCGCCGCCAGCAGGGTGTCCTGCGGGGTCGCCGGATCGGTCAGGCCCAGCTCCTCGGCCCGGGTGCCGCGCACCCGCAGGATGTCATGGGCCGAGGCGTTCATGCGGGCCAGGATGTCCTCCAGCTGGGGCCGGGTCCAACCTTGCTTGAGATACTCGACCACGGCCGGTTCGACGCCGCGATCGCGCAGCAGCTCGAGGGTCTTGCGGGAGGTCCCGCAGGCGGGGTTGTGGTAGACGGTGACGGCGGCGTCGGACATGGCGAAGGCTCCTGCAACTCAGGTTCGGGCCGGGCTCATAGCAACCTCCGCCGCGCTTGACGATGGCCGGCGGCGGTCCCGGGCTACCAGCGGACGACCGCCTTGCCGGTGACCACGGTCGCGCCGCTGAGACCCCAGGCCATTGCGTTGTCGGGCAGTTGGGGAACGGGAGCGGCGGCGTCGGGCCAGGCTTCCAGCAGGCTGGCGTAGTCGATTTCGGCCGCGCCGTTGTCGGGCTTGACCGGCTTGAAGGACAGGGTGATCGGGCCATCCGGGCCCGCCCAGCGAAGGTGATTCAGGTCTCCCGCTTTTGCCAGCCAGCCCTTGGCCGGCAGGCCCTGCACCGTCACATCGGTCACGGCGGCCGTGGTCTTGATGTTGAGGCGGGCGATGCGCGCGCCGGGCGGTCTCAACAGCACCACGGTGACCCGGCCGTCCGGTTCGATCCGGCTGGTCAGGGTCGGGGCCGCCACGGGAACGACCCTGGTCGGCGCCACGGGGATCGGCCGGTCGGCGAAAGGCGGCAGGCTGGCGGCGCTGATCCGCGAGTCGTCCCTGTCGCCCTGGCGCAGCGCTGTCTCGCTCCAGGGGTTGAGATCGGGGGTCGTCAGCCAAGCCTTCCCCGCGTGGGTGTCATGGACGTGGGTCAGGCTGACGGCCTGCGGGTAGCGCGGGCTCCAGGGGGATGCGCCGCCGACGACCAGGGTCAGGGCGCCGCCGGCGACGATCAGCAGTCCGGCCAGGCCGTGACCCAGGCCGGCCTCTGGTCCGCGTCCGCCGGCGGGCTGCGCCAGGGGCCAGAGGGCGGTGATCGCCAGCATCGGGAACAGGCCTAGCAGGGCGGGAAGGTCGAGCCCCTGGGCCGTGACATGATAATAGACCCCCAGCCATCCACAGACGACCGCGCCGGCCATAGCCAGGACGGGGGTCGGGCGGCCGTCGGTCGCCAGACGGGTCGCCGCCGCGGCCAGCGCCGCCAGGACGAGGGGCCAGGCCAGCAGGAAGGCGACCTGCGGAACGAGCAGCTGCACCACGCCGGTCAGGACGAAGGCCAGCGTCAGAACGCCGGACCAGGCGCCGGAACGGGAGGGCGGCGGCGCGCCAAGGGCGAGAAAGGCCAGAACCGCCGCGAAGGCGCCCAGTCCCAGTCCGACCGGATCAAAACCGCCGAACAGGCTGCAGGCGGCGCCCGCCAGGAGCATGACCAGGGCCGGCCAGCGCCGTTTGCCGCCTAGGGCGACCATGGCCGGAACCAGCAGGGTCGCGCCAACCGCCAGCAGCACCATCGCGGCTTCCCACAGGCCCCACTGCGCCAGCAGCGGGCGCTGTTCCATGAAGCCGAAGTCCGCCCCGGTCGCCCGCCGCGCCAGATTGAGCATCAAGGCCGCCAGGGTGGCGGTCAGCAGCAGGCCGGCGCCGCCCTTGACCCCGTCGCGCCAGCCTGGCGTCTCCCCGGCGCGCCGCGCCCGCCACCCGGCCAGGGCGATCAGTCCCCCCGCCAGCAGCCAGACCAGCCAGCCGACGAGGGGCGGGTAACTCAGCACGAAATCCCCGAAGGTCTGGCTGTAGACCGCGCTGGGCGCCTTGCCCGGCAGGGTCGGGGAGAAGGCCAGGTCGGCCGCGGCGGCCAGCACCTGCTCGCCCATCGACTGCACCGAGCCGGGATCGAGGTTGGCCAGGGTCGAGGTCGGGGAGTGATAGTCGAACTGTCGACCGATGAAGGCGAAGTTCAGTCCGGTCCGGCCCGCCCTCTTGGCCACCGAGAAATCGGTGTCGTTGGGCATGTGCTCATAGAGGAAGACGGCCAGGGCGCTGCTGATCGGCTTCTTCGCCGTGGCCCGGAAGCGGTCGATCAGGGCGCCATTGTCGGCGCCGGTCTCGAACATGTTGGCCCGGCCCCCGCCCCCGCGGGCCTCCATGTTCAGCACCATCCCCACGCGCCGGGCCAGGGGATGCTGGCCGAAGAAGGCTTCCGCGCCGCTCAGGCCCCATTCCTCGCCGTCGGTGATGACCACGATGACGTCCCTGGCCGGCGTCCCGCGGACCTTGAGGGCGCGGACGATCTCGAGAATGGCCGCGACGCCGGTCGTGTCATCGGCCGCGCCGGGAGAGCCAGGCACGGTGTCATAGTGGGCCATCAGCATCAGGGCCGGGCGGGTTCGGTCGACGCCGGGCAGGACGCCGATCAGGTTCTCCACCCGCGCCCCGGCCAGCCAGGCCGGATAGCGGTCCGAGACCGAAAGGACGTCCGCCGCCTGCACGATCGGCGACAGGCCGAGGCTTGTCATCCGGACCATCAACTGATCGCGGACGACCGCATTGGCCGGGGAGCCGACGGGGTGGGCGGTTCGCGACAGGGCGGCGATATCGACAATGGCCCTCTCGGCCGAAAAGTTCTCGGCCGGCGCCGACGCGGGCAGGGGCGCCGGCGTCACCGTTCCGCGCCACGACAACAGCATGGCCGCCGCCAGGGCGATGACCAGCCAGATCGTCCGTGTCATGTCCGACTCCCCGATTTTGGCTCAGGGGGGCACGGGGCGGCCGGGAGTGCAAGCGTCGCGGCCCGGGTATCCCGCTGCCCGAAAACGAAGACGCCCGCCGGTGAGGGCGGGCGTTCCGTTGAGGCGAGGGGGCCTGATCAGGCGGCGGAGACGCCTTCTTGCGGGTCGCGCAGCACATAGCCGCGACCCCAGACGGTCTCGATGTGGTGCTGGCCGCCGCCGGCCGTGGCCAGCTTCTTGCGCAGCTTGCAGATGAAGACGTCGATGATCTTCAGTTCCGGCTCGTCCATGCCGCCGTAGAGGTGGTTGAGGAACATTTCCTTGGTCAGGGTCGTGCCCTTGCGCAGGGAAAGCAGCTCCAGCATCTGGTATTCCTTGCCGGTCAGGTGCACGCGGCTGCCCGCGACCTCGACGGTCTTGGCGTCCAGGTTCACGGCGATCTCGCCGGTGTGGATGATGGCCTGGGAATGACCCTTGGAGCGACGGACCACCGCGTGGATGCGGGCGACCATCTCGTCCTTGTGGAAGGGCTTGGTCATGTAGTCGTCGGCGCCGCCGCCGAGCGTCTTGACCTTGGTGTCGATCTCGGCCGAGCCCGAGAGGATCATGATCGGGGTGTTGATCTTGCCGTTCCGCAGGGTGCGCAGAACGTCCATGCCGCTCATGTCGGGCAGGTTGAGGTCGAGCAGGATGAGGTCGTAGTCGTAGATCTTGCCCAGATCGACGCCTTCCTCGCCCAGGTCCGTCGTATAGACGTTGAAACCCTCGGACTTGAGCATCAGCTCAATCGTCTGCGCCGTGGCGCTATCGTCCTCGATCAACAGAACCCGCATCAAAGCCCTCCCCGCACACGGCGGTCTCGAAAGTCTCGAACAGGACGGAATCCTCCGCCCCTGCCTGCGCGTTAACTTGCCGACAGGCTGATTTAAGACTGGTTAATGGTGAACGGCCGCCTGCGAGAATCGTTAAGCTGATTTGCGAATCGGGGGCAAGGGACTCCGTTAACGGGTTGAGTCAACGCCGGGATGACTCTTTCGTGATCGGCCTGGAAGGGCCCGCCGCGGCCTGTTTTGCGGGGCCTTCCCGTCTTTCAGCGGCGCTCTGGCCGGGCGGGGCCGCGACGTTTTCGCGCAAGGGCCGGCCTGGCAATCATCATGAACAGCGTCGGCATCAGGCGGCCGGGGCCATGGGGAAAACGCCGGCCCGGGAGAGGGAGGAGGCGGGGGTCTTGTTAATCCGTTGGCCGATCCAGGCGGCGGTCTCGATCAGCTTGCCAAGGTCCAGACCGGTCTCGAAGCCGCCCCGTTCCAGCATGTAGACCAGGTCCTCGGTGCCGATGTTGCCGGTGGCGGCGGGGGCGAAGGGACAGCCGCCCAGCCCGCCGACCGAGGCGTCGAGGATGCTCACCCCCGCCTCGACGCCGGCGAAGGCGTTGGCCAGGCCGGTGTTGCGGGTGTCGTGGAAGTGCAGGCGCAGGGGAATGTCGCCGACCACCGAACGCACCGCCTCGACGCGGCGGCGGACGGTCCAGGGGTCGGCGGCGCCGATGGTGTCGGCCAGGGCGATCTCGTCGACGTTCAGGGCGGCGCCGGCGCGGGCGATGGAGACCACCTGGTCCTCGCTGACCTCGCCATCGAAGGGACAGCCGAAGGCGACGGAGACGGTCAGGGTGATCGGCGGGCCGCCCTCGGCGCTCTTGCGGCCGGCGATGGCGGCCAGGGTTTCGAGCTGCTGCTCGACCGAGGCGCCCTGGTTGCGGATGCCGAAACCGTCGGAGGCGCAGACCACGACATTGGCCTCGTCGCAGGCGCCGGCGACGCAGCGGTCCCAGCCGCGCTCGTTCAGCACCAGGCCGATGCGCGAGCGCGCCTTGTCGGCGGGCAGGGCGGCCATGATCTCCTCGGCGCCGGCCATCTGCGGCACGCGGCGCGGATTGACGAAGCTGACCACCTCCTGGCGGCGGACGCCGCAGGCCTCCAGCCGGCCGATCAGCTCGACCTTCTCGGCCACCTCAAGAATGGCCTTTTCGTTCTGCAGGCCGTCGCGGGCGCCAACCTCGACGATCTCGATGAAGCGGGTCATGGGAAGCGGCTCATGGCATGTCGTCCTGTTTCTCCGGTCCGCGCTTCAGCGGGGCGCGGGAGGCGGGGGTGGCGGCGGCCGGCTGGCTGACCAGGTTGGTCGAGCGCGGGACGCCGCGGTAGAAGGTCAGGTCCAGGTCCTTGCCCGTACTGTAGTTCAGCGCCTTGAGCCGGGTGACCGGATCGACCGGCACGCCGCGCGCCTTCATCAGGGCGAGAAAGGCCTTCTCCTCCTTCTTTTCGACAATTGCAGGGCGCCCCTCGGCCAGGGCCCGCACCGCATCCTCGGGGCCGCCCACGCCGGTGCGGGTGCCGAGGGTAAAGACCATGCTGGCCTCGGAGTAGCCGTCCACCTCGACCGGACCCGGCGTGCGGCCATCCTTCGGCGCCAGGCCGGTGCGCTCCAGGGCCATGGCGATGCGCGGCGCCGGCCAGAAGGGCTCCAGTCGCGGGCCGAACTGGCCGAAGAAGGCGGCATGGGCCAGCACAGCCAGGGCGCCGGCGACAATCACCCCCGAGGCGGCCGCCCGGCGCAGGATCAGGATGATGGCGGTGACGCCGCTGAGGGCGAACAGGCCGGTAGTGATCGCCGCCCAGGTCAGGTCCGAGGGATCGCCATAGCGGACCATCAGCATGGCGGCCGCGACCGACAGGACCCCGGCGCCAAGGGCCAGCACGGCGGCGCCGGCATAGCGTCCCCAGCGGGTCAGGGGCTCGCGCAGCGCCGCGGCCATCAGCCAGAACAGGGCCGCGTGGGTCGGCAGGCTGTAGTGGAACAGCTTGGTCGGCAGGATCTCGAAGGCCAGCCAGGTGGGGATCAGCCAGCACAGGGCGAAGCGGACGCCCGGCTCGGCGCGATGCTTCCAGCCGCTGATCAGGGCCGCCGGCAACAGGACGCAGAAGGGAAACAGCGTCAGCGGCGAGATCAGCAGATGATAGCCGAACGGCCCGCCGTGGCGCTCGTGGCCGCCGACCAGCTTGGGCGCCAGGTCGCCGCCGATCGCCGCGCCCCAGAAGCCGCCGTCGCTGGCCACGGTGATGGCCAGGGCCCAGGGGCCGCAGACCGCCAGCACCAGAACCAGACCCCAGCCCCAGCCGATATGCTTCATCCAGCGGGCGTCGCGATCCCAGGCCCAAAGCGCCGCCAGGGTCAGCAGAACGACCATGGCGATCACCGGCCCCTTGACCAGGATGCCGAAGGCGATCCCCAGCCAGAGCAGCAGGCTGGTTCGCCAGCCCGCCTCGCCGACGCCGAGCGAGGCGGCGTAGATGCGGCCCAGCGCGGCCATTGCCAGGGTGACACAGCCGGCCAGGACCGCGTCGGTCTTGGCGATGAAGGCCTCGGTGGAGAGCAGGAAGCTGGCGCCGAACATCGCCCCGGCCATCAGTCCAGCCCGCTCGCCGAACCAGACCCGGGCCCCCCAGGCGCAGGCCGCCGCCGCCAGCATCGCCCCCAGCAGCGAGGGGATGCGGTAGGGCCAGATGTCGCGGTCCTCGACATGGCTGAACAGGGCGACGCTGACCGCCTGCATCCAGTGGATGCCCACCGGCTTCTTGTCGCGCGGCTGGTCCTGGAAGTTGATGGCGACGTAGTCGCCGGTTTCCAGCATCTGCGAGGTGGCCTGGGCGAAGCGCGACTCGTCGCGATCCAGCGGCGGCATGGCCATGAGGCCGGGGAGGCCGGCGACAAAGGCGATCACGGCCGCGATCAGCGGCCCGCGCCAGCCCCGGGCCAGGGCGTCCAGACGGGATTCGAGCGTCATGAGGGGCTAGATAGCATGATCCAGGCGTCGCCAATCCTTCCTTGCGGCCTGATTTCGGCTAATAGAGCGACATGAGCACATCGGCCCAGACCGCCGCCCCCGACTATTCCGTGGTTGTTCCCGTCTTCGACGAAGGCGAGGCGGCCCCGGCGCTGGCGCGCGAGATCGCCGCCGCCTTCGGCGATCGCAATTACGAAATGATCTTCGTCAACGACGCCAGCCGCGACGACACCCTGGAGCGGCTGATCGCCCTGAAGGGGGAGATTCCGCAGCTCCGGGTGCTCGCCCACCGCAAGAACAGCGGCCAGAGCCGGGCGGTGCGCAGCGGCGTGCTGGGCGCCCGGGGATCGATCGTCATCACCCTGGACGGCGACGGCCAGAACGATCCGGCCGACGCCCCGCGCCTGGCCGAGCGGCTGAAGGCGGCGCCCGAGACCCTGGCCATGGTCGGCGGCGAACGGGTCAAGCGCCAGGACAGCGAAGCCAAGCGCTGGGCCAGCCGCTGGGCCAACCGCATCCGCCGCAACCTCCTGAAGGACCAGGCCAACGACACCGGCTGCGGGCTCAAGGCCTTCCGCCGCGAGGCCTTTCTGCGGCTCCCCTACTTCGACCACATCCACCGCTATCTGCCGGCCCTGATGCTGCGCGAGGGCTATGAGATCGCCTTCGAGCCGGTCAATCACCGCCACCGCGAGACCGGCGCCTCGAAATACACCAACTGGGGCCGGCTGAAGGCGTCGTTCACCGACCTGCTGGGCGTCATGTGGCTCAACACCCGGGCGCGCAATCCGCAGGGCGTGGACGAGGTCTGAGGGACTATCGCCGTTTGGCGCATTGAGCCACCTTTCCGCTCACCCCGGCGAAGGCCGGGGCCCATCCGCCTGAGCGCCTGTCTTTCGGGGACAAGCTGTGGATCAAGCGGCTGAATCTGGATCCCGGCCTGCGCCGGGAAGGCGGGGTGGGGGTTCCTGCGGTTGTCGAAGCGGCCTGCATTATAACCCGGCGCGCGGGTCGCCAGGGGGCGGGCGTCGTGGCTGTGATTGAAAAGATTGGGAAATCCGTGGCTCGGCTGTAGGCCGGGCCGCTGGAGGCGTGGGTTTGAGCGTAGGCCGGGCGTGGGTCGGCTGGCGGGAAATGTGGGCCTGTCCGGGAGCCAGCCGGACTACATCGGGCGGCGCGAGGCTTTGGTCCTCTGACGGCCTCGCGGCGCGGGCCGCGAAGGAGGCCGCGGTCCATGTCTAGACATATTGAGCCGGCGGCGGCGGCGCGGTTGACGATAATCTACATTCGTAGTCTATTTGGTTTATGCCTGTAGTCTGGAGTGTCCGCCATGCGCGCCGCAGTCCTGATCCTGCCCCTCGTCCTGCTGGCCGCCTGTGACGGCAAGGCGGCCGGAGAGCGTTTCCGGGCCCGCCAGGCGGCGCTCGATCCGCCCAGGCTGTGGTCGGTCGAGGTGGTTCCCGCCCAGCCCGGGGTGGTTCCGGTCAAGGTCTGCGCCGACAGCCGGATCCACGCGGGGCTGACGACCCCGGCGGCCGCGGCCGGCGGGACCCCCTGCCGGCCGATCGGCCAGGCGGTGACGGCGAACGGGGTCACGGTGCAGCGCTGCGACATGAACGGCGAGACCTGGGTGACGTCGGCGGCGGTCAAGGGCGACCTCGAGCGGGACTTCGTCTCGGAGCGCTCGGCCGGGCCGGTCAGCACCGATGACGGCGGCTACCGCCAGACCCGACGCTACCGGCTGATCGGCGACTGCCCGACCGGCTGGAACGTCGGCGACAGCACCAACCAGCGGGGCGAACGGGTGAAGGGGCAGTCGGGTCTGCTGGCGATGATCGCGCGGTAGGGGGATGGGCGGAACAAGGGGGCGATATCCGGACGCCGCCTTTTGCGGGCTGGGCACAGGTTGCCGCGGCCGGACCATCGAAGAGGCCACCGGCAGAGCGGTCAGCGCCGTCGGCTGGCGATCGCCAATCTGTTGCGACAAGCGCTGCAGTTCCTGACAAGCGAGCCCGCTTCACCGGAACCAAAAAAGGCGTTAACCCTTACCTCAACGCCGGCCAGGCCGGATGCGAAGAGGGGGCTTTTCATGTTCGCCGCGTTTCCGCTGCTGGCCATTCCGGTGGTCATCTACAATCTGATCGCCCTGACCCTGCCGGGCGGGTTCGCCTCGCCCGACGGCGCGCTTCAGCTGACCTCGCCGCTGTTCAACATCAGCATGACCTCGGGCGCGGCCTGGCCGGTCAGCCTGTCGGACCTGCTGCTGGCGGGGGCCCTGGTGGTGCTGTTCATCGAGCTTCTGAAATCGACGACCAGCCGCCGCATCGCCATCATCAACCACTCGCTGTCGATGCTGCTGTTCATCGTCTGCCTGGTCGAGTTCCTGCTGGCGCCGGCCTTCGCCACCTCGACCTTCTTCCTGATGACGCTGATGGTGCTGCTGGACGTTCTTGCCGGGTTCATCGTGACCATCGTCGCGGCCCGCCGGGATATCGACTTCAGCGGCGGCGGCGACGCCGGCTGAGCCTTTCGCCGCCCGTCGGGGCCGCGAAAAGCCCTGTTTTCAGCCGGCTTCAGGTCAGGATGGTGAAGATCAGGGCGACGACGGCGACGTCCATGGCGCGGATCAGGATGCTGGTCACTTTGAGCTCCGGAACAGGGTTTATCCGGGGTTAAGCAAGAGCCGCGCCAGTCGCCCTGTCCCGTTCCGATCCCCCTTCCGGAGGCCAGCATGGCCCTGTTTTTCGATGCGCCATGGTTCGACGACCGGCTGGCCGAGCGCGGGCTGGACCGCGCCGTGCTGGCGGCGGCGGCCGGGCTGAGCGAGGAGGCCCTGGCCCTGGTGTTCAAGGACCAGCGCGAGCTGTCGGCGGCGGAGGTGGCCGCCTTTGCTGAAATCCTGGGGGTCCCGGCGGCGGAGGCCGCGCATCGGGCCGGGGTCTCGACCCCGGTCCCGGGGGCGGACCCGCTGTCACGGATCGCGGCGCTGGAACGGCGGGTGGCGGCGTTGGAGGCTGTGCTGGGATCGGGTCTGGCGGGGAAGGGGGACTGAGGTACCTCAATCTCCGCCTTCCCGGCGGAGGCCGGGACCCAGTCGGTCTCGCGAGGTTTTGGGGATTGGACTTCAGATTCAGGGGGTGAATCTGGGCCCCGGCGTTCGCCGGGGAAGCGGGGGAGGGGGGGTGACTTAGGCTTGAGAGGGGCTGAGATACCCAATCTCCGCCTTCCCGGCGGAGGCCGGGGCCCAGTCGGTCGCGCGAGGTCTTGGGGGTTGGATTTCAGATTCAGGGGGTGAATCTGGGCCCCGGCCTTCGCCGGGGAAGCGGGGGGAGGGGGCCCCGGCTTTGGCTGGGGCCGCCCCTCGGGTCGCCGGGGAAGCGGGGAGGCTAGATGTCGGTCTTTTTCAGCAGGCCCTTGGTGGGGCGGCGGTCGGAGGGGCCGGAGTATTCGGTCTCCAGATAGGCGGATCTTGCCGCCTCGACCACGCCGGGGCCGCCGCGAAGGCCGCGGCGGACGCCGGGCTGTCCCAGAAGCTGGGCGGAGAAGGCGGCCTGGCCGTCGAGGGGACTGGACGCGGGGCGCTCGCGGGCCTGGGGACCGCCGGCGGAGGGGACCGGCAGATTGGCGCCGCCCGGCGGCGTTTGAGGCGCGCCCGGGGACTGGGCCTGGGACTGGGCCTGGTCCTCGCCGCGTCGGCGGAACTGGCGACGGTCGCCATAGGGTCTGATCGGATCGAGCCGCTCGGTCATGGGGCCAGACTAGCGCCGGTCCGGTTAAGGAACCGGCGCCATGGACTCAGGATTTCGAGGCCAGCCGTTCGATCTGGTCGCGCATCGCCTCGACCTGCTTCTTCAGCTCGGCCAGGGACTCCTCCGAGGCCGGGCCGGTGGCGGCGGGGGGCGGCTGGGGACTCGGGCCGGCGGGCGCCTCGCCCTCCTCGCCCCGCCCGTAGGCGAAGGGGGAGAACATCTTCATCGCCCGTTCGAACAGGGCCATGTTCTGGCGCACCTGCTCGTCGAAGCTGGCCATGCCGGCCTGGGAGCTCATGGCGCCGAACTGCTGGCGCATGCGCTCCTGCTGGCGGGCGAAGGTTTCCAGGCTCATTTCCAGATAGCTGGGCAGGAAGGCCTGCATCTGGTTGCCGTAGAAGCCGATCAGCTGGCGCAGGAACTGGATCGGCAGCAGGTTCTTGCCGTCGCCGCGGTTCTCTTCGTCGAAGATGATCTGGGTCAGCACCGAACGGGTGATGTCCTCGCCGGTCTTGGCGTCGAAAACGACGAAATCGACGTTCTCGCGGACCATGTCGGCCAGGTGCTCGAGGGTGACGTAGGAGCTGGATGCGGTGTTGTAGAGGCGCCGGTTGGCGTACTTCTTGATCACAACGCGGTCGCCGGCGTCTCTGCCAGCGTGGGACTTGTCGGACATTTCATCCCCGTTTTTAGGCGGCAAGGCCGCATATCTTGCGCCGCAGTATCGCTAAAGCGAAGGCGTTGCGCCACCCTTCCTCGCAATTGCGAAAAAGCCAACCAATTCACCGTGACCGGGTGACGAAGGGGCATGGTTTGGGGCATTGTGCGCCCGCACAAACACGCGGGCGGCGCAGCAAGCTGCCCCAACGTCAGCAAGACCCGGGAGCCTCGCCATGAGCGACATCGTCATCGTTTCCGCCGCCCGCACGCCGGTCGGTTCCTTCAACGGCGCGCTCTCCAGCCTGCCCGCCCATGACCTGGGCAAGATCGCCATCCAGGCGGCCATCGACCGGGCCGGCATCGCCCCCGCCGACGTCGATGAGGTGATCATGGGCCAGGTGCTGCAGGCCGGCGCCGGCCAGGGTCCGGCCCGCCAGGCGGCGGTCAACGCCGGCATCCCGGTGGAGAGCCCGGCCTGGAGCGTCAACCAGCTGTGCGGCTCCGGCCTGCGGGCGGTGGCGCTGGCGGCGCAGCAGATCGCCCAGGGCGACGCCTCGATCGTCGTGGCCGGCGGTCAGGAGAGCATGAGCCAGTCGCCGCACGCCGCCAACCTGCGGATGGGGACCAAGATGGGCGATCTGGGCATGGTCGACACCATGATCAAGGACGGGCTGATCGACGCCTTCCACGGCTATCACATGGGCCAGACGGCCGAGAACATCGCCGCCCGCTACCAGATCACCCGCGGCGACCAGGACGCCTTCGCCGTCGAGAGCCAGAACCGCGCCGAGGCCGCCCAGAAGGCCGGCAAGTTCGACGCCGAGATCACGCCGGTGACGATCAAGGGCCGCAAGGGCGACACCGTGGTCGACAAGGACGAATACATCCGCCACGGCGCCACCCTGGACAGCGTCTCGGGCCTGCGTCCGGCCTTCAACAAGGAAGGCTCGGTCACCGCCGCCAACGCCTCGGGTCTCAACGACGGGGCCGCCGCCCTGGTGCTGATGACCGCCGACGAAGCCGACAAGCGCGGCCTCAAGCCGATGGCCCGCATCGCCAGCTGGGCCCACGCCGGCGTCGAGCCGGAGGTAATGGGCACCGGGCCGATCCCGGCCATGAAGAAGGCGCTGGAGAAGGCCGGCTGGAAGGTCTCCGACCTCGACCTGATCGAGAGCAACGAGGCCTTCGCGGCCCAGTCGCTGAGCGTGGTGCGGGAGCTGGGGCTCGATCCGGCCAAGACCAACGTCAACGGCGGCGCCATCGCCATCGGCCACCCGATCGGCGCCAGCGGCGCCCGCATCCTCACCACCCTGCTGCACGAGATGCAGCGGTCGGGCGCGAAGAAGGGCGCCGCCACCCTCTGCGTCGGCGGCGGCATGGGCGTGGCCATGTGCGTGGAAGCGATGTGAGTTCAGGGGCCTTTCCCGCGCGCGGGAAAGGCCAACGCGGCGGAGCGAACAGCCTCCGACCCCTCATCCGGCCCTTCGGGCCACCTTCTCCCGCAAGGGGAGAAGGACGACAAGAAACCAGACGCAAGGGAAGAACATGACCAGGGTTGCATTTGTCACCGGCGGAACGCGCGGTATCGGACGGGCCATTGTCGAGCGGCTGGTCGCCGACGGCATGAAGGTGGCGGCCGGCTACAGCGGCAACGAGGATGCGGCCAGGGCCTGCGCCGACGAACTGGGCGTGATGGTGGTCAAGGGCAACGTCGGCAGCTTCGACGACTGCAAGCGGGCCGCCGACGCTGTGGCCTCGGAGCTTGGGCCGATCGACGTGCTGGTCAACAACGCCGGCATCACCCGCGACGGCTTCTTCCACAAGATGACCTATGAGCAGTGGAGCGAGGTCATCCGGGTGAACATGGACTCGGCCTTCAACATGACCCGCCAGGTGATCGACGGCATGCGCAACCAGGGCTGGGGCCGGGTGGTCAACATCAGTTCGATCAACGGCCAGAAGGGCCAGGTCGGCCAGACCAACTACAGCGCCGCCAAGGCCGGGCTGATCGGCTTCACCAAGGCCCTGGCGCTCGAGAACGCCAAGAAGGGCATCACCGTCAACGTCATCTGCCCCGGCTACATCGACACCGACATGGTCGCCGCCGTACCGCAGAACGTGCTGGACGGCATCATCGCCGGCATTCCGGTCGGGCGCCTGGGCAAGGGCGAGGAGATCGCCGACATGGTCTCCTATCTGTCGGGTGAGCGGGCCGGGTTCGTGACCGGCGCGACCTTCACCCTCAACGGCGGACAGTATCTGGCGTCTTAGGGCCGCCTGACGCTCTCCGTAGTTGGGGGCTTCGCCCCTGTAAGCCCCCCGTCATCCCGGAAAGCGCGCAGCGCGGGCTTCCGGGATGACGGGCAAAGACGCGGTGCTGTGCTCGCGCCGCAACACCCGGTCGGGCTTCGTGTGGCCCGCTTGATCGGCGCCTCACGCCAGTCCAAGATTCGCCCCAGTCGGGGTTCAAGAACCGGGGCATGGCCGTAACGGGTGCGAGATTTTCAGCCGCCGCTTTGGCGCTGGCGGCGATATTCGCCGGTTTGACTGCGCCTGCCGCGGTGGCGCAGGAGAAGTCGCGCTCGCCGTTCGGCACGCTCGGCGAAATCCTGTTCCCCAGTCAGCCCGACGCCTCGCGGCCGCCGCCGCCGCCCGTGGCCCGCTATGTCTCCGAATCGGGCAAGGCCTTCACCCTCGACCGCTCGACGCCCAAGCCGATGCTGCGCTTCGAAGGCAGCAACGAGATCTGGGTTCTGGAGCCCCATACCGGCGCCCGTGGCGACACCCTCTACAAGAACGACACCGGCCGGGTGGTCCTGCGCGACACCAAGGTCGGCGGGCTGATCCTGTTCACGCCTGAGCGCCGCGAGGGCGCCGCCGCCGCCCTGGCCGGAGAATCTCGGCCGATCCGCATCGCGCCGGTCGAACCCAAGGCGCTGCTGAGACGACTGCTCGGCGCCAGTACGGTGATCAGCCGGGCCGCCAAGCGGCAGATCTCGGTGGACGCCGAGGCGACGCCGGCTTCATCGGCCCTGATCGCCGACGCCGCCCTGGTGACAGCCGACGGCCTGGTCCGGCTGGCGGAGACGCCCGAGGGCCGCGCCCAGCTCGACAAGGTCAAGCGGGTGTTCATCACCGAAGGGCCGCGCCCCGGGGTGGTGCTGCGCGAAGGGGTGCTGATCGTGGTGGTTACCCCCAGAATGGGTGTCTCCGGGCGTCCATCCTCAGAACGGATCGCCTACGCAGCGTCGCATTAGGGCGTCCGTGCAACAGTCAGGCGACCGCTTTTCCCAGAACCCTCGATTTGGGTCACCCGGCTCTTGGTTCGTCTCTGGCTTCGCACCAATCTCCGCCCCGTCCTTCGGGGGGAGGGCGAGCCCTGGTCAGACGAACGGCGCGGTCGCCGAGGCGTCTGACCAGGGTATTCCCTGAAATTGTTCAGTTTTCAGCCGGCCTCGTCGCCGATCTCGAGACCCGTCTGGGCGACTGTCTGCACCAGCTGGCCGAAGCGCTGGCTGATGGTCAGCAGGGAGGCGAGGACCTCGGCGTCCTCCAGCCGGGCCAGCGAGCCGAGATATCCGCCGTCAACCGCGTGGCACCAGCCGTTGGTCCGGAACACCAGCAGCCGGCGGCGGACCAGTTCGTAGGGCAGGCCGATGCGGGCGGCGATGTCCGAGGGCCGGGCCGGGACCCGGAGCTCGTCGGGCGGCGGGGTGGCGGCGCTGGCGTAGCGGCGGGCCAGGTGAACGTCATTGGTGATGCGCTCGGCGTTGAGGCTGATCAGGGCCGAGTAGATCACCGCATTGAGGATCGAGCCGTGCGGCGACACCCCTGCCTCGAGGGCCCGCAGGACGAACCCCTGGATCTGGCGATGGGAGACCTGTCTGGCCCGGTCCTGATCCGGCGCGGGGGACGGCGGCGGCCCCCCGAGGAACAGGGCGGGCCCGGCCCCCAGCCGGGTCATCCGGCCCATCAGCGCCTGGAATGCCTCACACAGGCGATCGATCTCGGCCCTGGCCTGATCGGCGGGGGGAGGGATCGCCACGACCCCGCGATCGTCCGACAGGCGGCACAGTCCGGCGGCCTCGAGCTCATGCACCTTCCGCCGGGCGGTCTCGAAGGGCAGGCTCAGGGAGCGGGCCAGGCCCCGGACCGAGGCGCCCCTTTCGCTGTCGTCGCCGGCGACCTGCATCAGGGCCAGCCAGACCAAGGCGCGGATCAGGTCGCTGTCGTGCCGGGCGGCCAGCATTCGGCCCTCATCCAGCAGGAATTCCGAGACAGAGCGGAACACCAGCCTCAGGCCCGTCAGCCGCGCGCCGGGTTCCGCCGGCTCGTCACTCACGCTGTCGGACACGGTCGGTCAGGGCTCCCAGCCGGGCACGGCCATCTCGAAGCCGGAAAAGTCGAAGCCGGGCGCGACGGTGCAGCCGACCAGGGTCCAGTCGCCCTGTGATCGGGCGCTCTGCCAGACGTCCCGGGGCACGACCAGCTGCGGCCGTTCGCCGGATGCGAGGTCCTTGCCCAGGGTGCGCTCGATGGCGCCGCGCCCTTCCGGCGCCAGCTTCAGCGTAAGGGGGGCGCCGTCATAGAAGTGCCAGACCTCGACCGAATCGACCCGGTGCCAGGCGCTTTCCTGTCCCGCCTCCAGCAGGAAGAAGATCATCGTCGATTTCGCCCGGCCGTCGGGGCCCGGCTCGTCGCGGAAGGTCTCCCGGTACCAGCCGCCTTCCGGGTGCGGGGCCAGGTCGAGCAGGGCGATGATCTCGCGGGCGGTGATCACCCCTTGAACCCGTCCTTGGCCGCCCGTACGGCGCCGAAGGCGGCGGCCGGGTCGGCGATGTCGGGGCGCAGCAGCGGCGCGCGCAGGAAGGGGTTGGTGGCCTTCTCCAGGGCGATGGTGGTCGGCACGGTCGCCTCGCCCCGCTCGCGGGCGGCGAAGATGTCCGCGCTGCGGGCCTTCAGCGCCGGGTCAGCGTCGACCGACAGGGCGAAGCGGGCGTTGGCGGCGGTGTATTCATGGGCGCAGTAGACGGTGGTGGCGTCGGGCAGGGCGGTGAGCCGCTGCAGACTGGCCCACATCTGGGCGGCGTCGCCCTCGAACAGGCGGCCGCAGCCGAGGGCGAACAGGGTGTCGCCGACGAAGGCGATCTGATCGGCGGCGTCGAAGTAGGTGACGTGACCCAGCGTATGACCGCCGGTGTCGATGACATCGAAGCGGGTCTCGCCCAGCGTCACCACATCGCCGTGCGTCACCACCCGGTCCGGCGGGGCGATGCGCGAGACCTCGGCCGGGCCCACCACCGTGGCCCCCGTCGCGGCCTTGAGCTCGGCGTTGCCGCCGGCGTGGTCGGGGTGCCAGTGGGTGTTGAGGATCAGCGACAGGGTCCAGCCGGCCGCCTCCAGCTCCCGCAGGATGGCCGCCGCGTCCGGCGTGTCGATGCAGGCGACAAGGCCGGACGCCTCGTCGCGGGCCAGGAAGCCATAATTGTCGGACAGGCAGGGAAACTGGCGGACGGTCAGGGTCATGGGAGCTTCGCCTCGAACGGGGAATCAATCATCGGTCGGCAGGTGACGGCGACCATCGGCACACCCTACATTGGGTTGGCAGGGAAACGGGAGACGCAATGCGTCGCGACGTACTGGAACTTCGCGCCTTCTACGCCTCGCCCCGCGGCGCGGCGGCGCGGGAAATGCTGGGCCGCAAGGTGGTCGAGGCCTGGGGGGAGGCGGACGGGCTGGATGTCCTGGGCCTGGGCTACGCCACGCCCTTCCTGGATCCGCTGCGCGCCAGGGCCCGGCGGGTGATCGCCGCCATGCCGGAGGCGCAGGGCGTCGAGGTCTGGCCCGGCGACGGGCGCAACCTTGCCTTCCTCGTCGACGAGTTCGCCCTGCCGCTGGCCAATGCGCTGTTCGACCGCATCCTCTGCGTCCACGTGCTGGAGGAGAGCGAGGGCGCCGCCAGCCTGCTCACCGAGGTTTGCCGGGTGCTGGCGCCGTCGGGGCGGGTGATCGTTGCGGCGGCGGCCCGCAACGGCCTGTGGTCCAACGCCGAGGGCACCCCCTTCGGCCACGGCCGGCCCTTCACCCGGGGACAGCTGGAGACGCTGCTGCGCGAGGCGGGACTGGAGCCGACCGGCTACACCCGCGCCCTCTACGCGCCGCCCTTCGCCTGGGCCGCGGGATGGGCGGACGGGTTCGAACAGGTGGGGGCGCGGCTGTGGCCGGCCTTCGCCGGGGTGATCCTGATGGAGGCGGTGAAGCAGACCTTCGCCGTCAAGCCGCGCGGTTCCGGCGCCAGGGTGCGCCGCCGCGCGCCAGGCCTGCTCGCGCCGGTCCCGGCGACCCGCGATCTGCCCCGCGAGGCTTTTGAACCGGACCCGCCGCGCGCCTAGATCAGGTCGCGATTTGACGCCGGAGCGCGCTGCTCCAGATTGGTCGTTGTCGCGCGTTTATCCGATTACCGGTTCCCACTCTTCCGAACGCGCTCTAGCCTTGCTGGCCAGCTGCTTCGAGGATTCCGTCATGAAGATGATTGTCGCCGTCATCAAACCCAGCAAGCTGGACGCGGTGCTCGACGCCGTCACCGAGGCCGGCGCCTCGGGCCTGACGGTCACCGAAGTGCGCGGCTACGGCCGCCAGAAGGGCAAGACCGAGGTCTATCGCGGGGCCGAATACGAGGTGAAGCTGCTGCCCAAGGTGAAGCTGGAGATCGCCGTCTCCGACGACATCGCCGACAAGGTGGTCGAGGCTATTGTCGCCGCCGCCAACTCCAGCAAGATCGGCGACGGCAAGGTGTTCGTGTTCGACCTCGAACAGGCGCTGCGCATCCGCACCGGCGAGCGCGACGCCGCGGCGATCACCGGCTGAGCGACGCCACCAAGGGCTCGCCTCGTTTCAATACTGATGGAGACAAGATGACCGGCTGGACCCTGGGCGTGATCGGCGGCTCCGGCCTGTACGACATCGACGGCCTCGAAGATCGCAGGACGGTCGAGGTGGACAGCCCCTTCGGGACGCCGTCGGGACCCATCACCCTTGGCCGGATCGGCGCCGTGCGCCTGGCCTTTCTGCCGCGTCACGGCCCGGGGCATCGCCTGTCGCCGACCAGCGTCAACGCCCGGGCCAATATCGACGCCCTGAAGCGGGTGGGCTGCACCGACCTGCTGGCGCTGTCGGCGGTGGGGTCGCTGGCCGAGGACCTGGCGCCGGGGACCTTCGTCATCGTCGACCAGTACATCGACCGCACCTTCGCCCGGGAAAAGAGCTTCTTCGGCGAGGGGATGGTGGCCCATGTCTCCATGGCCGATCCGGTCTGTCCGCGGCTGTCGGCCTTTGCGGCGGACGCCGCCCGGGCGGTGGGCGCGACGGTCGCCGAGGGCGCCACCTACCTGGCCATGGAGGGACCGCAGTTCTCGACCCGGGCCGAGAGCAACCTCTACCGCGCCTGGGGCTGCGACGTCATCGGCATGACCGGCATGCCCGAGGCCAAGCTGGCCCGCGAGGCCGAGCTGCCCTACGCCTGCGTCGGCATGGTCACCGACTATGACTGCTGGCGCGTCGGCGAGGCGGCGGTCGAGGTGGAGCAGGTGATCGCCGTGCTGATGGCCAATGCGGCGACGGGCAAGGCGCTGGTCGGCGCCCTCGCTTGCGCCCTGCCGGAGGAGCGGTCGGCCTCGCCGATCGACACCAATCTGGACTTCGCCCTGATCACCGCGCCCGACGCCCGGGACCCGGTGGTGCTGAAGCGGCTGGACGCGGTGGCCGGACGCGTGCTCGGCGGCGCCGCTTGACATAGAGCACTCTGCATTTCAGAGTGAGGTCCTCACATTGGGAGGATGTCATGCGTCCGATGCTCGCGGTTCTGGGTTTCGCCCTTACTCTGGCCTTCGCAGGCGGCGCGGCCGCCCAGCAGGATCCCGCCGCCGCCCAGGCGCGGGCCGACGCCCAGAAGGCGGCGATGGCGCCCCTGTCGAAGATGGATGGTCAATGGCGGGGCAGCGCCTGGATCGCCGACCGCGCCGGCAACCGGACGGTGCTGGTGCAGACCGAACGCAGCGGCTCGATGCTGGACGGGGCGGTGAGGGTGGTCGAAGGGCGCGGCTATCAGGACGGCGAGCTGGCGTTCAACGCCTTCGCGGCCATCTCCTATGACCCGGACAAGAAGACCTATTCGATGCGGTCCTACACCAAGGGCTATCAGGGCGACTTTCCGCTGGAGGTCACCGCCGACGGCTTCATCTGGCGCATGCCGGCCGGCCCCAACGCCGAAATCCGCTACACGGCGGTGATCAAGGACGGGACCTGGGTCGAGAAGGGCGAATACGTCCCCGCCGGCGGCAAGGGCATGCAGTTCATCGAGCTCAATCTGAAGCGCATCGGCGACACCGACTGGCCGGCGGGCGGCGCGGTCGGACCTGAGTAGGCCCCGGTCTTCTGGTCCTCCGCCTTCCCGGCGGAGGCCGGGATCCAGTCCTTGTCGCGGGACTTGGGGTGAGATGCTCGGGCCTGGTGGATGAATCTGGGCCCCGGCATTCGCCGGGGAAGCGGAGGGAGGCGGAACGCGACCTAGTCGGCCTGCTCCTTCGACCCCGCGGCGCGGTGGAACAGCTGCAGGGTGCGCAGGCGCGCCAGCTTGGCGGAGTCTTCATGATAGTCGCGGCGGCGATCGGAGAAGAAGCCGTGGCCGGCGTCGTAGAGGTAGATCGGCAGGTCGGGATGCAGCGCCCGGATCTCCTCGATGCGCTCGGGCGGGATCGAGGCGTCGGTCTTGCCAAAGTGCAGGATGGTCGGGCAGCGGGGCGTCTGGTCCTTCAGTTCGCTGATCCGCCGCCCATAGAAGGCTGACGCCGCCGTCAGCCCCTCGCAGCGACAGGCCGCCAGCCAGGTCGCCGCCCCGCCCCAGCAGTAGCCGGCGACAAAGACCGGTCCCTTGTCCCGCAGCCTGTCGATGGCCGCCTGGAGATCGCCGGCGACCTGGTCCCAGGGGGTGGCGTTGGAATACTCGACCCCTTTAGCGATCGACGGATCGCTGTAGTCGGCCTCGAAACCGCGCTCCAGCCGGTCGTAGCAGGCGGGGGCGATGACCTCGTAGCCGTCCTCGGCGAAGCCGGCGGCCAGTTCGCGAATGTGGTCGGTGACGCCGAAGATTTCCTGGATCAGCACCAGTCCGCCGCGGCGGGCGTCGTGATGCGGTTCATGCCAGGCGTCGAAGCCGAACCCGTCGAACGGGCTGGTCAGCCGCAGGGTCTGGCCCATCACACCGCTCCGTTGGCCTCGAACAGCTCGAAGGTGCGCTTGCGGGCCAGCTGGGCGTCATCGAGGTCGGAATCGGGCCGGCCGTCGTTGTTGAAGCCGTGGCCGGAGGCCTCGTAGATGTAGACCGGCACCTCGGGGTGGGCGGCCTCGACCTTGGCCTTGACCTCGTCGGCGGGGATGTGGGCGTCCTTGCGTCCCAGATGGACGATCACCGGACAGGACAGGGGCAGACCCGCCATGCCGGCCACCTGACCGCCGTAGTAGCTGGAACCGGCGCTGAGGCCCTTCACCCGGCTCGCGGCGAGCCAGACCATGGTGCCGCCGTAGCAGTAGCCGACGATGAACACCGGCCCCTTGACCTTCAGGGCGTCGACGCAGGCCTGGATGTCGCTCATGGCGTTGTCGGGACCATTGGCCATCGCCAGCTTGGCCCCGGCGGCGACGCCATCGGGGTCATGCTCAGCGGTGAAGCCCTTCTGGCCGCGGTCGAACATCGACGGGGCGATCACCTCGAACCCGAGACCGGACCAGCGGGCCACGTCGGCCTCGACATAGCGATCGAGACCGAAAATCTCCTGGATGACGATGACGCCGCCGAGCCGTCGGCCCTGAGCCTCGGCATGGAGCGCCTCGAAAACGAAGCCGTCGTGCGGGCTGGTCAGGCTGATGCGGTCGGTCATGGGGCGTCCTCTTTGTGTCTGCCCACAGCTTCGCACGGCCGCCCGCCCGCTTTGAAGGTCTAGTTTGCGCCGATCAGTACTGACTGACCCGACACTGGCCGGCCTTCTGCATCCGGACGGCCTCCTCATGGGACCGGTCGGACAGGTCGGGGATGGCCTTGAGCAGGCGACTGTCGAGACGGGCCGCGCCCAGCCGGTTGTTCTGGCGATCGACGAACACCAGGACGGCGCTGTCCCCGGCGGAGATCGCCTTGATAAAGTCGGTTCGGGTCCGCGCCAGGCTGACCGCCTCGGCCGGACTGTCGGCATGCTGGTAGGCCACCCCGACGACGGCCCGGTGCGGTGTCTTGCTGGCCGGCATGTAGATGTAGCTGCCCGACTTGACCTGCCGGCCGTTGGACCCCCAGGCGACATAGGTCCAGTCCTTGTCGGGCGTTGGGCTGGCGGGCAGGGGCGGACCGATGAACTCATCGCCGACCGGCCACCAGGGATGCTTCGCCCCGGCCTTGCTGAAGGCGGGCGGCGGGGTCGGGCCGTTCCAGGCCCAGCGCATATGCACCCGGTACTCCGCGGTCTTGCCCGCGGGATCCTCCAGGTCGAAGGCGTGGGGCGGGTCCGCCGCCAGGTCGGCGGGCGCGACGGGGACGATCAGGGTGGCGCGGCCGTCGTCCCGCAGGGTCCTGCCGTCGCCGAAGATCACCGCCTCCAGCCGGCCTCCCGGCAGCTCCAGCCTCACATCGCACTGCACGAAGGTGTCGGCGGCGAAGGCCGGCGCGGCGATGGCGACAAGGCCCGCCGCGATCAGAAACGCGCTTCGCATGGTTCGCACTCCAGTCATGCCCCCAGCATGCCCCGTCCGGCGCCGGGGCTCACCCCTCAAACCGGGGGGCTGATGGCCGACATCAGGGGACCGATCTCTTCATGCAGGACCAGATCGGCGTAGGGGTCCTGTTCGGTCGGCTCGCGGTTGACGATGGCCAGGGCCGCGCCGTTGCGCTTGGCCAGCAGGGGAAAGCCGGCCGCGGGATAGACCACCAGAGAGGAACCCAGCACCAGGAAAAGATCGCAGGCCAGCGTCTCGGCCTCGGCGCGGGCCATCGGGCCCTCCGGCATCGGCTGGCCGAAGGAGATGGTCGCGGTCTTGACGATGTTCCCACAGGCCCGGCAGGCGGGGATCACGCCGTCCTCGACGAAGGCCGGCCGAAGATGATGCAGTTCGTGGCGCAGGCCGCAGGTCAGGCAGGTGGCGTAGCTGGCGTTGCCGTGCAGCTCGATGACCCGCTCGTCGGGAATGCCGCTGTCCTGGTGCAGGTTGTCGACGTTCTGGGTGATGACGCTGGAGACCTTGCCGGCGGCGACCAGTCGGGCGACGGCGTCATGGCCGGCGTTGGGGGCGCGACCGGTCCAGCCGGCGGTTCCATTGAAGGTGCGGGTCCAGGCCTCGCGGCGCCGGTCCTCGCTGGCGACGAACTCCTGGAAGTAGATCGGCTTCATCTTCGACCAGACCCCGCCGGGACTGCGGAAGTCGGGAATGCCGGACTCGGTGGAAATGCCGGCGCCGGTGAAGACCACCACCCGTCGGGCGTCGTCGATCAGGCGGGCGAGGCGGTCGGCGGGGGTCATGGGGCTTAAGCTAGTGGCGACGCGCCGAGGGTCAAAGAGTTTGCGTCCCCCTCCCTGAGGGAGGGCCCCCACTGAACATCCGTCATCCCGGAAGGCGCGTCGCGCTTGTCCGGGACCCCGGGGCCGTGACGCACAGCGGCGTTCGATAGCCTGATCCTTCGCCCCCTGGGTCCCGGGTCGCCCCGTGGGCGCCCGGGATGACGGGGGAGGTGGTTGGGGTTGGGGCTTCTTATGCGTACGGGCTACCGCGCCTTTGCAAGCCCGCCAGCCCCTTGATCCGCTCGTCCCGGCGAAGGCCGGGATCCATCCGCGTGATCTCGATCTGTCAGGACGCGGCGGAGACAATGCCCGCGCCAAGGCCCAAGGGCGGCCCATCGGCCAGGCTGGCGCTCAGGCGGATGGGTCCCGGCCTTCGCCGGGATGAGCGGAAAGGTGAAAGTCCTAAACGTTGAAGCGGAAGTGCATCACATCGCCGTCCTTGACGATGTAGTCCTTGCCTTCGGAGCGCATCTTGCCGGCTTCCTTGGCGCCGGCCTCGCCGTTCAGCCGCACGAAGTCCTCGAAGGCGATGGTCTCGGCGCGGATGAAGCCCTTTTCGAAATCGGTGTGGATCACGCCGGCCGCCTGGGGGGCGGTGTCGCCGACGTGGATGGTCCAGGCGCGGGCTTCCTTGGGGCCGACGGTGAAATAGGTCTGCAGGCCCAGCAGCTTGTAGGCCTCGTGGATCAGGCGGTTGAGCCCCGGCTCCTCCAGCCCCAGGGCGGCCAGGAACTCCTCGCGCTCCCCGGCGTCCAGCAGGGCGACCTCGCTCTCGATCTGGGCGGAGATGACGCAGCAGTTGGCGCCGTCCTTGGCGGCGCGTTCGGCCACCAGGTCGGAATATTTGTTGCCCTTGTCGGCGCTGGCTTCCTCGACATTGCAGACATAGAGGGCCGGCAGGGAGGTCAACAGCTGCAGCATGTGCCAGGCCTTTTCGTCGTCCTTGTCGACCTTGGCGGTGCGGGCCGGGCGGCCCTCGTTCAGCTGGGCCAGGGCCAGATGGCAGAGGCGCAGGGTGTTGGCGGCCTCCTTGTCCTGACGGGCGCGCTTCTCGAGGTTGGGAATGCGCTTTTCGAGGCTCTCGAGGTCGGCCAGCATCAGCTCGGTCTCGATGATGTCGAGGTCGGACAGCGGGTCGATCCGGCCCTCGACATGGGTGATGTCGTCGTCCTCGAAACAGCGGGCGACGAAGGCCACGGCGTCACAGTCGCGGATGTTGGCCAGGAACTGGTTGCCCAGGCCCTCGCCCTTGCTGGCGCCGCGCACCAGGCCGGCGATGTCGACGAAGTTGATGCGGCTGGGGATGATCTCTTTCGAGCCGGCGATGGCCGCCAGCTTGTCGAGCCGCGATTCCGGCACCGCCACGTCGCCGACGTTGGGTTCGATGGTGCAGAAGGGATAGTTGGCCGCCTGGGCCGCCGCCGTCTGGGTCAGGGCGTTGAACAGGGTCGACTTGCCAACGTTGGGCAGGCCGACGATCGCGACTTTCAGGGCCATGGAATTTCGTCTTCGGGCAGGGGAGAGATCAGGGGGCGCGACCTAGCACGTTGCCCCCTGATGACGAAGCGGATTGATGGATCAGGCTCCGTTGACGGCCTCGGCCGCGAAGTCCCGCCAGTGACGGGCCTCCTTGCGGAACTGGCCGGTCGAGCGGCCGGCCCGCTTCTCGATCTCGACCATGGCCTCCTCGGCCTCGGTCCGACGTCCGGTCTCGGCCAGGAAGGCGGCGTAGCGGGCGATGCCTTCCAGCCCCGGCAGGCGGCCGGCGGCCCAGCTGTAGGCGGTGTCGGCCTCGCTCATCCGGCCGAGGCGGTGATAGGCGCGGCCCATCAGCAGGGCGGCCTGGGGCGTGCGGCCCGCCTCGCCCAGCTCGCCCAGCTTGTCGAGCAGCGGCAGGGCCTCGTCGCAGCGATCCAGCTCGACCAGGGAGCGGGCCCGGCCCATCAGCAGCGCCGGGTCCTCGGCGTGGATGCCGTGGGCGGCTTCGGCGTAGAGCCGCTCGGCCTCCTCGTGGCGGCCCATGGCCGAGGCGGCGGCGGCCAGGCGCATGCGGTTGGAGACGGTGGGACTGTCCTCGACCGCCTGCTGGGCGGCGCGATAGTCGGCGTTGGGGTCCATGGCCTTGCGGGCGGCGGAGCGGATCTGGCGGGCCGTTCCGCCGCTGGTGAACTCGGGCAGGACCGCGACCAGGGCGTAGACGATGCCGCCCAGCGGCTGGAAGGCCAGGATGATGAACAGCCAGTACATCTCCCGGCCGGTCTTCACGACATGGACACAGAGCAGGATGGAGAAGACGAGCGAGAAGCCGATGCCGATGAACATCGCGGCAATTTGCCCCTACAGGTGGTCAGGTCAATCCGATTCCCGCGCCGCCTTGCGCGGATCGGCCTTGGGGGCGGGGGCCAGACGCAGGACCTCGGCCTGGTAGCGTTCGTCATCCCCCGCCGCGGCGAAGGGCAGGGCGTCGCAGATGGCGTCCAGCATCGGATCGAGCCAGACCCGGTCGGCCTTGTGGAAGTCCGACAGCACATGGGGCTGGACCAGGGCCTTGTCGCCGGGGTGGCCGACGCCGATGCGGGCGCGGCGGAAGTCGGGGCCGATGGCGGCGATGGTCGAGCGGATGCCGTTGTTGCCGGCCGCGCCGCCGCCCGTCTTCATGCGGAAGCGGCCGGGCGCCAGATCGATCTCGTCGTGAAAGACGATGACCTCGGCGGGGGAAATCTTGAAGAACCGGGCGGCCTCGCCGACCGCGCGGCCGCTCTCGTTGTAGAAGCCCTGGGGCTTGAGCAGGGTGGCGCGGACAGGGCCGTCGGCCGTGTCGATCTGGCCCTCGCAGGCCAGGCCCTGAAACTTGGCCCGCCAGGGCGAGAAGCTCCAGCGGCGGGCGATGGCGTCGATGGCGGCCCAGCCGACATTGTGGCGGGTTTTGGCGTATCGATCGCCTGGATTGCCGAGGCCGGCGAGCAGCAGCATGGCCGGCCTCTACAGTCCGACTAGTCCTCGTCGGCTTCCGAGGCGCCTTCGGCGGCTTCTTCAGCCGCTTCCGACATGGCCGCCGAGGAGACCTTCAGGGTGGCCAGGACGAAGTCGCGGTCGGTGATGGTCGGGGTCACGCCCTTGGGCAGCGCGATCTCGCCGATGCGGATGGTGTCGCCCATTTCCTTGGTCGCCAGGTCGACGACCAGCTCTTCGGGAATGGCGTTGGCCGGGCAGTTCAGCTCGACTTCGTGACGGACGATCTCCAGCGAGCCGCCCTTCTTCAGGCCGGGGCAGATGTCCTGGTTCTTGAAGTGCACGGGCACGTTGATCTTGACGCTGCCCTTCTCGTCGACGCGCATCAGGTCGAAGTGGAAGGGGGTGTCGGTGACCGGGTGGAACTGCACGTCCTTGGCGATGACCGGCTGGGTCTCCTTGCCGTACTTCAGGGTCACCAGGTGACCGAGCAGCTTGCCGGTGTAGAGCGCCTTGCGGAACTCGTTTTCCTTGACGGCGATGGAAACAGGGGCGGTGTCGCCGCCGTACAGGACGCCGGGCACCAGACCGTTGCGGCGGGCGTCGCGGGCGCCGCCCGTGCCGGTGCGTTCGCGGACTTCGACGTTGAGGACAATCTCGGCCATGGTTCTTGGTCTCAAAACGACGTCGCCGCGCGAAGGTCTCACGCGGCGACGGACGGTGAATTTAGGGTCCGGGTCGATACACGCTTTCCAACAGGGGTGCAACGCCCCGGAGTCGGAATCCGCGCCTCTCGCGGAGGGTAGGGCCTATTTGGCCTTGCGCTTGGCTTTTGCCGGGGCCTTGGCGACTTCCGGCTTGGACGCGGCGACCATGACCGGGGGCAGCGGCTCGGGCGGCATCGGGGCGCCGGCGCTCTTGATCGTGCACTGTCCGGTGTCGATCAGGACATGCTGTCCGAGGCAGAACACGTCTTCATAGTGCGGCTTGGCGGCGGCCAGGCACTGATAGAGCATCAGCTTGGACATCCGCAGACAGAAGGCCGACGGCTCGTCGCTGAACATCGGCTGTAGCGCGACCATCTGGTCGTCGCCCGCCTCGCCGAGGGCGGCCAGGGCGGCCAGGGCCAGGCCGCGAACCACGACCGGCGACCAGGGGCCGCTGGAGGGGGCCGCCGCGGCGACTGGAACCGCCACGGCGTCAACCGACGCCGGCTCGACCGCGACGCCGCCGCCGAGGCTGGCGGTCTGCATGCGGGTCACTTCCTCGATGTCGCCCCGGATCGGCGTGGTCGACAGGGTGCGGACATTGGCCAGACGACCCTCGCGGTCGGGAACGAACTCCTTGGACCACTTCTGCTTCTGGATATCGTAGGCGGACTGCTTGACCGCCCGCCCGGTGGTCAGGACCTTGGTCCCTTCCTCGCCCAGGGCGCCGACGACCAGGCCGGCGGCGCGATCGGCGCCGGGCAGGCTGGTGACGCGGTAGGGGTTGGCGCGAAGCTGCGCCGCCAGGGCGAGCCGCTGCTGCGGGTCCTCGGCGTAGGCGCGGACGCTGCTGATGAAGGTCTGGTCCTGCAGGGCGACGACGGCGGCGTAGGCGATGGCGCCGCGCAGGAGCTGCTCGGGCTCGTAGGCCGCGCCGGTCTTCAGGGACATGGCCACCGAAGAGCCGTCATTGAAGCTGGGCGAGATCGCCGAGGCCCGGGTCATGTAGCCGCGCCAGGCGCTGGCGTCCTCGAACACCTGTGAGGCCAGATTGATGGCCGGCGGCGGAGGCGGGGCCGGCGGGGGCGGAGGCGGCGCCGGTTCGGGCGTCGAACAGGCGGCGATCATCAGCGTCATCGCCAGGGCCGCGAAACCGGCCAGTCGCACAGGTTGTTTCTGGGTCATGTCGAAAGCTTTCCCCGGAGCCTACTCACGCGTCAATACCACGTCACTCCGGGCGGGAATGTGACGCGTCGGCGTTAACCATCTGTTGACGCTGGCGAAACCCGGCGGAGCGGTCAGTCGAAGAGTTTCGAGACCGACTCCTCGTTGGCGATGCGGCGGATCGCCTCACCGATCAGGGAGGCGCAGGAGATCTGGCGGATCTTGTTGCAGGCCTTGACGTGGTCGGGCAGCTCGATGCTGTCGGTGACCACCAGCTCGGTCATCACCGAATTGGTCAGGCGCTCGGCGGCCGGGTCGGACAGCACCCCATGGGTGACATAGCCGGACACCTCGACCGCGCCATGCTCGGTCAGGGCCTTGGCCGCGTTGCACAGGGTGCCGGCGGAATCGACGATGTCGTCGAACAGCACGCAGCTGCGACCCTCGACGTCGCCGATGATGTTCATCACCTCGCTCTGGCCCGGGCCGGACCGGCGCTTGTCGACAATGGCCAGGTCGGCGCCCAGCCGGTTGGCCAGGGCCCGGGCGCGCACCACCCCGCCGACGTCGGGCGAGACGATCATCAGGTCCTTGGCCTTGCGGCCGTGCTGCTCGCGGATGTCGTTGGCGATCAGCGGCGAGGGCAGCAGGTTGTCGGTTGGAATGTCGAAGAAGCCCTGAATCTGGCCGGCGTGCAGGTCCATGGTCAGGACCCGGTCAGCCCCGGCGCGGGTGATCAGGTTGGCCACCAGCTTGGCCGAGATCGGCGTGCGGCCGCCGGTCTTGCGGTCCTGGCGGGCGTAGCCGAAGTAGGGCAGCACCGCGGTGATCCGCCGGCCCGAGGCGCGTTTCAGCGCGTCGATGCAGATCAGCAGCTCCATCAGATTGTCGTTGGCCGGATAGCTGGTCGACTGGATGACGAAGACATCCTCGCCGCGGACATTCTCGTCGATGGTGACGAAAACCTCGTTGTCGGCGAAGCGCCTCACCTGGGCCTTGGTCAGGGGCATGTCCAGGTACTGGGCAATGGCGCCCGCGAGTGTTCTGTTGGAGTTGCCAGCCAGCAGCTTCATCGGACGACTCTTTTGGCGAGAGGAGTGTTGCGGGGTGTCTAGGGGGCGGGGGCGCGGGGGGCAAGGTCGATTCGCCCCTTTTCAGCCCAAGGTCTCCAGAGCCGGTCCGCCGAGCCAGGTCTTCCAGATCACCACCGCGGCCCAGTGCAGGGCCACGGCCGGCCAAAGCGAGCCGGTGCGCCAGCGGGTCAGGCCGCAGGCCAGGCCAAGCAGGCCGGTGACCAGCAGGAAGTCGGGACGGCAGAACAGGCCCCTCGCGCCGGGCAGAAAGGTCAGTCCCTCCAGCGGGTGCCAGAGCACATAGACCAGGGTGGACAGGGCCAGCGCCGGCCAGACCCTGCCAGGCTCGCCGCGGGACGGAACCAGCAGGCCGCGAAAGATCGCCTCCTCACCCAGGGCCGGGACGAACAGCACCGTCAGCAGGGTCATCGGCAGGTCCGCCAGGTCGCCGGGCGCGGGGTGATAAAGACCCGTCGAAATGCCGATCAGACCCATTAAGGCCAGGGTCGGCAGCCCGACGGCCGCGCTCCACAGCCAGCCGGCGCGATCCGGCCATCCGGCCAGGGTCATCGTCAGCCTTGCGGGAAGGCGGCGTATATCCTCCAGGCTGCGAAACATTGTTTTCCGGACTTTCGGCGGCGATAGTGCCCCGGTTTTGGGGCATGCGGCGGGGGCTTCTCACTAGCATAGTGCGGCCTCCACTGTTGGTTTCGGAGAGTTGGCGATGATGAAGTTGATCCGGTCGGGCCTGCTGGCCCTGGCGATCGTGGCGGGCAGCGCGGGCATGAGCATGGCCCAGGACGCCGAAACCTTCGACCGGGGCGTCGCCGCCTACAACGCCAAGGACTACGAGGGCGCCGCCCGGGCCTTCAGCCTCTATCTGCAGGCCCACCCCGGCAACAAATCGGCGCTGAAGAACCGCGGCATCTCCTACCTCAGCATGAAGGAATACGACCTGGCCATCGCCGACCTCGAGCGGGTCGTGGCCATGGGCGCCACCTATGACGACCTGGTGCAGTACGCCAACGCCCTGGACAGCGCCGGCCAGTACCAGAAGTCCCTGCCGATCTATCAGCGGGCCACGACGATGGAGCCTAACAACCCTTCCGCCTGGCGGGAGATGGGCGTCGCCCACGCCGGCGCCAAGAAGTACGGCCCCGCCGCCGACGCCTACGGCCGGGCCGTGGCGCTGAAGCCCAATGACGCGGCCCTGCGCGGCCTGCACGCCGACGCCCTCTACAAGGCCCAACGCTACAGCGAGGCGGCCGCCAGCTATCAGCTGCTCAACGACATGAAGCCGAACAATGCCGACACGCTGCGGATGCTGGCCAACAGCCAGCTGAAGTCCGGCGACAAGGCGGCGGCCAGGGCGACCTTCGATCGCGCCCTGCGGGTCGACGCCAACAACTTCCAGCTCAACATGGATCTGGCCGACTCCCTCTACAACGACAAGGACTGGGCCGGATCGATCCCCTACTACAGCAAGGCCACCCGGCTTGATCCGAAGTCGGCCCTGGCCCAGGCCTACCTCGGCGACGCCCTGCGGCTGACCAAGGACCTGGCCGGCGCCCGCACGGCCTATGAGACGGCCCTGCGGCTGGATGCGAAACAGCTTGATGCCCTCAAGGGCCTGATTCCGATTCTCAAGGTGCAGGGCGAGGTCAGCGCCGCGCGCGGCCGGCTGGAGCAGCTTCGCGCCATCGATCCGGACGGCGCCGCGGCGCTGGACAAGCTGTTCGAGAACTAATTTCAGGATCGGCGGCCATGCCCCGGCGGCATGGTTAACGCGGTCTTCATCTGTGCGCCGCAAACCCGTCCCAATGGCGTGGGAGTTCTTCCCCGTCATTGCAGGGAGCCCGCCATGGACCGCCGCCGTCTTCTTCTCTCCGGCCTCGCCACGCTGGGGACCACCGCCTGCGCCACGACCGGCATGAACGACTCCGGCGTCAGCGATCAACGCGGCATCGAGACCTATACGATCGGCGAGATCACCAGCCAGACCAGCGACTTCCTCGGCGTCGCGGCCGAGACCGTCGGCCAGGTCGTCGAGCGGGTGTTCCGCGACCAGGGCGAGCCCACGGCCTATATCGCCGGCGAGGAGGGCTCGGGCGCGGTTGTCGCCGGCCTGCGCTACGGTCGCGGCCTGATGTACATGAAGGACCGTCCGACCATGGAGGTCTTCTGGCAGGGCCCCAGCGTCGGCTTCGACTGGGGCGGCAACGCCAGCCGGGTCTTCACCCTCTGCTACAACCTGTTCTACCCGGACATGATTTTCCGCCGCTATCCCGGCGTCGACGGATCGGCCTATCTGGTTGGCGGCCTTGGCGTGAACTACCAGCGCGCCGACGGCATCACCCTGGCCCCGATCCGCACCGGGCTCGGCCTGCGACTGGGCGCCAACCTCGGCTATCTGTCCTACAGTCGCGAGCGCAATCTCTTCCCGTTCTGATTGGGGAGAAGATTCAGTCGGCGTCCTCGGGCGCGTGATGGCGCACGGTGCGTGACTGCAGCCAGTCGGACACCGCCATCATCACGCCGGAGAAGACGAAGGTCAGGTGGATGATCACCTGCCAGGCGATGGGCTGCCAGTTGAAGTCCTGTCCCAAATGCTCGGCCACCGTCAGGAAGGACCGCAGCAGGGAGATGGCGCTGATGGCGACGATCGATCCGATCAGCTTCATCTTCAGGCCGGAGAAGTCCACCGACCCCATCCAGGCGGGTCGGTCCTCATGGTTGCCGGTGTTGATCTTGGAGACGAAGTTCTCGTAGCCCGAGAAGATCACGATCAGCACCAGATTGGCCGCCAGCGACAGGTCGATCAGCGACAGGGCCAGCAGGATGCCGTCTTCCGGCTTGGCCGTGCCCTGCAGGAACAGCGGCAGCTCGTGCAGCATCTCCTGGAAGAAGACGATCATCAGGATGATCAGGGCCCCGACCAGGCCGATGTAGAAGGGGGCCATCAGCCAGCGCGAGCCGAACAGGGCCGCTTCCAGCCATTTCTCGACGAAGGCGCCGATGGTCTTGACGGGCCCCCTGGGCTCGACGGGCGGGATCTTGGAAGCGGCCATGGCCGTCAGGTAGCACAAGGCCGTTGATCGGCAAGAGGCCTTGAGGCGACCCTCGCCGCCGTCAGTCCGGGACTGGTTGCAGCAGGTCCCAGCGGTTGCCGTAAAGGTCCTCGAACACGGCCACAACGCCATAGGGCTCGTGGCGCGGCGCCTCGAGAAAGCGCACGCCGGCGGCGGTCATCGCCGCATGGTCACGGGCGAAGTCGTCGGTATGCAGAAAGCCCATGACCCGGCCGCCCGTCTGGGCCCCGACGGCGCCGGCCTGCTCGGGATTGGCCGCCTGGGCCAGCAACAGGGCGCACCCGCCGCCGGGCGGGGTCGCGGTCACCCAGCGCTTGCCGCCGCCAAGGTCGCTGTCGGTGATCGTGAAGCCGAGGCAACCGCGATACCAGGCGATGGCGTCATCGTAGTTTTTGACGACCAGGGTCAGGGCGGCGATGTGGGCGGGCATGGCGCTAACCTTTCTATCCGTCATCCCGGCCGCAGGCCCGCGAAGCGGGCCGGAGCGCCGGGACCCAGAGGCGGCGTCGGTTCTCTTTCACCCCTGGGTCCCGGATCGGCCCGGTGGGCCGTCCGGGATGACGGGAAATCAGGCCCTCAGCTTGGCTCCGACCTTTTCGGCGGCCGCCACCACGCGGGCGGACAGGGCCTCGATCTCGGCGTCGGCGAGGGTCTTTTCACGCGGCTGAACCGTGACCTCGATGGCCAGCGACTTCTGACCCTCCGGCACGCCGACGCCCTGATAGACGTCGAACACCCGCGCCGCGGCGATCAGGGCCTTGTCGGCGCCGGCGACCGCCTTGACCAGGTCCGCCGCGGGCCGGTCGGCCGCGATCAGGAAGGCGAAGTCGCGGTTCAGCGGCATCAGGGGCGACAGATCGAGGGCGCCGCGGGTCTTGACCGCCTTCTTCTTCGGCTCGGGGATCGCCTCGACGAAGACCTCGAAGGCCAGCATCGGCCCGGCCGCGTCCAGCGCCTTCAGCACCGCCGGATGCAGTTCGCCAAACTCGGCCAGAACCGCCTTGGGACCCAGCTGCAGCCGGGCCGAGCGACCGGGGTGGAACCAGGGTGAAGCCGATCCCTGGGCGGTCTGAAGCGAGCCGACCGGCGCGCCCAGCTCTTCCAGAAGACCCAGCAGGTCGCCCTTGAGGGTGAACAGGTCGCCGTCGCTGTGCTTGCCCCAGTCGCGCGGCGCATGCGGAGCCAGCAGGGCGGCGATGACCAGCTTCTGGTCCTGCGGCGCGTCGCCGGCGAACACCGGGCCGATCTCGAACAGCGCCGCGTCGGCAAAACCGCGCCGGGCGTTGCGCGCCGCCGCCTCGACCAGGTTGGGCAGGATCGAGGGCCGCATGCAGTCCAGCTCGGCCGCGATCGGATTGGCCAGCACCAGGGCCTCGGCCCCGCCGCCGAACAGGCGGGCGGTATCGCGCGAGGTGAAGCTCCAGGTCACAGCCTCGGCATAGCCGTTGGCGGCCAGATAGCGACGACCGGTGCGGGCGCGGCTCTGGCGGGCCGTCAGCACGCCGCCGACGGCGCGGGGCGTCTCCGGCAGGGGCGTGGAGGGGAGGGCGTCATAGCCGGCGATGCGGGCGACTTCCTCGACCAGGTCGGCCTTGCCGTCGACATCGCGCCGCCAGCTGGGCGGGGTGACCGCCAGGGACGGCTCGGCGCCGGCGACGGCGAAGCCCAGGGCCTCGAGAATGGCGATGGTCTTGCCGGTCGGAATGTCCAGCCCGGCCAGGGCCTTCACATAGGCCGGGTCGAAGGCGAAGGCGGCCGGGGCGGCCGGCGCCTGGCCCGCCACCACGACCTGCGACGGCTCGCCGCCGCACAGTTCGAGGATCAGGGCGGTGGCCAGTTCCAGGCCGTCGACGACGAAGCCGGGGTCAACCCCGCGGGCGAACCGGTACTGCGCGTCGCTGGTGATGCCGGTGGCGCGGCCGGTCTGGGCGGTGCGGATCGGATCGAACCAGGCGCTTTCGACGAAGACGTCGGTGGTGGTTTCCGAGCAGCCGGTGCTCTCGCCGCCCATGACCCCGCCCAGGCCGATGGGGCGCTCGCCGTTCGCGTCGGCGATAACGCACATTTCCGGACCGAGGTCATAGGTCTTGCCGTCCAGGGCGATCAACTGCTCGTCCCTGTGCGGCGCGGGCGAAGGCTGGTCGCCGCTCTGTTCCAGCGGGCCGCGTCCCAGACGGGCGCTGATCACATCACCGACCAGAAGAGCCGCGTCATAGACATGCAGCGGCCGGCACCGGTCGTAGGAAATCAGGTTGGTGATATCGACCAGGGTGTTGATCGGGCGCAGGCCGATGGCCCGCAGCCGGTCCTGCAGCCACTGCGGGGAAGGACCGTTCCTGACGCCCCGGATCAGTCGGCCGGCGAACACCGGGCAGGCCTCTCCATCCACCTCGACGCGGATCGGGCAGGGGAACTTGCCGGGCACGGCGGCGACGGCCCCGGTCTTCAGCTTGCCGAGACCGGCGGCGGCCAGGTCGCGGGCGATGCCGGCCACGCCCAGCCAGTCGGGGCGATTGGGGGTGACCTCGAAGTCGATGACCGCCTCCAGGCCCAGGGCCTCAACCGCCGGGGTCCCGACCGCCAGGGCGTCCGGCAGCTCCATGATGCCGTCGCTTTCCTCGGCCGCTTCCAGCTCGGCGGCGGAGCAGAGCATGCCGTTGGAGACCACGCCCCGCACCGGCTTTTCCACCAGGGTAACGCCGAGGCCGGGCACATAGGCGCCGATGGGGGCGTAGATGGTCGTCAGTCCGGCCCGGGCGTTGGGCGCGCCGCAGACGATCTCCTTGACCCCGTCGACCGTCTCGACCTGGCAGACCTGCAGGCGGTCCGCGTCGGGGTGACGGGCGGCGGAGGCGATCTTGGCCACGGTGAAGGGCGCCAGCCTGGCGGCCGGATCGATGACGTGTTCGACCTCAAGGCCGGCCATGGTCATGGCGTCGACGATCTGCTGGACCGAGGCATCGGTCTCCAGATGATCCTTCAGCCAGGAGAGGGTGAACTTCATTGGGGGGTCTGTCCCAGGGCCAGGATCTGATTGAGGAAGGCGTCGGGGCCGGTGTAGCCGATGCCGAAGAACTGCACGCCGACGAAGTGGCACTCCCGCATGGGGATGGCGCCGACCACGCCGCGCGGCGAGGCGGGGCGCAGCACCAGGGTGGCGATGTCGCCGCCGGCATAGCCGAAGTCGGTCGATTCGAAGCTGCAGCCGGCGACCACCAGCATCACCGCCGGGCCTTCGATGCGGCAGTTGCGGAAGGTGACGCCGGAAATCAGGTTCTCGCCGTTGCGCAGGCGCACCCGGTGCAGGTCGACCAGAGACAGGGCGACGTTCTCGAAGTGGCTGGCGCTCAGGTCCTCGGCCAGGGCCCAGCCGCCGGCCTGACCGCCCTGCGGCGCGCCGGTCATTGGGGCTGACCCAGGGCCAGGATCTGGTCGAGGAAGGCGTCGGCGCCGGTGTAGCCGATGCCGACGAACTGGCAGCCGGTGAAGGTGCAGTTGTCGACCGGAATGGCGCCGACCACCGCCGTCGGAGAGGCGGGCCTGAGCACCAGGTTGCGGATGTCGCCCGACGGATTGCCGAAGTCGCTGTTCTGGAAGTGGCAGCCGAGCGGCAGCATGACCGCCGGCCCTTCGATGCGGCAGTTGGTGAAGGTGACGCCGTCGATGACCGCCTTGCCGTTGGTCATGCGGGCGCGGGCCAGGTCGACCAGCGAGACCACCTTCATCTCGTAGGATTTCGCCAGAAAGTCGTCGGCGCGGCTCATGGCGTCGGGGATGGGGGCGTAGATCTCGGTCATCAGCTCAGTCCGGAAACAGGGTTGGGGGCCTGGAAGGCCGAAAAGCCGTAGTGGGCCAGCCAGCGCGTATCGCTGGCGAACATGTCGCGCAGGTCGGGCATGCCGTACTTGAGGGTGCCAAGCCGGTCCACGCCCATGCCGAAGGCAAAGCCCTGGTAGACGTCGGGGTCGATGCCGCAGTGACGCAGGACATTGGGATGCACCATCCCACAACCCAGAATTTCAAGCCAGTCCTCGCCCGTGCCGATACGCACCTCGCCGCCGGAGCGGTCGCAGCCGACATCCATCTCCGCCGAGGGCTCGGTGAAGGGGAAGTGGTGGGGGCGGAAGCGCGTGGTCACCGCGTCGGTCTCGAAGAACCGGGCGATGAAGGTCTCCAGGGTCCACTTCAGGTGGCCCATGTGGATGCCCTTGTCGATCACCAGGCCCTCGATCTGGTGGAACATCGGGGTGTGGGTGGCGTCGCTGTCCATGCGGTAGGTGCGGCCCGGCACGACAATGCGGATCGGCGGCTCCTGACCGGCGGCGATCCACGGCGCGGGCGGGGTGGTGTTGCCCACCCGCATGGCCCGCACCTGCACCGGGCTGGTGTGGGTGCGCAGGAGCTTGCGCTCGCCGTCGGGGCCTTCGTTGAAGAAGAAGGTGTCGTGCATCTCCCGCGCCGGATGCTTGGGCGGGAAGTTGAGGGCGGTGAAGTTGTGGAAGTCGTCCTCGATGTCCGGGCCCTCGGCCACGGCGAAGCCCATCTCGGCGAAGATGGCGACCATCTCGTCCATGGTCTGCATGGTCGGATGCACGCTGCCCTTGCGGCGCGGCGGCGCCGGCAGGGTCAGGTCAAGGGTTTCGCGCGCCAGCCGGGCGTCCAGTTCGGCGCTTTCCAGGGCCGCCTTGCGTTCGGCGATGGCGGCGGCGACGGCGTCGCGCAGGGCGTTGATCCTTGGCCCCTGCTCCTTGCGCTCCTCGGGGCTCATCGAGCCCAGGGTCTTGAGCAGGGCGGAGACGGAGCCGGCCTTGCCCAGGGCGGCCACGCGAATGGCCTCCAGGGCAGCGGCGTCCGGCGCGGCGGCGATCTGGCCGGTGAGGTCGGCTTGCAGTTGGGTGAGGTCGGTCATGGCTGGGTTCGTCTAGCGAGGTTGGCGCGGTTCGTCATCCACTGAGAGAGGGCTTCGCTTCGGGGCGCCCTTCTCCCCTTGCGGTAGAAGGTGTCGGCGAAGCCGACGGATGAGGGGTCGCTCCGGCGGGAAGGGGTTGGCGCTTTGGGCCTCTTCCGCGGCTTGAAGAGTCTTCGACCCCTCATCCGGCGCTCCGCGCCACCTTCTCCCGCAAGGGGAGAAGGAAGACCTGGCGGCTTGGTCGGGTGCGGGGCGGGGTCGGTCACGGCGTCCTCAACGGGAATTGGCGAAGGCGAGGGCGCAAGCAAAAGGCCCCCCGGCTCACACCGGAGGGCCTTTTTCAGGTCTTGGAGGCGGTCAGCCTCAAGCCATCAAGCCAGCGCGGCGCGAACCTTGTCGGCGATGGCCTTGAACGCGGTCGGGTCCTGGCCGGCGATGTCCGCCAGAACCTTGCGGTCGATCTCGACCCCGGCCTCGTCAAGGCCGTGGATAAACTGCGAGTAGGTGAAGCCTTCCAGACGGGCGGCGGCGTTGATGCGCTGGATCCAGAGGCTGCGGAAGCTGCGCTTGCGGACCTTGCGGTCGCGGTAGGCGTACTGTCCGGCCTTGTCCACCGCGGCCTTGGCGGCGCGGATGGTGTTCTTGCGGCGGCCATAGAAACCCTTGGCCTGCTCGAGAACCTTCTTGTGCTTGGCGTGGGCGACAACGCCCCGTTTAACGCGAGCCATCTGTCAGCGCTCCTCTTAAAGGCCGTAGGGCAGGTAGGTCTTGATGATCTTGGCGTCAGCCTCGCTCATCACCTTGGTGCCCCGCTGCTGGCGGATGTACTTGCCGTTGTGGCTGATCAGGCGGTGGCGCTTGCCGGCCACACCGGCCTTGAGCTTGCCCGTCGCCGTCAGTTTGAAGCGCTTCTTGGCGCCCGACTTGGTCTTCAGTTTCGGCATTTTGCTCAGGGCGAACCCTGTCCTCTAAGAGTAGCAACTGGACCGCCAAGGCATGCCATTGGGCCCGGCAGTCGCGGAAAGAGGGGGCTGATAGGGGAAAAGGGGCGCGAAGGCAAGCGGAGTCGCCGCGTTCCCCCCGTTGCGCCGCCGCGCCAAACCGCCGACCCTTGCCGGTCCAGGCCGTCCAAGGAGCCCGCCCATGCCCAGTCCGACCCTCCCCCTCGAAGGCGGATGCCGCTGCGGCCAGGTGCGGTTCCGCATCGCGGCGGCGCCGATGATCACCATGGCCTGCCACTGCACCGGCTGCCAGAAGATGAGCGCCAGCGCCTATTCGCTGAGCGTCATGGTTCCTGCCGAGGGCTTCGCGGTCACCGCCGGCGAGCCGGTGATCGGCGGGCTGCATGGCGAGATCCGCCACAACCATTGCCCCCATTGCCTCAGCTGGATGTTCACCCGCCTGCCTAGGCCCTTCGTCAATGTGCGGACCACGATGCTGGACGATCCTTCCGGATTTCCGCCCTTCATCGAAAGCTACACCAGCGAGCGCCTGCCCTGGGCCACGACCCCGGCCGTCCACAGCTTTGAGCAGTTCCCGGCCCCGGAGGACTATCCGCGCCTGATGGCGGAATACCGGACCCGGACCTGACCGGGGCCCTGGCTCAATCCGGATTGACGGCCTTCCACCAGCGCCACCCGGCCACCGCCGTCCAGGCCAGTTCGACCAGGCCGTAGGGCCAGGCGCCCTGCAGGAACAGATAGACCGCCCCCAGGGTGCAGGAGAGGGCGAACAGCAGGATGAAGATCCGCCCCCGGCGTTCGAGGCCATAGAAGGTGAGCATCAACACCGCCGTGAACAGGCCGAATATCTCGAGCGGCGGCATGCGAATCTCCCAGAAGGCCGGAACAGTCGGCCATAAATCCGGTTACCCTGCCTTGTCCCGGCCAATCGCCCGCCTAGGTGAACCTCATGCGCCTCAACCAAGTGACCGTTCCCGCCCTCGATATGGCCGCCTCCGTCCAGTTCTATGAGTCGCTCGGACTGATCCTGATCGTCCGCAACGATCACTACGCCCGTTTTGAATGTCCCGATTCAGACGGCGGCGACCCGCCGACCTTCTCGCTTCACCTCGATCCGGACGCCGTGCCGGGCGCGGCCTGCGTCTATTTCGAGGACGATGATCTGGACGCCACCGTCGAGCATCTGATCGACACCGGGCTCAATTTCGATTCCGGGCCGGACGACCAGACCTGGCTGTGGCGCGAGGCCTGGACCAGCGATCCGGCGGGAAACCGCGTCTGCCTCTATCGCGCCGGCGCCAATCGCCGCCACCCGCCGTGGCGACTGTCCAGCAAGTCGGAGACCCCCGCAGGATGACTGAAATGACCCGCCGCCTTGGCCTGATCGGACTGGCCGGGGCCCTGGCCGCCGCCTGCACCCCGGCCCGCTTCTTCAACACCGTCACCCTGACCGATCCGGCGCGCCAGCCCCTGAAGGGGGTGAGTTTCGGGCCGCTGGAGCGCAACAGGCTGGACGTCTACGCCCCGGTCGGCGGCGCGACGAACGCCCCGGTCTGCATCTTCATCTACGGCGGCGGCTGGGACAGCGGCGCGCGGGGCGAATACGCCTGGGCCGGCAAGGCCATGGCCGCCGAGGGCTTCGTCACCGTGGTGCCCGACTATCGGCTGGTGCCCGAGGTGGCCTTTCCCGCCTTCCTGCAGGATGTGGCCCTGGCGGTGAAATGGACCGTCGACAATATCGCGGCCCAGGGCGGCGATCCCTCGCGCATCGTGCTGGTCGGCCATTCGGCCGGCGCCTACAACGCCGCCATGGTCGCCCTCGACCCCCGCTACCTCAAGGCCGTCGGGGTCGATCGCGCCCTGATCAAGGCCTTCGCCGGCCTCGCCGGCCCCTATTATTTCCCCGATCTCAGCGGTCCGGTGCTGAGCCGCACCTTCGGGCCGGCGGCGGAGGGCGGGGCCTACCAGACCCTCGACTACGCCCGCCCGGGTTCGCCTCCCGCCTTCCTGGCCGCGGGCAGCGCCGACAAGACCGTGCGTCCGCGCAATACCGAGCGCCTGGCCGCCGCCCTGAGGGAACAGGGGGTGGAGGTGGAAAGCCACATCTATCCCGGCCTCAGCCATGCTGATGTGCTGCTGGATCTGTCGCGGACCTTCCGCCGTCGCTCCACCCTGCATGACGACATGATGGCCTTCCTCAAGCGGGAATCCGGCCTCGCCTGAGGTTCCGTGGTCCCGGCTATCTTATCAACGTTCATATTGCACTGCATTGAAGAGGCCCCTCAAGGTGCGTATATGCACCTCCTCCCCAAGGGGCCTTGTGTGTGGCGGCCCCGTGTTTCGATCCTTGCGAGGGTTTTCGACACCATGCTGCTGACCATGATGAAGGCCAAGCTGCACCGCGCCACGGTCACCCAGGCCGATCTCGACTACGAGGGCTCGATCGCCATCGATCGCGATCTGCTGGATGCGTCCGGAATCCTGCCGCACGAACAGGTCGATGTGCTGAACATCACCAACGGCGCCCGTTTCACCACCTACGCCATCGAGGCCCCGCGCGGGTCTAAGGTGATCGGGGTCAACGGCGCCGCCGCGCGTCTGGTGCAGAAGGGCGACAAGGTCATCGTCGTGACCTACTGCCAGCTGCCGGCCGAGGAAGCCCGCAACTACAATCCCGCCGTGGTGCTGCTCGACGAGGGCAACCACGTAAAGCGCGCCGCCTGACGGTCCGCGCCCCGGCCGGTTGGCCGGGGGTTTCGGCGGCGTCCGCGATGGCGCACACTGGCCTCCTTTGACCGGAGGTTCCCATGCGCCCGCTGCTTCCCTGTCTCGGACTGACCGCCGTGATGCTGGCGGCCTGCGAGCCGACGCCCAAGGGCGTCAACGGCCAGACCCTGCTTGACGAGGTCGCCCGGGTGGTCGGCGATCCCAACACCTGTGTCCTGATCGTCGAACAGGAGACCGGCAAGAAGACCTTCCAGTACGGCGATCCCTCCGCCTGCATCCGCAAGCTGCCCGACTGCAACGGCGGGACGCTGAACACCACCGACCTGGCCGAACTGGCCGCCAAGGGGGATGACCGGGCGATCAGCTGCGACAGCGCCCCTGAAGGCGCCCGCACCGTGGCCTGGGCGACCGGGCCGGTCGAAACCAGCCCGGGCTCCAGCGCGGGCAAGCTGGCCTATGCCGCGATGATGGAGGGTGAGCGGGCGTTGCCCGGCCGGGAAATCAAGGCGCGCCTCGGGCCCGCCTTCCGCCGCGGGGGACTCTAGAGCATGTCAGGGCGAAGTGTACGCGGTTCGCCCGCCCGGACATGCTCTAAATGTTTGATTTTAGACCCTTTTGATCAGGTTTTGATGCGTACAACAAAACCTGAAAGGGTCTAGGCCCGCCGGAGCACCCCTCTCCCCCTGCGGGGAGAAGGGTGCGGGAGACGGCTATTTCACCAGTTCGAAGGTGGCGCTGACGTTGATCGTCACATTCAGTTCGCCGCCCTCGACGGGGCTGGATTCGTCGCTGGCCTTGGCGAAGCTGGCCATCATCACCGGCGGCTGCGGCGCATAGCCGCCCGACTCGTTGAAGGTCACCAGCCGCGCCACGCGGTAGCCGAGGGCGTTGGCGTAGAGGTTGGCCTTGGCCTGCAGGGCCTTGACGGCTTCCAGCCTGGCGGCGTCCTCGGCGGCCTTGCTGTTGTCGATGCCAAAGCTGATGCCGCCGACATTGGTGGCGCCCGAGGCGACCGTGGCGTCGACCACCTGACCCAGCTTCGACAGGTCGCGCACCACGATGGTCACCTGATTGGCGGCCTGGTAGCCGGTCAGCCGGGGCGGCAGGTTCTCCTGATAGACATATTGCGGATTGAGGTTGAGGCCCGAGGTCTGGATGTCCCTGGCCGCGACGCCGCTCTTCTTCAGGCTGGCGATCACCTTGGTCATCTGGGCGGCGTTGGCCTTCATCGCCTCGCCGGCGGTCGGGGCCTCGGTCTGCACCCCGAGGGTGATGGTGGCCATGTCGGGCGCCTGACGCACCTCGCCCCGGGCCGACAGGTTGAGGGTGGTGGCCCGGAAGGCGGCGTCGGCCGCCGGGGCGGTCTGGGCCAGGGCGGCGGTGGAGGCGCCGGCCGAACCGGCGAGGATCAGGGCGCCGACAGCGGCGGCGCGCATCAGGGTTTTCATGGCAAAGGTCCCGCTCAAGAGACGCCGTTGATCGGCGACTTCCAGACCAGTCTAAGCCGATTGAACCTGAACGGTTCCTGAGATCGGCGTTGTCGCGCCGACATCCCGCCGGGCGGCCCAGCGCCGGGCCGGGCGGTCGATCCAGCGCTCGGCCAGGGCGGCCGCGACGATGGCGCAGAGGGCGGCCAGGCCGTACCAGCCCAGCCGTCCGGCCGGCGACATTCCCGCCGGTTCGAGCTCGCGGAAGCCGACCAGGATCGGTCCGTGCAGAACATAGAGGCCGTAGGACAGCCGCCCCATCAGCCCGCTGACGGTCCGCGCCGCGCCGCCGACCGCGGCGTTGGCGCAGAGCACCACCAGCAGCGGAAACAGAAGTCCCACCATCGCCAGGTCATACAGCGGGGTGAGGCCGGGCGGCGGCAGGGCGACAAGCAGCAAGGCCGCCGGCGCCAGCCACAGGGTCATGCCGCTGGCGATCCTGTGCAGCCGTCCGGCGGCCCAACGCCGATGCAGCAGGATGCCCAGGGGGAAGGAGAACCCGACCCGCAGCCAGCCGACCAGATAGCTCCATGGACCTGCAGAGCGGCCGGGATCGTTGTTGGCGAAGCCGCCGTCGAACTGGCCGTTGACCAGGCTGACCGCGAGCAGGCCGGCGCCGGCGATCGCGACGATGACCGCCAGTCGCCGGTCGGTAAGCCAGCGGGCGACAAAGCCGTAGGCGAGGTTGATCCACAGCTCGAGCTGCAACGACCAGGCCGGACCGTTGAACGGCGAGATCAGCCCGCCGCCCAGCCAGGGCAGGAACAGGGCCCCCAGGACCAGATAGAGCGCCGGCCGATCCTCAAGCGGGCGAAGGCCGCCGGCCGCCAGGGCGAAGGCCGCGGCGGCGCCCGCCAACAGCCCCAGCAGGGCCAGGGGATACAGCCGGATGAGACGTCTGGCGCCGAACCACAGGCCGGCGCCGCCCCGGGACAACCGCGCGCCGTAGCCGGCGGAGAGCACGAACCCGCTCATCAGGAAGAACAGATCGACCATCAGATAGCCGTGGCCCAGCAGCCCGACATTCAGACAGCCGGCGATATGCAGGCCCATGACGATCAGGGCCGCCGCGCCCCGCACGCCGTCGAGGGCGTCGAGTCTGGCCGCAGCGGAGGGGGCCGAGGCGGAGGGGGCCGGGGCGGTCATCCCGCCGCCTTGTCGCGGGCCGCTTCGCCAAGCGGAGTCTCGGGCCGGGGCGCGAGGGTGGCCAGGGCCTTGCCGACGGGGGCCAGATAACCCTCCCACAGGCTGTGATGGGTCGATTCCTCCGGGCCGAGGCCGAAGGTCAGGGGCGGCCTGGTCGCCGGCGGCTCATAGTGGCTGCCGAACAGGCGGTCCCAGAGGGTCAGCAGGCTGCCGAAGTTGCGGTCGAAATGCTCGGGGGCGCTGGAGTGATGGATCTGGTGATGGGCCGGGCTGTAGATCCAGCGGCCGACAGGTCCGGTGAAGCGGATCCACAGGTGCGAATGCTGCAGATGCTGCACCAGATAGAGCCCCGCCAGGGCCAGCACATTGCGGTCGAACACGGTGAAGGCCCCGGCCGGGCGACCCAGCAGCCAGGTCAGCACCGCCCCCGCCGTTCCCATGAACAGGGCCAGGATCCAGGCGAACTTCAGCCCCTCGATGGGGTGCACGCGGAAATTGGTCAGCGGCGAGAGGTGTTCGGCGCTGTGATGAACCTTGTGGAACTCCCAGAAGAAGGGGATCCGGTGGCTGAGCCAGTGATCGACCCAGTAGCCCAGCTCTCCGGCCAGGAAGAGCACCAGGGTTCCGGCGACCAGGGCGATGGCCGGCCCGGCGACAGGGCCGAACAGCGGGCCGGGTCCAGGCCCGAACGCCGTCTCCAGTCCGTTCAGCAGCCAGCCGCTGACCACCGCCTGGGAGACCAGGGCCCAGCCGAACAGCAGGCCGAAAGCCAGGGTATTGAACAACAGAAAGGCCAGATCCGTTTTGCCTGACCGGCTACTGAAGATCCGCCGCGGCGCCAGCGCCCTCAGCAGCACCCGCACCGGCACCGCGCGCTTGCCCGGCCCGCGGCGCAGCAGCAGGAACAGGCCGCCGATCACCATGGCGCTGAGGAGGGAGGCGAGGGAGGCGGCCGAGCCTGGACCCAGCAACAGCCCGGCGACGCGCAGGCCCAGACCTTGGGTCAGACCCTGGGCGGCGCCGAGCGCCAGGTCCGCCAGATGCTGACCGCTGGAAAGATTCATCGTGCCGTTGACCCGCGCGGCGTCCTGCCTGTCGCCGGTTGTAGCCGCTCGGGGTATCGCCTTCCTTAAGGCCCCATGCTAGGCGCGCTGTTCCTCCCAAGTCGGGGGCGCGTAGCTCAATGGTTAGAGCCGTCCGCTCATAACGGTCTGGTTGCAGGTTCGAGTCCTGCCGCGCCTACCACTCTGCGTCCGGGAGGTTCCGGAGAAGTTCGCTAAGGGGCCACAAGGCACCGATTTATATAAACTATTGTTTAAAGTGATCCGGCGGCGTCCAGTTGCATCCGATCAATCGTGACGGTATCCAAGGCGGTATCGGAGCCGCTCGGCTCTCAGGATACCGTCAATGAGCCTCACTGCCGTCGGAGTCAGGAACGCCAAGCCTCAGGCCAAGCCGTACAAGATGGCTGACAGCGGCGGGCTCTATCTTCTGGTGACCCCAAAGGGTTCAAGGCTTTGGCGGGTCGACTACCGGTTCGATGGCAAGCGCAAGACCCTGGCGCTCGGCAGCGGCGCCGAGGTGACGCTGGTCGAGGCGCGCAACCTCCGCGACGACGCCAGAAAGCGCCTGAGGGAAGGCCAGGACCCGTGCGAATTGAAGGCGCGGGAGAAGCGCAAGGTTGACGAAACCGCCAGGGCTCAATTCCGCAGCGTGGCGGCACGCTGGTTCGAAGCGCGCAAATCCCGCTGGGTGGCCGGATACGCCGAGCGGGTCTGGCGACGGATCGAGGACGACACCTTCGGCGCCTTCGGGGACGCGGCTATTGATGACGTCACGTCGGATGACGTTCTGGCAGCCCTGCGAGCGATCGAGGCGCGAGGCGCAGTCGAGACAGCGCGTCGGGTGGGAAACTATCTTCAGGACATCTTCCGGTTCGCCAAGGCGGAGCGACTGGTGACCTCGAATCCGGCGGCAGACCTCGCGCCGGCCCTGAGCACCCGGCCGCCCCCGAAACGCCGCGCATCCCTGAAGGCCAGGGACTTGCCTGATTTCCTCGTCGCTCTGGAGGGGTACAGCGGTGATTTGCAGACCCAACTGGCGTTGAAGTTGACCCTGCTGACCTTCGTGCGTACCTCGGAAACGCGATTTGCAGCCTGGTGCGAATTTGAAGGGCTTGATGGGGCGGAACCGTTGTGGCGGATCCCCGCCGAGCGCATGAAGATGCGGACCGAGCACGTGGTCCCGCTGTCGAAACAGGCCGTGGCCGTCCTTAAGGACCTTCGCGCCGGATGGCCGGCCGACGACCTGTTGTTCCCGGCCGCCACGACGACCGGAGCAATCTCCGAAAACACCATGATCTATGCACTCTATCGCATGGGCTACCACAGCCGGGCCACGGTGCATGGCTTCCGGTCGACCGCGTCAACGATCCTCAATGAGCATGGCTTCAATCGTGACTGGGTGGAGCGTCAGTTGGCCCACGCCGAACGGGACGAGGTCCGGGCGGCCTACAACGCCGCGGAGTGGTTGCCGCAGCGACGCAAGATGATGGGCTGGTGGGCCGACTATCTTGACGCCGCCCGGACGATGGAACGCGCCCCCCGCGCCCCTATGGATTTCATCGTGGCATAGGACGAAATCGGTCGGCCTCACGTCCGACTTCTCGAGGGAGGGACTCCTTCGGTGGTGAACCATAGGTTTCACGCACTGGGGGAATAAGCGCCATGGAAGAACCGGACAGCGAGCCTGAAGGCGAGGCGGTCGCGCCTCCTCAAACCCCGCCTCCAGTCGATACGCATCGACGTAAATGGGCGATCGGCGCCGCCACCGCCCTGGCTCTGATTTTGGTGTTCAATCTTACCGCCTGGGCGCCGGTCGCGGCGGCGCTGGCGAAAGATGAGCGCAATCATGCGGCCGGCATCCATGTCTACCGGGCCTGGTTCGTTCACCCGCGCGACATCACGGTGAACCTTGTGACTCTCGGCGATGCGGCGACCATCGATCTGACCCGTGAGTTGTTTCAGACGGCCGAGGCCCTGAAGGATCGGAAGTTCGGAAAGGTCACCCTGTCACGGGGTGGCAAGGCGGTATTCGTCATGGCGGGAGAAGATTTCGCGGAACTGGGCGCCGAGTACGGCGCCGGCCAGAATCCCGTCTACCTGATCCGCACCCTTCCGCAAAAACTGACCCTGCCCGATGGCCGATCAGCGTTCGGGACCTGGGAAGGCGGGTGGCTTGGGGTGCTTGGCAAGCAAATGGAGGATGCGAACAGTTTCGGACAGGCCTGGGCGACCGGCGACCCGCCTTCGCTGGTGTCGGCCTACTGAGGTCGACCGTGACCTAGAACCGCGAGGTCCGCACCAGCTCGATCAGCCGCCGAAACTCCTCATCCCTGGCGTCGCTCTTCCAGCGGTTCACGAAGCGACAGACGACCTGGAGGTTTCCGCGCTCGTAATGGCCGTTGCTGTCGATCCGGTCCAGTGAGGCCAACAGTTCGGAGTCCTCCTGCGCGCCATCGAACTGGAGCGGGATGCCCGTAATCGCGCAGAGCTCATCCTGATCGAGGATCAGTGACTGGATATACTCCCGCAGTTCCTCACGAGTGAACAGACAGTCCTTGTTCTTGATCGTTCGGAGCGCTTGCTGTCCGTTGGACTGTGCCACCGTGGCCAGCGCCGTATCGGCCATGCGCCAGGCCGCCCGTTGGGCGGGGCTGAATGACGTTACGGCGGACCGCCCGGCGCGGTCGGACTTCGCCTGCCAGGTCGGCTGGTTGTGCCATCCAGAAAGGTCGTCACCGGCGATCAGCGCCAGAGCATAGGCGGCGTTGTCAGGAGCAAGCTGCTGGAGCGTCCCCTCCGTGAACAGGAAGTCCTTGGCCTTGGGATGCAGCCCGTCCCAGGAGAGCTTTCCACCCTTCCGGTTTCGGTCCGACCACGGCTCGCAGGGCTTGTGGAGTTCAAAGATCTCCGGCCCGTCGCGCACGGCGTTGAAGGACGGTCGGCGCTCGGTCTGGACGGGATCGCCGAGGGAGGTCGTCCACCATAGCTGTTCCTTTTCCCGGTGGATCCAGATGTCGCCGCCCGTCTCGGTGATCGCCTCCATCAGCCCGTACCAGCGGGATGCGACCGCTCGTGTCGGCGTCTCGTTGCGCGCTGTCTTCAGGTGCGCGAGCGCGTGCTCAATGTACCCCTTGCGGTCTCGCTGATCCCAGAAGTGATGGACGGCGACGTTGTCGACGGTCGCGACGGTGTTCCGCGCAAGGCAGTCCGGCCAGAGGTAGTTTTGCTGGCCTACATTGACGATGAAGACCCTCACGCTGCTTCTCGAGGTCTTCGCTCTCGCTTGCCCTTGGGCGCGCCGGCCCGTTCGGCGCGGATGAGGTCAAGCAGGACGCTGGCCGGCTCGTCGGCCGGGTCTTGCGGCACAAGGTCGCCACGGAAGGCCTTGGCGAGAACAGCTTGGTCGAGACGGTCGAGGAGCTTGCGCGCGGCTGAGGTTTCGGCGGAGAGACGGTCAATTTCGGCGAAGGCGACGTCGATCTTGCGGACAATTTCGGCTTGTTCACCCAGAGGCGGAACCGGCAGGCGGATAGCTCCAAGGACCTCCAAGTTGATGTTCTTCTGCGCGGTCGCCGGCGCGAACTGCTCCAGGTCGGCCTTTGCCGTTCGGATAAAATACTCGACGTATTCGGGCAGGCAGCGCGCCTGATCAGCGCTGAAGCCTACAACGCTGTCTGGAAAGCACGCATCGATTCCCAGGATCGCAGTCTCGGCGATATTCGCTGCAATAGTGATGCACACGGTCCCGGCGGGCCAAAGCCTGCTCTGCTCGAGACCGAAGGGGCTGTATGTCTTAGCATAGCTGGTCAGGTAACGGTCGGCCGCACGCACCTCTCCAGTCTGCACAAATGGGAAGAGGCCACCGAAAAGCCGGGGGTCGTCACGAGGCCGATGGCGCGACTTGCCGCGATCCATGTCTCCAAGTTCCGGCAGCCGCAGCCAGCGCCAGCTTTTGGGAATTCCATATGGCGGCGTGAAGCCGGTAGAAGCGCCGGCCGTCCGGTATTTCGCTCGGATGTCGCCTTCGCTACGGGGTGAGATAGGCTCGAAGGCAGACTGGGCAGCACGCCACGCCGCCGTCAACTGCCCGCTAAACGCTCTCCCCAGCACCGACTGCTTGTAACGCGTGGCCAGCGCCGGCACGCGATCGAGTTCAGCGCGCGCGCGCGCCGTGCTGGTGATCAGGCCGTCGAGCTTCGCCACGATCCTTCGCTGCTCTGCGAGAGGGGCAACAGGGATCCTCATTTCCTCGATCAGGCCCTTCGTTAGGGCCGGACGTGTCACCCCATAGTTCTCACCACCGATGATTGCTTGGGCGACGGGGGAGGCAAGATAAGCCCGGACAAACTGTGGTTCCAATCCGGCCGCCAGTCGAATGATCGAGACGTGCTGATTGACCCGGGCACCAGCAAGGATGGCGGGCGCAACAGCAACCCGACCGATTGATGCACCGGTGATATTCAGCAGGACGTCTCCTGCCGCAACTTCGACATTGGCCAATGCCGCCGCTTGGGTGTCGTCCAGATGAGCTAAGCCTTCGAGGCGCACACCATCGAAATGCACATTCATGGAGCGAATGAGGGGCACACCCTCTCTAGTGTACGATTCGCTCCCGCCCCTAGGGGTGGCCCCACTACCGATCTTAGTCGCAACGGCGGCAAGCGGCGTTTCCGCCCAACCCGGCGGCTTCATCCGTCCACCTCAACCAGCGCCACCCCTTCGGCAGCCAATTCCTCCTCCACCGCCTCCACCTCGGCTAGCGCCGCCCGTAGATGGCCCATAATCGCCGCAGCGATGTCCTCCGGCTCGACCAGGTCGTCCTCGGCTTCCGCGCTGTCATCGCGCAGCCAGGCGATGTCGAGGTTGTCGTTGCGGGCGGCGATGTCCTCGCGGCTGAAGCGGCGGAAGCGACCATCCGGGCCCTCTTCCGTGCGCGGTGAAGCGCCGTTCGAATCCTCGCCGTAGGCGGTCTCGAATGCCGCGAAGTCAGCCAGCGTGAGTGGTCGCGTCTTGCCGAACGCGGCCATGTTGGCGCGCATGTCGTAGACCCAGACGGCCTGGGTGTTGGCTCGGTCCTTCGCGCCCCGGCGCAGGAACAAGACGTTGGTCTTGACCCCTTGGGCGTAGAAGATGCCCGTCGGCAGCCTCAGGATCGTGTGCAGGTCGGCCAACTCCATCACCCACTGGCGCAGGCGGCGGCCGGTGTTGTCCTCGAACAGCACATTGTCCGGCAGGACCACCGCCGCGCGGCCGCCCGGCTTGAGGGCGCGGACGATGTGCTCGACGAAGGCCAGCTGCTTGTTCGAGGTGTCGGCGGTGATCGAGAAGTCCGAGCGGCTGGGCCGCCCGCCGCCCTTCTTGGTGCCGAAGGGCGGGTTGGTGAGGATCAGGTCCGCCTTGCCCAGCGCTTCTCCATCCGGCGAAAGGCTGTCGCCCAGAACGATCGGACCCTCGATGCCGTGCAGCATCAGATTCATCAGGGCGAGGCGGTGGGTGTCAGGGACCAGTTCGACGCCGGTGAAGGCGTTGTGCCGCTGGAAGAAGACCTGGGCCTGGGGCAGGCCGTACAGGTCGTCGGTGGCGTCCTTGATGTAGCGGTCGGCGGCGACGAGGAAGCCGCCCGTCCCAGCGGCCGGGTCCTGGATTACCTCCCCCGGCTGAGGCTTCATCAGCCGCACGATGCAATCGATCAGGGGGCGGGGTGTGAAGTACTGGCCCGCGCCAGACTTCTTCTCCGCCGCGTTCTTTTCCAGCAGTCCTTCATAGAGCTCGCCGAGCCCCTCCTCCCGCGCCGAGAACCAGTCCAGGCCGTCGATAGCCGTGGTCAGTGTCTTGAGGTTGGCCGGCTTGCGCAGCTTGGTCTGGGCGTCGGTGAAGATGGCCTGCACCGTGGGATCAGGAGCTTGCCCGAGATCCAGCAGGGCGCGCTTGTAGTGGTCGAGCTGATCGACGCCCTCGCGCCGGGCGATCTGGTTCCAGCGGTAAGCTTCAGGAAGACGCTCCTCCCGGCCGGTCTCCTCCAGCATCTTGAGGAATAGCAGGAAGGTCAGCTCAGTGACGTACTCCTGATAGCTCACGCCGTCGTCGCGCAGGACGTGGCAGAGGCTCCAGAGCTTGCTGACAATGTCCTGGGTGGTGACCCGTCCCCGGGTCAGCTCGCCGTTCGCCATACTTCCTCACTGAGGTCCGACAGGACCTTCTCCAACTGTCCGTCGAACCGCTTGTTGAGGATCCGGAAGCCCCCGTCAGCCAGGAAGGGCTCCTCGTCCAGAGACGTGCGATCGACGACGATCTCCTTCTCCAACTGTTCGCCGATGCGGTGAAGCCACCGCTTCTGGACCGGCGACCAGCCGCCCTGGCTGCTCACCTTTTCGACCGCCCGCTTGACCCGGTCGGCGTAGGGAACAAGCGGGTCCCCAAGAGCGGCCTGGCGGACGAAGCCGATGATCGAAGCGGCGATGTCCTCATTCTTCGCCTCCGACCAGGCTCGGCGAATCTTGGCGTCAGTGAAGCCTTGCGCGTCCAACTGCAGTCTCAGGTCCCGAAGCGCGGCGCGGGTGAGGTCTCGAGGTCGCTGAACAACGGTGGTGAGGGCGGCGATCTGGTTGAGGTTGGCTTTGATGAAGGCGGCGAACGAATTGAGGTAATCCTCCGGTTTGTCGGCGCCGCCATAGCCGTGGCTGACGTCTACGACTTCATCGGGATGCTCAGAGATCGGCATCAGGGCCGGCACGCCACCGTCAGTCTGCCAGTCGAGGGCGGGACCAAGGCCGGGGCGGGCCTTTACCCAATTCACCAGCTCTTCGACTGATCCGGTCCGGAACCGAACGAGCGTGTCCTCCGGTGTTTCACCGGCGGCGAGCTGTGCCTTGGCGCGAGCCTCCTGGGTCATTCGCTTCAGTCGCCGGCTGAGCTTGACGATAATCTGATCGCGGACGTCGGCGCGGTGCCGGGCGTCTTCGACCTCCGCGAGTTCGTTCAGGAGCTGGCTCAGCGAGATGGCCGGGTCCGACGCCACCGGCCTCATCTCGGTCAGGTTCTGGAGCCGGCTGTAGAGGTCCACCGCGTCAAAGATCCGGAAGGTCTCCTTGCCGATCTCGGGGCACAGCCGTGTCGCCCGGCCCAGCATCTGTTCATAGAGGATCCGGCTGTTCACCCGGCGCAGGAAAACCAGATTGGTGATCTTCGGCACATCGATGCCGGTGGTCAAGAGGTCGACCGTCACGGCGATCTTGGGGAAGGTGTCGTTCCGGTAGCTGAGAATGAGCTTTCCGACCCTGTCCACGCTGCCGGTGATCTTTTCGATCGCCGCGTCCTCAAGCTCCCCATAGGCCGCACGAAACGCATCGCGCAATGACTGCACCACGATGTCGGCGTGCGCATCGGATGCGGCAAACACCAGCGTCTTGTCCGGTTCGGAAAGGTCGATGTGGCGGGTCAGTTCATCGGCCACAGCCCGATTGAAGGGCGGGGTAATGACGGTCTTGTTGAAGGCCTCGACCTCGAAGTCGAGGGCGTCCGGCAATTTGAAGAGTTCGGTCTGGCCAGTCGGCGCGTGGATGAAGGTGACCTCCTCCTCGGCGATGAAGTGGATGCCGTCCTTCGCCAGGGCGGTCGTGATCCGGACCGGCGGCTCATGGTCGATCAGAAAGCCGTCCACCACGGCTTCGCGGTACGAATAGGTGAAGACAGGTTCGCCGAAAATCTGGACGGTGTGCAGCGCGGGGGTGGCGGTCAGACCGATCTTGGTCGCATCAAAATAGTCAAGCACCCGGCGGTATTTGGAGACGTAGTCGTCCTGGCTGCGGAAGCTCAGTTCCGCGTCCGACATCTCGCGATCAAGCAGGTAGCCGCGGTGGCATTCATCGACGACGATCAAGTCATACTGATCCACCGGCGGAGCGTCAGCCGGGGTGTCGGCATAGAGCACTCGCTTCACCAGGCCTTGAATGGTGCAGATGTGAATTCGGGTCTCAGGATCGGGCGTGGCGTCTGACAGCCCCTTCAGGCCGAAGATTTCGGCGAAACTCTTGCCGCTCACCACCTTGGTCGTGGTGAATTCCTTCTCGGTCTGGTCGCCGAGGGCGCTGCGGTCCACGACAAAGCAGACCCGCCGGAACCGCTTGGCCGCGATCAGGCGGTAGAGCATGGCGATGGCAAGCTTGGTCTTGCCGGTCCCGGTCGCCATGCCGATCAGCATGTGCGGCCTGTCGGCCGCCAGCCCCGTCTCGACGGCCTCGATGGCCTTGCGCTGGTAGGGGCGCAGGGGAAAGCCAAAGTCGAAACCCTGAGTTTTGAGCGAGCTCTCGGCGGCGTCCCGGTCGACCTCGAGGCGCTCAAGCAGGCCCTGTGGCGTCGGCCAGCCGAGAAGCGCCCCGGCGGGATTGATCCCGCGGCGCAGATCTCGCCGCCAGATCCCCGATGCGGTCTCCAGCTGGCGTAGATAGGGCCGGCCGTTGGTCGAAAAAGCGAAGGGCGCTCGGAACTCTCCCCATGGGGCTCCCTCGGAGAGCTGGTCCTCGGAAAGCTTGATTCCGGCCGAATAGCGCTCCGCCTGACGCAGGGCGGTCATGACATTGCGGTTCGATCGCTTGGCCTCGATCACACCCACCAGTTTGAGCCCGACGAACAGAGCGTAGTCGGCAGGGCCGCTGTCAGTAGGCCATTCTGCGATGGCGAGGTTCTTGCCCTTGGTCGGCCTGCTGCCCTTTGCGTGGCGCAGAAGCTGGGTGTCGGCGTCCCAGCCCGCGTCGCGAAGCTGCTGGTCGATGATGGTCCGGGTCGCGGCCTCGTCCAGGCGAATGTTGCTGGCGCCCTCCTGGCTGCGCTCCACGAAGGCCAGCGTTTTCGCCGGGTCGGCTTCGGAGGCTGCCTGGATAACCGCAAGACGGGCGCTGAGCTCGCGAAGCTGAGCGTCCGTCTCTTCGGCCAGCCGGGACCAGTCCGCCTTCTCCTCGGCTTCTCTGGCCGCCCGCATCTCGGCCGATAGTCGCGCTTCGGCCTCCATGGCGGCTTCGGCCATGGCCCGTTCGCTCTCGGTCTGGCTCATGGCCAGTTCCGTGCGCAGACGGTCCAGCTCCGCTCTCAATTCGAGGGTCGGGTCTACGGGAGGGCGGGGCGGAATGAAGGCGCCAGGACTGAATCGGGCCTCTCCGCCAAACGAGCGATGAAACCAGATCCCCAGTTCCCGGGCGATTTTGAGTGCCGAAAGCGCCTCCGCATGGGTGCCGAGCCCCTCGTGGGCGGCGCGGTTGCCGAGCGTTCGAAGTTGGTGGAATAGCTCGCTGGCCTCCCTCGGCGCCACGCGTTCGTATTGGAGGCGGCGAAGTCGGTCGGCGAAGGTTTCATTAGGCAAGCCCAGCAGGCCCGCATTGGCGGCGACAAGTCCGCACAGGACTTCGGCGTATTGTCGAAGTTTAATCAGAGTGGTCGGCGGGTCATCGCTGAAATAGCGCTCCGCCAGCGCGGCGAGCTTCGGCAGCCGCGTGTCGTGGGTTTCAAGAAATCCGAAATTCGACGACTGCAATGCCCCCAACCCTCCCGGAACGCACTTTGGCAAGTCTGGCGGCCAAGTGGAAGCGGAGGTTGCATTCGCGTTGGTTGAAACGGGTGCTGACAGGGTCCTGTTATCGGCCTGTCAGTCAGTGATGTCAGGCCCGTGCTAACTTTGACAGTTGGTGACAGGTCGCGCTGACAGAGCGTGGGCGGGCTGCTGGGAGAGGCCGGAGCAAGAGGGCTTGGCCGGTCGGGCGTTGTGGCCAAATCCGCACCGCCAGCGAAGCCCGCCAATTGTCCCACATGGGCCAAACGGGCGGGATGATGTCAGGCTCTGACGAGGGCCTGTTCCATTTTGACAGGACGGGCGGCAAGGTTGGCGAATCCGCAGTGGGTTTCTTCCAAACACTCGCGCATCGAGGATGCCTGCCGCATCAATGCCCCGCTCTCCAAACCCCAAAACGCCGAAGGCCGCGAAGACCCAGCGAGGTCGAGCAGGTGGTCGTGCGAGCGGAGCGGCTCGAAAGCGCTCCGACAATCTCGAAATCTGGGAGGCCTACCAGGTCGCACGGGGCAAGCGAAAACAAGTCCAGGCTCTGGCCCGGCAGTTTCAGCTGACAGAGCGTCGCATCCAGCAAATCGGCAACGGCGCCCGACCAAGGCGAGCAAGGGTTCTTCCGGAAAGCGAAGGCGGCTCCGATGTTTCAGTCGGTGTCTCATTGGGGGAAATTGAGGCCGGCCGAGAGGAGATTGCGGCGCACCTGATTACGTTGGAGGAGGCGCTCGGCGAACTGCATCTGATGGCTTCCAGGCTGGCCAAAGATCTCGCTCTAAATCAGCCCGGCCAACCTGACATGTTTGGTCACCGCAACGCGGGTCGAGACCTGCAGACACGAATCGAAGCCCTACGGAAAAATCTACGAAAAAAAATAATAGAGATAAAAAACAGTAAGATAATCGCGAAATAAATCATCTCGATCATTTCGCACTTTTGTCGTGACGCCAGAGTTTCCGGATCGCTTTGACGTAAGGAGAACTCTCGTGGACGACGTTTCCAAACCTTCCATCGAACGGCTGCCCGCCGTTCTTACCCGTATCGGCATGGGTCGCTCGTGGCTCTTTGCCGCCGTGGCAGCCGGTGACTTTCCCAAACCACTGAAACTCGGGCGGCGTGCCGTCGGCTGGCGGTCGAATGATATCGACGCCTGGATCAATGCCCGTTCGGGAAATTCGAAATGAGCGCCCTGGAGAAGTCGGCCCGATCCGACCAACCCACCCGGTTTCGGGTGCTGGGCTTCAGCGCTGACAGCATCGTCATCTACGATCGGCAGCGGAAAATTGTTCGCAGTCTCAGGGACGGCGACCTTCGCGCCGGGGTGCTTGTGTCGGTCGCTGGGCTTGAGTGGCTTGTGCAGCGATTTCCAGGGAAGGGCGTGAACGGGTTTGATCACCTCGCAGCCGCCGATTGGTTCAACAAGGAGGCCAACCGCCTCGGCCATTTCGACGAGTCCCAGATTAAGGGAAGGGGAGCGTCCAACGTCGAAAACCAACTGATCTATCACGCCGGCGATCGCCTGGTGGTCGGCGGCGAAATTCGTGACCTGGAGGACGTCGATGTGGGCGTCTATCCCCAAGGCGCCTCCTTGCCTCTTCCGGCCACCGAGGGCGCCAGCACGGCGGAAGGCGCGCTGCTCGTGAAGATGGCGACTGCCTTTCCATGGGATGATCCGACCTCGGGCCTTCTGCTCGCCGGTTGGTGCGCCTTGGCGCCCCTTTGTGGCGGTTTGGGCTGGCGGCCTCACCTCTGGATTACGGGCGGGGCGGGCTCCGGAAAGACGACGGTGCTGAACGAGTTTGTTCTGCCGCTTTTGAACGGAAGCGCACTCTTTGTGCAGGGCAACACGACCGAAGCAGGCCTCCGACAAAAGCTCGGCCACGATGCGCTGCCGATTGTCATGGACGAGGGCGAGCAGTCCGATGATCGCGAGCGTGGTCGGGTCCAGGATGTGGTGACCCTGCTGCGGCAATCGTCGTCAGAGACAGGCGCGCGCACATTGAGAGGAACCGCGGGCGGCAAGGCGATGGATTTCATGGTCCGGTCGATGGCCTGCATCGCGTCCATTCAGATCGGCTTGCAAAATCAGGCCGATATTGAGCGATTTGCCGTGCTCGAGTTGAAGCAAGGCAAGCGTGAGCCTTCTGAGCAAAGCTCATGGGCCCAGCATCTCGAAGACCTGAATAATATGCGTAGCCAAGACCTGCCGGCGAAACTGCACCGAAGGATGATCGATAATTTCGACCATTTCCTCCGGAGCCTGCCGGCCTTTAGACGGGTTTGCCTGAGCGAACTCGGGTCACCGCGCTATGCCGACCAGTACGGCTTGCTCATTACTGCCGCGTGGGTCATGTCAAACGACGGCATTGCGACAGATGTGGCGGCAACGGACTTCATGAGCAGCTGGGATTGGTCCGGCCGCCGGCCCGAACGGGACAATGACGACCCGCAGCAGGCGCTTGGTGCGCTTCTTCAGGCGCCCCTGCGGCTTGGCGCCCGCGACTGCAGCGTCTTTGACCTTATCGCCGAGGTCGTGGTGGGAAAGTCGGGGGCATCGAGTTCCGGAGATTATAAGGAAGCCGACCGCCACCTCAGAAATCTTGGCATGATTGTCTGGCTCAAGCCGAAGCCAATTCTCTTGGTCGGTCGGAATACGCGGGTCCACACTCTCTTGCGGGACACGCCTTACCGCAGCAGTCCGGCCAAGTTGTTCGAACGCCTTCCGGGGGCGGAGCGCTGGCCGACCCCCCAAACCTTCACTGGAGTGGTGACCCGGGCGACGGCTGTGCCGCTGTGCTTGATCGCTGGGCTTCCGCCTACAGAGGCTCTCCAAAACAAAAAAACAAAATTCGAAGGAACAGACAGCTCTTCAGGACCTCCGCCATAAGAATCGGCGGTCTCTGCCGCACCGATGTTTTTCTGTTTCGACAGGCGGGTTCTGACCGCCAGCAACTTAAGGATTATGAACAATGAACCTCGCTTTTGTGGCAACAAAAGTCGTCATTCCGATGTGGTCCCCAGCTCGGCGGTTCTGGAACGTGTTCCAGATTCATGACCCCGGATCGGTCAGCCCGTTCTGCTTTCGTAGCGAGAAGACCGCTGAGCAATATGAGGCTTGCTACCGAAAAGTCCGAGATACTCGGCCAACCAATCGCATCGAGTTGGGAGAGAAGTTGAAGATCGCTGCAGCGATCGGCCTTTGCCAGGTGATGCGCTGTTTGCCGCCCGAATCTTCAGACCGTGCAGAATGTATTGACTTGCTGCGGAAAGAGCTCATTGCGGTTTTGGGCTTCGGTCCTGAGCTCTTCATCGACGTGATGCGCCAAGAAATGCTGTCGGAACAATTGACTTTCGAGCCCGGCAAAAAGATCAGTCTAGCTGAGTCCTTGGCGACCAAGTTCAGCCATTATATCTCGTTTGCTGGCGAAATCTGGTCGTCAAGGCTTTGCGCAGATTTTGAAGCGCTGGACCTCATAGGAGAAGGCCAGCTGAATCGCGATGGGCGTTGACATCTTAGCCGGTGCCCCGCCCCCCCGCCGAAACGCCGCAGACCTAGAGCCGGGTCACTTGGTCTCTGTAGTGTGATGATCCGGGGGAGGGGCTCGGTTCTTCGCCGGAGCTGTCATACGCGAAGGCGTCTCCACTGTGGGGGACGGCCGCGCGGCCATGGCGACAGTTTGTTGATTGGTCCGCCAGGCAGACGAAGAACACCGCCAACTGTCTCCCGGATGCTCGAAACCTGACTGCAGAGATTGGCTCGTCTGAGTGGGGTGGAGGCAGTCCGACGCCAACTTGCCCCCACCATGCGCAGTTCGGGCCAGGCGCTCGTTCCTCGGCCGGCGGGCGTTGCCGTCGTCCCGGCTGATCCCCTCAGGAGATCTGTCAAACCAACGGACTGGATTGGTCGATTTGACCCTGTGGCCAGGCAATCGGGCTGCGGTCACCTGTCGCGAGAGTTTGGACCGACAGAGTCCAAAACTTCTCTTGTCATGCTCCGATCAAACTTCCATCCCCACCTTACTGGCTAGTCGCCGAAATCAATTGATCCAGCACAAATCCAGACTGGAGCGGCGGCGATAGAGTCCCGAGGCGGATCGATCGATCGGCCAGGACAGCCCGACCACCCAGGATTCCCATGACAGACGCATCCTCCCGCCCCGCGATCGGGCGAAGAACCGGCATCGACGAGCGGCGGCCCTTCTATCCGCTGAACATCGCCGTTCTGACCATCTCCGACAGCCGCACCGCCGAGACCGACACCTCCGGCTCTCTGCTGGCGGATCGATTGACGATGGCCGGCCACGTCCTGGCGGCGCGGCGCATCGTGCCGGACGAGGTTCCGGCTATCCAGCAGCAGGTGCTTTCCTGGGTCGCCGATCCGGGGGTCGACGTCATCCTGACCACCGGCGGCACCGGGTTTTCCCCGCGCGATGTCACCCCCGAGGCGGTCCAGCCGCTGCTCCGACGGGCCATGGACGGCTTCGGCGTGGTCTTTCATCAGGCCAGCCGGGAAACGGTCGGGGTCTCGACCCTGCAGTCGCGGGCCCTTGCCGGGCAGATCGACGACGCCTTCATCTTCTGTATTCCGGGCTCGACGGGGGCCTGCCGCGACGCCTGGGATCTGGTGCTGGCCGAGGAACTGGACAGTCGTTTCCGCCCTTGTTCGCTGGTCGGCCAGATTCCCCGCTACCGGGACATCTGCAATTGATCCTGTTCGACGAGGCCGTTCGCCGGGTCGCCGATCTGGCGCGGCCGCTGGCGGCCGAGCGGGTCGCTCTGGCCGAGGCTCAGGACCGGGTGCTCGCCGCGCCGGTGATCGCCCGCCGGACGGCTCCTTCCTGCGCGGTGTCGGCGATGGATGGCTATGCTGTTCGCGACAGCGATGTCGCCCGGGCGCCGGTCCGCCTGCCGGTGATCGGCGCGGCCTTCGCCGGCCAGGGTTTTGACGGGGTTCTGGCGCCGGGGACCTGTGTCCGCATTTTCACCGGGGCGCCCGCGCCGCCGGGTGCCGACCGGGTCATTGTGCAGGAGACCGTGACAACCGACGGCGACACGGCCTTCTTCGCCGCGGCGCCGTCGGGCGGACGTCATCTGCGCGCCGCCGGGTCGGACTTCGAGGTCGGAGACCTGCTGGTCGAGCCCGGGGCGCGGCTCAATCCACAGCGGCTGGTCGCCGCCGCCGCCGCCGACCTGGCGACGCTGGAGGTGGTCCGCCGGCCCCGGGTGGTGATTCTTGGCACGGGTGACGAACTGCGGGCGCCGGGATCGGCGACCGCGTCGCCGCAATCCATTCCCGAAAGTGTTTCCCACGGCGTCGCCGCCCTGGTGAGGCAATGGGGCGGCGACGTGATTGACCGCCAACAGATCGTCGACCGCCTTCCAGCGCTGGAGGCGGCGGCGCGGGCGGCGGTCGCCCGGGCTGACCTTGTCGTCGTGATCGGCGGCGCTTCGGTTGGTGAGCGGGACTTCGGAAAGGCGATGTTCGCGCCGCTCGATCTCGATCTGGTCTTTTCCAGAGTGGCCATTAAGCCGGGCAAGCCGGTGTGGCTTGGACGGGCCTCCGGGGTCCTGATTGTCGGCCTGCCCGGAAACCCGAGCTCGGCGATGGTCACGGCTCGACTTCTGCTGGCCCCGTTGGTGGCGGGTCTGGCGGGCCGTGGCGCTGACACTGCCCTGCACTGGCGCCGCCGCCCGCTGAGCCGGGATATCGAGGCCTGCGGCGATCGCGAGACCTTTGTTCGCGGCCGACGGCAGGATGAAACGGTCGAGCCGCTGCAAAATCAGGACTCCTCGGCCCAGAAGGTCCTGGCGCTTTCGGACCTGCTGATCCGCCGTCGTCCGGGCCAAGCCACGGGTCTTGCCGGGTCAGAGGTCGAGGTGCTGCGGCTCTGAGGGGGACGACCCGGGGACGTTGCGCGACAGGAACATTGGAAAGAGCACCTGATCTTCCAGCCGCATATGGTCGCGAAGGTCGCGGTCGATCTTGTGACAGGCCCGGTACAGGGCGCGCCATCTCTCGCAGGCGCCGGGTGGGGCGATGAAGTCCCGCGTCAAGGCCGCCAGCCGGGTCAGCTGGTCATCAACATCATCATGTTCGGACATCATCCGGCGAATGGCCGGTTCCGCCCGCGCCCCGTCGCCGCGCAGCAGCAGCGGAAAGAGGAGGGTTTCCTCCTTGCGTTGATGCCCGGCAAGCTCGTCGGCCATCAGGGCGAGGTGATCAGCCAGGCCGGCTGGACAATCCGGGGCCCGCGCGTGATCAATCTCCACGGCGCGAGCCAGACGGATGGCCACGGGAAATTCACGCAGATGGATGCGATGGTAGCGTTCCAGAATGTGGGCGATCAGCTCGGCCGGGCCGTCCGTGATCGTCGCCATGCCAAGGACCGAGGCGCTGTCCGTATCCGCATGTCTCAGGGCTACCGCCATTATCGTCTCCATCCGGCGACATATTGAAATGTCCCCGGTCAATCGGGCCCGGTTGATCGATTGGCGTGCGCGACCAGGGATGAGGCCCTGAGCCGTCGCCGTCTCGACCGGGACGACCACCGCCCTAGACCGGACGGGGGGCCCGCGCCTTGATATTTGGCAAGTCGCCGACGGTTTGCCGGACCTGACTTGCGGCGGAGACCCGCCTGTTGTCGGTCCGGCGCAATCGGTCCCTGAGAAACCGTCCTTGCGCTTGATTCTCATCAAGGCGTTGCCGGCCAACGCGGTGCAGGGTGGCGACATGTCCACAGCCGCCACGCGTCGCGCCTACAAAGGCCCGGTTCTCTTCAGCTTCGGCTTTCGTCCGTTCTTTCTGTTCGGCGCAGTCTGGTCGGCGGTCGCCGCGCCGATCTGGCTGCTGAGCTTCCTGGACGGCGGCGTCGACAGCCTTACGCTCGACTGGCACGTGCATGAAATGCTGTTCGGGTTTCTGGCGGCGGTCATCGCCGGCTTTCTGACCACGGCGGTTCCCAACTGGACGGGGCGGATGCCGATCATCGGCGCGCCCCTCGCCGGACTCTTCGGACTCTGGGTCGTCGGCCGGTTGGCGATGTTGTTCCAGACCCAGCTTGGATGGGTCGGGGCGGTGGCCGACTGCGCCTTCCTGCTGGTCTTCGCCGCAGTTATCTGGCGAGAGGTCCTGACCGGCCGGAACTGGCGAAACCTGCCGGTCTGCGGGCTGATCAGCCTTTTCGCCCTTGGCAATGTGGCCTTTCATCTGGGCTGGGCAAGTGGAGATTTTCGCCTGGGCGAGCGGACCGCCCTTGCCGCCGTGATGGTGCTGATCGCCCTGATCGGAGGCCGCATTGTGCCCAGCTTCACCGGCAACTGGATGCGGACCCGGGCGATGCCGGTTCCGCCCGCGCCCTTTGGCGTGCTTGACCGGGTGGTGCTCGGTGGGACGGTGATCGCCGTCGGCGTCTGGGTCCTGTTCCCCGCGGCGTCCGTCGCCGGACCGGCTTTGATGGTCGCCGGCCTTGGCCATCTCGTCCGGCTTGTTCGCTGGCGCGGATGGCGGGCCTGGGCCGAGCCGCTCGTGGCCATCCTTCACCTCGGATACGCTTGGCTGGGAATCGGCCTGCTGCTCCTTGGCCTGTCGGTGCTCTGGCCCGCCGTGCCGCGCTCGGCGGGGCTTCACGCCGTCACCGCCGGGGCGGTCGGGGTCATGACCCTGGCGGTCATGACCCGGGCCACGCGGGGGCACTCCGGGCGGCCGTTGACGGCCGACGCCGCCAGTCTGGCCATCTTTATCGCCATAAATCTGGCGGCCATGATCCGTGTCGCCGCCCCGTTCTTCGGGCCGTCACAGCCGGCGCTTCTGATGCTGTCGGCCGCCTTGTGGACGATGGCGTTCGGCGGCTTCGCCGTGGCCTACGGCCCCATGCTGGCCGGGCCGAAGCGCCAGGGTCCGGCCTGAATTCGGCGGACCGTCCGGCTCAGTAGGACTGGCCGCCTTCGTGGAACTCGCCGGCCATGGGCCGCTGTTCGCGTTGCGCCTCGCCGGACGGGATCTCGCCCAGTCGGCGGTGATTGTCGATCAGCGGGTCAGGCTTGGCCAGCCGCTCCAAGGCCCCCGGCCAGGCGATCGTCACCAGCGGCCCGCTCACGGTCACGCCGTATTCCGACATTGTCGCGAAGGCCCGCGAGAGGTTTTCGGGGGTCATTCCCAGCAAGGAGGCCAGCAGCCGCTTCTCATGCGGCAGGGAGAAGGACTTGCCGCCGCCGTGATGGGCCTGCTGCTGGATCAGATAGTTGGCCAACCGCTCCATGCCGCCGCGAAGGCGCTGGTTCTTGACCGAGCGGACAATGCCCCGGTAGCAGCCGGCGAGTTCCCGCGACACGGCGAAGCCGAACTGCGCGTCCTCGCGCATTCCCCGCCTCAGGGCCTCGCCCGACAGCATCAGAATGTCTGAGCGTTCGACGGTTCGCGCGCTCATCAGCGCGTCGGCGTCCAGAACGACCGCCGCCAGGATGAAGGTCGAGACCGGCTGCAGGATCGCCAGGGTCGTTTCCTTGTCGTTCCAGCTGGCGCCGAGTTCGACGCTGCCGCTGAGCAGGACATACAGAAAGTCGACCGTATCGCCTTCGGTCAGCAGCGTGGTGCCGGCCGGAAATTTTTGCAGGAAGCCGCCCGCGGTCAGATCACGGAAGGTCGCGTCGGACGCCGCGCTGAACAGCGGCAGCGCCTTGACCCGATCGATATCTGAACTTCTCATCGGCATGGCGTCTTGTTGGATGGCCCGGGCGCCCGCCACCTTGATATAGATCAACCGGGATATGTAAATTCCCGTACTTGATGAATATCAAGTGTATAGTTGATCTCAAGCAACAATTAAATGTAACTCCATCATCTCATGACGTTGCTGTCGACAAAACATGAGATGAACAGTCAAGCGAATCCCATGATTTGATCCTGGTCAATTCTCCCTGACCATCTCCCTATCAAACATCCTTCCAGGCGACGGCAATGGCTCGTCCTGATTGAGGGTGGATTTGAAATGGGGAGAGGCGTGACCCAGACCGGCGCGGGTGGTCAGACCGCACTGACCATGAGCACCGCGGCCTTTACGGCCAGCTTCGCGGTCTGGACGATCTTTTCGATCCTGGGAGTCCAGATCAAACAGGATCTGGGGTTGACCGAAGCCGAGTTCGGCCTGCTGGCCGGCACGCCCATTCTGACCGGATCGTTGTCGCGGCTGTTCCTCGGCGTCTGGACCGACCAGTACGGCGGCCGGCTGGTCAACCTGCTGGTCATGCTGACGGCGGCGCTGGCGACCTTCCTGCTGTCCCACGCCTCCACCTACATCCAGTTCCTGATCGCCGCCCTTGGCGTCGGCCTGGCCGGCGGCTCCTTCGCCGTCGGGGTCGCCTATGTCTCCAAGTTCTTCCCCCGGGAGAAGCAGGGCGCGGCCCTCGGTATTTTCGGGGCCGGCAATGTCGGGGCGGCCGTGACCAAGTTCGCCGCGCCCTTCGTGATGCTGGCCCTCGGCTGGCAGTCGGTCGCCCAGATCTGGGCCGGGGTTCTGGCCGTGCTGGCGGTCATCTTCTACCTGACCACCCGCGACGAGCCCGACCTGATCGAGCGGCGCAAGTCGGGCGCCAAACCGCAGTCCATGGCCCGGCAGTTCGCGCCGCTGGCCAAGCTTCAGGTCTGGCGGTTTTCCCTCTACTACTTCTTCGTTTTCGGGGGGTTTGTCGCCCTCGCCCTGTGGCTGCCCCACTACCTGGTCGGGGCCTTCGATCTGAACATCGTCGCCGCCGGCATGCTGGCGGCCGCCTACTCGATCCCGGGCTCGCTGTTCCGGATTTTTGGCGGCTGGCTCTCCGACCGGGTCGGGGCCCGCAAGGTTATGTACCTGACCTTCGGCATCTGCACCGTCTGCACCTTCCTGCTGTCCTATCCGGCGACCAGCTATGTCATCGACGGCATCGAGGGGCCGATCTCCTTCCGCATCGCCATCGGGCTGGTTCCCTTTGTCGTCCTGTTGTTCGGCCTCGGCTTCGCCATGAGTCTCGGCAAGGCCGCGGTCTACAAGCACATCCCCGTCTACTACCCCGACAACATCGGCGCCGTCGGCGGCCTTGTCGGGATGATCGGCGGGCTGGGCGGCTTCTTCCTGCCCATCGCCTTCGGCCTGCTTAATGACCTGACCGGCGTCTGGACCAGCTGCTTCATGCTGCTGTTCGTGCTCGTCGGCGGCGCTCTCGCCTGGATGCACCTCGCCATCCGCAGGATGGAACGCAGCCGGATCCCCGCCCTCGACGACCTGCCGGAACTTCCGGAAATGGCCGGTCTGCAATCGATCGCCGACAGCCGTCAGCCGGGCCCGGCCCAGGCCGGCCCGCGGCCGACCCTCTGAAAGGAACCTCCCGATGTCTTCCCATGACAGAACCGGCCCCGTCCTGACCGACTGGCGTCCGGAAGATCCGGAATTCTGGCGGGCGACCGGCAAGCGGATCGCCAGTCGCAATCTGTGGATTTCGGTCCCGAACCTGCTGCTGGCCTTTTCGGTCTGGATGGTGTGGTCGATGGTGGTCGCCAAGCTGAAACTGATCGGCTTCAAGTTCACCACCGAACAGCTGTTCTGGCTGGCGGCGCTTCCGGCCCTGTCTGGCGCGACCTTGCGGATATTCTACAGCTTCATGGTTCCGGTGCTGGGCGGTCGCCTGTGGACCACCCTGACCACCATTTCCCTGCTGATTCCGGCGATCGGCATCGGCGTCGCGGTGCAAAATCCCCAGACGCCCTACCTGACGTTCGTCATCCTGGCGCTGCTCTGCGGCCTTGGCGGGGGCAACTTCGCCTCGTCGATGGCCAATATCTCTTTCTTCTATCCCAAGCGCGAGAAGGGCAACGCCCTGGCGATCAACGCCGGTTTCGGCAACATCGGCGTCAGCGTGATGCAGTTCCTGGTGCCGATGGTTGTCGGCCTTGGCATGTTCGCCCCCATCGTCGGGGCGCCCCAGGTGGCGGTGGACCACGGCGTCACCAGTCACATCTGGCTTCAGAACGCCGGCTTCGTCTGGGCGCCCTTCATCCTCGTCGCCGCCCTGGCGTCCTGGTTCGGGATGAATGACGTGGCCTCGGCCAAGGCGTCGTTCCGCGCCCAGGCGATCGTCTTCAAGCGCCTGCACAACTGGATCATGTGCTGGCTCTATCTGGGCACCTTCGGGTCCTTCATCGGCTTTTCGGCGGCCTTTCCGCTGCTGACCAAGACCCTGTTCCCGGACGTCAATGTCCTGCAGCTCGCCTTCCTCGGTCCGCTGACCGGCGCGCTCTCCCGGGCGCTCACCGGCTGGGTTTCCGACAAATGGGGCGGCGAGCGGGTCACCCACTGGGTGTTCCTGGCCCTGGCCCTGGGCGTGCTCGCGGTTCTCCATTCCCTGGGGGCCTTCGGCGCCGCCCAGTCCTTCGGCCTGTTCTTCGGCAGCTTCATGTGGCTGTTCTTCTGGACCGGCGTCGGTAACGCCTCGACCTTCCAGATGATCCCCGCCATCGTCCGTAGCGACATGCCGCGGCTGATGCCCGCCGCCTCGCCCGAGGCCCGGTTGCGCGCGGCCGAGATGGAGGCGGCGGCGATCGTCGGCTTCACCTCCGCCATCGGGGCCTTCGGCGGCTTCTTCATTCCCAAGGCCTTCGGCGACTCCCTGAAGGCGACGGGCGATCCGCAGATGGCGCTGTTCGTCTTCTTCGTCTTCTACCTGAGCTGCGTGGCCGTGAACTGGGTGTTCTACGCCCGCAAGTCCTCGCTTCTGCGCACCCAGGCGCCCATTGCCAGTGAAGGAGCGGCCCTATGAGCCATACGCTCGACCGCCTCGCGTTTTTCACCCGCAAGACCGAGCTGTTTTCCGACGGCCACGGGGTGATGAATGACGATGACCGCACCTGGGAGAAGGCCTACCGGGGCCGCTGGCAGCATGACCGGATCGTGCGCTCGACCCATGGGGTCAACTGCACGGGGTCCTGTTCCTGGAAGATCTACGTCAAGGGCGGGATCGTCACCTGGGAGACCCAGCAGACCGACTATCCCCGCACCCGCGCCGAACTGCCCAACCACGAGCCGCGGGGCTGCGCGCGCGGCGCCAGCTACAGCTGGTACCTCTACTCCGCCAACCGGGTGAAATATCCGCTGGTCCGGTCAAGGCTGCTCAAGCTGTGGCGGGCGGCGCGCGCGACCATGACTCCGGTGGCGGCCTGGGCCTCGATCCAGAGCGATCCCGCCAAGCGCGCCGACTATACCTCGATGCGCGGGGCCGGCGGCCTGATCCGGGCGACCTGGGACGAGGTCACCGAGATCATCGCCGCGGCCAACGCCTATACGATCAAGACCTGGGGGCCCGACCGGGTGTTCGGCTTCTCGCCGATCCCGGCCATGTCGATGGTCTCCTACGCGGCCGGCGCCCGCTATCTGCAGCTGATCGGCGGCGTCTGCGGCTCCTTCTATGACTGGTACTGCGACCTGCCGCCGGCCTCGCCCCAGACCTGGGGAGAGCAGACCGACGTCGCCGAGAGCGCCGACTGGTTCAACTCCAGCTTCCTGATCCTCTGGGGGTCAAACGTTCCCCAGACCCGCACGCCGGACGCCCATTTCTACACCGAGGCCCGTTATCGGGGGGCCAAGTCGGTGGTGATCTGTCCCGACTATTCGGAAGCCTCGAAATTCTCCGACCTGTGGCTGGCCGTGAAACAGGGTACCGACGCCGCGCTCGGCCTGGCCTTCGGTCATGTGATCCTCAAGGAGTTTCACGTTGATCGTCAGGTGCCCTACTTCCGCGACTACCTGCGCCAGTACAGCGACCTGCCGATGCTGGTTCGCCTGGTTCCCCAGGACGGCGGCTATATTCCCGAGCGCCTGTTGCGGGCCGCCGAGTTCGACAAGGCCCTAGGTGAGACCAACAACCCCGACTGGAAGACCGTCGCCATCGACGAGGCGACCGGCGAGGTCGTCGTCCCCAACGGCTCGATCGGCTTCCGCTGGGGCGAGGACGGCAAGTGGAACCTCGAGGAAAGGGACGGCGCCGGTCGCGAGACCACGCTCCGTCTGGGCCTGAAGGGCGTCCACGACGAGGTCGCCGGCGTCCGGTTCCCCTATTTCGGCGGCGCCGCCACCAACGGCTTCGCCATGACCGATCACCCCGAGGTGCTGGTCCGCAATGTCCCGGTCAAGCGCATGATGCTGCCGGAGGGCGAGACCCTGGTGGCCTGCGTCTATGACCTGTTCCTGGCCAACTACGGCGTCGACCAGGGCTTTGGCGGCGACCACATGCCGACCTCGCACGACGACGTGCAGCCCTATTCGCCGGCCTGGGCCGAAGCCATCACCTCGGTGCCGAAAGAGCAGATCATCGCCGTGGCGCGCGGCTTCGCCGACAACGCCGAACGGACCAATGGCAAGTCGATGGTGATCATCGGCGCGGCGATGAACCACTGGTACCACATGGACATGAACTACCGCGCCGCCATCAACATGCTGGTGATGTGCGGCTGTGTCGGCCAGTCCGGCGGCGGGTGGTCCCACTATGTCGGCCAGGAAAAGCTGCGGCCACAGACCGGCTGGGCCCCGCTGGCCTTCGCCACCGACTGGATCCGGCCGCCGCGGCAGCAGAACTCCACCTCCTTCTTCTACGCCCACAGCGACCAGTGGCGGTATGAGACCGTCGAGATGAGCGAGATTTTGTCGCCGACCGCGCCGCAGGGCGTGTGGAACGGGACGATGATCGACTTCAACGCCAAGGCCGAGCGCATGGGCTGGCTGCCCTCGGCGCCGGCGCTGCAGACCAATCCCCTCGAGGTGGCCAGGGCGGCGGCGGCGGCGGGCGCCGATCCGCGCGCCTATGCCCTCGATCAGCTCAAGAGCGGCGATCTGAAGATGTCCTGCATGGACCCGGATGATCCGGCCAACTGGCCGCGCAACATGTTCATCTGGCGCTCCAATCTGCTGGGCTCGTCCGGCAAGGGCCATGAGTATTTCCTCAAGCATCTGCTGGGCGCGGCCAACGGCGTGCAGGGCAAGAATCTGGGGGAAACCGGCGGACAGAAGCCCACCGAGGTCACCTGGCGAGACGAGGCGCCCGAAGGAAAGCTGGACCTGCTGGTGACGCTGGACTTCCGGATGTCGACCACGGCGGTCTATTCCGACATCGTTCTGCCGACCGCCACCTGGTATGAGAAGAACGACCTCAACACCTCCGACATGCACCCCTTCATCCACCCGCTCAGCGCGGCCGTGGATCCGGCCTGGGAGTCGAAATCCGACTGGGAGATCTTCAAGGCGATCGCCAGGACCTTCTCCGAGGTGGCGCCCGAGGTCCTCGGCGTCGAACAGGATGTCGTGCTGACGCCCATCCAGCATGACAGCCCCGGGGAGATGGCCCAGCCGTTCGATGTCCGGGACTGGTCAAAGGGCGAATGCGAGGCGGTTCCCGGCAAGACCATGCCGCAGATCACCGTGGTCGAGCGGGACTACCCCAACACCTTCAAACGCTTCACCGCCCTTGGCCCCCTGCTGGAAAAGGTCGGAAACGGCGGCAAGGGCATCGCCTGGCAGACCGGTCATGAAGTCGATCTGCTGAAAGCCTTGAACGGCGAGGTTCGCGAGGACGGCCAGACCCAGGGCATGGCCCGCATCGAGACCGACATCGACGCCTGCGAGACCATCCTGATGCTGGCTCCCGAAACCAACGGCGAGGTGGCTGTCAAGGCATGGGGCGCGCTGGAAAAGCAGACGGGACGCGATCACGTCCATCTGGCGCTTCCCAAGGAGGACGAAAAGATCCGCTTCCGCGACCTGGTCGCCCAGCCTCGCAAGATCATCTCGTCGCCGACCTGGTCGGGCATCGAGAGCGAGCACGTCTGCTACACGGCCGGCTACACCAACGTCCACGAACGGATACCCTGGCGGACCCTGACCGGTCGCCAGCAACTGTATCAGGATCACCTCTGGATGCGGGCCTTCGGCGAGGCGCTCTGCGTCTATCGCCCGCCGATCGACCTCAAGACCACCCACGTCAAAGGGCTCAAGCCCAATGGCGAGACCGAGATCGTCCTCAACTTCATCACCCCGCACCAGAAGTGGGGAATCCACTCCACCTACAGCGACAATCTGATGATGCTGACCCTGAACCGGGGAGGGCCGGTTGTCTGGGTGTCCGAGGTCGACGCCAGAAAGGCCGGCCTTGTCGACAATGACTGGGTCGAGGCTTTCAACGTCAACGGCGCCCTGACCGCCCGGGTGGTCGTCTCCCAGCGGATCCGTGAAGGCACCATCTTCATGTATCACGCTCAGGAAAAGATCGTGAACACGCCGGGGTCGCAGATCACCGGCAAGCGGGGCGGCATCCACAACTCGGTGACCCGCACGGTTCTCAAACCCACCCACATGATCGGCGGCTACGCCCAGCTCGCCTACGGGTTCAACTACTACGGCACTGTCGGGTCCAACCGCGACGAGTTCGTGGTCCTGCGCAAGATGAGCAAGGTGGACTGGCTGGAAAGCCCCCTCAATGAGAAGGAGTCCGCCCGATGAAAGTCCGCGCCCAGATCGGCATGGTGCTGAATCTCGACAAATGCATCGGCTGTCACACCTGCTCGGTGACCTGCAAGAACGTCTGGACCAATCGCGAGGGCGTTGAATACGCCTGGTTCAACAATGTCGAAACCAAGCCCGGCATCGGCTTTCCCAAGGAATGGGAGAACCAGAAGCGCTGGAACGGCGGCTGGGTGCGCAAGCCCAACGGCAAGATCGAACCGCGCATGGGCGCCAAATGGCGGATCCTGGCGAAGATCTTCGCCAATCCCGACCTGCCGGAGATCGACGACTATTACGAACCCTTCGACTTCGACTACGCCCACCTCCAGACCGCGCCCGAGATGAAGGCCTTCCCCACGGCTCGCCCCCGCTCGAAGATCACCGGACAGCGGATGGAAAAGATCGAATGGGGTCCCAACTGGGAGGAGATCCTCGGCGGCGAGTTCAGCAAGCGGTCAGCCGACGTCAACTTCGAAGGGATCGAGAAGGAGGTCTACGCCCAGTTCGAAAACACCTTCATGATGTACCTGCCCAGGCTCTGCGAGCACTGCCTCAATCCGACCTGCGTCGCCGCCTGCCCGTCGGGCGCCATCTACAAGCGGGAAGAAGACGGCATCGTCCTGATCGACCAGGACAAATGCCGCGGTTGGCGGATGTGCGTTTCGGCCTGCCCCTACAAGAAAATCTACTACAACTGGGAATCCGGAAAGTCGGAGAAGTGCACCTTCTGCTATCCGCGCATCGAGGTGGGCCAGCCGACGGTCTGCTCCGAGACCTGCGTCGGGCGCATCCGCTATCTCGGCGTCCTGCTCTACGACGCGGACCGCATCGAGGCCGCCGCCTCGACCCCCGATGAGAAGGACCTCTATCAGGCCCAGTTGGACGTCTTCCTCGACCCCAACGATCCCGCGGTCATCGCCCAGGCCCGGGCCGACGGCGTGCCGGAAGCCTGGCTGGAATCCGCCCGGATCAGCCCGGTCTACAAGATGGCCATCGACTGGAAGGTCGCCTTTCCCCTGCACCCGGAATACCGGACCCTGCCGATGGTCTGGTACGTGCCGCCGCTGTCGCCGATCCAGTCGGCCGCGGCCTCCGGGGCGCTGGAGATGGACGGCGAGATGCCGGACGTCAGCGCCCTACGCATCCCGGTCCGCTACCTGGCCAACCTTCTCACCGCCGGCAATGAACCGCCGGTCGTCCTGGCCCTGGAGCGGATGATGGCGATGCGCGCCTTCATGCGCGCCAAGACCGTCGATGGCCGTATCGATCACCGGATCGCCGAGCGGGTCGGCCTGACGGCCGCCGCCATCGACGACATGTACCGCTACATGGCGATCGCCAACTACGAGGACCGCTTCGTCATCCCCTCGGCCCACCGCGAGACCGCCGAGGACGCCTACGACATGCGCGGCTCCTGCGGGTTCAGCTTCGGCAACGGCTGTTCGGGCGGTCGCACCGAACTGGGCCTGTTCGGTCCCAACAAGCGCTCCCGCGCCAAAACCCCGATGGAGGCCTGAGACATGGCGCGCACCTACAAGGCCCTGGCCGTCCTGCTGACCTATCCGGATCCGGACCTGCAGCGACTGGCGCCGGAGGCGGTCGCCGTGGTCGCCGCCGAGGCCATGGTCCCCCGCCCCCTCGTCCAGGCGCTGGACAGGCTGGCGGCGGATATCGCCGCCGGCGACATCTATGATCTGCAGGAGGCCTATACCGAACTGTTCGACCGGACCCGGTCCCTGTCGCTGAACCTCTATGAGCATGTGCACGGCGAAAGCCGCGACCGCGGCGAGGCGATGGTCGCCCTGCTCGAACTCTACCGGACCCGGGGCCTGGATCTGGCGGCCAATGAGCTGCCCGACTTCCTGCCGGTGTTCCTGGAGTTTCTGTCGACGCTTCCCGAGCCCGAGGCGGCGTCCCTGCTGGGCGAGGCCGCCCATGTGCTGGAAGCCATGGGCGAGCGACTGAAGAAGCGCGGCAGCGCCTATCGGGCGGTGTTCGGCGCCCTAGCCAGACTGGCCTCGGCCCGGTCCGATCCGGCGGCCCTCGCCGCCCTGCTCAGCGAGCCGGACGTCGACCCCAACGACCTGGAGAGTCTCGACAAGGCCTGGGAGGAAACCGCCGTCACCTTCGGTCCCTCCGATGTCGACTGTCCCAAGGCCAGCGCCCTGGTCGAGGCCATGAACGCCGACCCCCGGCCGGCGCCCCGGCGCGCCGGCGCAACCATCTAGGGAGGCCGATCATGTCGTTTCTCAATCAGGTCCTGTTCGGCGTCTATCCCTACATCTGCCTGTCGGTGCTGGCGCTCGGGTCGATCCTGCGGTTCGACCGCGAGCAATACACCTGGCGCACCGGCTCATCCCAGCTCCTGCGGCGACGGCAGCTGGTGCTCGGCTCCATCCTGTTTCACCTCGGCGTCCTGACCATCTTCGCCGGTCACTTCGTCGGTCTGCTGACCCCCATCTGGGTGTTCGACGCCCTCGGCGTCCCCCACGGCGCCAAGCAGATTCTGGCCATGGTCGCGGGCGGCGTCGCCGGGTTGTTCTGCCTGGCGGGCGGGCTGTTGCTGCTGCACCGCCGGCTCTTCGATCCGCGGATTCGCAAGACCTCCAGCTTCGGCGACAGCGCCATCCTGATCGTTCTCATCCTGCAGCTCTGTCTGGGGCTGGCGACCATCCCGATCTCGGCCCATCACCTCGACGGCCATGAAATGCTGAAGTTCATGACCTGGGCCCAGGGCGTCTTCACCTTCCGGCCGGGCATCGCCGATGTGGTCGCCGACGTGCATCCGATCTTCAAGGCGCATCTGGTGCTGGGCATGACCATCCTGCTGGTCTTCCCCTTCACCCGGCTGGTTCACATGCTCTCGGCGCCGATCTGGTACCTCAACCGCCGGGGTTGGCAGCTGGTGCGGACCCGCCGGACCCTGCCGCGCCGACCCGAGGTCGCCGCGCCGATCTATCCCTCTACGCCCAGGGCCGGACAGCGTCCGGCCTCGCCCCAGACGCCCGCGGAGTAGTCCGATGTTGCACAGCCTTGTCGTCGACGGCGTCGAGATTCCCGAATTCCTCATTGCCGCGGAGGTCCAGAACCACCCCGGTCCATCGGCCGCCGAGGCTCGCAAGGCGGCCGGCAAGGCGCTGGCGGTGAAGGCGTTGCTGCTGCACCGGGCTGACGAGCTTGGTCTGCGCCCCGAGCCGCGAACCGACGACGACGGCCGGGAGGAAACCGAAGAGGACGCGCTGATCCGGGCCGTGCTGGACGCCGAGGTCGAGACCGATCCGCCGGGCGAGGCCGAATGTCGGCGGGTCTATGAGGCGCGCCCCGAGCTGTTCACCTCGCCGGCCCTGGTCGAGGCCGCCCATATTCTCATCGAGGCGCGCGATGACAGCGCCGAGGGCTGGGAGCTCGCCCGCCGCCGGGGCGAGGACATCCTGCGCGCCGTGATCACCGCGCCGGGCAGTTTCGCCGCCACGGCGAAGGCCGTGTCCGACTGCACCTCCCGGGAGGTTGGCGGCTCGCTTGGGCAGCTGGCGCCGGGCGATCTGGTCGGTGAAGTCGAAGCCGCCCTGAGCGGTCTTCAAGCCGGTCAGATCCTGGACCATCTGGTTCGGTCGCGGTTCGGGTGGCATCTGCTGAAACTCGACCGCCGCATCGAGGGTCAGTTGCTGCCCTTCGCCTATGTTCACCACCGCATCAGCCTGCACCTGGAAAGCCGGGCCTGGACCGCGGCGGCGATCCGATATGTCGCCGATCTGGCTGACCGGGCCCGGGCCAGGGGGGTGGCCTTCAGCCTGACCCGCGACGGCCGCTTCGCCACGGACGCGCCGTCCCTGGGCCAGATGCTGGCCGAAGGCGTCTCGACCGAACGGCTGGAGGCCTGGCTGGATACCGCCGACCCCGATCTGGCGGCGCGTGTCCGCGAGGCGGCGAGGGAAGGCGGCGTTGCGGTCGCCGATCTTGTCAGGGCCTCGGTGACCGCCTTCGTCAACACCGCCGACGACGAGCGCTGGACACATCTGATCTCCGCCGCCCAGGGCGCCGACGACCCGGCGATCGCGGCGATGGCCTCAATTCTCAAGTCGCGGCTCACCCCGGCGACGCGCACCTACACCGTTGTTCGCAGGAGATAGTCGCGTGCGGATTCGAAGGACACTTCTGAGCCTGTTCGCCGTCGCTGTCGCCGTTGTCGCGCCGGCGACGGCCCTGGCCGCCGAACCCTCGGCGGGGCATTTCATCATCGATGCGCGGTTGCGCTACGAAGCGGTGACCCAGGACGGAGTCGCCCGGGACGCCGACGCCCTCACCCTGCGAACCCGTCTGGGATACGAAACCCCGGTCTGGAGCGGGTTCAAAGCCCTGGTCGAGGCCGAAAACGTCACGGCCATCGTCGATGATTACAACAGCACGATCAATCTGAAGGGGGCCTATCCGGTGGTCGCCGATCCGGAGGGCACGGAAATCAACCGCGCCCAGATCTCCTGGACCGGGGAGTCCGCGGCGGCCGTGGTCGGGCGCCAGCGGATCATCCTGGGCAATGCGCGCTTCGTCGGCAATGTCGGCTTTCGCCAGAACGAACAGACCTTCGACGCCGTCCGCCTCGACTTCAGGTCGTCCGCGGCCACGACCTTCACCTACGCCTATATCGACCGGGTTCACCGGGTGTTCGGCCCGGACAGCCCGCAGGGGGAATGGGACAGCGATTCCCACCTGCTGCAGTTCGAGACCAAGACCCCGGCGGGCCAGCTCACCGGCTACGCCTATCTGATGGCCTTCGAATCCGCCCCGGCCCAGTCGAACGCCACCCTGGGCGGACGGTTGGCGGGCGCGCGGCCGCTGGGCGACGGCTATTTCGCGACCTACGCGGTCGAGTACGCCCGACAGACGGACTATCGCAACAGTCCGGCGGCCTTCGACCTCGACTATCTGGCCCTCTCCGGCGGGATCAAGAAGGACCCCTGGTGGGTCGCCATCGATCTTGAGCGGTTGGATGGCGATGGCGTGCGGGGCTTTCGGACGCCCCTGGCCACCCTCCACGCCTTCCAGGGCTGGGCCGACGTCTTCCTCAACACCCCGGCTGACGGGGTGAGGGATATCGACCTTCGGGCCGGCCTGGCCCTCAAGCCCGCCGTCCTGCCCAGGGGCGTGAAGATCCAGGCGGCGGTCCACGACTTTTCACAGGCTGACGGCGGCGACCGCTACGGGCGCGAACTGGACCTGGTGGTGTCGGCGCCGCTGACAGACCAGCTCAGCGCCGAGATCAAGGGCGCCTGGTTTGACGGCGCCCAGCCGGCCTATGCCGATCGCGGCAAGATCTGGCTGACGCTGGAATTCAGATACTGACGGGGGAGCAGTCTTGATGCGGTCGAACCGTCCCGTGATCGAGGACGTCGCGCGGTCCGGGATGACCGACCCTCTGGCGTGGTTCTTCGACCAGCATGAGCGACACCGCCAGATCTGCCGGCTGATGGTCCAGGCGTCGGAGGCCCCGGCCTTCGATCAGGCTCCTCTGGCCCGTCTGGTCGCCTTTGTGCGCAGGGAACTTGGATGGCATGTCGCCGACGAGGAAGAATTCCTGTTTCCGCTTCTGCGTCGCCGCGCCCGGAAGGAGGACAATATCGAAGACGTGCTTGGGCAACTTTCCGCCGAACATCGGCTCGACGTCGGGCGGGCGGCCAGCCTGGCCGATCACCTCGAAGCCTGTCTTGAGCAGCGGATCGCCCCGGGGCTGGTTCCGGCCTGCCGCGACAGCCTCAAGGCCTTCGCCAGCCAGGAATTGCGACATCTGGCTCTGGAGAACGCGGTGGTCCTGCCAATCGCCCGGCTGCGGCTGTCACGCGGCGACCTGGCCGACCTGGGCCAGAGCCTGGCCGCGCGTCGCGGTCCAGGCGCCTGTGAGGCGCCGGCGTGACCGGCGGCTCGCGGCTCCGCATCTCGGTCATCCTGGCGGGGGGCGAGGGGCGACGCATGGGCGGCCGCAAGCCGTTCCGACGCTTCGGCGACACCACTCTGATCGCCAGGGCGGAGGCCAGGGCCCGCTGCTATGGGGCCGTCGTCGGCATTGCCGCCCGCCGGCCGGACCAGGCGCCGACCTTTCCGGGGACATCCCTTTTGCTTGACGATCCGGCCATCGAGGGGCCTCTGGCGGGTCTCGCCGCGGCCCTCGCTTTCGCTGACCGCTTGGGCGCCGATCATGTGCTGACGCTTCCCTGCGACATGCCGCTTCTGCCCGACAACCTGAGGCTCCGCCTCCAGGCCGCGCTGGATGAGGGAGGAGCGGCGGGCGGGCGGGTCGCGGTGGCGACGAGCGGCGGGCGGCTCCATCCTGTCTGCGCACTGTGGCCAACCGACGCCGGCGCGGACTTGCGGACCTATGTCGCGTCCGGCCGCCGGTCGCTCAAGGGTCTGGCCGCCATTCTGGGCGTGATCCCGGTCCCTTGGCCGACCGGCCCGCACGACCCTTTCGCCAACGCCAACACTGCGGAAGAACTGGAAGCGTTGCTGCCCGTCGGATGAAGGGGCGGTGAATGCTCCGTTTACGCGTTCGTCGAACTCCCGGCGATGGTCGAGGAAGACGAAGACTTCGCGCTTATCAAATCGCCCGCGCCTGTCTGACGGGCTCGCTATTGGCCGGGTTCGACGGGCGTCAGGAGCATGGCCCGAATGTCTGATTGCAGGCTTTAATTGGACGTCAGCTTATGGCGCCGAGCGGACATCTCGGGGCAAAGGAGCACGCGATAGAGCGACCTGCGGCCCCCGCGACCATTCCTTTGTGGTCGTTGACTCGATTCGTTGGGGCTGGGCTGGGGCGCGGGCTACGCCGCTGTCGGGAGCGTGCGGCAGTTCGCCAGGAAGTACTGGCGGACCAGGCGGGACTTTACCGAAACTACGTGGGCCTATTGGAACGGGGCGAGCGAAACGCCTCAGCGAAGTTGTTGATTGCGCTGGCTCATGCCCTAACTATCTGCTCGGGGGACCTGTTTTAGGAATTTGGACGCGGTTAACTGGAGAACATCGCCGCTCGCGCCAAGCGCAGAGCTGTGTGGTTGACGGTATTTTTGACGGTATTTTTGGTGTCAAAAAATCTATCTATCAGAAATATAGAGAACTTCTATGTTATCGTGGTAGGTGCCGCGCCTACCACTTGCTCGACCAAACCTCACCAGCGCCGTGTGATTGTCCCTTGCTTCGGCCATGGCGATGGCGCGGGGGACGGTTTTGGCGGGCCGGCCAGCGCCTGGAAGGCGGCGATGAAGTCGTCTTCGGCGAGCAGGTCGGGGGCCTGGTAGTAGGTGAACATCAGGCCGGTGATCAGGGCGTCGAGAACCTTGACGAACCGATCAGCCGGCATGGGCAGGTCTCCGGGCGGAAGGATGCGGACAAACCCTTCGGCCATGCGGCGATAGCCCTCGGCGGCGCGTTCGGCCTGCTGTTGGCGCAGGTCATCGTGGGTCAGGAGATACAGCTGGATGGCCGCGGCCCCCGCCGCCATGGGCAGACGCGACCGGGCCTGGGCGGCCACCGCCCGTCCGAGAATCGCCATCTGCTCGCGCAGCGGCGCGCCGGGGCGGAAGTCGGCCTCGACCGGGGTCCACTGGCTGTCCATCACCGCCAGGAACAGAGCGTCCCGGCTCTCGAAGTTGCCGTGGATGGCGCCCCGGGTCATGCCGGCGCGGGCGGCGATGTCGTCGAGGGAGGCGCGGTCGAAACCCTTTTCGGCGATCACCTCGGCGGCGGCGGCCACCAGGGCGCGGCGGGTGCGCTGGCGTTTGTCGCCCTTGGGGACGCCCTTGCGACTGCGGGGAGCGGGCTGCATCAGCGTTTCCTAGGCCGCTTTGAAAAATACGCCAGCGGATTTTTTGAAGAGACCGGGCCGCTCCCGGCCTGGCGGGCGCTTCGCCCGTCGCGCCGCCGTCAGCGTTCGTCGCGGAATGTCAGAGTTCTGTCGCGGCCCTGTTCGCCGGGCGCAAAGCGACTGTCCCCAAACAGAAACGCGGCCAGACTGGCGGGCAACTTGAGAACCCACAGGGGCCCTATCCCATGCAAATGACCGCCGCAGCCGCCGCCTTCGAATCCGGCCAGTCGCCGGTGACCATCAAGATGGTGGCCAAGGCCGCCGATCAGCGCCACAGCCAGTTGGCCGAACGCTTCGCCGGCGCCGGGCTGCTGTGCGAACGCTCGCCGGCGATGGACATGGGCGGGGCGGCGGCGATCAGCCTGTTCTGCTGCAAGGCCGTCCAGGGCGACGCCCTGCAGGCGGTGCTCTCGCGCAGCCTGCGGCAGCCGATCGTTCTGCTGTGCGACGAGGTCGAGGAGATCGACCGCATCCTCGCCCTGGAGCTGGGCGCCGACGATGTCTTTGGCCTCAACCAGAACCCCCGCGAGATGATCGCCCGGCTGCGCGCCATCGCCAGGCGTGTCGAACTGACCGAGAGTCGGGCCAGCGTCGGCGGCGAGCGCGGCTGGGTGCTGCGGCCCCTGCTGCGCACCCTGATCGCGCCGGATGGCGAGACCATCGCCCTGACCTACGGCGAGGTGCAGGCCGCCATGGTCCTGGCCGGCGCGCGCGGCGGGGTGGTGACCCGCGAGCAGATGATTGCCGCCCTTTACAGCGGTCGCCAGATCAAGACCCGCAGCGCAGACACCCTGCTGTGCCGGCTGCGCAAGAAGCTGGCCCGCTACAACCCGCCGCTGGTCCGCACCCTGAGGGGCGGCGGCTACTACTTCGACTGCCCCATCGAGATCGACTGATCGGAGAATGTAACAATCCTGCAGCGTAAGACGTTATTTCATCGCAGGCGTAACATATTACAATATTGTCGTATCTAAAAAACCATATCGGCCCCTATATACTGAATATACGGCATTTTTATGCTTCATATATTGAGCGGTCTGCCTAGGGTTTTGCTGATGACCGCGGGGGCGGCGCGGCAGTCGGCCGCTCCGACGACCCCGTGGTCGAAGGAGAGCAACCTTATGAAGACCACTCGTAAATCCCTTCTGGCGACGACGATGCTGGCGGCGGTCTGCGCCGTGCCGCTGACCATCGTCGCCCTGCCCGGCGCGGTCGCCCAGGCCCAGGACTACACCTCCGGCATCCTGACCGGATCGGTCGTCGGCGAGGACGGCCAGCCGGTGGCCGGCGCCGCCGTGACCCTGCATTCGAGCCAGGGGGTGACCCGTTCGACCACCACCGCCGCCGACGGCAGTTTCCGCATCCCGGCCCTGGCCGTGGGCGCCTACACCATCCACATCGAGGCCTCTGGCCTGAACGCCATCGACCAGACGGTCAGCGTCTCGCCCTCGGGCTCGGCCTATGTCTTCACCGCCCGCAGCGGCTCGGTCGACGAGCTGGTGGTCACCGGCCGCAGGGTCTCCGACTTCAGCCGCCAGGACACCGGCCTGTCGGTCGACGTCCAGGACGTGGCCGCCCGGGTGCCGATCGGCCGCAGCATCACCTCCGTGACCCTGCTGACCCCCGGCGCCAGCCCGACCGACGCCTCGATCAACGCTAACGGGGTGCGTCGCCAGCAGTCGACCGTGTCCCTGTCGGGCACCTCGGCGGCCGAGAGCGCCTACTACTTCAACGGCCTCAACGTCACCGACCAGCGGACCCTGCTGGGCTATACCGACCTGCCGTTCGACTTCATCCAGACCATCGAGACCAAGACCGGCGGCTATTCGGCGGAATACGGCCGGGCCACCGGCGGGGTGGTGAACATGGTCTCCCGCTCGGGGACCAACGAGTTCCACTTCGGGATCAGCACCTATGTCTCGCCCGATTCCCTGCGCGGCGAGACCGGCAAGGCCTACGCCCCCGGCGGCAACAACATCTCGGGCTATGAGGTGTTCAACAAGTTCTCCGGCTCCGAGAGCAAGGAAACCACCATCTGGGCGGGCGGTCCGATCATCCCCGACCGGCTGTTCTTCTTCGGCGCCTACAATTTCCGCGACCAGGAGGCGCTGGGTCCGGTCAGCTTCGCCAACACCTACACCAACAACGCCTTCGACGACGCCACGACGCCGGGCTCGGCCCCGACCTCGGGTCTGCCCTACACCACCGCCGCCCCTGAAGGCTCGCAGATCACCACCCGCAGCAACGATCCGCGCTGGGCGGCCAAGTTCGACCTGGTGATCACCGACGACCACCGGCTCGAGGCGACCATCCTGTCGGACGCCGCGACGACCGACTACCGCACCTATCGCTATGACCGCAGCTTCGCCAAGGTCGGCGAGAACGCCCGCTACTGGGCCGAAAGCGGCGGCCTGAACACCATCGTCAAATACACCGGCGTGTTCACCGACTGGTTCACCCTGTCGGCCCTCTATGGCCGCACCGAGAGCAGCTACACCGACTACGGCCCGGCCGTCGTGGTGCCCGGCGTTCGCGACTTCCGCGCCTCGGCCACCTCGCCCTGGCTGACCGACGGCCGCCAGACGGGGGCCTACAACCTGTCCGGGGACGACACCCGCGAGACCTTCCGCATCGACGCCGACTTCTACTTCGACCTGGCCGGCAGCCACCATGTCCGGACCGGCTACGACCGGGAAGACCTGGTCAGCGTGGCCCAGAACTCGCTGAACGGCGGGGCCTACTACTATGTCTCCGACTCCGCCGACTGCCCGCCCGGCGGGACCGGCTCGACCTGTATCGAACGCCTGACCTTCTCGAACGTGGGCAAGTTCGAGGCGGAACAATCGGCCTTCTACATCCAGGATTCCTGGCGCATCAACGATCGCCTGACTCTGCAGCTGGGCGTTCGCAACGACATCTACGACTACAAGAACATCAGCGGCAAAAGCTATGTCTCGACTGACGACCAGTGGGCGCCGCGCCTGGGCTTCAACTGGGATCCGACCGGCGAGGGGCTGCAACGCATCTACGGCTCGGTCAGCGACTACTACCTGCCGCTGGCGACCAACACCTCGATCCGCGCCTCTTCGGGCGAGGTCTACACCGACACCTACTTCAACCTGCCCGCCGGCGGCCTGACCATCGGGGCGGACGGCGCGCCGGTGCTGGGAACCCAGTTCGCCAACTTCTACTACAGCCCTCCCGGCGCGCCCGATCCCCGCGGCATCGCCGAGGAAGGCCTCAAGCCGATGTACGAGCGCGAGTTCGTGCTGGGCTATGAGCGCACCTTCGAGGAAGGGCCCCTGGCCGACTGGACGTTTGGCGGCCGGCTGATCTACCGCAACCTGGAAAGCGTCATCGAGGACACCGTCATCGGCGACGCGGTGGTTCGCTACTGCGAGCGCAAGGGCCTGGCCTGCGGCCAGTCTGGTCCGGGCGACTCCGACTTCGCCAGCCTGTTCGCCTATGTGCTGGTCAATCCCGGCGACGGCGCCCGGGTGCTGGTCGACCTCAACGGCGATCCCCGCACCCTCGCCGACGGCAGCCCCAACCCGGACTACGATCCGCAGCTGATCAACTTCACCGCCGCGGATCTGAACCTGCCCAAGGCCGAGCGCACCTACAAGGCGATCGAGCTGACCTTCCAGCGGCCGTTCGACGGGGTCTGGGGCATCCAGGGCTCCTACACCTGGTCCCGGTCGCGGGGGAACTACGAGGGGGCGGTGAAGTCCGATGTCGGCCAGACCGACACCTCGATCACCCAGGACTTCGACCACTCGGCCAACCTGCTGGGCGCCTACGGCTACCTGCCCAACCATCGTGAGCACAGCTTCAAGGTGTTCGGGAACTGGTCGCCGATCCGCAACCTCAGCATCGGCGGCAACTTCACCGCCCAGTCCGGCCGGCCCTACGGCTGTATCGGCCGGGTTCCGGCGAGCGTTGATCCGCTGGCGCCGCAGGTCGGCACCCCGTCCGGCTGGTTCTGCCCGACCAGCCAGACGGCCGGTCAGGCGACCGGCACCGGTACGGACGACGTCTGGGCGGTGACCAAGACGCCGCGCGGCAGCGGCGGCTTCACCGACTGGACCTACCAGGTCGACCTGAACCTGTCCTACACGGTGATGGACAGCGAGGAGCGCGGCCGCCTGGTGGCCAGCGTGGACGTGTTCAACCTGTTCGACTCCGAGGCCACCACCCGGGTCGTCGAGCAGGGGGCCATCCGCAACAGCGCCAACGCCGCGCGGCCGGCGCCCTACTACGGACTGCCGCGCAACTACCAGTCGCCGCGTTCGGTCCGCTTCGGGCTGAAGTACAGCTTCTGATCCACCTCTCGGGATCCGGAGTGGGTGAGGGGGCGTCGCAAGACGCCCCCTCATTCGTTTGTGCAGGACAGATTGTGGGGAAGAACCGGACCCTCGCCGCCCGGCCTTCAGGCGCCGCGGCGGGCTCTCAGGGTCTGGACCGACAGGGCCAGGCGCACCTGGTCGACATAGGTGCGGCCGACCTCGACCCGGGCCCCGGTATCCAGCACCAGGGCCAGCTGCGAGCGGCTGATCTGTTCCAGTTCAACCACCGCCTCGGGGCGCACGAAGTAGGACCGGTGCACCCGCAGCAGTTCGGCCGGGTCCAGCCGTTCCTGCAGGTCGGCCATCCGCGCCCGCATGATCTCGGTGCGCATCGCGGTGTGCAGCAGGACATAGTCCCGGGCCGCCTCGATCCAGATGATGTCGCTGGTCGCCAGCCGCCGCGCGCCAAGCCGGGTGGGCACCCATAGCTCGCGGTCGAAGCCGCCCTCCTCGGCGGGACCGGGCTCCGGCGCGGTCATGGCCAGAACATCGACCGGCGCGGCGCCCAGCGCCAGACGCCGCGCCGCCCGCTGCACCGTCTCGCCGAGGCGCTCGACAGTGAAGGGCTTCAGCACATAGTCGATGGCGTCCAGCTCGAAGGCCTTGACGGCGAAATCGGAGTAGGCGGTCAGGAAGGCGAACAGCGGCGGCCTGGGGGCCTGGCTGGCCAGGCGGGCGACGTCCAGGCCGGTCAGCTTGGGCATGGCGATGTCGAGGATCGCCAGATCCGGCTTCTGGCTCATGATCGCCGCCGCCGCCTCGTCGCCGGACCGCGCCCGGCCGACGATCTCTATCCCGTCGCGTTCGGCCAGGCTGCGCTCGACCAGGTCCAGCGCCAGGGGCTCATCATCGGCGATGACGATCCTCATGCGTCAGCGGCCGCCAGGGCCCTCGGCGCCGGATCGTCGCCGGCGCGGGCGCCGGAGGGGGGCAGGCGCAGAACCACCTGAAAGCCGCCGTCGACATGGCCGCTGTCCATCGTCGCCGCGCCGCCGTAGATGGCCTTCAGCCGGTCGGCGACGTTGCGCAGCCCCACGCCCATGCCGTCGGGCCGGTAGTCGCGAACGGCGGGGTCGCATGAGCGATTGCCGACGGTGATCTCGGCCAGGCCGTCGATCATCCGCGCCCGGATGCTGACCGCGGTCGGCTGTTCGGTGGCGCCGACGCCGTGCTTGATGGCGTTCTCGATCAGCGGCTGGAGGATGAAGTTGGGAGTCAGCACGCCGGCCGTCTCCGGCGCCGCCTCGATCTCGATGCTCAGCCGGTCCTGAAAGCGGATCGCCTCGACCGACAGATACTCCTCGGCCATCTCCAGTTCGTCGGACAGCGGCGAGAACTCGTGCGGCGAGGTCTCGGTGACGATGCGCAGGAAGCCGCTGAGCCGGTGCAGGGTGGCCAGGGCCTCGGGGTCGCGGCGCGCGGAGATCAGGGAGGCCACCGCATTGAGGGCGTTGAACAGAAAGTGCGGATTGATCTGCAGCCGCAGCGCCATGGCCTGGGCCTGATGAGCGCGGCTCTCGGCCTGGCTCAGCCGCTCGCGCCGCTCGGCGTCGCGGTGCGACAGCTCCAGCGTCAGGGCGAAGAAGAAGATCATGCAATAGACGAAGTAGAAGGAGATGAACTCCATCAGCACGCCGGAGAAGAAGTTGCCGGGGCCGGAGCCGAAGAAATAGGGCTGCGACAGGGTGACGATCACGGCGTGGACGACGTCGATCACCGCCGCCGTCAGCAGCAGGCTCAGCACCCCCGCTACCCCGATGACCTTCACGCGCCGGACGGTGGCGGACAGCACGAACCGCCAGGCCAGCCAGCTGAACGTGATGCCGATGGCCGAGCACAGCAGGATGTAGCCGATGAAGGGTTTGGTGTTGGGCGCGCTGCGGGCGATGAAGGCCAGGGCGTAGGACAGCATGAAGGCGGTCCACGGGCCGAAGATCATCGGCAACATCAGCTTTGAATCGCGCTTCACGGTTTCTCCGAACGCCGGCGGCAATCGGCTATCCTAGCGCGGATCGCCTGGATGCGCTGCGCCGTCCGTCGCGGGACCGGCGCCGCCCGTCGCAAATCCGTCGACGGCTGAGCGGCGCCTACAACCCGCCCGCCTTGCAGATGTGGTTCCATTCCTCGGCCGTCACCGGCTGTACCGATAGCCGGAACGAGGTGACCAGCGACATCGCCGAAAGGGCAGGATCGGCCTTGGCCTGGGCCAGGGTGAAAGGACGGGGCAGGGGCTCCACCGCCTTGACGTCGACGCAGACGAACTTGCCCTTGGGATCGGTCGGGTCCGGATAGGCCTCGGCGATCACCTCGGCGATCCCGACGATCTCCTTGCCCTCCTGGGAATGGTAGAAGAAGGCCCGGTCGCCGGTCTTCATCGCCATCATGTTCAGCTTGGCGGTGTGATTGCGCACCCCGTTCCAGGGCTCGCCCTCATCGCCCTTCGCGACCAGGTCGGCCCAGGAAAAGACGTCAGGCTCGGACTTGAGCAGCCAGTAGGCCATCAGGCCGGCTCGGGGACGGGCGGCTGCGAATAGGAGGCTCCGGCGGTGATCGCCTCGTCGGGGGCTTTCAGCATCTGCAGATACATCTCGCGCGGATAGGCCATGTGGGGCTTGTCCGGGTCGAACGCCGGCTGCGGCGCCGGCGAGGGTCCGGTGTAGGGGGCCGGCGCCTTGAAGCGGGCCGCCTCCTCGGCGCTGATGCCGGCCTTTTCGAGAACCGCCGGGTCGATCCAGCGGGCCGGGTCGATGGCCGTCTCGGAGGTGGCGACCTCCAGCGTCATCTGGTCGGGGCCGGCGAAATAGATTGACTTGCACATGCCATGGTCGATGGGGCCGATGACGTTGACGCCATGGCCGCGGATGCGGTCGCGCATGGCCAGCAGGTCGGCTTCGCTGTCGGCCCGGAAGGCCAGATGCTGCAGGGTCCCGGGGGCGCAGGGCAGGGCGCCGTTGCCGGCGTGGGTCTTGCCCAGCTCGATCTTGATGCCGTCCACGCCGGGCAACTGCACGATCGAGAAGTAGCCGTGGTCGTTCATCCGCAGGAAGGCGTGCAGCCCGCCGGGCACGCCATGCATGTCGAACAGCGCGACCAGCGGACAGCCCATGACCTCGCTGAAGAAGGCGATGTGTTTCTTGATGTCCCCAGCCATGAAGGCCAGGTGGTGAATGCCGCTCGGTTGGGTCATGGCTGTCCTCCGCTCTTGTCTTGTTGTCTGGAGATGATCAGGCCGCCCAGCAGGGCGTCAAGAATCAGCTGTTCGTGGGCCTGGCGCTGGTCGGCCCGGGCCGTGTCGACACCGAAATTGGCCGCCATCAGCGGCGTCATGTTGACCAGTCCTGCCCCCGCCGTCTGCAGGGTGACGACCAGCTGTTCGGGGGGAAAGGGCTTCAGGTCTCCGGCCGCGATGGCGCCGCGGGCCAGGCCGACCAGCCGGCGGTTGCGGGCGCCGATCAGATTGTCCACCAGCCAGTCCAGCCGCTCGCCGCCGGCCATGCCTTCAAGGGCGACGATGCGGCCGAGCGCCGGATGTTTCCAGCTGATCTGCAGGAACAGCCGCATGGCCATCCGCAGCTGGGCCAGCGGGCCGGCGTCGGCGGCCGCGCCTAGCAGCCGCTCCTCCTCGGCGATCACCGCGCCCAGCTCAAGCATGGCTTCCCGCCACAGCTGGGCCTTGTCGGCGAAGTGATAGTGCAGGGTCGGCTGGGACACGCCTGCGGCGGCGGCGATCTCGCCCATGGTGGTCCGCTCGAAGCCCAGCCGGCTGAACAGTTCCAGCGCCGCCTGGCGAATCCTCGCCGCGGTCCGTCCGCCCTTGCCGCTGATGATCGGCCCGGCGCCGTCCGCCATGCCTTGACTCCTCGACCCGATTTCCTGACTTTGTAATCAGAAATGGCCGGGGCCGCAACCTGGCGACAGGGAGACGACCATGGACATCCTGCGCGAACCCTATGGCTACACCTACAAGGAGGAGAGCCGGCTCAAGGAGGTCTATGGCGGCGCCGGGGGGCGGGTGTTCGTCGAGTGCATGCGCATCCGGCCGGCCGACGCGGACTCCAGGAGCGTCATCCTGTTCAGCCATCCGATCGGCGGCGGATCGTTCCTGCCGCTGGTCACGGCCCTGGCCAGGGCGGGGCGCCACGTCATCTATTGCAACACCCGATACCGGGGGAACGACACCGCCCTGATCCTCGAAAAATGCGCCCTGGATCTGGGCGCCTGCATCGCCGACCTGAAGACGCGCTTCGGCTATGAAAAGGTCATTCTCGGCGGCTGGTCGGGCGGCGGCTCGCTGTCGTTGTTCTATCAGGATCAGGCCGAGCACCCGACCATTACCGCCACGCCGGCCGGCGACGAGGTCAATCTCGCCGGCGCCGGTCTGCAACCGGCCGATGCGGTGATGCTGCTGGCCGCCCATATCGGGCGTTCGGTGACCATGACCGAGTGGATCGATCCCTCGATCACCGACGAGAGCCGGCCCTTCGACCGCGACCCTGCCCTCAACATCTATGACCCGGCCTGCCCGGACCAGCCGCCCTACAGCGACGCCTTCGTGGCGAAGTTCCGCGCGGCCCAGATCGCCCGCAATCGGCGCATCACCGCCTGGGTCAAGGACCAACTGGCCCAGCTCAAGGCCTCGGGCGACCCGGACGCCGAGCGCTGCTTCGTGGTCCAGGGCACCATGAGCGACGTGCGCTGGACAGACCCGACGCAGGAACCCTCCGACCGCGCGCCCCACACCTGCTACATGGGCGATCCGCGCATTGCCAACGACGGGCCGATCGGCCTTGGCCGCTTCACCACCCTGCGCTCATGGCTGTCGCAGTGGAGCTACGACGACAGCCAGGCCAATGGCCTGGTCAACGGCCCGCGCATCAGCGTCCCCTGCCTGGTGATCAACAACACCGCCGACCTCGCCTGCACGCCCAGCCATGCCCGCCGGCTGTTCGAGGCCCTTGGGCCGGAGGACAAGACCTATGTCGATATCGAGGGGGCCGACCATTACTACATCGAGCGCCCGGACCTGATGCCGACCGCCGTGAAGGCGGTGACCGACTGGCTGGAGGCGCGGGGTTTCTAGAGCATGTCAGGGCGAAGTGTACGCGGTTCGCCCGCCCGGACATGCTCTAAATGTTTGATGTTAGACCCTTTTGATCAGGTTTTGATGCGTACATCAAAACCTGAAAGGGTCTAGGGGGGCGTTTCGCCCATCGCGCCGCGTCCACTAGCCCCCCCATCCGCTCGCCCCGGCGAAGGCCGGGGCCCATCCGCCAGAGCCCAATCCTTTCCGGGGCGCCCGGGCGCGGAGGTTGAAACTGGGCCCCGGCCTTCGCCGGGGTGAGCGGAGAATGAGGCGGCCGCTCAGTCCTCTCCGCCGCAGATCACTTCCAGCATCAGGTCCCGCAGTTCCAGGCCTCGGGGCAGGCCGGCGGGCGGCTCCATGTCGGCGGTCGCCGAGGCGACAAGCAGATAGGCCCGGGCCAGCGCCTGCTGCGGGCCGTGACCCATGGTCTCCAGGCAATCCGCGAAGAAGCCGGTGAGGACGTCATCGACCTTCTGCACCGAGGCGCGGGCGCGGTCGTCGCTGCGCGCCCAGGCCCGCATGGCCATGGCCAGCCTTGGCAGGTCCTGGTTCAGCGCCAGGTCGGAGGCCAGCAGGATGCGGCGGATCGGCGTCGGGGCGCTGGCCTTCACCTGTTCCAGATTCTCGGTCAGCTGGGCGCCGCTGAAATAATCAGCCAGCTGACCAAGGTAGTCCTCGAAGTCGCTGAAATGATGATAGAAACTGCCGGTCGATATGCCGAGCGCCGCCGCCAGCGGGCGTAGCTTCAACGCCCTCAGCCCCTCGTCCCGCAACACCGCCTGACCGGCCAGCAGCCAGTCTTCCCGCGTCAGATCCTTGCGCGTCTTGCCCATCACCCTGCTCTAGCCCGGTCCCACTTCAAGGCAATCACCCAATTGACCATAACAAAAGTTATGTTATTCGTCACGGCGGGAGAACGCCATCATGACCAAGCCGAACACCCCCAGCGAATGGACCCGATGGGCCGAGGCCGCCGCCCCGCGGCTGGCTGACCGCGCGGCGGCCGCGGAAGCCCTGCGATCGGTCCCGGAAGAGACCATCCGGGAGGCGGCGGAGGCCGGCTATTTCGCCTTGCTGGCGCCGACCACCGCGGGCGGCGCCGGCGCGTCCATGGCCGACTTCCTCGATGTCGGCCGGCGGCTGGCGGCGGGCTGTCCGTCCAGCGCCTGGACCCTGTCCTTCCTGGCCATGCATGTCTGGCTCCTCTGCCGCTTCGAGCCGCAGCTGCAGGACGAGCTGTTCGCCGGCGGGGCCATGCCCCTGGCGCCGGCGCCGTTGGCCCCGACCGGAACCGCAGAGGCGGTCCCCGGCGGCTATCGCATATCGGGCCGCTGGGAGTGGGCGACCGGCGTCAATCATTCCGACTGGGTGATGGTCAACGCCATGGACGGGCCGATGCCCCGCTTCTGCGTCCTGCCGATCGCCGATGTCGAGGTCGAGGATGTCTGGCGCACCGCCGGGATGTGCGCCACCGGCAGCAATCTGGTGACGGCCAGGGACGTGTTCGTTCCGGCCCATCGCACCCTGTCGGCCATGCAGATGAAGTTTGGACCGATGCCGGGCCTGGCGCGGCATCCGGGCGGCACGGTCGGCTACGCTATGTCTCCGGCCCTGGCCCTGGTCGCCGCCGCGCCGGCCCTGGGCGCCGCCGAGGGCGCGCTGGCCGCCTTCACCGCCCGGATGAAGGCCAAGATCCAGGCCTACTCCGGCGGGGCGAAACAGAGCGATGCGCCGGCCACTCATCTGCGCCTGGGAGAGGCCCTGGCGACAGTGCGGGCCGCGCGGCTGGTCTGGGCCGATGCGGTGGCCCTCTATGAGCGCGAGGGGCCGATGGGCGCGGCCATGCCGGTTGAGAGCCTGGCCGCCGTGCGCCTCGCCGCCGCCGATGTGGTGCGGCTGGCCAATATCGCGGTGAACACCATGTGCGCCGCCGCCGGGGCCAGCTCAGGCTTCCAGAGCTCGCCGCTGCAGCGCTACCTGCGCGATGTGCAGATGATCCGCGGCCATGTGGTGTTCGACTGGGATCGCGCCGCCCAGATCGGTGGCCGCATCGCCCTTGGCCTGGAGGCGACCCCGGCGGACCTGCTGTAGGAAGGGGTCAACGAGCGCCCGGCAATGGAGCGCCGGAACAGCGCGGCCGGGACAGTCGTTGTCTTCCTGTGAAAGGAGACGCGCCATGCCACAGGGCGACAAGGACAAATACACCGACAAGCAGGAGCGCAAGGCAGACCATATCGCCGAGGGCTATGAGAAGAAGGGAGTCTCCGAGAAGGAGGCCGAGCGGCGAGCCTGGGCGACGGTCAACAAGCAGGACGGCGGCGGCAACAAACCCGGCGGCTCGGGCCGCGACGACTGACGACTGCATCAGGGCCGCCACCGCACCGCCACCCGGCCAGCGCCGCCCACGCTCTTTGCTCAGAACAGCGTGGTCCAGCCGGTTCCGTCGATCGCCTTGTCGACCTGCGCCTTCGAGGCGGCCGGCAGGGCGGCATAGTCTTCCCGCAGCCAGCCAAGGCACTTGGCCTGATAGGTGAAGGGGTTCTGGGTCCAGGGCTTGCCGTCGATCTGCGTCTCGACCATCGCCGCCCCGCTCATCACCGCCCTGGCGTTGGCGATCAGCAACGGGGCATAGACCCGGCCCATCTCGGCCAGCAGGGCCTTCAGGGTCGGCGGCGGCGAAGCGGGGTCGATCATCGCTCCGGGCTCCAGGCCTGAGAGGTCCTCCATCATCCCGACCCAGCCCATCACCCGATGGCCCCGCGTCCGGGCGATGTCCGTCGGGGTGGGATCGACGCCGGCCAGCTGGGTCAGCTGGCCGAACAGTCCAAAGTCGCCGGCGCCGGGCGCGCCGCCCAGCAGGAACGGCTGGGTCGCCAGATGGGCCTCAAGCGCCTCGATCAGCCGAACATAGCTGTCCTCGATCACCGGGCCGGTGGTCGGGTTGGAGCCGACATAGGCCAGCCGCCCGATCTGCCGCTCGCTGAACATCTTCGCGGAGGCCTGCAGGGTCGGTTCATCGAGCGGGGCGGGGCCCCAGCTGGGGAGCAGGCGACCGGCGAAGACCGCGTCGGCCTCATGGGCCCAGCGATAGTGGAACATCGCCTTGGTCAGCCACTCGTCGGCATAGTCCTCGATCAGGCTGTCGAGAAAGGCGAGGGCCGGGTCGGCGGGCCGCACCCGGCGATTGTTGAAGGCGGCGTCGAAGCGGCGGATCAGCGGCGTGGAGTCGGTCACCGCCTGCAGGGCGCCGTCTGGGCCGGGCAGATAGAAGGTGGGCAGCAACGGCACCTTGGCGGTCGGATATCCCGCCGGCTCGCGACCGCGATAGAACAGCCGGTAGGGCAGCCGCCGATAGCGCAGCACCGCCAGCATCTTGCGGGTATAGGGCGAACCCGGCGCACCGGAGAGTTCGAGGGGCAGGGGCGTTTCCGTGGTCATGACATTCACCGTGCCAATTGTTTCGCCCACCATGCCCGCTGTTCAGGCGCCGCGCAACGCCTCCACGGTCTGCCGCACCCAGGAGGCCAGATTGTCCTTCAGGTCCAGCGGCGTGCGGCCATGGCGCACCAGCACCAGGTCCAGGTCGGGAACCAGCAGGGTGTACTGGCCCTCATAGCCGTTGGCGGAAAAGGAGCCCTCGCCGCCCAGCCCCAGCCACCATTGCGCGCCGTAGCCCAGTTCCTCGGTGCGGGGCGCCGGCGTGGGCGTGCGGGCGTAGTCGACCCAGGCGGCGGGTAGGAACTGGCGATTCTCCCAGATCCCGCCGCGCAGATAGAGCAGGCCGAAGCGGGCGAAGTCCCGGGCGGTGGCGAAGCAGAAGGACGAGCCGATGAAGGTGCCGGCGGCGTCGAATTTCGGCAGGGGGCTCTTCATGCCCAACGGTTCGAACAGGACGGCCCGCATATGGGCCTCGAAGGCCGCGCCGTTCAGGCCCAGCGCATCCTGCAGCACCCGGGCGATGATGTTGGTCGTGCCGCTGGCGTAGGCCCACTGGCTGCCCGGCGGATGGATCAGCGGCAGGGCGGCGGCATAGGCGGCGACGTCGGCCTGACCCGCGCCGAACAGCATGTCGATGACGTGGGAAATGCTGCCCGGCACATAGTCCTCGACGAACTCCAGACCGCTCGACATGCGCAGCAGGTGATCGAGGGTGATGGCCCCGCGCGGGTCGCCCTCGCCCTTCCAGGCGGCCACCGCCGCCGGGGCGTGGATGTCCAGCCTGTCCTCGGCCACCGCCAGTCCGACCAGGGCCTGGGTGATGCTCTTGGCCTTGGACCAGGAGGGGAAGGTGTCGTCCGCTGTCTTGCCCGGGCCGTAGCGCTCGTAGCGGATCCGCCCGCCCTGCACGATCAGCAGGGCGTCTGTCGGTCCCAGCTGATCCTCGGCGGCGAAGGCGGCGTCGAGACGGGCCGCGATGGCCGGCGGCAGGGGCGCGCCCTCCGGCCAGGCGGCGGTCGGCCAGGGGGTGTCGGCGGGCTGGGCGGGTAGGGGCATCAGGGTCATGGGGCGATGTTGGCCCGGTGGCGGTTCAATGTCATCTCTCCGCCTTGAAGTGGCCCCGCCGGTCTGGCCACGTGGCCACACGAGCCCAACAGCGTCAGGTGATCCATTGAACCAGTCGACAGACCCCATCGACACGACCAGCAAGGTGGCCACCGTCACCCTGGCCTTCTGGGTGATGAAGATCTGCGCCACCACGGTCGGCGAGACCGGCGGCGATCTGCTGTCGATGACGATGAACGTCGGCTATGCGATCAGCTCCCTGATCCTGATCAGCCTGTTCCTGCTGAGCCTGGCGCTGCAACTGACCGCGAAGCGGTTCCATCCGGTCCTCTACTGGGGCGTCATTCTGACGACCAGCACCGCAGGGACGACCATCTCCGACTACATGGATCGCACGCTTGGCCTGGGCTATGCCGCCGGCGCGGCCATCCTGGTCAGCCTGCTGGTCGTGGTGCTGGTGGTCTGGCGGCTGACGACCGGCGCCCTGGCCGTCGACCACATCCGCAGCCGGCGGGTCGAGGCCTTCTACTGGACCGCCATCCTGGTCTCCAACACGCTTGGCACGGCGCTGGGCGACTATCTGGCCGACAGCTCAGGCCTGGGCTTTGCGCTGAGCAACCTGTTGATCGGCGGCGGCATCGCCCTGATCGCTGCGCTGTTCTTCTTCACCAGGATTTCGCGGACAGCCCTGTTCTGGGCCGCCTTCGTCCTGACCCGGCCCTTCGGCGCCACGCTTGGCGACCTTTTGACCAAGACGCCGGACAAGGGCGGGCTCGGCTTCGGCACGGTCGGCTCGACCGCCGTGCTGCTGGGGATTCTGGTGATGATGATCGCGGTGACGACGCTGCGCCGCCGCAATGTCTCGACTGACGGCTGAAGGCCCCATCTCCCGCCTCCCCGGCGAAGGCCGGGGCCCAGATTCACTCACCGAAGCCTGAAGACGATCTCGCAATCTGGTCAGTCTGGACCCCGGCCTTCGCCGGGGAAGCGGATTGGGGGCGGGCTACTTCACCTTCGCCGTCTTGTTCTGGAAGGCGCCGATGCGCGCCTCCATGTCGGGGCCGCGACCCTCGCCGCGGAACACCTCATGGGCCAGGCCGACCTTCTGCGGCAGGCCGTCGGTCTCCATCAGGAGCCGCTTGTTGGCCGCGTGGCTGAAGCTGCTGTTGGCCAGGATGTCGGCGGTCAGATCGGCGAGGGCGGTCTCGAATTCCGCGTCCGGCGCACAGAGGTTGGCCAGGCCGATGCGCTCGGCCTCGCGTCCCGACAGGGTGCGGCAGGTGAACATCATCTCGCGGGCCTTGTAGGTTCCCACGCGGCGGGGCAGCCGCTGGCTCAGACCCCAGACCGGCGTCAGGGCCCATTTGGCGTGGGTGTCGCCGAACTTCGCCCCCTCGGCGGCGATGATGATGTCGCCGGCCAGGGCCAGCTCCAGGGCGCCGGTGTAGCAGTGGCCGTGAACCGCGGTGATCACCGGCAGCGGCAGGTCGGCCAGCCGTTCGATGACGCTGGCCTGGAAATTGGGGCGCGGCAATTTCTCGCCGGCGGCGATGTCGCCCAGGTCATGGCCGGCCGAGAAACAGCGGCCTGCGCCGCGCAGGATCACCACTCCGACGCCCTCCGGATCGGCGGCGATGTCGCTGACGTGGTCGTCCAGCTCTCTGAAAAGTTCGACATTCAGGGCGTTGAGCTTGTCGGGCCGATTGAGAGTCAGGGTGGTCGCCCGACCGACGTCCTCGCGCAGCACCAGATCGCCCATCTTCGTCCTCCCATCGTATTTTGTGGAACCCTAGCAGCCCGACGCCGGGTCAGCGCAATCCCTCTCGCGGACGCCGCCGGCCACCGTTCGCTACACCGACGCGGCGAACCGCGCTAAACCCCTCACATGAGCGAGAAAGACCCCTATGAAGGCGTAACCTGGGACCTGTCGAAGTCCCTCAGCTACGGCCAGTATCTGCAGCTCGACAAGGTTCTGGACGCCCAGTCCCCGCGTTCGGGTGAGCATGACGAACTGCTGTTCATCGTCATCCACCAGTCCAGCGAGCTGTGGATGAAGCTGTGCCTTCACGAACTGAGGGCGGCGCTGGAGCAGGTCCGGCGCGACGACCTGAAGCCCGCCTTCAAGATGCTCAGCCGGGTGGGGCGTATCCAGACCCAGATGATCCAGGCCTGGGAAATCCTCGCCACCATGACCCCGTCGGACTACAGCCGGTTCCGCGAGGCCCTGGGGACCAGCAGCGGCTTCCAGTCCCATCAGTACCGGCTGATGGAGTTCATGCTGGGGGCCAAGAACGCCCGCACCCTCGATGTCCATCGCGCCGACCCCGCCATCCTCTCGGACCTGGAAGCGGCCCTGGCGACGCCCAGCCTCTATGACGAGGCCATCGCCCTGCTGGCCCGCCGCGGCTTCGACATCCCGAAAAGCCATCTGGACCGCGACTTCACGCAACCCTACGAACCCAGCCCCGCCGTCGAGGCCGCCTGGACCGCTGTCTATCGCGACGTGGACAGGTGGTGGGACCTCTATGAGCTGGGCGAGAAGCTGGTCGATGTCGAATACCGCCTGCAGCAGTGGCGCTTCTCGCACATGAAGACGGTCGAGCGGATCATCGGCTACAAGCGCGGAACCGGCGGCTCGGCCGGAGTGGCCTATCTGGTCAAGGCGCTGGAGCGGCCGTTCTTTCCGGAGTTGCTGAGCCTGCGGACGGTGATCTGAGCATCGCCGCGAAGGCCAGATCGGCCCGGCCGCGCTAACCGAGTTTCAAGGCATGGGACAGTAGGAGTGTTCCATGAACGCCGTCCGCTCCAAACGCACGCCCCTGGCCAATCTCTGCGTCCTGGTCGTGGACGACCACGCCAGCACCCGTCGGCTGGTCGCCGATGTGCTGCGGGCCGGCGGCGTTGATCGGGTGGTCACCGCCGAGAGCGGCGACGAGGCGCTCGAGATGATGGCCCGGGTGCGCCCGGGGGCCCTGATCACCGACTGGCTGATGCCGGGGATGGACGGGGCGGAGCTGGTTCGGACCATCCGCCAGGCCGCGGTCAACGGCGACCGACGCATTCCCGATCCCCGGCTTCCGATCATCATGCTGACCAGCGAGCGACGCCGGGCGGATGTCGAACGGTCCCGCGCCTCCGGCGTCAACGCCTTTCTGGTCAAGCCGTTTACGCCGGCCATGGTCCTGCAGAGGGTGGCGCTGGTGGTCAGTCGGCCGTCCGACTTCGTGATCAGCGAGGCCTATGTCGGGCCCGACCGCCGACAGCATGCGGATGATGACCCCTATGGCGGCCCCCTGCGGCGTCGAAGCGATTCGCCGCCGCTGGTCGACGAGGGGGCCTATGCGCGGCTGTGTCAGCACATTCTCGAGGAGATGGCGACGTTCAAACGCCTGGTCGAGGCGCGAGGCCTTGACCATCTGATGCGCCAGATGGCCTGCCGCGTGATGCATGATCTGGGGCAGCGGGCCCGTGAGATCGGCGACCGCACCCTTGAACGCTCGGCGGCCTCGCTCGGGCGCTATGTTTCGGCGGTCGGCGGCGCCGGCAAGGCCGACCCGGAGGTGATGCAGATTCACCTGGAGACGGTCCGGGCCCTGGCGATGCTGCCGCACGACGACATCGCCTCCAGCGCCCTGATCGTTCAGCAACTCGACCGCGCGGTCTCCCGCCGGATCAAGACCCACACCGTCGCCATGGTGGCCTGATCGAAGGGGCCCGGTAACCGCCCCTCAAGGCTTGCAGGCTAAAGCGGTGGGCGATGGGCAAGGACGCGATCGACTCCGACGGAATTTGCGTGATGGTGGTCGATGATCACGTCAGCACGCGTCGCCTCGTCGCCGACGTCCTTCGGGCGGGCGGCTTTCGCAAGGTTGTGGTGGTCGACAGCGCCGCCGAGGCCCTGGCCAGCCTGGCCGCCGTCCGGCCTGATGTGCTGATCACCGACTGGATGATGCCGGTGATGGACGGAGCGACCCTGGCCCGCACCATCCGCCAGGCCGCCGTCACCGAGGATCCGCGCATTCCCGATCCGCGCCTGCCGATCATCATGCTCAGCAGCGGTCGCACCCGGATGGATGTGGAACGCTCCCGCGCCGCCGGCATCGACGCCTTCCTGATCAAGCCCTTCACCCCCGCCCGGGTGCTGGAACGGGTGGCCACCGTCGTCCGCCGCAAGGCCGATTTCGTGGTCAGCCCCACCTACGTCGGCCCGGACCGCCGCCGCGCCCGCGAGGACGAGCCCTATGCCGGACCCCTGCGCCGCAGCACCGACGTTGCTCGCGCGGTCGATGTAGACGCCCGGGCCCTGCTGTGCGCCCAGATCCTCCAGGAAATGACCACCTTCCAGCGGCTGATCGAGGCGCGCGGCGGCCTCGACCGGCCCCTGCGCCAGATGGCCTGCCGGGTCATGCAGACCCTTCGCCAGAGGGCCCATGCGGTGGCCGACCGGGGGCTGGAGCGGGCCGCCGCCTCGCTGAACCGCTATGTCACCGCGGTCGGGGGCGCCGGCAAGGCCGATCCGGAGGTGGTGACGACCCACCTCGACACCCTGCGCGTCCTGTCGCTGCTGGAGCCGGACGACCCCAAGGCGGCCGTCATCCTGCGCCAGCTCGACCGCGCCGTGACCCATCGCATCGAGAGCCATCTGGCGACAGTGGCGGCCTGAGCCGGGGCGGCCTATATCGCGGCCATGGCCGAAGCCTTCAACGATCTCACCCTCTCCGCCGACAAGGCCGCCCGCTACGCCGAGGTGGCCCAGGAGATCGCCTCGGTGCTCGAGGACGAGCCCAATCTGACCGCCCGCATGGCCACGGTCAGCGCGATGCTGGCCGCCAGCTTCGACCACTATTTCTGGACCGGCTTCTACGTCGTCGACCCGGAGCGTGAGCGGGAACTGGTCGTCGGGCCCTATCAGGGCACGCTGGGCTGTCTGCGCATCAGCTTTGATCGCGGCGTCTGCGGCGCGGCGGCCCGCACCGGGAAGACCCAGCGGGTTGACGACGTCCACGCCTTCCCCGGCCACATCGCCTGCGATGGCCGCACCGAGAGCGAGCTCGTGGTCCCGGTGTTCGACGGGGCCGGGCGCCTGCTGGCCGTCCTCGACATCGATTCCGACCGCCCGGCCGCCTTCGACGATATCGACCAGGCCAACGTCGAGGCCATCGTCGCCGCTACTTTTTCTATCTGACCCTTTCCTCCGTCATCCCGGAAGCCCGCAGGGCTAT
>JAHBYC010000069.1 GCA_019636175.1 Caulobacter sp. | reverse complement strand
TTCGCCCTGACCACGCTCAGCACCGCCTCGCCATAGCGGTCCAGCTTGCCTTCGCCCACGCCGCTCACCGCGGCCAGGGCCGGCAGGCTTTCGGGCCGGCGGGTGGCGATTTCGGCGAGGGTGGCGTCGTGGAAGATGACATAGGGCGGCACGTGCTGGCGGTGCGCCTCGTCGCGGCGCCAGTCACGCAGGGCCTCGAACAGATGGGCGCTTTCCGGCGGCAGGCTGGCCAGGGCCTCGCGGGTCCGCTTGCGCGGCCGGCCCGAGCGGGTCGAGGCGTCGAGCTTTTCCGGCTGTTTGCGCAGCGCCACCCGCCGCTCGCCGCGATAGACGGCCCGGACCGCCTCGGCGTCGCCCAGCCCGACCAGGGGCCGGCCGTCATTGGGGTCTTCCTTCAGCAGCCCCTCGAACAGCAGCTGGTCGATCAGGTCCTTCCAGCCGTTGGGGCTGTATTCCTTGCCGATCCCCCAGGTCGACAGCCCCGCCTCGAAATCCGAGACGTCCTTTGTCTTGCCCAGCAGGTGGTCGACCAGTCGCCCCCGGCCATAGCGGCCGCCCAGGCGGTGGGTCGCGGCCAGGGCCTTCTGGGCGGCCTGCGTGGCGTCGATCGATTCCGGCGGATCAAGGCAGAGGTCGCACTGGCCGCAGGGCCGGGCCGTCTCCTCCCCGAAGTAGCGCCGCACCGCCGCCGCCCGGCAGGCCATGCCGTCGAGCATGGCGTAGAGCTGGCGGATCTTGCGGGCCTGGACCTGCTTGACCTCCGGCGCCATGTCGCGGCCGTCGAGCCGGCGGAAGGCCCAGGCCATGTCGGAAGCGCTGTAGAGGGTGATGCCGTCCGCCGGCAGGCCGTCGCGCCCGGCCCGGCCGATCTCCTGCCAGTAGGCCTCGATGGAGGCCGGCGGATCGGCGTGGATCACATAGCGCACGTCCGGCTTGTCGACCCCCATGCCGAAGGCGATGGTCGCCACCATCACCGCCGCGTCCGCCTCGAGAAACTCCTCCAGCCTGCGGGTGCGCGCCTCCTTGTCGAGGCCCGCGTGATAGGCCAGCGCCGGAACCCCCGCCTCGCGCAGCTTCTCGGCCAGGGTCTCCACCCCGTCCCGCGAGCCGGCGTAGATCACCCCGGACTTGCCGGGACGCTCTGCCACCAGCTGCAGCACCCGCCGATGGGCCGGCCCGCTCTTGCGTTCGGCGGCCAGGGCCAGTTCCGGCCGGGCGAAGCTGTCGACGAACTCGGCCGCGTCCTCCAGCATCAGCTGGGTGCGGATGTCCTCGCGGGTGCGGGCGTCGGCGGTGGCGGTGACGGCCAAGCGCGGCACGCCGGGAAAGTGATGCGCCAGCCGGCCCAGCAGCCGGTAGTCGGGCCGGAAGTCATGGCCCCACTGGCTGACGCAGTGGGCCTCGTCGATGGCGATCACCGACAGCCTCAGCTCCGTCAGCCGCTCCATCAGATTGCCGGCCGCGAGACCTTCGGGCGAGACATAGAGCAGGTCCAGCGTCCCGGCCTCAATGGCCCGCCAGACCTCGGCCCGTTCCTGCGGCGGAATGTTGGAATCCAGCCGCGCCGCCGACACCCCCGCCTGCCGCAGGGAGGCCACCTGATCGCTCATCAGGGCGATCAGCGGCGAGACCACCAGCCCAAGCCCCGGGCGCAGCATGGCGGGGATCTGGTAGCAGACGCTCTTGCCCCCACCGGTCGGCAGCACCGCCACGGCGTTGCGACCGGCCAGGATCTCGCTGATCACCTGAGGCTGCAGGCCCCGGAAGTCGGCGTGGCCGAAAACGCGGCGCAGGATGTCGCGGGCTTGGTCGAGAGAATCAATCACCGGCGCCTTATGCCATGCGAGGCCCGCTTGCGGGGCCAGACGGCCACCGCTTTTTCCCGCGCCGCGCCCGTCTGTCGCCCTCGCCAGTCCCGCCGTGCGGCCTATACTCCGCCCCATGGCCGCCGCCCTCTACATGGACGCCGTGATCGCCCCCAACCGGTCGATGAATTCGCTCGGGCTGAAGGTGGTCGTCGGGGTGCTGGGCGGGGCGGCGGCCATGGTCAGCATCGTCTTCTTCCTCATCGGCGCCTGGCCGGCCCCGATGTTCCTGGGGCTCGATGTGCTGCTGGTCTATCTGGCGCTGCGGGCCAGCTTCCGCGCCGCCGAACGCCGCGAACGCCTTCGGGTCAGCGCCGAACGGGTCGAGGTGATCGAGGAAGACCCCAGGGCCAGCCGCGTTGTCTGGACCTCGCCGACCGCCTTCACCCATGTCGACCTCGAGGAGCGGGGCGAGCACCAGATGCGGGTGCGGCTGCGCATCTCCGGCAAGCGCCGCAGCGTCGGCAAGGCCCTCAGCCCTCCCGAGCGCGAGGCGCTGGGGATCGCTCTGGAGGACGCCATCCGCAAAGCCCGCGCCGAGCGCCATCCTCCCCCGGTGCGAAGCAACGGGGGAGGGGGACCGCCGCCGTAGGCGGTGGTGGAGGGGGCAGAGCCGCCGCTTGGAGATTAACCTGAACACCGCCGCCAAAGGCGGGGGAGGGGGACCGCCGCCGTAGGCGGTGGTGGAGGGGGCAGAGCCAGCGGGCCGGGTTGACCATAGATGCCGCTGTTTCGGCCGCGCCAGAACCCTCCTGCTCCTGACAAGCAAGCGCTGCCCCCTCCACCACCGGCCCTGAATCGGGCCGGCGGTCCCCCTCCCCCGTCAGGCCTTCGGCCTGCCGAAGGGAGGATTTGCTAGAGAATAAACCGGCTCAGATCCGTGTCGGCCGCCAGGGCGCCGACCTTGTCGCGGACATAGGCGCCGTCGACGGTGAAGGCCGCGTCGCTGCTGTCGCCGGCGGTGAAGCTGATCTCCTCGACCACCTTTTCCAGCACCGTCTGCAGCCGCCGCGCGCCGATGTTCTCGACGCTGCCGTTGACCGCCACGGCGGCGTCGGCCAGGGCGTCGATGGCCTCGTCGGTAAAGGTCAGCTCGACCCCCTCGGTCTTGATCAGCGCCTGCTGCTGGACGATCAGATTGGCCTCGGGCTCGGTCAGGATGCGCCGCATGTCATCGCGACTCAGCGCCTTCAGCTCCACCCGGATGGGCAGGCGGCCCTGCAGCTCGGGCAGCAGGTCCGAGGGCTTGGCGACGTGGAAGGCGCCCGAGGCGATGAACAGGATGTGGTCGGTCTTCACCGGCCCGTGCTTGGTGGCCACCGTGGTGCCCTCGATCAGCGGCAGCAGGTCCCGCTGCACCCCCTCGCGCGAGACATCGGCGCCCGAGCGGTCGGAGCGGCTGGCCACCTTGTCGATCTCGTCCAGGAAGACGATGCCGCTGTTTTCCGCCAGCTCCAGCGCCTCCTGGGTCAGGGCCTCCTGGTCCAGCAGCTTGTCGCTCTCCTCGGCCAGCAGCGGGGCATAGGCCCCGGCGACCGTGGTCTTGTGGGTGCGGGTGCGGCCGCCGAACGCCTTGCCCATCATTTCCGACAGATTGAGCATGCCCACCGAGCCGCCGGGCATGCCGGGGATGTCCATGCCCTGGAACGGACTGGCGTTGTCGGTCAGCTGCAGCTCCACTTCCCGGTCATTGAGTTCGCCGTTGCGCAGCTTGGCGCGGAAGCTTTCCCGCGCGGCGGTGCTGCCGGGGCCGGTCAGGGCGTCGAGAATGCGCTCCTCGGCGGCGGCCTCGGCCCGCGCCTTGACCGCGGCCCGGCGCTTGTCGCGCACCATGCCGATGGCGCTTTCCACCAGATCGCGGACGATCTGGTCGACGTCGCGACCGACGTAACCGACCTCGGTGAACTTGGTCGCCTCGACCTTCAGGAAAGGCGCCTGGGCCAGCTTCGCCAGCCGCCGGGCGATCTCGGTCTTGCCCACGCCCGTGGGGCCGATCATCAGGATGTTCTTGGGGGTGATCTCGTCGCGCAGGGCTTCCGGCGCATGGCGGCGGCGCCAGCGGTTGCGCAGGGCGATGGCCACGGCCCGCTTGGCCTCGGCGTGACCGACAACAAAGCGGTCCAGTTCGGAAACGATCTCACGGGGCGAAAAGTCGGTCACTTGGGCGTCGGCTCCGGTTGGCGGTCGTCGGCGGGCGTTCCGTCAGGCCGGTTCGCTTCGCCGAAGCAGGCACATAGGCATGCCCCGGCCCGACGTCACCCCTCCGACCCGGCTTGCGGCGCGGTCTCGGCGTCCGGTTCGGCGGCGTCCGGGCTTTCCGTCGCCGGATCGGCCTCCGTTGCGGCTTCGGGGGCCGCCCCAGGTTCGGCTTCGGGTTCAGGCGCGGCTTCGGGGGCGGTCACGGCCGGAGCCTTCTTCTTCGGCGGCGCGGGAATGATCTGGTCGAAAGCCAGCTTCCATCCCTCGGCCCGCCGCTGCCAGACCCGCACATAGTGGCCGCGCAGGGCCCGGCCGTCCTGGGTCCAGTCCGCCTCGCCCCAGGTCCAGCCCAGGTCGCCGGCGTTGGAGACCGATCCGCCGCCCGGGGTGAAGGCGATCTGACGCCCGCGGGTGGCCAGCTCGCTCCGGAAGCTGGCGCAGCCCTGCGACGGCGCATTGAGTGATCCCTGGAGGCGGCCCTCGCAGACCAGGGCGGCGAGATAGGCCGCGGTCACGTCCTCGGCGGCGGCCGCGTCGAGCGCGTCCTCCCGGGCCCGCATCTCCTCCCACGCCGCCTTGGGGTCCATCGGCGGCTGGTCGGACAGGGTCAGATAGGCGGTCGGACGGTCGGGTCCCGGCGCCTGCAGGGCGCTGCTGCCGGTGCCGCCGTCATAGGCCCACTTCCAGGTCCCGTCGGCCTGGCGTTCCCAGATGGTGAAGTAGTGGCCCTTGCGCACGCCATCGACCGCATAGGGTCCGGTGGTGAAGCCCAGGTCGCCGCTGCTGGCGATGCCGGCCCAGGTCGGCCACCATTCCAGCTTCGGCCCCGGCGCGTCGGACTGCTTGCTGATCGCCTCGCGGGCGTTGATCGGTTCGGGCTGAAAGACGATGGCGTCGTCGGCCATATGCTTCAGGAAACTCTGCTTGATCCCCATGGTCAGGCCATCGGCGGCGAAGGCCTTTTCGGCGGCGACAACCGGGGCCGGCGTCACCGGCGGCGGCGGGGCGGGCTTCTTCGCCGCCAGGGCGGGAAAGGCCATCGCCAGGCTGATGGAGACGGCGAGCAGAGGACGGATCATGGGCATCTCTGGAAACGGTCGCGCCAAACCTAGCGCCGGTTGGCCCGGACCGTCCCGTGAATTCGCGGTAAAACTGAGGCCGCCGGGGCGGCGACCGCCCTACAGGGTCTCAACGGTAAGCGAGCCGTTGGTGTAGACGCAGATGTCGGCGGCGATGCCCATGGCCTTGCGGGCCAGGGCCTCGGCGTCGAGGTCGCCGTCCAGCAGGGCCCGCGCCGCCGCCAGGGCGTAGCTGCCGCCCGAGCCGATGGCCGCCACCCCGAGATCGGGCTCCAGCACGTCGCCGACCCCGGTGACGGTGTAGATATTGTCCTTGTCGGCGACCAGCAGCATGGCCTCCAGCCGGCGCAGGTAGCGGTCGGTCCGCCAGTCCTTGGCCAGGTCGACGCAGGCCCTCGCCAGCTGGTCGGGATATTGTTCCAGCTTGCTTTCCAGTCGCTCCAGCAGGGTGAAGGCGTCGGCCGTGGCCCCGGCGAAGCCGGCAATCACCTTGCCGCCCGCCAGCCGGCGAACCTTCTTCGCCGAACCCTTGACCACGGTGGCGCCCATCGACACCTGTCCGTCGCCGGCGATCACGGTCTTGCCGTCCTTGCGCACCGCGAGGATGGTGGTGCCGTGCCAGTCGGGAAAATTCGTGGCCGCGGATCGGTCGTTGTTTTGCATGGTCCCGATGTGGCCATCAGCGGAAGTGAGGTCAAGGTGGCGTTCAGTGACAGCGAGGTCGAACGCTACGCCCGCCATCTGGTCCTGCGCGAGATCGGCGGTCCGGGCCAGCAACGGCTCAAGGCCGCCAGGGTGCTGATCGTCGGCGCCGGCGGGCTGGGATCGCCGGCGGCGCTGTATTTGGCCGCCGCCGGGGTCGGCCATCTGACCCTCAGCGACAGCGACACCGTCGGCCTGTCCAATCTGCAACGGCAGGTGCTGTTTTCGACACAGGACATCGGCGCGGCCAAGACCGACGCCGCCCGGTCCCGGCTGGCCGCGCTCAATCCCCATGTCGGGATCGCCGCCGTCCCGGCCGTCAAGGCCGACACCCTGGCCGGCGTGATCGAAGGCCATGACCTGGTGCTCGACGGAACCGACAACTTCGAGACCCGCCTGGCGGTCAGCGACGCCTGCCTGACGGCGCAGGTTCCGCTGGTCAGCGGCGCCATCGGCCGCTGGACCGGGCAGGTCGGCGTCTTTCAGGGCCGTCCCTGCTATCGCTGCCTGGTGCCCGAGGTCCCGCCCGACGCCGAGACCTGCGTCGCCGTCGGGGTGGTCGGGGCCCTGGCCGGGGTGATCGGTTCGATGATGGCGCTGGAGGCGATCAAGCTGCTGACCGCCGCCGGTTCGGCCCTGACAGGGCGGCTGTTGATCTACGACGGCCTGGCCGGCGAGAGCCGCACGGTGCGCATCGCGGCGGACCCCGCCTGTCCTGCCTGCGGCGGCGGGTCGTGACGATCAGCGGTTCAACGGCAGGCCTTGCGGCGCTAGATTGCCCGGCATGAAGCTTCACCTCCTCAACGCGCTTGCCGTGGTCAGCCTGCTGGCCGCCTGCGGAAAGCCCGCCGAACAGCAGGCCGCCGCGCCCGTGGCCCCGGCCACCGAGGCCAATCTGCCGGCCGATGCGCAGACGGCCAGACAGGCCTGGTCGGCCTCGGCGGTCGGGATCGGCCCTCTCACCCCGTCCACGCCGTTCAATCGCGAAGCCATCGCCGCATTGTTTCCCGGCTCCGAGGTGGGCACCGCCTACCTCGCCGAGGAAGGCGTCCAGGTTCCGGTCATCACCGTCAACGGCCCCGATGATCTGGTCCTTGAGATCAGGCAGGCCGGATCCACCGGCCGGATCGGAGACACCCTGGCCCAGGGCGGCGCGGTCGTCGGCCCACGCGGCGAGACCCTGATGGCCCCCTGGTCCAGCCTCGGCTTCAAGGCCTCCGACTGTGTCATCGGGGCAGACCGCTATTCCGGCGCCGCCCTCTGCCGCCGGGCCGATACGCCGGCCCTGGCCTATGTAGTCGGAGCCAGGGGCGAGCTGGCCGGCCGGCCCGGCGAGACCCCCGACCCGGAAGGGCTGGCGGACAAGGGCTTCCTGCGCGAGTTCCTCTGGCAGGCGCCGATCCGCTAGATGGCGCTGCTCGCCGTCGACACCTGCCTGGACGCCTGTTCCGCCGCCCTGCTGGACGGCGAAGCGGTGCTGGCCGCGCGGTCGGAGCCCATGCCCCGGGGCCATCAGGAGCGGCTCGCCCCGATGGTGGCGGAGCTGATGGCCGAGGCGGGCCTCGCCTTTGACCAGCTTGACCGGGTCGCCGCCACCGTCGGTCCCGGCTCCTTCACCGGCCTGAGGGTCGGCCTGGCCTTCGCCAAGGGGATCAGCCAGGCCCTGTCCATTCCCCTGATCGGGGTGGGGTCCCTGCCGGCGCTGGCGGCGGGGCGCCCGGGCTTTGTCTGCGCGGCGATCGACGCCCGGCGCGGGCAGATCTATCTGCAGGCCTTCCGCGACGGCGCGGCCCTGATGGCGCCGGACGCCCTGGCCGTGGAGACCGCCGGCGCCCGGCTGGCGGAACTGGCCGATGGGGAGGCGGCCTTGCTGGTCGGTTCGGGGGCGCCGTTGCTGGCGCCGGTGATGCCCGGCGCGGCGGTCGAGATTCCGCCGGGCCCCGACCCCGTCGCCGTGGGACGGCTGGCCCTGTCGGCGCGCGACCCCGCGCCGCCGGCCCGCCCCCTGTATCTGCGCACCCCCGACGCCAAGTTGCCCGGCGGGATCGATCCCTTCGCATGACCGCCTCGTTTCGCCGGGATGAACGGAGCCGGGGATGAGGCGCCCGATCGACCCCTCCGCGCTCGCCGACCTGCACGCCCAGGCCTTCGATCCGGGCTGGAGCGCCGCCGAGATCGCCGGCCTGCTCGACACCCCCGGAGCCTTTGCACTGGCGGAGGACCAGGGGTTCATCCTTGCGCGGGCCCTGGTCGGGGAGGCGGAGATCATCACCCTGGCGGTCGTTCCCGCCGCGCGACGCCAGGGCCTGGCGTCGCGCCTGCTTGAGGCGGCGATCGTCCAGTCCCTCGCCCTGGGCGCCGAGACCCTGTTTCTGGAAGTCGCCGAGGACAACGCCCCGGCCCTGGCCCTCTATCAAAAGGCCGGTTTCAGCCAGGTCGGCCGGCGACGCGGATACTATGCCCGAACCGGCGGCGCCGCGCCGGTCGACGCCCTGGTGATGCGGCTTACCCTTAACAGGTGAGCCCGCCTTCCCTATCTTGCCCCCGACTCGCCGGAGGCCCCATGGAACGTCTAGAAAAGCTTTGCGTCGAAAAAGGCATGCGGATGACGGACCAGCGCCGGGTCATCGCCCGCGTCCTTTCCGTCGCCACCGACCATCCCGACGTCGAGGAGCTTTACCGCCGGGCCCACGATGTCGATCCGCACATCTCCATCGCCACCGTCTACCGGACCGTCCGCCTCTTCGAGGAGGCCGGGATCATCGAGCGGCACGACTTCCGCGACGGGCGGTCCCGCTATGAAGAGGCGCCCGACACCCACCACGACCACCTGATCGACATGAAGACCGGCCAGGTGGTGGAGTTCGTCGACGAGGAGATCGAGCGGCTGCAGCAGGCCATCGCCCGCAAGCTGGGCTACCGCCTGGTCGATCACCGGCTGGAACTGTACGGCATGCCGATCGAGGACAGCGAACGTCCCGCGCGATAGGCGGATGCTTGCGAGTCCGGCCCCGGACCCCCATAACGCCCGCATGACGAGTTCAGCGCCGCAAAAGCGCCTCTACATCAAGACCTACGGCTGTCAGATGAATGTCTATGACAGCGAGCGCATGGCCGACGTCCTGCGCCCGCTGGGCTATGGCGTGACCGATGACCCCGAGGGCGCCGACCTGGTGGTCCTCAACACCTGCCACATCCGCGAGAAGGCCACCGAGAAGGTCTATTCCGAGCTTGGCCAGATCAAGCTGATGAAGTCGCGCAAGCGCGAGGCGGGCGGCGGCGAGATGACCATCGCCGTGGCCGGCTGCGTGGCCCAGGCCGAAGGCGCCGAGATCATGCGTCGCCAGCCGGCCGTCGATCTGGTCGTCGGACCGCAGGCCTATCACCAGATTCCCGAGCTGATTGCCCGCGCCCACCGGGCCAAGGGCGAAGGCCTGGCCGCCGAGTTTTCCCCGGAGGAAAAGTTCGACGCCCTGCCGGACGCGCGCCACGTCAACGGCGTCACCGCCTTCCTCACCGTGCAGGAGGGTTGCGACAAGTTCTGCACCTTCTGCGTGGTGCCCTACACCCGGGGCGCCGAATGGTCGCGGCCGGCCGACGCCATTCTGGCCGAAGCCCGCCGTCTGGCTGAACAGGGCGTGCGCGAGGTCACCCTGCTGGGCCAGAACGTCAACGCCTACGACGGCGTAGAGGGCGGGCTGGCGGCCCTGGTGCGCCTGCTGGCGAAAGTCGATGGCCTCGACCGCATCCGCTACACCACCAGCCATCCGCGCGACATGGACGAGGCCCTGATCGCCGCCCATGGCGAGGTCGAGGCCCTGATGCCCTATCTGCATCTGCCGGTGCAGGCGGGATCCGACCGGATCCTCAAGGCGATGAACCGCGACCACACCGCCGAAAGCTACCTGCGGCTGATCGAGCGCATCCGCGCCGCCCGGCCGGACATCGCCATGAGCTGCGACTTCATCGTCGGCTTCCCCGGCGAGCGGGAAAGGGACTTCCAGGCGACCCTCGATCTGGTCAGCGAGGTCGAATACGCCTCGGCCTTCTCGTTCAAATACAGCCGCCGCCCCGGCACCCCCGCCTCGGCCATGCCCGGCCAGGTCGCCGAAGAGGTGATGGACGAGCGCCTGGCCCGCCTCAACGCCCTGCTGGCCAGCCAGCAGGAAGCCTTCAACGCCGCCCAGGCCGGCAGGGTGCTGCCGGTGCTGATCGAGAAGCCGGGTCGCCGCGAGGGCCAGATCAACGGCCGCAGTCCCTATCTCCAGCCGGTGCATCTGGATGGTCCGGATCGTTTGATCGGCCAGATCGTTCCGGTCCGCATCACCGCCGCCCATCGCGGCAGCCTCAGTGGCGAGCTGGTGAAAGTTCCGGAGCCCGCGTGAGCCGACCCCCAGAGTTCCTGACCCTGTCCGACGCCGCCGCCCGCGCGGTGGCCGGTCCGGGCAGCCGCCATGCGGCCCTGATCGAGGACGCCTTCAAGGTGCTGGTCGAAACCCCCGGCGGCGGCGTGTCGCTGAGCGGGGACGCCCGCGCGCGGTCGCTGGCCAAGCGGGCTATCGCCACCCTGGCGGCCCAGGCCGATGCCGGCGGCGACGTGTCGGAGGCCGACGTCCGCGTCGCCATCGGTCAGTCCCGCTCCGGTGAAAGCGGCCCGGTCGCGCCCGGCGCCCCCCGTCGCGGCGCGGTCTCGCCCAAGACCGCGACCCAGGCTCAGTACATGGAGATGCTGGGCCGCCACGAGCTGGTCTTCGGCCTGGGG
>JAHBYC010000068.1 GCA_019636175.1 Caulobacter sp. | reverse complement strand
CAAAAAGTACGGCGCCCTGACCTATCTCGACGAGGTCCACGCGGTCGGTCTCTACGGCCAGCGCGGCGCCGGCGTCGCCGAGCGTGACGGGGTCATGGCCGACATCGACATCATCGAGGGCACGCTTGGCAAGGCTTTCGGCGTCATGGGCGGCTACATCGCCGGCGAGACCGAGGTGATCGACGCCATCCGCAGCTTCGCCTCGGGCTTCATCTTCACCACCTCCCTGCCGCCGGCCCTGACCGCCGGGGCTGTGGCGTCGGTCCGCTGGCTCAAGGCCCACAACGAGGTCCGCGAAGTCCATCAGGAGCGCGCCGAGACCCTGAAGAAGATGTTCGCGGACGCCGGCCTGCCGGTCATGCCGTCGGTCAGCCATATCGTGCCGGTGCTGGTCGCCGACCCGGTGCACTGCAAGATGATCTCGGACATGCTGCTGGAAGACCACGGCATCTATGTTCAGCCGATCAACTACCCGACTGTGCCGCGCGGCACCGAGCGCCTGCGGTTCACCCCCACGCCCTTCCATACCGACGACATGATGCGAGAGCTGGTCGGGGCCATGGAAAAACTCTGGGCCCACTGCAATATTGCGCGTCTCGGCGGCGTAGCCGCCTAACAGCAGAAAAACTGCGGCGTCGCCGCCTGATCCGGAGCTATTTCCGCCGAACGCCTTTTCCCAGACCAATCTTCTTGGCGAAATCAGACCGACGCTCGGAATAGGCGGGCGCGACCATCGGGTATTCCGGCGGCAGACCCCACTTGCGACGGTATTCCTCAGGGCTCAGGTCATAGCGGGCGCGCAGATAGCGCTTCAGCATCGACAGGCGTTTTCCGTCCTCCAGACAGACGATGTAGTCGTGCTGCACCGACCGGGAGATCGGCACGGCGGGCTTCTGTTTCGCCGCCGGCTCCTGGGCCGCGGGCGCTCCGTCAAGGTCGCTCAGGGTCTGGTGGATGTCTCGAATCAGCTCCGGAAGCGCGGACAGTCCGACGGAATTTCGGGAGACATAGGCCGAAACGATCTCGGAACTCAGCTGCAGCAAATCCGCGTCCGACGCACCCGGGGCTCCGTCTTCGTCGGCCATGCGCTCAAAACCTTTCAAACTCAATCACTAAGGCGGCCTGCAAGGCCCGCCGAACACGCGTTCAGGGGCAAACGCGCGCACCCCGCGCAGGGTTCCGATTGATCCCCGCCCCGCCACCCCTTAACAGGACCGGGCCCGCGTCCCGGCCAGCCGGAGAGAGCCCATGACCGCCCATTCGACCATTTCCCCCGCCTTCTTCGGAGCCGATCTCGCCTCCGCCGATCCCGAGATCGCCAAGGCCATTGACTTCGAGCTGACGCGCCAGCGTGACCAGATCGAGCTGATCGCCTCGGAAAACATCGTCTCCCGCGCCGTTCTCGAGGCCCAGGGCTCGATCCTTACCAACAAATACGCCGAGGGCTATCCGGGTCGGCGCTACTACGGCGGCTGCGAATATGTCGACGTCATCGAGCAGCTGGCCATCGACCGGGCCAAGGCCCTGTTCGGCGCGGCCTACGCCAATGTCCAGCCGCACAGCGGCTCCCAGGCCAACCAGGCGGTGTTCAACGCGCTGCTGAAGCCCGGCGACACCTTCATGGGCATGGATCTGGCCGCCGGCGGCCACCTGACCCACGGCAGCCCGGCCAACCAGTCGGGCAAATGGTTCCGGCCGGTCAGCTACAGCGTCCGCCAGCAGGACCAGCTGATCGACTACGATCAGGTGCAGGAGGTGGCCAACGCCGAGAAGCCCAAGCTGATCATCGCCGGCGGCAGCGCCTATGGCCGGGTCATCGATTTCGCCCGCTTCCGCCAGATCGCCGACAGCATCGGCGCGTATCTGATGGTCGATATGGCCCACTTCGCCGGCCTGGTGGCGGGCGGCGTCTACCCCAGCCCCATCCCGCACGCCCATGTGGTCACCACCACCACCCACAAGACCCTGCGCGGCCCGCGGGGCGGGCTGATCCTCAGCAACGACGCCGACCTGGGCAAGAAGTTCAACAGCGCCATCTTCCCCGGCATCCAGGGCGGCCCGCTCGAGCACGTCATCGCCGCCAAGGCCGTGGCCTTCGGCGAGGCCCTGCAGCCGTCGTTCAGGGACTATGCGCGCCAGGTGATCGACAACGCCGTGGCCCTGGCCGATTCCCTTCAGGCGGCGGGGCTCAACATCGTCTCCGGCGGCACCGACAGCCATGTGATGCTGGTCGATCTGCGGCCCAAGAACGTCACCGGCAAGGCGGCCGAGCACGCCCTGGAGCGCGCCCACATCACCACCAACAAGAACGGCATCCCGTTCGACCCGCTGCCCCCGGCGACGACCTCGGGCATCCGGGTCGGCACCCCCGCCGGCGCCACCCGCGGTTTCGGCGAGGCGGAATTCCGTCAGATCGGCAAGTGGATCGGTGAAGTTCTCGACGGCCTGTCGGGCAGTGAAGCCGGCGATCCGGCCGTGGAGGCGCGGGTCCGCGAGGAGGTCATCGCATTGACGAAACGCTTCCCGATCTACAACTAGTTGGGGGCGGCGCCCGCCGAAGTGGACACCGGTTCGGCGATGAGGCGCCCAGCCACGAAATATGCAATGGCTGATTGGACGACGTTCAATCAGCCATGGAGCCCGTCGGGAGGGGCCACATCATGCGTTGCCCGTTCTGCGGACACATGGAAAGCCAGGTCAAGGACAGCCGGCCGTCGGAAGACGGCGCGGCCATCCGGCGCCGTCGTCTCTGCCCCGAATGCGGCGGCCGGTTCACCACCTTCGAGCGGGTTCAGCTGCGCGAGCTGACCATCCTCAAGCGGTCGGGCCGCCGCTCGCCCTTTGATCGTGAAAAGCTGGTTCGCTCGATCTCCATCGCCACCCGCAAGCGGCCGATCGATCCCGAGCGGGTCGATCGACTGGTCAACGGCATCGTCCGCCAGCTGGAAAGCATGGGGGAAACCGAACTGGCCAGCAGCGTGGTCGGCGAGATGGTCATGAAGGCGCTCAAGAGCCTCGATGACGTGGCCTACGTCCGCTACGCCTCGGTCTACCGCGACTTCCGCCACACCGACGACTTCGCCAAGTTCCTCAGCGATGAGGGATTGAACGAAGAGGGCGAGGACTAAGGTCTCTCCACTCCATTCCGCTCATCCCGGCGAAGGCCGGGACCCATCCGCCAGAGCACGAAGCCTTCCGATTTGACCCCGCTGGCGCAATCCTTGGCCGCTTCATTCTCACGACCGCGAGATCACGCGACTGGATCCCGGCCTTCGCCGGGAAGAGCGGAAAAGGGGTAGGGAAGGGCCGATGCGCGTCACCCTCAAACTCGCAACCTCCCTTGATGGCCGGATCGCCACCGCCTCGGGCGAGAGCCGCTGGATCACCGGTCCGGCCGCCCGCGAAGAGGTGCATCGCCTGCGGGCCATGCACCAGGCGGTGCTGGTCGGGGTCGAGACCGCCATCGCCGATGATCCGGAACTGACCGTGCGGCTGCCCGGCTTCGTCGGCGCTCAGCCGGCGCGGGTCGTGCTCGACAGCCGCCAGCGCCTGCCGTCGAACACCAGGCTGGTGCATGAGGCGGGTCGCCTCGACACCCTGGTCATTTCCACCACCAATCCAAACAAGCGTTTGACTGACGCTGGGGTCACCGTGCTCAAGGTGGGTCAACAGGACGGACGACCGGACCTTCGCGAGGCGCTGGACGCCCTGTCCGACTGGTTGGCGTGGAAACTCCGCGAGCGGCTGCCCGTGACGCTGCCCGAGGATTTCGAAGGCTTTACCCCGTCGCTGTTCGTCGAAGGCGGCGGGCAGGTGGCGGCCAGTTTCCTCAAAGCGGGGCTGGTGGACGCCATCGAGTGGTTCCGGGCGCCGATCATCCTCGGCGACGAGGGTCGGCCGGCGGTCGGGGAGTTTGTGCTGAACCGGCTGGCCGATGCGCCCCGGTTCAAACGGGTTGCGGTCCGGGAGGTCGGCGACGATCTCTGGGAGCGGTACGAAAGGCTCTGAGATGTTCACCGGAATAGTCACCGACGTCGGGCGGGTGCGGTCCGTCCGCCAGACCAATCGCGACCGCCGCTATGAGATCGAGACCGGCTTCGACGTCGCCACCATCGACATGGGCGCCAGCATCAGCCACGCCGGCTGCTGCCTGACGGTGGTCGAGAAGGGGGAGGGCTGGTTCGCCGTCGAGGTTTCCGCCGAGACGCTGGCTCACACCACCCTCGGCGACTGGGACGAGGGTCACCCTGTCAATCTCGAGCGCGCCGCCCGGCTGGGCGACGAAATGGGCGGCCATGTCGTCTCCGGTCACGTCGACGGGGTCGGCGAGGTCCTGTCGATCGAGGCCGAGGGCGGCTCGCACCGCTATCGCATCCGCGCCCCCCGGCCGCTGCACCGCCTGATCGCCCCCAAGGGCTCGATCGCCGTCGAAGGCGTCAGCCTGACGGTCAACGAGGTCGACGACGATGTATTCGGCCTCAACATCATCCCCCACACCTGGGACGTCACCACCCTGGGCCGGCTGAAGCCGGGCTCAAGGGTCAATCTCGAGATTGATATGCTGGCGCGATACCTCGCGCGGTGGCAGGAGACCGCCTCATGAGCCACGACACGCAGATTTCCCCCATCGAGGACATCATCGAGGACGCCCGCAACGGCCGTCCCTACATCCTCGTCGACGCCGAGGACCGCGAGAACGAGGGGGATGTCATCATCCCCGCCCAGTTCGCCACGCCCGAACAGATCAACTTCATGGCCCGCTTCGCCCGCGGCCTGATCTGCCTGTCGATCACCCACGAGCGGGCCCGACAGCTGCGCCTGCCGCCGATGGCGGCCGAGAATCGCGAAAGCATGGGCACCGCCTTCACCGTTTCCATCGAGGCGAAGGAAGGGGTCACCACCGGCATCTCCGCCCATGACCGCTCCCATACCGTCGCCGTGGCCATCGATTCCTCCAAGGGGCCCGACGACATCGTCACCCCGGGCCATGTGTTTCCGCTGGTGGCCAAGGACGGCGGGGTGCTGGTCCGGGCCGGCCATACCGAGGCGGCCATCGACATCTCCCGTCTGGCGGGCCTGAACCCCAGCGGCGTGATCTGCGAGATCATGAACGACGACGGCACCATGGCCCGGCTGCCGGAACTCACCGCCTTCGCCCAGCTTCACGGTCTCAAGATTGGCACCATCGCCGACCTGATCGCCTACCGCCGGCGCAACGAGCGGCAGGTGGAGCGGGTGCTGGAAACGCCGTTCAAGTCGGTGCACGGCGGCGACTTCCGGATGATCGTCTATCGCAACACCGTCGATGGCTGCGAACATATCGCCCTGGTCAAGGGCCGCATCGACGCCGATCACCCGACCCTGGTCCGCATGCACCAGGTCGACATGGCCGCCGATGTGCTGGGTTTCGCCGGCGCCCGCCGCGACTATGTTCCCGCCGCGCTCAGGGCCATCGGCGCCCACGACGGACCCGGCGTCGCGGTCTTCATCCGCGATCCCAACCCCGGCTCCCTCAGCGAGCGATACGGGGGCGAGTATGCCGCCGGCGCGCAATATCGTAACAACGCCTTGCGCGACTATGGCGTCGGGGCGCAAATCCTCCTCGACCTTGGCGTCCGCGAGATGACCCTTTTGACCTCCAGCCCGTTCAAACCCGCGGCGCTGGAAGGCTACGGCCTGAAGATTGTCGGGCGTGCGCCGATTACCGGAGAGGCTGAATGACTGACGACCCCGTCCGCATCCTGATCGTCGAGGGACGGTTCTATGACGATCTTTCGGACGAGCTGCTTCGCGGGGCGACCGAGGCGATCACCGCCTATGGCGCGGTCTGCGACGTCATTACCGTGCCCGGCGCCCTGGAAATCCCCGGTGTCATCGCCCTGGCCGAGGAGGGCGGTCGCGGCCCGGCGGGCGTCCGCTACGATGGCTATGTCGCGCTTGGCGTGGTGATCCGCGGCGAGACCTATCATTTCGAGATCGTCTCCAATGAGTCCTGCCGGGGGGTCATGGACCTGACCCTGCGCGGCCTGCCCATTGGCAACGGCATCCTGACCGTCGAGGACGAGGATCAGGCCTGGGCCCGGGCCCGGGTCTCGGAAGGCGACAAGGGCGGCGGCGCCGCGCGCGCCTGCCTCGAGGTGCTGGGCGTCAAGCGCCGCCTGCTGGAGGGCGCCGGTCGATGACCGAGGAGTCGAAACCCGCCTCGCTGAAGGACGCCTTCGAAAAGCTTCAGGCCGCCACCGAACAGAAGGCGGCGACCAGTCTGTCCGGCCGCCAGCGCCGGGCGCGCACCGTCGCCCGGCTGGCCGCGGTCCAGGCCCTGTATCAGCTGGAAATGACCGGCGCCGGGGTCGAGGCGGTCATTCGCGAGTTCAGCGAGCATCGCTTCGATCGCGATCTGGAAGGCGAGCCCCTGGCCGAGGCCGATGAGGCCTTCTTCTCCGACCTGGTGCGCGGAACCGTGTCGCTGCAAGGCGAGATCGACCGGGCGGTCACCGCCCGTCTGGCCAGCAACTGGAAGCTGGAGCGTCTCGACGCCACCGCCCGCGCCATCCTGCGCGCCGGCGCCTGGGAGTTGCTGCACCGCCAGGACGTGCCGCTGGAAGTCGCCATCGACGAATATGTCGAGATCGCCAAGTCCTTCTTCGAGGGGCCGGAACCGGGCTTCATCAACGGGGCGCTGGACGGGATTGCCCGGGATGCCAGCCGCGCCTGACCCACCGTCCGCCGACGAGGGAGAGTTCGGCTGGATCGAACGTCTCCTGCGTCCCCTGACGCGCGGCGCGCCGGGCGCCCTCGATCTGCTCGACGATGCGGCGGTGATCTCGCCGCGGTCGGGGTGCGACCTGGTGGTGACCAAGGACGCCATGGTCGCCGACGTCCACTTCCTGTCGGACGATCCCCTCGACACCGTGGCCCGCAAGCTGCTGGCCGTGAACCTCTCCGATCTGGCGGCCAAGGGGGCGACGCCGCTCGGCTATTTCCTGTCGGTCGCCTGGCCCCGGACCATGGGCTGGAACGACAAGGCGCTGTTCGCCGAGGGCCTGCGGCAGGCGGGAGAGACCTGGTCCCTGCCGCTGCTGGGCGGCGATACGGTCTCCACGCCGGGGCCATTGACCGTGACCGCGACGCTGATGGGCGAGGTTCCGGCGGGACGGATGGTGCGCCGCTCGACCGCGCGGGCCGGCGATCTCCTGATGGTCAGCGGCCCCATCGGCGACGGCTGGCTCGGTCTGCAGGCCGCCCTGGGCGACATCCCTGACGCCGACGACTACCTCGCCGGCCGCTACCGCACCCCCACCCCGCGCCTCGACCTTGTCGATACGGTCAGACGCTTCGCCACCGCCAGCGCCGACGTCTCGGACGGCCTGTTGGCCGACGCCGGCCGCATCGCCATCGCCAGCGGATGCGGGGTCAGGATCGACCTGGATGCGGTTCCGCTGTCACAGGCGGCCTCCCGCTGGCTCTCGCTCCAGCCCGACCAGGCCTCGGCCCGCGCCGCCCTGGCGTCCGGCGGGGATGACTATCAGATCCTCTGCGCGGTTTCCTCCGCAAGCGTCGCCTCCATGACCGGCTTTTCCGTCGTTGGGGAAGTTGTGGAAGGGGAGGGAGTCCAGGCGGAATTTCAGGGCCGCACCGTCCCGCTTAAAGCCTTGGGCTGGACCCACTAGCCCCACCCCCCAATCCGCTTCCCCGACGCAAGTCGGGGCCCAGTTTCCGCGTCCACCCTGGGCTCACCCCAAATCCGCTTCCCCGACGCAGGTCGGGGGCCAGTTCTCACGGACGGTCCGGAAGCAGTCGCGCAAAGCAGATATTCCCCCCCAACCCCGCACCCACTGGATCCCGACTTTCGTCGGGAAAGCGGGTCCTGCAGGAGCGGCGGATCAAGCAATGGCGCCGCGACTGGAAGCTGCAGCTGATCGAGGCCTCCAATCCCGACTGGCGCGATCGCTACTGGGAGGCCTGCGGGTTCCATCGACCGGGCGATCCTCTCCCTCGGATCGCCCCCGCCGAAACCGCCCCTTAACCCTGCCGGGCCATAACGGCCCCATGAACCGTCGCCGTCTTCTCGCCTTCGCGCCCCTGATGCTGGCCGCCGCCGCCGCGACTTCAGCGGGCGCGTCCGAGGGCGGGGAGGGCAAGAAGGAAGCTGTCGGCCAGTATGTCGATCTGTCGCCGGTGGCCCTGCCCATCGTCGTCGATGGCCGGCTGATCAACTACGTCTTCGTCTCCGTGCGTCTCAACCTGTCCTCCGGCGCGGACTCGGTGAAATGGCGGGCCAAGGAGCCCTACTTCCGCGACGCCCTGGTGCGGGCGGCCCATCGCACCCCCTTCACCAATCCGAAGAACTACACCGTCGTCGACGAGGGCAAGCTCAAGGCGGCGATGCTGCGCGAGGCGCGGGCGATCGGCGGCGACAAATACTTCACCTCGGTGACCATCACCTCCCAGACCCCCAAGCAGCGCAGCGGCCTGCCGCGGCCGCCTTCCTAGCGGCTGCAAAAGGCGCCATTGCGCCCACCCCTTCTATTTGGCAAACACGGGCGTCTTTTCGCAACGGGCGGATTCCGCCTGAGCAAGAAGGGGGTCTGGAAGTCGCGTGCGTCGCGGGCCAAAGCCTCCCACGCAAGGAAACAAGGGGCGCTTTTCATATGACTACCGACAACTTCCTTCTGCTCGCCATCGGGGGCGGCGTTCTCGCCGTCCTCTATGGCGTGTTCCAGACCATGGCGCTGATGCGCAAATCGGCGGGCAACGCCCGCATGCAGGAAATCGCCGCGGCCATCCAGGAAGGCGCGCAGGCCTATCTGAACCGCCAGTATCTGACGATCGGCATCATCGGCGTGGTCATCGCCGTCGCCCTCGGCGTGGTGCTCAAGAGCGCCTATCCGGTCATCGGCTTCGCGGTCGGCGCGGTGCTGTCCGGCGCCGCCGGCTTCATCGGCATGCTGATCTCGGTCCGGGCCAACGTCCGCACCGCCCAGGCCGCCTCCGAGAGCCTCGGCAAGGGCCTGAACGTCGCCTTCACCTCCGGCGCCATCACCGGCATGCTGGTGGCCGGCCTCGCCCTGCTGGGCGTCGCGGGCTACTACTTCGTGCTGACCTCGATCCTCAAGGTCGAGGGCCGCGGCGTCGTCGACAGCCTGGTCTGCCTGGGCCTCGGCGCCTCGCTGATCTCCATCTTCGCCCGTCTCGGCGGCGGCATCTTCACCAAGGGCGCCGACGTCGGCGGCGACATGGTGGGCAAGGTCGAAGCCGGCATCCCGGAAGATGATCCGCGCAACGCCGCGACCATCGCCGACAACGTGGGCGACAACGTCGGCGACTGCGCCGGCATGGCCGCCGACCTGTTCGAGACCTATGCGGTGACCACGGTCGCCACCATGGTCCTCGCTGGCGTCCTGTTCCGGGGAACAACCTTCGTCGATGCGATGATGCTGCTGCCGCTCGCGATCTGCGGCGTCTGCATCGTCACCTCCATCATCGGCACCTTCTTCGTCCGCCTGGGCAAGAAGCAGAACATCATGGGCGCCCTCTACCAGGGCCTGATCGTCACCGGCGTGTTGTCGCTGCCCGCCGTCTGGTGGGTCGTCCACCAGCTGGTTCCGGCCCCGATCACCGCCGGCGGCGTCACCTACACCGCTGACGCCCTGACCTACTGCGGCTTCGCCGGCCTGGCCGTCACCGCCCTGATCGTGATGATCACCGAATACTACACCGGCACCGGCTTCCGCCCGGTCCGCTCGGTAGCCCAGGCTTCGGTGTCGGGTCACGGCACCAACGTCATCCAGGGGCTGGCCATGAGCCTCGAGGCCACCGCGCTGCCCGCGCTGGTGATCATCGTCGGCATCGTCGTCACCTACACGTTTGGCGGCCTGTTCGGCATCGCCATCGCCACCACCACCATGCTGTCGCTCGCCGGCTTCATCGTGGCGCTGGACGCCTTCGGCCCGGTCACCGACAACGCCGGCGGCATCGCCGAAATGGCCGGTCTCGACCCGGAAGTCCGCGTCACCACCGACGCCCTGGACGCCGTGGGCAACACCACCAAGGCCGTCACCAAGGGCTATGCGATCGGCTCCGCCGGTCTGGGCGCCCTGGTGCTGTTCGCCGCCTACACCGAGGACCTGAAGTTCTTCACCGCCAACGCGGCGGACGGCTCCTTCTTCTCGGGCCTGGGCGATGTGGCCTTCGACCTCTCCAACCCCTACGTCGTGGTCGGCCTGCTGTTCGGCGGTCTGCTGCCCTTCCTGTTCGGCGGCATGTCGATGACCGCCGTCGGCCGCGCCGCTGAAAGCGTGGTCGCCGAGGTCCGCCGTCAGTTCCGGGAAAACCCCGGCATCATGACCGGCGAGGTTAAGCCCGAATACGGCCGCGCCGTCGACATCCTGACCAAGGCCGCGATCCGGGAAATGATCGTCCCCTCGCTGCTGCCGGTCGTCTCGCCGATCGCGCTGTTCTTCATCCTCGACGCCATCACCACCCGCCAGAACGCCTTCGCCGGCGTCGGCGCGATGCTGATGGGGGTGATCGTCACCGGCCTGTTCGTCGCCATCTCGATGACCAGCGGCGGCGGCGCCTGGGATAACGCCAAGAAGATCATCGAAGAGGGCTTCACCGACAAGGAAGGCGTGGTCCACGCCAAGGGA
>JAHBYC010000067.1 GCA_019636175.1 Caulobacter sp. | reverse complement strand
GTGTTGCCGACGATGTTGTTGGCCAGGGCGTTGCCGGTTCCGTCGATGTCGCCGACGCCCCTAAGCTGAAGTCCCTCGATATTGTCGTCGAGCGTCCAGGTCAGGCTGGCGCGGACGATGTCGTAGCCTTCGCCCGGGTTCTCGGTGGTCGTGTCGCCGGCATTGTCGACGTAGTAGACGTCATTGCCGGTTCCGCCGGTCATTTCGTCGGCGCCAGGGCCGCCATCCAGCAGGTCGTTACCAGCCCCGCCGTTGAGGATGTCGTCATGGGTCCCGCCATAGAGCCGGTCGGCTCCGTCGCCGCCGTTCAGGGTGTCGACCCCGGCCAGCCCATAGAGCTTGTCGCCGCCGTCCAGGCCGTTCAGCGTATCGCCGAGCGCCGAGCCGGTCAGGGTTTCGCCTCCCGCCGTGCCGTCCAGCGCCAGACCGGTGGTGTGGCCCAGGATGATATAGCTGGCCCCGGAATCGCCGCCGTTCGGGTTGGCGCGCGGCGCGCCGATGATCAGATCGTCGACGCCGTCGTGGTTGATGTCGCCGGCCGAGGCGACCGACGTGCCGGAATAGTCGTGGAGCCCCTCGCCGTTGATCTTGAAGCCGTTGGTCCCGTCCAGGCTGGAGAGCTCGATCGTGGCGGCGAAACCCGAGGCGCCGCCGAACACCACATAGCTGGCCCCGGATTCTCCGCCGTTGGGATCGGCGCCTCTGGCCCCGATGATGATGTCGTCATAGCCGTCGCCATTGACGTCACCGGCCGAGGCGACGGATACGCCGCTGCGGTCGTTGTCGACCTCGCCGTTGATCTTGAACCCGTTGCTCCCGTCCAGGCTACCGAGGTCGATATCGGCGCTGAAGCCCGAGGCCTTGCCGAACACCACATAGGTGGAACCGGACGATGTGCCGTTGGAATCGGCCTCGGTCGCCCCGATGATCAGGTCATCGTAGCCGTCGCCGTTGATGTCCCCCGCCGAGGCGGCGTGGGCCGCTATTTCGCCCACCGCGGCGGGGCCGCTGAGCTTGAAGCCGTTGGTCCCGTCCAGGTCGGACAGATCAAAATCGGCGGTGAAGCCCGAGGTCTTGCCGAAGATCACATAGCTGGCGCCGTCATAGGCGCCGCCGTCGGCCCCCGACGCGCCGATGATGATGTCGCCGATACCGTCGCCGTTGACATCGCCGGCCGAGGCCAGGGTGTAGCCCAGATGATCTTCGGACGCCAAGCCGAGGATCCGAAAGCCGTTGGTCCCGTCCAGGCTGGAGGCGTTCAGGTTGGCCGAGAAGCCGCCTGCCGCTCCGAACACCACATAGGCGGCCCCGTAGTCGGTGCCGGCCAGATCCGAACTCCTCGCGCCGACGATCACATCGTCATAGCCGTCGCCGTTGACGTCTCCGGCCGAAGCGACGGTGGCGCCGAAGGCGGAAAACGTCCCTTGGCCGGTGATCTGGAAGCCATTGGTTCCGTTCAGGCCGGATAGCTCGATCGTGGCGGCGAAGCCAGAGGCCTTGCCGAACACCACATAGGCGGCCCCTGCGTTATAGGCGCCGCTTGTGGCCCCTATGATCAGGTCATCGTAACCGTCGCCATTGAGATCCCCCGCCGAGGACACCGAAATGCCGGCGGAGTCGTAGGTCGCCTCGCCGTTGAGCTTGAAGCCGTTGGTCCCGTTCAGGCTGGACAGCTCGAAATTGGCCGGGAAGCCGCCCGCCCCACCGAACACCACATAGCTCGAACCCGAATAGACGCCGTTCGGGCTGGCGTAGTAGGCGCCGATGATGAAGTCGTCATAGCCATCGCCATTGACGTCGCCGGCCGAGGCGACGCTGTGGCCGCTGCGGTCGTCGGCGGCCTCTCCGTTGACCTGGAACCCGTCGGTCCCGCTCAGCGTCGAAAGCTCGATCACCGCCGCGAAGTCAGCCATCTGTCCATCCCCCTCATCGGCCGGCGGCGCAGCGCCGGACTAACCATGGCCGGACGACCGGGGATCGCGGGAGGGCAGAGTCGTACGGTCTTGCGCCGCCCCCGACGCGTCCGGATACCAACCATCTTGGTTGTCCGTATAGCAAAAGCGGAACTCACGAAAAATAGATTCTCGCAGATCGAGAAATCATGAGCCATCAAACCGCACGATATGTTTTAAAAAAGAAGAAATATTTCGTCTGTCTGAATTGCTATTTTCATGTCTTGTTTTTCGACTATTGGCTGTTCATATAGAATTATTGAAGCGGTATTCTTTAGAGGGCGGCGATCAGATGGCTTGAGCGGGACCGCCTGGGCCGGTAAGCGGCGACTTGGCCAGTATTGCGGCCGCTTGTTGCACCCATTTTGAGTAATGTCGGGGCTTTGGCAGGCGGAGACCGACGCCAACACCCCTGCGCATTTGCCATAAACGCCCCGCGTCGGCCCCGTGGATTGCACGCGGAAGCCGGGGGTGATCCTGCCGATGGCGGGGTCAAGGCGACCTCGCCGGATCGGCATTCCGGGCGATCAGGCCGGACCGCAGCGGCGGACGGGCCGTGATCCGGGCCCGTCGCGACTACCGCCAGTCGTCGGTCGTACCGGTCCGGCGGCTGGCCGTCGGGGCGCTGCGCATCGGCTCTTCGGGGGTCTCGGCCGGGCGGCCGTAGCGCCAGCCCTGGGCGAAGTCGACGCCGGCGGCGCGGATGGCTTCCTCGACCTCGGCGGTCTCGACCATCTCGGCGACGGTCTGCACCTTCAGCTCCTTGCTGAGCTTGACCACATGACGCACCAGGGCCGCGTCGCGACCGCCGCTGGCCAGGTCGCGGACGTAGCGGCCGTCGATCTTGACGATGTCGATGGTCAGGGCCTGGAGATAGGCCATGGAGGCGGCGCCGGAGCCGAAGTCGTCCAGACAGACGAGCGATCCGGCCTTGCGCAGCGACTGGATATGGCGATTGGCCAGGGCCAGGTCGTCGATCGCCGCGCTCTCGGTGATCTCGAACACCAGCCGACCGGCCAGTTTCGGCGTCTGGCCGATCAGCCGTTGCAGGCCCTCGATGAAGGGGGAGGAGCCGATGCTGCGGCCGGAGACATTGGCGGCCAGGCGCAGCTTGCCCGTGCGGTCGGCCTTGAGACGGCGGACCACCTGCTCGATCACCGCCCGGTCGAGTTCCTCGATCAGGTCGAACTCCTCGGCCATGCGGACCATGGCGAAGGGGCTGGCGCCTTCCTCGAAGCGGATCAGGGCCTCGTGATGATGCAGGCTGCCGTCGGCGACGCGGACCACCGGCTGGTAGGCGAGGGTGAAGCGTCGCTGGCTGACAGCGGCGCCCAGCGCCCCGGCGCGGTTGAGGGTGCGCTGGACCGAGCGGTTCATGGCCTCGGCCATCGAGCGGGGCGGGCAGTCCTTCAGCCCTTCGGCGATGAAGTCGTCGATGGCGTAGCGCAGGGCGCGGGCCAGGCGGGTCGGGGCGACGGCCTCGATCGGCACCGACTGCACGCCCGCCGTGAGGCCGGCCTCGCCGCAGGCCGCAGAGAGGGCGCGGGTCATCCGGCGGGCGACCGTTTCGGCGCTGTCGCCGCCCTCTCGCAGGATGGCGAAGCGCTGGCCTTCCAGACGGGCGGCCGCGCCCCAGGCGCCGGACTCCGCCCGCAGCGCGCCGCTGATGCTGGCCTCCAGGGCCCGGGCCTCGGCCGGGGGCAGGGTCTCGCGGGCGGAGGCGAGGCCATCGAGCTCGACCATCGCCAGCTCCAGCTCGCGCCCGGCGGCGCGCGCGGCCTCGGTCAGGCCGCGCGCGACCCCCTCGAAGCTCTCCCGGTCATGCAGGCCGTCGGCGCCGGCGGGGACGGCCGGCAGAGGCGCGGAGGTCAGGGCGCAGGACAGCCGGCCGTTGTTGCCAGGCAGGGCCCGAAGAGTCAGCGTCGCGCCGTGGGCGCCGGCGCGGGCCAGCCGAACGGGCAGGGGGCCGCGTCGCTGGCCCTCGTCGAGGCAGTTGAACAGGGCCTGCACGAGGGGGCGATCGACCTCGTCCAGCAGATCCAGGCAGTTCTGGCCGCGCAGCGCCGCCTCGGCCGCGCCGACAAGAGCCTGGCCGGCGCCCAGGGCCTCGCTGATCCGGCCTTCGCGGTCCACCTCGAGAAGCAGATCTCCGGCGGCGAAGGCGAAACCGAGCAGGGTGCGGGACGATGGGGCCACGTGATGTCTCCGATGAGCCGCCAGCGATATCCAAGGCTGCTTAAGATCAGGTTCGTTTGCGGGGTGCGGCGTGGCGCCGCAGCAGGGCGCGGCGCGGATCACGATCGCAAGGTGAAAAAGAACATATTGCGAACGAGAACAAACCATGCACATATGGCTGTCGCGACGACGCCGGACGGGCCGGCGAGAATCGTGGAAGAAGGGTGGCTTCAGATGGCTCAGACGGCATTGAAACTCGTGGCAAGAGACGACGGCGAAAAGCAACGCGCCCTGGAAGCGGCGCTGGGACAGATCGACAGGGCCTTCGGCAAGGGCTCGGTGATGAAGCTCGGCGTGAAGGGCCAGATCGTCGAGATCGAGTCGGTTTCCACCGGCTCTCTGGGCCTGGACATGGCGCTGGGCATCGGCGGCCTGCCCAAGGGACGCATCGTCGAGATCTACGGGCCGGAAAGCTCGGGCAAGACCACCCTGGCGCTGCATGTGGTGGCCGAGGTGCAGAAGGCCGGCGGCACCGCCGCCTTCGTCGACGCAGAGCATGCGCTGGACCCGTCCTACGCCCACAAGCTGGGCGTCAATCTGGATGACCTGCTGGTCGCCCAGCCGGACACCGGCGAACAGGCGCTGGAGATCACCGACACCCTGGTGCGGTCCAACGCCGTCGACGTCATCGTCATCGACTCCGTGGCGGCCCTGACGCCCCGCGCCGAGATCGAGGGCGAGATGGGCGACAGCCTGCCTGGCCTGCAGGCCCGCCTGATGAGCCAGGCGCTGCGCAAGCTGACCGGTTCGATCAACAAGACCAAGACCCTGGTCATCTTCATCAACCAGATCCGCATGAAGATCGGGGTGATGTACGGCAGCCCGGAAACCACCACCGGCGGCAACGCCCTGAAGTTCTACGCCTCGGTCCGCCTCGACATCCGCCGCACCGGCTCGGTCAAGGTTCGGGACGAGATCATCGGCAACAACGTCCGGGTCAAGGTGGTCAAGAACAAGGTAGCCCCGCCGTTCCGCGAGGTCGAGTTCGACATCATGTACGGCCAGGGCATCTCCAAGCTCGGCGAGATCATCGACCTGGGCGTCAAGGCCGGGGTGATCGAGAAGTCCGGTTCCTGGTTCTCCTGGAACAGCCAGCGGATCGGCCAGGGCCGCGACAATGTCCGCGAGTTCCTGCGCAACAACCCCGACATGGCCGCCGAGATCGAGGCCCAGGTCCGCGGCAAATCCGACGATATCGAGGATGAACTGCTGGTCGGCTCGCAGCCCGACGAGGACTGATCAGGCCTGGAACCAGGCAGGATACCTCGCGGCCAAGTCGGGGACGCCGGCGAATCCACCCTCGTCCCGTCCCGCCCCGCATGTGACGCCGCCGCGAGGCAAGGACGTCCGCCTTACCCCGGCGGGCGTCCTTTCTCGTTCGGGTTGGTCTTGCGCCGCCCGAAGGCCGCAAGACCGGGTTCCACTGAGGGCCGGCCCGCTCTGGAGCAGGGAGCGCTTTGATGAAATCAAACCGCGCTGCTCCAGAGTCCTTTTGATCGCGCGTTTTGATCCGATTACCGGTTCCCACTCATCGGAACGCGCTCTAGAGAACGCGTCATGAAGAGCCTCAACGATATCCGCGCCAGCTTCCTCGACTACTTCGGCGGCGCCGGCCATGCCGTGATCCCGTCGGCCCCCCTGGTGCCGAGGGACGATCCCACCCTGCTGTTCGTCAACGCCGGCATGGTGCCCTTCAAGAACGTCTTCACCGGCGCCGAGACGCCGGCCAGCCCGCGCGCGACCAGCGCCCAGAAGTGCGTTCGCGCCGGCGGCAAGCACAACGACCTCGACAACGTCGGCTACACCGCCCGTCACCACACCTTCTTCGAGATGCTGGGCAACTTCTCTTTCGGCGACTACTTCAAGGCCGACGCCATCGACCTGGCCTGGACCCTGCTGACCCGCGACTTCGGCCTGCCGAAGGAGAAGCTGACGGTCACCGTCTACCACACCGACGATGAGGCGGCTGACCTGTGGAAGAAGGTCGCCGGGTTCGGCGACGACCGCATCATCCGCATCCCGACCAACGACAATTTCTGGTCGATGGGCGACACCGGTCCCTGCGGGCCCTGTTCGGAAATCTTCTACGACCACGGCGACCATATCTTCGGCGGCCCGCCCGGCAGCCCGGACGAGGACGGCGACCGGTTCGTCGAGATCTGGAACCTGGTCTTCATGCAGTTCGAACAGCATGCGGGCGGAGAGCGGACCAGCCTGCCCAAGCCGTCGATCGACACCGGCATGGGGCTGGAGCGGATTGCCGCGGTGATGCAGGGCGTCCACGACAACTACGACACTGACCTGTTCAGGACCCTGATCGCCGCCTCGGTCGATCTGACCGGCGTCAAGGCCGAGGGCGACCGCGCGCCCAGCCACCGGGTCATCGCCGATCACCTGCGGACCAGCGCCTTCCTGATCGCCGACGGCGTCACCCCGTCCAACGAGGGCCGTGGCTACGTCCTGCGCCGGATCATGCGCCGGGCCATGCGTCACGCCCACCTGCTGGGAGCCGAGGATCCGCTGATGCACCGGCTGGTCCCGACCCTGACCGCCGAGATGGGCGGGGCCTATGGCGAGCTGCGCCGGGCCGAGGCCTCGATCATCGACACCCTGCGCCAGGAGGAGGAGCGCTTCCGCCGCACCCTGGGCCGCGGCATGGGCCTGCTGGATGAGGCGACCGCCGGCCTGGGCCAGGGCGATGTGCTGAGCGGCGAGGTCGCCTTCAAGCTCTATGACACCTACGGCTTCCCCCTCGACCTGACCCAGGACGCGGTCCGGGCCAAGGGCCTGACCGTCGACACCGACGGCTTCGACGCCGAAATGGAAAAGCAGCGCGCCGGCAGCCGCGAGAACTGGAAGGGCTCGGGCCAGAAGGCCGCCGCCGCCAGCTGGTTCCAGGTGCGCGACGCGGTCGGGGCCACCGCCTTCACCGGCTATGACCATGTCGACGGGACCGGCACGGTCGTCGCCCTCGCCCTGGAGGGCGAACCGGTCGACAGCGCCGGCTCCGGCCAGATCGTCCAGGCGGTGTTCGACCGCACGCCCTTCTATGCCGAAAGCGGCGGCCAGGCCGGTGATCGCGGCGTGGTCGAATGGGACGGCGGCTCGGCCAGGGTTCTGGACGTCCAGAAGCAGGCCGGCGATCTGCATGTCCACGATCTGGAGATCCTGGCGGGGACGCTGCCGATGGGAGCCTCGGCCGCCCTGCATGTCGATCCGGCGGCGCGGCTGACCACGCGGTCCAACCACTCGGCGGCGCACCTGCTGCACGCGGCGCTGCGCAACGTGCTTGGCGAGCATGTCACCCAGAAGGGCCAGATGGTCGATGGCGAGCGTCTGCGTTTCGACTTCAGCCACGGCGGTCCGCTGTCCGCCGAGGAGATCGGCCGGATCGAGGATGAGGTGAACGCGGTCATCCTGCAGAACGTCGCCGCCCGCACCGAACTGATGGCGCCCGAGAAGGCCATCGAGGCCGGGGCCATGGCGCTGTTCGGCGAGAAATATGGCGATGAGGTGCGGGTGCTGGCCCTGGGCGACGCCCTGGCCGGCCAGGGCAGCTATTCGGTCGAGCTGTGCGGCGGCACCCACGTCGGCCGCACCGGCGACATCGGCCTGTTCAAGGTGGTGTCGGAGCAGGGCGTGGCCGCCGGCGTGCGGCGCATCGAGGGCCTGACCGGCGAGGCGGCGCGCCGCTGGCTGCAGGATCAGGCCGGGGTCGCCCAGGTTCTTGCCGAACGCTTCAAGACGCCGGTGGCCGAGGTCGTCGCCCGGGTCGAGGCGCTCGACGCCCAGCGCCGCAGCCTGGAAAAGGCCCTGGCGGACGCCAAGAAGGCGCTGGCGCTCGGCGGCGGCGGGGCGGCCCAGTCCGGGCCCGAAGACATCGGCGGCGTGGCCTTCATCGGCCGGGTGCTGGACGGCGTCGGCGGCAAGGACCTGCGCGGCATGGTCGAGGATTTCCGCAAGCAGGTGGGATCGGGCGTCGTCGCCCTGGTGGGAACCAGCGACGGCAAGGCGGCGATCGCCGTGGCTGTCTCGGCCGATCTGACGGACCGCTTCAACGCCGCCACCCTGGCCAAGGCGGCGGTCATCGCCATGGGCGGGCAGGGCGCCGGCGGCAAGCCCGACTTCGCCCAGGGCGGCGCCCCCGACGACAGCAAGGCCGCCGAAGGCGTGGCCGCGGTGAAGGCGGGACTGACGGGGTAGGGTGTGACTTATCCTCCACCGGCCAAAGGCCGGGGGAGGGGGACCATCGCCCCGTCATAGGGGCGATGGTGGAGGGGGCGACGCGGATGTCGGATGATCGCCCTGAACTTCCCCTGTCAGGCAGGTCAGCGATCGCGCTTCAAACGTCGGCGCCGCCCCCTCCACCCCCAGCTACGCTGGCGGTCCCCCTCCCCCAGGCTGCGCCTGGAGGAGGAGCCGCGGTGGCGAGGATCACGCGGGCCACAGCATCAACGTCGGTGAGGACCATCGTCGCTGGCAGGCGCAAGACGATGAGGCCCTGCGCCCTCATCCAGCGGTCACGCTGATCGTCATGCGTGCGTTGGTCGGCCAGGCCATGGCTCTCGCCGTCAACCTCGACGACAAGGCTCGCGCGGGGGCAGAAGAAGTCGGCCACATATGGACCGAGCGGCTGTTGCCGGCGAAATCGCAGACCTGCCAGTCGCCCGCCTCTCAAGGCGCGCCACAGCATCACCTCAGGCAGGGTCATCTCCCGCCGAAGGGCGCGCGCCTTCTGAATGGTCGCGCGCCGCCCCTTCACCCCGCGGCGAACACGCAGAGCTTGTTGCCGACCGGGTCGCGGAGGTAGCTGCCGTAGAAGCCGGGGGTTCCGGGGGGGCGGTGGCCGGGGGGGCCTTCGTCGGTTCCTCCGGCGGCCAGGCCGGCGGCGTGGGCGGCGTCGACCTCGGCCGGCGTCGCCGCCTGATAGGCGATCATGACGCCATTGCCGGCCCGGGCCGGCTGGCCGTCGAAGGGCGGGCAGATGGCAGTGTGACAGGCGGCGAACCCCTCGCCGCCGCCCTTGGCGCCATAGCCGATCCAGCCACCGCCTTCGGTGCGACGATCACTGCCCAGGGCGTCGAACAGGGCGTCGTAGAAGCGCCCGGAGACTTCGCTGTCCAGGGCGCCGATGGTGACATAGCCGATCATGTGTCTCTCCCGTCTGTGGTGGAAATCACCCTAGGCGAAAAGGAGAACAAAGCAAGAACAATGATCGGTCAGCGTTCGTCCTTCGGCAGCTGGACATGCACCAGCTTCCAGGTGAACAGCGCCCGCCGCTCGAAGGTCAGGACCGTCACCTTTTCCGGCGCGCCCGGCCGCTTGACGGCAAAGCGAACCCGCTCGATGCCCAGGTAGGCGACACCCGGCCACGCCCCGTTGACCAGGCTCTTGGCCGTGCCGGTCATGGAGCGGTCGGGTTTGGGCGGCGGCGGGCCCTGGCCGGGGCGATAGCCGCGGATGATATCGCCCAGGCCGCTAACGGTGATGTAGCGCTCGACCTTCGGCTCGGTCGGCGCGACTTCCTTCCAGGCGCGTTTCACCGCCCCGATCGGATCCTGCCAGATGGTCGGGGTCTCGGCGGTGCGGGCCGAGTCTGGATCAAGCTGGCCATCCAGGCTTTTGCGGACCGCCGCGAAGTCGACGAGGTCGTTGATCGCCGCGACGTCCTCGGCGGCGGTCGCCGCCCGCAGGGCGCGGTAGCTGTTGAAGGGGGCGGCCACGAAGGCGACGACGAAGATCGCCAGGGCCAACAGGACGATCCTGAAGAGATTGTTGCGCATGAACACTCACCGATGGGACCCCATCAGAACACCATAGCAAGGCCGCGTGGCAAGCGGCCTCAACCGTGGCGGGGCTTGCCCGACCCCTCTAGGGCGCGCAGCGGGCCTCGGCGGCGCCGTCGGCGCAAAGGAAGACGCTATCGACCAGAAAGGCGTTGGCCGCTGCCTCGTCCTTCATCAGGGACAGCGCGCGGTCCTTGTCCCCGGGTCCGAAGGCGAGGGTTCCAGCGACCTTGGTGGCCGGAACGCGAAACTCCCGCTGGACCACATACATGGCGTCCTTGCCCTGGATCATCTTGATGAAGATGTGGGCGCCGTCGGACTTGCCCAGCTGGTGGCCGCAGTAGATCTGGCCGTAGGCGACCTTGTAGCCGCCTTCCATCCCTTCCTTCGGACCGTTCACCGAGACCGCCTCGCAGGCGTAGCCGACGCCGCTGAACATGGCCTTCATGAAGGTCGCCGGCGGGACGGTGCGGCTCTCGGGGAAGGCCTGGACGACCAGCATGTCGCGGTAGGCGTCGACGGTCTGGTCGGCGGGCACATACTCCCGCAGCATTTTGACGCCCTGGCGCTGATCCGTCGCCAGGGGCCAGGGCGCTTCGGCCGGGTAGGGCATGACCACCAGCCGTTCGGCCGCCGAGGCCAGGGCTGGAACCAGCAGGGCGGCGGCGGCCAGCGCCACGGATATCAGCTTCACGGGTCTTCCTCGAGCAACTTCCGGGTGGCCAAGCTATGGCCATTTGCTCTGGACGCCAGAGCGAAAAAAAGGGGCGGATGGTTTCCCATCCGCCCCGATCGATTGGTCCTGATGTCGATCAGTCTCAGGCCTTGGCCATGGCGATCTTCAGGTTCTCGTCGACCTTGTCGAGGAAGCCCTCGGTGGTCAGCCAGCTCTGCTTGTCGCCGACCAGCAGCGCCAGGTCCTTGGTCATGAAGCCGCTTTCAACGGTGTCGATGCAGACCTTTTCCAGGGTGGCGGCGAAGGCGGCCAGATCGGCGTTGTTGTCC
>JAHBYC010000066.1 GCA_019636175.1 Caulobacter sp. | reverse complement strand
CCCCCGCGGGGGGGGGGGGCACCGGGGGGGGGGGGGGGGGGGGGGGGTCGCCCCCGGAGCGTGGATTGGCGGAGCGGGACGCTGGCCGAATGGTCGTTCGGGCTCCGGTTGAGGACCCCCTCAGTCGGCTTCGCCGACAGCTCCCCCGGCGGGGGAGCAGAGCGGTGAATTGCTAATTCAGCTTCTTCGCCGCCCCCGGCAGATGCAGCGAGAACTCCGGGATCTCCGCCTCGAAGGCGTCGCCGTCGTCGGTCAGCATCTGGTAGGCGCCGCTCATCACGCCTGACGGCGTTTCCAGCGGACAGCCCGAGACATAGCGGAACGCCTCGCGCCCCCTGAGAATCGGCTGCTCGCCGACCACGCCCCGCCCGCGCAGCTCCTCGCGGCGGTTCTGACCGTCGGTGATCACCCAGCGGCGGGAGACCAGTTGCACCGTCTCCTGGCCGTGGTTTTCGATCTCGACCGTGTAGTTCCAGAAATACAGGTTCTCGACCGGGTCTGACTGATTGGGCGCGTAGTTGGCCTTGACCCGCACGACCACGTCGCGGGTTCGCGCCTCATAGACCGGACTGTCGGAGGTGCCTCGCTTGCGGATGGGTCTCATGCGTCGTCCAGGGCTTTGCTCAGATCCTTGGTCAGGTCGACAACATCCTCCAGGCCGACACTCATCCGCACGAAGCCCTCGGTGAGACCGATTTCGAGGCGCTTTTCCTCGGGCATGGCGCGGTGAGTGGTGGTGGAGGGATGAGTCGCCATGGACTTGGCGTCGCCCAGATTGTTGCTGATGTCGACGATGTTCAACCCGTCGAGGAATCGCCATGCCGCCTCACGCGAACCCAGGTCAAAGGCCAGCAGATTGCCAAAGCCGCTCATCTGCGCCCGGGCGACATCGGCCTGGGGATGGTCGGAACGGCCGGGATAGCGCACCGACTTCACCTTCGGATGGGACCCGATCAGGTCGGCCAGGGCGGCGGCGGTCTCGGTCTGGCGGCGCACCCGCAGGTCCAGGGTCTCCAGCCCTTTCAGCAGGACCCAGGCGTTGAACGGACTGATCGCCGGGCCGGTGTGGCGCAGGATGTCGCGATAGGCCTCTTCCATCAGCGCATGGTCGCCAAGGATGGCCCCGCCCAGCACCCGGCCCTGGCCGTCGATATGCTTGGTCGCCGAATAGACGACGACGTCGGCGCCCAGCTTCAGGGGCTGCTGGAAGATGGGCGTGGCGAAGACATTGTCGACCACCACCCTGGCGCCGGCGGCATGGGCGATCTTCGCCACCGCCGCGATGTCGGTGATCTCGAGCAGCGGATTGGCCGGGCTTTCGACCAGAACGACCTTGGTGTTCGGCCGCATCGCCGCTTCCCAGGCCTTCAGGTCGGTCGCGTCGACGAAGGTCGTCTCGACGCCGAAGCGGGGCAGCCATTGCGAGACGATCCAGTTGCAGGACCCGAACAGCGCCCGGCCCGCGACCAGATGGTCTCCGGCCTTCAGCAGGCCGGTCAGGGCGACATGGACCGCCGCCATGCCGCTGGCCACCGCGCGGCAGTATTCCGCCCCTTCCAGCAGGGCCAGGCGCTCCTCGAACATCTGGGTCGTGGGATTGGCGTAGCGGCTGTAGACGAAACCCGGCTCGTCGCCGGCAAAGCGCGCGTCGGCTCCGGCGGCGCTGTCATAGACAAAGCTCTGGGTCAGGTAGATCGGCTCGGAGGTCTCGCCGAACTGGCTGCGCATCAGGCCGCCGCGGATCAGCTTGGTGGCCGGCTGCCAGTCTTCGGGTTTGTCGGCCATGATGCGCTCCTTGTGGTGCGGCGCATCAACCGCAATGGCCCCGGTATGGTCAAGACCGGCGCGGTGATCGCCGGCCCCCGAATTCCTGAGCGCCGTTGCAGCCGCGCTGTGGCTGTTCGCTGTGTCGGCCATGCGACCGTATTGAGGGAACCGGGTTCGCCGAAGGGGCGTTGAGGGTTAACGTCGCCCGGCGCCGTCTCCGGCGCGCACAAGGAGAGCCGCCTTGCTTCTGACGACCATCTTCCGAGTCTTCGCCGCCATCCTGGCCCTGTTCGGGATCCTGAATTTTGTTCTGCTGGTGCTGGCTGACCCGATCGGCCGCTTCTCCCCGGTCAGTTTCAGCGCCACAACAGGCCTGACGGACGCCATCCTGCTGTTCGGCGTCGGCGCCGGCGTCTGGATGCTCGGGAGCGGCGGCCACAAGGCGCGTCACTAGCCGCGTAGACCCGCCGGGAGCCGGATATACCCACAAAACCGGCGGATCGACCCACCTGTCAGCCTACGCTCCGGCCTACTTCTGCGAAGGGGCGGCCTCCGGAAACCCCCACGCCATAAGGCGATCCCGCTGGCCAACGCCTTGGTTTCCGAGACACTGCATTTTCCGTAGGGCGGGCGCGCGCGATATACTGGCCGCGCGCTTCGATAGCGGTTCCCGTCGGGGCTCCAAGATTCCCTTGCAACCGGCCCCGCGCGCGGCGAATGTGGTTCGACGATGACTGAAACACCGTCCGCGGGGATTCTCCCCTGCCAATCCATCGAGGATCTGGTCGCGCAAGGCGCCATCACCTCGCTTACCCCGTTTGATTCCGACCAGGTCCAGCCCGCTAGCCTCGACCTGCGCTTGGGTCTGCGGGTCTGGCGCGTGCGCGCCTCCTTCCTGCCCGGCCGGCGCAAGGTGCTCGACCGCATCGCCGATGTGTCGATGCACGAGCTTGACCTGACCCGGGGCGGGGCGGTGCTGGAGCGCGGCTGCGTCTATATCGCCGAAATCCAGGAACAGCTGGCCCTGCCGCCCGGCGTGTCGGCGCGGGGCAATCCCAAGAGCAGCTCGGGTCGGGTCGACGTGTTCGTCCGCCTGCTGACGGATCACGGGCCGGGCTTCGACGACGTCGTCGAGGGCTATCACGGTCCGCTCTATCTCGAGATCGCGCCCCAGACCTTCTCGGTCCTGGTCCGGCCCGGCACCCGCCTGAACCAGCTTCGCCTCAAGCGCGGCAAGCCGCCAATCCTTGAGACCCGCAGCGTCGGTGTCGACCTGTCCTCCGGCATGGCCGGCTTCCGCGGCCGCCGCCACGCGGGCGTCATCGATCTCGATCACGAGGATGGCCACGACCCGCGTGACTTCTGGGAGCCGCTGGAACCGCGAAAGGGCGAACTGCTGCTCGATCCCAACGAGTTCTACATCCTGGCCTCGAAGGACGACATCGAGATCCCCATCCTGCAGGCGGCCGAGATGACCCCGATCGACCCCGCTGTCGGTGAGTTCCGGGTCCACTACGCCGGCTTCTTCGATCCGGGATTTGGCACCGCCGAAACCGAATCGGTCGGCTCCAAGGGCGTGCTGGAGGTGCGCAGCCACGAAACGCCCTTCCTGCTGGAGGACGGCCAGACGGTTGCACGGCTGGTCTACGAGCCCCTGACCGCCCGTCCGACCCGGCTCTATGGAGAAGACGGCTCCCACTACCTGCGGCAGGGGCTGAAGCTGTCCAAACACTTCAAGCCCTGGAAATAGCGTCCGCCCTCCCGGCGAAGGCCGGGACGCGGCCTCTCCCGGTCTGCCCGGGGTCTGTCTTCCACCTTCGGCGGCGGACCATGATGAGCCTCGGCTTCGGCTGGAGCCGCCTTTCGGGTGGCCACGCAGCCGGGCGTCAGGGGACTATGGCATGGTGTCGCGTGAACTAGACGTAATGTCTAGGGTGCTTGACACCCGTTTGCGGCGATGAGACAAGTGACCTTGTCATAACGACAAGGAATTGCGACATGTCTCAATCAATGGAAGGCCAGGTCCGGGTGCGGCGAAGCCGGCTCCTGCTGTTGACGGCCTTCGTCGGAGCCGGGGCGGGTGTCGCCGTCGCCGTGGTCGCCCTGCGCATGAGCCATGGGCTTGCCGGCTTCCTTGTGGCCATGGCGGCCCTCGCCCTGTCGGCGGTGTCGCTGCACGCCAGCATGCGCTGGTGGGGACATGCCGACGAGGCTGTCCGCGAGGCGCACAAGACGGGTTGGTACTGGGGCGGATCAATCGGCCTGGGCGTCGCTGCAGGCCTCCTTGGTCTTTTGTTTTCGCTGGACCCGTCGGTGTCGCTTCGCCAGTTCGCCCTTCTGCCGGGCGATGCCGGCCTCATCGCCACGGGCATCGCCCTGGCCATCGGACTGGCCTTCGCGGGCTACCTGATCTGCTGGGCAGGCTGGTGGCTCTTCCGCGGTCGCTGACCCCCTCAACCCTTACAGGGATCTTGCCCATGGCCCGCACCTCTTCGCTCAGCCCTGCCGCTCGTCGCTACATGCGACGGTTCGCACCGGCGATGCTGACCTACGTTGTCGTTCTCTTCGCCTCAATCTTCGTCCTGGACCGGCTGCATCCGACCGGATTCCTGCTGTGGGCCGCCGCCATCGCGCCATCGCTGCCGATCATCGCGGTGATCGCGGTCATGGGGCTTTATCTGGTCGAGGAGACCGACGAGGTGCCGAGGACCGTGGCCATTCAGTCGATGCTCTGGGGCATCGGGATATCTCTCGCGGCGGCGACCGTCTGGGGCTTTCTCGAGAACGCCGAGCTCACGCCGCATCTGCCAAGCTTCATGATGTTCCCGATGTTCTGCGCGGCCATGGGTCTCTCGCAGCCCTTCATCTGGCGGCGGTACCGCTGATGAAGAACCGCCTGAAGGTGCTTCGCGCCGAGCGGGACTGGAGCCAGGCCGATCTGGCTGACCGGCTGGAGGTCTCGCGCCAGACCATCAACGCCATCGAGACAGGCAAGTACGACCCAAGCCTGCCGCTGGCCTTCAAGATCGGCCGCCTGTTCGGCCTGCCGATCGAAACCATCTTCGACGACGCCCAGGCCTGATCCGGGCGAGAGGAGCTGACCGATGACAACTGCTGCTTCACACCCGGGACGCGGCGCCCGCCGACTGATCCTGGCTGGACTTGGCCTGATTTTCGGTGGTGGACTGGGGTTCGCCGTTGGCCGGCTGATCAAGTCCGGCGTCCTGAACGCCGATGGCCTTGGCTGGTCCGACCTCGCGGCGGCCGCCATCGCCGCCTGCCTGCTGGCCATCGGGCTGATTATCGGTCTGGCCAGTTTCAGCCGCAAGGCGACCGGTCGGATGATCGACGCATCGGAGGCGAGACCCGCCACGGCCGGGCAACAGTCCTTCTATCGACAGCAGGCCATCGTTCTGGCGCTGGCCGGGGTCATGATGGCCGCGCCGGTCGCCGCCGTGGCGCTGCTGGGCGAGATTCCCGAGACGATGGGGATCATCGTCATGCTGGGGATCGTCGCCGTCTTCCTGGTGCAGACCGCCTGTAATCTGACCGTCTGGCGACGGGGCGACGAACTGATGCGCCAGATCATTTCCGAGACCGGCGCGGTCTGTTTCTGGGTCCTGCAGGGGTTACTGTTCCTGTGGGCGGCGGCGGAAAAGCTGGGTCTGGCCCCCGCGCTCAGCGCCTGGGACATCATGACCATCCTGATGGGCTTCTACCTGGTCATCTCTTCGCTGATGTCCATTCGACGCGGCATGGCCTGACCGGTCGCCGTCTTCCTGATCCATTCCTGTTGGAGTTTCCCCTGATGTTGTTGAAGTCCCTGCGCCTGCTCGCGCTCATTCTCGGCCTGCTGGCTCCCGGCCTTGCCGCCCAGGCGGCCGAGCCGACCCGCTTCACCGTCGAGGTGAAGGGCAGGGGTCCCGACGTAATTCTGATCCCCGGCCTGAGCTCCAGCCGCGCGGTCTGGGACGCCACAGCCGGGGCGCTGGAAGGGCGCTATCGTCTGCACATCGTGCAGGTGAACGGCTTTGCCGGCGCCCCCGCCGGCGGCAATGCGGAGGGGCCGATCGTCGATGGGCTGGTCGAGGAACTGTCCGGCTACATCCGTGATCAGCATCTGGATCACCCGGCGGTGATCGGCCATTCGATGGGCGGTTTCTCCGCCCTCGCGCTGGCCGACCGGCATCCGGACCAGATCGGCCGGGTCATGGTGGTCGATGCTCTGCCCTTCTTCAGTGTCCTGATCAATCCGGCGGCCACGGCCGAGACCGTCGCGCCCCAGGCCGCGATGATCCGCGACAACTTCGTCGCCATGAACGACGCCGACTTCGAGCGGCTGCAGGCGGCGACGATGAAGCGGCTGGTCAAGGATCCCAAGGGGCAGGCGGACGCCCTTGCCTGGTCGCTGGCCAGTGATCGCAAGGTCATGGGCCAGGCCACCTACGACATCATGACCTCGGACCTGCGCGGTCGACTGCCGGGCATCTCGACACCGGTCACGGTCATCTACGCCCGCGACCCGTCAATGGGCTTTGGCGCCGGCATGGTCGATGAGCTCTATCAGAGCAATTACGCCGCGCTGCCCAACAAGCGCCTCGTCCGGATCGACGGCGCGCTCCACTTCGTCATGCTCGACCAGCCCGACCTCTTCATCAAAGAGGTTGAGGCGTTTCTTCAATAATTCAAATGCGAAACCGGGAGTTTCTCATGTTTCGATCGTTGCGCCGTCTCGCGGCCCTGGCCGTCAGCCTGATTGTCTTCGTCGCCGCACCCGCCCTGGCCCAGCCGGCCATGTGGGTCATCAAGGACGAGGACTCCACCATCTATCTGTTCGGTACCATCCATATCCTCAAACCCGACGTCCAATGGCGGACGGAGGCGTTCGACAAGGCCTTCGCCTCGTCCGATGAGGTGTGGCTCGAAGTCATCGACAACAACGACCAGGCGGCCACGGCGAAGCTGGTGCAGGCGGTCGGGCTTGATCCGGCCAACCCCCTGTCGAAGCGTCTGACGGCCGATGAATGGGCGCGCTTGTCGGCCGCCACGGAGAAGATGGGATTCCCGGCCGCCAATCTCGAGCCGATGAAGCCCTGGCTGGCCGGGATAACCCTGTCTGTCGTCCCTATGCTGAAGGCCGGGTTTGATCCTCAGAAGGGCGTCGACAACACCCTGAAGGCCGATGCCGGCGGCAAGGAAAAGCCGCTGCGGGCCTTTGAGACCACCGAGCAGCAGATGATGTTCTTCGACCAGATGCCGATCAAGGTTCAGGTGGCGTTCCTGATGAGCGGGGTGGACGAGGCCGACGAGGGGCCCGCGGCGCTGGACTCCATGGTCAGCGCCTGGAGCGCGGGCGACACCAAGGGCCTTGAGGATCAGCTGGTCGCGCCGATGCGGGATGAGTATCCCGAGCTTTATCAGGTGCTTCTGGTCGACCGGAACGAGGCCTGGGCCAAGGTGCTGGAGGAGCGTCTGGCCGGAAAGGGGATCAGCTTTGTCGCCGTCGGTTCGGCCCATCTGCTGGGGCCAGACAGCGTTCAGGCGGCTCTGGCCCGGCGCGGCATCAAGGCGGAGCGCTTCTGACCCTGGCCGGCGCCGAGGCGGCGTGAAGCTCGTCGAGGAGGTCCGCGATCTCCTCGGGATGGGAGTGGTAGCCCAGCAGGCCGGCGTCCGGCAGGGAGACGAAGTCGGCGTTGGGCAGGGCGCTGAACGCCGCTTCAACGCCATCCAGGGCCAGGGGTTCGTACTCGACCACCCGCCACCGGCGGCCGCCGATGTCGGCGGGAACCTGCCAGCCGCCGGCGTAGAAGCTCTGTTCTTGGGCGAAACCCTTGCTGGTCCGCACGGCCATGGCCTGGATGTCGCGGACCATGGAGGTCAGGACGCCCGGGCGGGCGAGGACCTCGATGTCGGCGGCGACGTGATTGGCCGAGCGGCGCACGATGTCGCGCAACAGGTCGGTGCGGGTCTGGCGACGCAGCATTTCGGCGACCATCGCCACCATTTCCGGCCGCGACATGAACAGCCGGGCGACGCTGCCCATCAGGGTATAGGCGCTGCGAACCTCGGGACCTGGCCAGCGGGGATTGGCCAGCATGCCGACTGTCACCCGGTGTGGATGACGCCGGGCGAACTCCAGCGCCGAGGCGACGGAATCGTCCCGCGCCAGGACGGCGGTTTGGTCCAGGCGCAGGGCGTCCAGAATGACGGCGAGATCCTCGGCCGCGACGGCCAGATAATCGCCATCGGCCAGATCGGTCAGGCCGAACCCGGGACGTTGCGGCGTGATCGGACGCCAGCCGCGCCGTTGCAGCGCCGAGACGAAGGCGGCCGGCTGGGTGCGACCGGTGATGGTTCCATGCGGAACCAGCAGGGGCCGGGCGCCGCGAGGCCCGTAGTCCCAGAAGGCGATCTGACGACCGCCCGGCGCGGCGGTGACGCGCAGACGGCCGATGGCGTTGTCGGGCTGATGGGCGACCTCGCCGGCCCGGGTGATCGCCTCCAGCGCCCCGGCTTCGGTGACCAGGCGCACAAGGTCCCGGGCCTGGGTGACGCCCGCCTTGGCGTAGAGGGCCTTCAACTGGCCGCGGACTGTTGCCTCCTTGACCCCCAGGCGCCCGGCGATCTCTCCGGCGGACAGTCCCTGGGCGGCATGGGCGCCGACCCGCGCCTCCGCCGGTGTTGCGCCGAGGGTGGCGATCATCAGCGGCGCGAGGTCCGGGTCGACCGGAACGTCGCCGCACATCAGGGCCATCAGACGCCGAACGACGTCGCTGGTCCGCGCCGCGCCGACCTTGCGCTGGATCTTCTTCAGCGCCTCGCGGGCGGTCTCATAGCCGACGCCGATCCGTTCAGCGACGATCTGCACCGTCGGGGCGTCGAGAATGGCCTCGGCGACCCGGGCCTCCAGCGGCGTCAGCCCCAGAACCAGGGCGGCGCGGGAAGCCAGGTCGCTGGCCCGCGATGGGGAGAAGCCGAGCAGGACAATGCGGCGGTCGTCGGCCTCCAGCGCCTCCACGGCCGCCTGGGGCAGGGGCCAGCGGCGGGCTGCCGCGGGATCCCCGGCGCAGGCGGCGATCGCGGCGCCGTCCTGGGCGTCGACAAGGCCCGCGGCATGGCCGTGCTTGTGGGCCAGCTGGATCAGCCGGCGGAAGGCGGCGTTGTCCCGGGGGTCGCCGAACCAGTCGGAGAAGGTGTCATCGCCATGAACCAGCCCGCCGCCCGCTCCGACCACCGCGACGCCCAGCGCCGCGGCGGGCGCCAGACCCGCGAGGGCCTTGGAGATATCAAGGTTGGCCGCCGCCTCGAGCGCCGCCGCCAGGGCTTCGGGCTCGCGCAGGGCGGCGCTTTCCAGCGCGTGCCAGCCGTCAAGCAAGGCCCGGGCGGGGCTGCCGTCGGCCAGACGGTTCAGCAACGACTCCGGCAGGGAGCTTTCTACGCTGTCGAGCACGGCGACCTTGGCTCCGGTCCGTCAGCCGCTCCGACGAACTTGCGCCTAGGCTAGCATGGGATTGCGCGCCGCGTCAGGCCGTCTTCTCACGCAGGTAAATCGACCGCTTCGGCGTGCTCATCACCCGCTCGAGCATGGGGGTGAACGCCTCCAGGGGCATCGACTTGAAATTGGGGTCGAAGGCTTCCTGGTCGAACAGGTGGCAGAACTGGGCGGTGTATTCGAAATGCGGGTGGCCGCGGTACTGCTCGCGCATGTCCCGGTCCAGCCCGAGGTGGTGGAAGAAATAGTAGCCCTGGAAGATGGCGTGGTTGGCGACCATCCAGTGGTTGGCTTCGGACACGAAGGGCTGGACGATGGCGGCGGCCACATCGGCGTGATTGCGCGGCCCCAGGGTGTCGCCGATGTCGTGCAGCAGGGCGCAGACGACGTATTCCTCGTCCTTGCCGGCCTGATGGGCGCGGGTCGCGGTCTGCAGGCTGTGCTCCAGGCGGTCGACGACGAAGCCGCCGCAGTCGCCTTCCAGCAGCTTGAGGTGGGCGATGATGCGCTCGGGCAGCTTGCGCCCGAATTCGGCGGAGGCGGCGGCGATGATGCCCCAGTCCTCGGCGGTGCCCTCGGTCATGGCGTGGAACTTCGCCCGCGCTTCGGCGCCGTGCTCTCCGTCAGCCATCCGTCGATCCTCCCAACAGCTGTTTGAACTATCGTGCGCGCCGCCGGGCGATGCGTCAACGGCGGGCGCGTAAGCGCTTGCGGGGCAGGGCGGATTGGGTATGTTGCGCGGCCCCGGCGCGACCGGGCGATGCGGCCGTAGTTCAGAGGTAGAACGTCAGCTTCCCAAGCTGAATGTCGGGGGTTCGATTCCCCCCGGCCGCTCCAGTTTCCCGACAATGGTGGCCCTGACTCCCGATTCACGCAGGTTTGCGGGGCGGTGTGTTCGCCGTGCAGTGGTCCGTTAGGGGGTGAGGTGGTCAAATGGGGCCATGGGCAGACCTGCATCCGGATGGGGACGACGGCTGGCTCTGGCGACGCCGATCCTGTGCGGCGCCTGGGCCCTGCCTCTGACTCATGGCGCGATGGTTTCCGCGCCGGAGCTGGCCGCGCCGACGGCCCGGCGCGCGCCGACCGAGCAGGAGGCCCTGCAGGCGCGGCTGACCGCGCTGGCCCAGGCCTTTCCCGGCGATGTCGCCATCGCCGTCCGGCGCGTGGACGCCGACTGGACGGTCAGCGTCAACGGCGACAAGGCCATGCCGCAGCAGAGCGTCAGCAAGCTGTGGGTCACCCTTGGAATCCTGGCGGCGGCGGATCGGGGCGAGCTGTCGCTCGACGAGACGGTCACCATCCACAAGGACGAACTGAGCATCTTCTACCAGCCGATCCGCAGGCTGGTCGGGGAGAGCGGCTTCACCACCAGTCTGCGGGACCTGATCCGGCGCGCTCTGCAGCAGAGCGACAACGCCGCCAATGACGCCCTGGTCCGTCGGCTGGGCGGGCCGTTCGCGGTGGAGGTGGCGGTGGTCGGGCGCAATCTGGACGGGGTGCGCTATGGCCCTGGCGAGCGGACCATGCAGACGGCGGCGGCCGGGCTGACCTGGAAGCCGGAATACTCATTTGGTCGGGCCTTCTGGGAGGATCGCGAGGCGCTGCCTCAGGAGAAGCGCAAGGCGGCGCTGGAGGGCTATCTGGCCGCGCCGCCGGACGGGGCGACGGCTGTGGGGATTGTCGGCGCCCTGGCGCGGCTGCACCGGGGTCAGCTGCTGTCGCCGGACTCGACCGCCCTGATGCTGGACACCATGGCCGGCAGCGTTACCGGCGCCGGCCGGATGCGGGCGGGGCTGGCCCCCGGCTGGCGGATCGCCCACAAGACCGGCACCGGCCAGGTGATGGGCTCGCTGGCCACGGGATACAACGACGTCGGCCTGATCACCGCGCCGGACGGCCGGGTCTATGCGGTGGCCGTGCTGATCGGGGCGACACGCCAGCCCTTGAAGGCGCGGCAGGCCCTGATGGCGGGCGTGGCCCGGGCGGTGACCGGTGGGCCGGAGCCGTCCGGACCGGTCGCGGCCGAAGCCGAAGACCCGGACGCCTC
>JAHBYC010000065.1 GCA_019636175.1 Caulobacter sp. | reverse complement strand
ATAGGCCGCCTCGACCAGTTCCTTGTTCATCGCCACGGCCAGCGGCGACTGGCCGGCGATCTTCTTCGCCGCGGCGAGGGCCTCGTCCAGCAGTTTGTCATTGGCCACCACCCGCGACACCAGACCGGACCGCTCGGCCTCGGCGGCGTCCATCATTCGGGCGGTCAGGATCATGTCCATGGCCTTGGACTTGCCGACAAACCGGGTCAGCCGCTGGGTGCCGCCGATGCCCGGCGCCACGCCCAGATTGATCTCGGGCTGGCCGAACTTCGCGCTCTCCGCGGCGATGATGAAGCTGCACATCATGGCCAGTTCGCAGCCGCCGCCGAGGGCGTAGCCGCTGACGGCGGCGATGATCGGCTTGCGGAATGTCTCGATGCGCCGGGCGGCGGCGGTGAAGAAGTCCAGCTTGAACATCTCCGCATAGGTCTTGTCCGACATCTCCTTGATGTCGGCCCCGGCGGCGAAGGCCTTTTCCGAACCGGTCAGCACCAGGCACCGGACGCTGTCGTCGGTTTCACAAGCGTCGAGAACCTGTCCCAGTTCGCCCAGCAATTGGCTGTTGAGGGCGTTGAGCGCCTCGGGGCGATTGAGGCGGATGAGGGTGACGCCGGCTTCGGGCGTCTCGACGAGAAGGGTTTGGTAGGTCATAGCCGTTTTCTGAACGCATTGGCCGCGACGCTCAAGGCCGGAGACTCGCTTCGATGAACACCGCCTTCGCCCTTCACAGCCTCAACCGCGACCTGACCAATCTGTCGCTGATCAAGCATCGCGACTGGGACGGCTATCTGGTCACCGGCCAGCACTCCGGCACCCACTGGATCAAGTGGATGCTGTCCTGGGCGATGTCGCATCAGTACGGCATGGAGCCGCCGCAGTTCTACAACAACAACAGCTCCAACGCCGTCATCGGCCATCCCAAGCACAAGCGGTCTCACCCGGGCGCACCGCGCATCGCCTCCAGCCATTCGATCCCCGCCTATCCGGTGCAGTGGGGTTGGGTGCGGGGCCTGGCGCCGCTGCCCGTCTATGGCGTGGTGATGCGGGACATGCGCGACGTGCTGATCTCCAACTACGAAAAGTGGAAGGACAAGTACGCCGTCCCCTTCGAGACCTATGTCGAGGGCGACCCGACCTCCAAGGCCTATGTCTGTGATGTCTGGTGGTACATCCGCTTCATGAACCGCTGGGGCGAGGTGGCGGCGCGGTTTCCCGAGGAGACCCTGGTTCTGAAGTACGAGGATTTCCGGCGAGACCCGGCGGCCGGCCTGGACCAGCTGGCGCGGCATCTGGGCATGGTCCTGACCCCGGACGCCATCGCGGCGGGCGTCGCGGCCGGCTCGAAGGATGTCATGCTGGCCCATATGGATCCGGACGCGCCGGCCCAGGCGGTGCGGCGGGACGGGGTCGGCGATACGGTCTGGACGCCACAGACCACGGCCCGGCTTCAGGCCATCCTGCGCGAGCACCTGAAGCACGATTTCGGCTACGACTTCGGGCTCTGACGAAACCGGCCCGCCGGTCGCCGCCCCACAGCCGTCACCCTACTTCTGACAGACCGGGCAGTAGAAGGTGGAGCGGCCGCCCTGAACCACCCGCGCGATCGTTCCCCGGCATCCGGGGGTCGGGCAGGGTTCGCCCTCACGGTCATAGACCCTGAAGCGATGCTGGAAATAGCCCAGGGCTCCGTCGGCCGCCGCGAAGTCGCGCAGGGTCGAGCCCCCGACCTCCACGGCCTCGGCCAGCACATCCTTGATCGCCGTCGTCAACAGCCCCAGGCGCTTCCTCGAGACCCCGCCCGCCGGCTTCAGCGGCGAGATTCCGGCCCGGTGCAGGGCCTCGCAGACATAGATGTTGCCGAGACCCGCGACGACGCGCTGATCCAGCAGCAGGGTCTTGGGTCCCTGCTTTCGGCCCTTGAAGGCCGCCGCCAGGGTGTCGGCGGTGAACCCGTCGCCGAGCGGCTCGGGTCCCATGCCGGCGAACCAGGGATGAGCCTGCCAGTCGTCCGCCGGCAGCAGGCTCATGAATCCGAACCGTCGGGGATCGTGATAGGTGACCATGGCGCCGGCCGCGGTCTCGAAGACCACATGGGCGTGCCTGGCCGCCTTTTCGGGGTCGGTCTCGACGGGACGATGAAACGCGCCCGGCACGGCGCCGTCGATCTCGAAGCGACCGGTCATGCCCAGATGCATCACCAGCACGTCGTCCCGGTCCAGATGTCCGACCAGATACTTGGCCCGCCGGTCGAGCCGCGTGATGGTGGCTCCGGTCAGGCGCTGGACGAAGCCGTCGGGCAGGGGAAACCGCAGGTCCGGCCGGCGAAGCTGCACCCGGACCAGCCGGTGGCCCTCGAGCACCGGTCCCAGACCACGGCGGACGGTTTCGACTTCTGGAAGCTCGGGCATGGACGCTCTCGTTTGACGCCTCACCGCTAGCGGAGAGCAGCCTCGCGGTCTATGGACGGGAGCATGAGCCAGAACAGCGCGACCTTCGGGTACCGGGATGTCGATCCGGCGGAAAAGCCGGGTCTGGTGCGGGGCGTCTTCGACCGGGTCGCCGGGCGATACGACCTGATGAACGATCTGATGAGCGCCGGCGTGCATCGCCTGTGGAAGGATGCGGTCGCCGCCCGGCTCAATCCCCAGCCCGGCGAGACCATCCTCGATCTGGCCGGCGGCACCGGCGACATGGCCCGGCGCTTCTCGAAGATGATGCGCGCGGCCCAGCTGCGTCGCGGCGGCCCCGATGGCGTGGTCCATGTGCTGGACTACAACGGCGAGATGATCGCCGCCGGCATCGAGAAGGGCGGCGAGCCGGAGATGACCTGGGGCGTCGCCGACGCCCAGCGGCTGCCGCTGCCCGACGCCTGCGCCGACGCCTACTGCATCAGCTTCGGCATCCGTAACGTCACCGACATCTCCGCCGCCCTGCGCGAGGCTCGGCGGGTGCTGAAACCGGGCGGCCGCTTCCTCTGCCTGGAGTTTTCGCGGCCGGTCAGCGAGGCGCTGCGCGGCGCCTATGACCTGTGGAGCTTCAAGGCCATCCCCGCCATCGGCGACTGGGTGGCCAGCGACCGCGAGAGCTATCAGTATCTGGTCGAGAGCATTCGCCGCTTCCCGGACCAGGAGGCCTTCGCCGCCCTGATGCGCGAGGCCGGTTTCAGCCGCGTCACCTACACCAACTTCACCGGCGGCGTGGCGGCCCTGCATCAGGGTTGGGCGATCTAGCGGGCATGGCGAGTTTGACGGCCCTGGGCCGACTGATCGGCGCCGGCTGGGCCCTGATACGGGCTGACGCCCTGCTGCCCCGCGAGATCGAACCGGTGTTGCCGCCGTCGGCGCGCCTGACGGCGGGCGTCCTGCGGCTGGCGGCCGGGCGGGCGGCGCGGCAGGGACGGCCCGGCGAGCGGCTGGCCCGTGTTCTGGAGGCCCAGGGGCCGGTCGCCATCAAGCTGGGGCAATTTCTCGCCACCCGGGCCGACATCTTCGGGGCCGCCTTCGCCGCCGACCTGGCCCATCTGCGCGACCAGCTGGCGCCCTTTCCCACCGACCAGGCGCGGGTCGAGATCGCCCGGGCGCTCGGGCGGCCCATCGACAGCCTGTACGCCGATCTCGGCGAACCGGTCGCCGCCGCCTCCCTGGCCCAGGCCCATCCGGCGACCCTGCTCGACGGCCGCAAGGTGGCGATCAAGGTGCTGCGGCCGGGCGTCGAGCTGCAGGCCGCCCGGGACAGCGCCGCCCTGCGGCTGGCCGCCCGCTGGATTCACGCCCTGGTTCCGCCGGCTCGCCGGCTCGAGCCGCAGGCCTTTGTCGAGACCGTCATCCGGGCGCTCGAACTGGAACTGGACCTGCGGTTCGAGGCCGCCGGCGCCGACGAGTTGCGCGAGATCATGGCGCGGGACGCCTTCATGGCCGCGCCGCCCATCGTCTGGGACGGCGTCGCCCGGCGGGTGCTGACCCAGGAATGGGCGGGCGGGCGGCCCCTGTCGGACCCGGCGGCGCTGGACGATCCGGCCTTCGACCGCAAGGCCCTGGCCGACAACCTGATCCGCGCCTTTCTCGCCCAGGCGCTCGATCACGGCGTCTTCCACGCCGACCTGCACGAGGGCAATCTGTTCGTCGCCCCGCCGGCGGGGCTGACGGCGATCGATTTTGGCATCATCGGCCGCATCGGACCGATGGAGCGGCGATTCCTGGCGGAAATTCTCTACGGCTTCTTGACCCGCGACTACGCCCGCGTCGCCGAGGTGCATTTCGAGGCCGGCTATGTGCCCGCCCACCACGACCGCGCCGCCTTCGCGCAGGCCCTGCGGGCGGTGGGAGAGCCGGTGTTCGGCCGCGCCGCCAGCCAGGTGTCGATGGGGCGGCTGCTGGCCCAGCTGTTCGAGATCACGGCCCTGTTCGACATGCATCTGCGCCCCGAACTGGTGCTGCTGCAAAAGACCATGGTCACCGTCGAGGGAGTCGCCCGGGCCATCTACCCCGACCACGACCTGTGGGCCGCCGCCGATCCGGTGGTGCGCCGCTGGGTCACCCGGGAGCTGTCGCCGGCCGCGCGGGTCAAGGAACTGGCCGGCGAGGTCCACCGCGCCGCCCGGGCCATCATCAAGCTTGCGGAAACCCCGCCGCCGCCGGCGCCGGTCGTCCTTGAGGAAAGCCCCGCCCGGGCGTTGTGGTTCGCCATCGGCGCAGCGGCCGCCGGCGTCGCCTTCCTCGCGGCCATGGTCCTGCGTTAGTCGGCGGGTTTCTTGGGGACATCCCCACCCTTCGATTGCTGCGCAATCTCCGGCTGGGGAAGTCGCCCGGACTCTGTCTGCAATCAGCCGTCGTCGCGGTTGCGGCGGCGGCCGGCGCCGCCGCGCTCGCCGCGTTCTTTCTGCTGGGCCCAGTAGGCGGGGCCGTCATCGGGCTTGAACATCGCCCGGGGGACGCCGTTCTTGTCGGTGGCGACGAAGGTGTTGGACTTGGGGTCGTACATGATCGTGCCATAGGCCCGCTTGATGGTCTCGGTCCCGGCCGGCGGGTTCTCGACGAAGGCGTGGGCCTTGCGGGCGTAGTCCTTGACGCTGCTGGCGCCGAAGGCCTCGCCATTGCGGTCGAACTGTTTCCGGGCCGCTTCCTCGGCGGTCAGCCGCCGGTTGGCGGCCCACATCGGCTTGCCGTCCAGCATCGGGACCGGCTGGGTGCGCGGATCGACGGCCGGGGCGGCGCTGTCGGGTCCGTCAACGGCGCCGGCGGCGGTCTCGACGGCGGAATCCCCGGCCGAGGCCCGTGATCCGCCCGCGGTCGGCGCATCGGTCTGGACCCGGGCGGGTTTGCTCGCCGGTCCGCCGTCGCAGGCGGCCAGGGCGAGCAGGGCCGCGATGGCGGCGGTTGCGGTCAGCAGGCGAGACATGGCGGGCTCTCTCGTTCAGATAGCGATGATCGCCAACAAAGATCAAAACGTGAACATTGTCGAGTCCTGTTTGGCGATTCCCTTAAAGCCGCTAGGAAGGCGCAGGATTTGACGGGAGCGCGGACCTTGGCGGAACAGCGGGTGTTGCTGATCGTGGGCGGCGGCGTCGCGGCCTACAAGGCGCTGGAGCTGACCCGGCTGCTGCGCAAGGCCGGGGTCGCCGTGCGGCCGGTGCTGACCCGCGCCGGCGCGGAGTTCGTCACCCCCCTGTCGCTGTCGGCCCTGGCCGAGGACCGCGTCTACAGCGAGCTGTTCTCGCTCACCGACGAGTCGGAGATGGGTCACATCCAGCTGTCGCGGTCGGCCGATCTGGTCGTCGTCGCCCCGGCCACCGCGGACCTGATGGCCAGGGCGGCCAACGGGCTGGCCGGCGATCTGGCCGCGACCACCCTGCTGGCGACCGACAAGCCGGTGCTGATGGCTCCGGCGATGAATGTGCGGATGTGGGAGCACGCCGCCACCCGGCGCAATCTGGCGACCCTGAAGGCCGACGGCGTCAGCTTCGTGGGGCCGGACGAGGGGGCGATGGCCTGCGGCGAGTTCGGCGAGGGCCGGATGGCCGAGCCCCAGGCCATCTTCGAGGCCATCATGGCCCGCCTTCAGGACGGTCCGCTCAAGGGTCGCCATGTGCTGGTCACCGCCGGTCCGACCGCCGAGGCCCTCGATCCGGTACGGGTTCTGACCAACCGCTCCAGCGGCGCCCAGGGCTTCGCCATCGCCGCCGCCTGCGCCCGCCTGGGCGCCCGGGTGACCCTGGTCGCCGGGCCGGTCAGCCAGCCGACGCCGGCCGGCGTCGACCGCATCGACATCCAGAGCGCCCGCGAGATGCTGGCGGCCTGCCAGTCGGCCCTTCCCGCCGATGCGGCGGTCTGCGTCGCCGCCGTGGCCGACTGGCGCCCCGACGAGGCCTTTGGCGTGAAGCTGAAGAAGGGCAAGGGCGGTCCGCCGGTCCTGACCCTGGTCGAGAACCCCGACATCCTCGCCACCCTGGCGGCCAAGGGCGCCGGCCGGCCGAAGGTGGTCGTCGGCTTCGCGGCCGAGACCAACGACGTGGAAGCCCACGCCCGCGCCAAGCTGACCCGCAAGGGCTGCGACTGGATTGTCGCCAACGACGTCACCCAGCCGGGCGTGATGGGCGGGGCGGAGAATACCGTGATGATCGTCGGCAAGACCGGCGTCGAACGCTGGCCGACGGCGCCCAAGGCGGAGGTGGCGATGAAGCTGGCGACGAAGATCGCGGAGGATCTGGCGTGAGTTCAGCAAAGTCGCCGCAAATCGCCGTGGTCCAGCTGGACCATGCCGAGGGCCTGCCCCTGCCCGCCTATGAGACCGGCGGCGCCGCCGGCATGGATCTGCGGGCCGCCGTTCCGGACGAGGCCCCGCTCACCCTGGCGCCGATGGCCCGGGCCATGGTTCCGACCGGCCTCAGCTTCGCCCTGCCGGCCGGCTTCGAGGCCCAGGTGCGGCCCCGCTCGGGGCTGGCGGCCAAGGCGGGCGTCACCTGTCTCAACACCCCCGGCACCATCGACGCCGATTATCGCGGCGAGGTGAAGGTGATCCTGATCAATCTGGGGGAAGAGGATTTCGTCATCCGACGGGGCGACCGCATCGCCCAGCTGGTCATCGCCCCGGTCGTGCAGGCGCGATGGTCCGTGGTGGAGACGCTGGACGAGACCGCGCGCGGCGCCGGCGGGTTCGGGTCGACGGGGGCCGGGTAGCTCTCCGTTACCGCTCCTCCCGGCGAATGCCGGGATGAGCTGAATTTTATTGGAAAACCTGGAGCCGCCTCAGCCCGGCAGGCTGTTCAACCCGATGGCCAGATAGCCGAGGAAGCCGGTGGCGAAGAAGGCCCCGGAGATCCACAGGAGGGGCTTCAGAAGGCCCGAGGGCTGATGTGCGGTCGTTTGCATGACGTAGCGGCTCTTGTCCAAAAGGGGCCGGGGTTCGTACGCAGAACTCGCTGGCGGGGGGAAAGTTGCCGACGCCATCTGAATGGATACTGACATGATTCGCCTCCCGATTGATCAGGCTGTCGAACAGCTCGCCCGTCAGGTGACGAGCCGCCGTGGCGGCCGGCTTTTTGTCCCCTTCGGCCCCGGAGAGGTCCTGGCGCTGAAGGCGACGCTGGAAGCTACGCACGGCCTCGCCGACCGGATTTGTTTCGTCGGCGCGCCGATCCCCGGCATCAACCGGTCCGACTGGTCCGCCCTGTCGGACACCGCGACCAGCGAGGGGACCTTCGTGTCCGGCGACTGGCGCGAGGCCTTCGAGGCCGGCCGCTTCACCCTGCGCCCCCTGACCTGGTTCCAGACCTTTCACTGGCTGGCCGCCACGCCGCTCGACGCCGCCGTCTTCCAGGTCAGCCCCCCGGGCCCCGACGGCCAGGTGACGCTCAGTGTGGCCAGCGACCTCGCGCCGGCGGTGATGCGGCGGGCCGATGTCTTCAAGCTGGCGATCATCAATCCCAACCTTCCGGCGGTGAATGGCCCCGCCTGGCCGCTGGAGGCTTTCGATCTGGTCTGCGAGACCGATCATCCGGTCCTCGACTATGACGCCGGCGCCCTGGACCCGGCCTTCGAGGTCATCGCCGGCCATATCGCCGATGTCGCCCCTGAGGGCGCCAGCCTGCAGTTCGGCGTCGGCAAGGCCGGGGTCGCCGCCCTGAAGGGCCTGCGGGGGCGACGGGGACTGAAGATTCATTCGGGCATGGTCACCGACCCGCTGGTCGATCTGCTGGACGAGGCGGCCGTCGACAGCGTGGTCACCGGCCTGGCGGCCGGAACCGCCCGTCTGCGCGAGCGCCTCGGCGACCGGCGCATCCGCTTCGAGCCTTCCGACCACACCCACGACATTCGCGTCCTGGCCTCGATTCCGCGGCTGGTGGCGGTCAACTCGGCTCTGGAGATCGACCTGTTCGGCCAGGCCAACGCCGAGTTCCAGAACGGGCGGCAGATTTCCGGCGTCGGCGGTCTGACCGACTTCCTGCGCGGCGCCCGCCTGTCGGACGGCGGGGTCCCGATCATCGCCCTGCCGGCCTCGGCCAGGGGCGACAGCATCAGCCGCATCGTCCCCCGCCTGTCGCCGGGCTGCGTCTCGGTTCCCCGGGCCGACGTGGGGGTGGTGATCACCGAGCACGGGGTCGCCGACCTGCGCGGCCTCGACCTCGACGCCCGGGCCCGGGCCCTGATCGACATCGCCGGTCCGACCCACCGGGACAGGCTGGCGACGGCCTGGGATGAGATGCGGCGGAGCCTTTGAGCGCCCGCCGGACCGGCTTCATCAGTCTGAACGCAACATAACGACCGCTTCCGACGCCGTTCAGGCGGCGCCCCTCATAACCTGTCCCATCGGCTCCCGGACGCCTCCGGGCCGAGACGATTTTGAGGAGTAGATGACCATGAAAGCTCAAAGCCCCATCGCCAAGGCCGGTCTCGCCCTGACCCTCGCCGCCACCCTCGGCGTCGCCGCGGCCCCGGTCGCCGCCTCGGCCCAGTCCTATGGCCGCCCGGCCGACACCCCGACCACCTGCAGCGCCCCCGGCGGCAAGCAGGAGGGCGGCGCCCTGATCGGCGCCCTGATCGGCGGCCTGCTGGGCTCCAAGGTGTCGAAGAACGAACGCACCGCCGGCGCCGTGATCGGCGCGGGTCTCGGCGCCGCCGCCGGCGGCTACATCGGCTGCAAGGCCCAGGCCAACGACGCCCAGGCGCCCTATGCGGGCGGCTACGGCGACCGCTACGGCCGCAACGACACCTATGTGCGCGACGGCTATCGATTCGCCAGCTATGTGCAGCCGACCCGGCTGCAGCGGGCCGGCGGGCGGTTCATCGCTACCACCACCGTCAACCTGCGCGCCGCTCCGGACACCCGGTCGGGCGTTGTGGGTCGCCTGACCCGCGGCGAGACCTTCGAGGCCCTGGCCTACGCCCGGCGCGGGGACTGGGTGCTGGTCAGCCAGCGCGGCGTCGGCATCGGCTATGTCGCCGCCGACTATGTCCGGCCCACCGGCTACAACCGCGCCAGCTGGTAACGGCGAAACACCCAACAACGACGGCGGGGCCGGCTCCGAAAGGGGCCGGCCCTTTGCCTGTGCGGCCCGCAACTCACCGCTTGACGTTGACGTAAACGGGATTTAGCGTTTCTCCCTAAAGGGCATCAGACCTCACATCAGGGAGAACGACCATGGCTATGGAACTGCGCCGCCCCGAGCGGACCTTCACCATCCGTCAGCTTTGCACCGAGTTCAAAGCCACCCCCCGCGCCCTGCGCTTCTATGAGGACAAGGGTCTGCTGACTCCGGCCCGCGACGGGATGAACCGGGTCTACAGCTACAAGGACCGGGCCCGCCTGATCCTGATCCTGCGCGGCAAGCGCGTGGGCCTGTCGCTGCAGGAAATCCGCGAGATCCTCGAGCTGTACGACGAGGGCGACGACGCGATGCACCAGAACGCCCACTCCCTGAAGAAATTCCGCGAGAAGATCGTCGTGCTGGAACAGCAGCGCGAGGACATCGAGGGCGCCATCACCGAGCTCAAGACCGCCTGTGAGCGTCTCGAGACGCGGCTGGCCGAAAAGCGCCCCGACCTGCTGCCCAAGGCCGCCGACTACGACCAGATGCTGCGGGCCCGCCTCGACGGCCATGCCGAAATGGCCATGGGCAAGTAGCCACAAGACCCTGTTTCAAGAGGGGCCGGCGCGAGCCGGCCCCGTTTTGCGTTTCAGCCCCAAGAGATCACGGAACCCAGCATGGCCTATCAACCGCCGGTGCGCGACCACGTCTTCCTGCTCGAAGATGTCCTCAGGATCGACCAGTACGAGGACCTGCCCGCCTTCGCCGACGCGTCGCTGGATGTGGTCAAGGCGATCATCGAGGAGGCCGGCAAGTTCACCGGCGAGGTTCTGGCGCCCCTGAATTCTGTGGGCGACAAGCAGGGCTGCACCTGGCGCCAGGACAACACCGTCACCACGCCCGACGGGTTCAAGGAGGCCTACAGGCAGCTGTGCGAGGGCGGCTGGACGGGTCTGGGGTCTGACCCGGCCTATGGCGGCCAGGGCCTGCCGCACGTCGTCAACCTCTCCTTCAGCGAGATGTCGTCCAGCGCCAACATGGCGTTCTCGATGTACCCGGGCCTGGCCCACGGCGCCTATTCAGCCATCCACACGGGCGGCACCGACGAGCAGAAGCAAACCTATCTTCCGAAGATGGTCACCGGCGAATGGACCGGCACCATGAACCTGACCGAGCCGCACTGCGGCACCGATCTGGGCCTGCTGCGCACCAAGGCCGTGCCCCAGGCCGACGGGACCTACCGCATCACCGGCCAGAAGATCTGGATCTCGGCCGGCGAGCACGACATGGCCGACAACATCGTCCACCTCGTCCTGGCCCGCATCGAGGGCGCTCCGGCCGGGGTCAAGGGCATCAGCCTGTTCATCGTGCCCAAGTATTTCCCGAACGCCGACGGTTCGGTCGGGGCGCGGAACGAGGGGGTCAAATGCGCCGGCCTCGAGGAGAAGATGGGCATCCACGGCAACGCCACCTGCGTGATGGCCTATGATGACGCCGTCGGCTACCTGATCGGCGAGGAGAACGCCGGCCTCAAGATCATGTTCGTGATGATGAACGAGGCCCGCATCGGCGTCGGGCTGCAGGGCGTCGCCCAGGCCGAGGCCGCCTACCAGGCCGCCGCCGAATTCGCCAGGGACCGCCTGCAGGGCCGCTCCCTGACCGGCCCCAAGAACCCCGACGGCCCGGCCGATCCCATCATCGTCCACCCCGACGTGCGCCGCATGCTGCTCGACAGCAAGGCGATCATCGAGGCCGGCCGCGCCTTCCTGTTCTGGACCGCCCTGCAGGGCGACCTGAGCCACGGCCACCCCGACGAGGCGGTGCGCCAGAAGGGCGCCGACTACATGGGCCTC
>JAHBYC010000064.1 GCA_019636175.1 Caulobacter sp. | reverse complement strand
CTAGAGCATGTCAGGGCGAAGTGTACGCGGTTCGCCCGCCCGGACATGCTCTAAATATTTGATTCCAGACCCTTTTGATCAGGCTTTGATGCGTACATCAAAGCCTGAAAGGGTCTAGGCGATCCGCGCCGGCCGACGGGTCGCCAATCGGCCGGAAAGTCCTGACTTCAGCGGTTTCGGGATCAGGCCGCCTTGGCGACCTTGTCCTTCTTTTTCTTCTTCTTGTCGGCCTTGCCGGACTTGGCGGCGGCCGTCTTGGCGGGCTTGTCGGCCTTGGGCGGCTTGGGCGCCTTGACCTTTTTGGCCACTGGCTCGCCGGAGGCCAGCATTTCCAGCGACTCCAGCAGCGCCTCGCGGCGGCCCTTGGGCAACAGGGCCATCAGGGCGGCATCGGCGGCGGCCGTCTTGGGGCCGATGCTGTCAAGAGCCTCGCGACCCGCATCGGTCAACCGCACCGAATTGGCGCGGGCGTCCAGGGCCGAGCGCTCACGGGCCAGCAGGCCCTTGTCGATCATCCGGGCGACCATGTCGGCCAGGGTCGAGCGGTCGATGCCGGTGGCGGCGACCAGATCGGCCTGGGCGGCGCCTTCCCGTTCGGAGACCGCCGCCAGCACCGCGTGCTGGCGCTGGGTGACGGCGCCGGGTCCGGCTTCGGCGGCGTAGAGATCAAGGGCGCGCTGCGAGGCGCGGTGCAACAGGTGGCCAACAGAGGCCGTCGAACGCTTCACCTGCTTGTCTTTCGGCATGATCCCCTCCGGCCATCGACCGGATACGGAGCATAGGCGGTGTTCGCGTCGATTTGACGACAGATTATTCGATGATCTGGGGCGGAATGGGCGCGGCCTCCCCGGCCTCGACATGCGGCGCCCCCTCGGCCTCGGCCTCCTTCATGCCGCGCATGATCAGCGGCATCTGGCTGATGGAGAACAGCAGGGTCAGACCGAGGATGCCGAACACCTTGAAGGTGATCCAAATATCCGGCGACTGGGTGCGCCAGATGATCTCGTTTGTCGCCGCCAGCGCCAGGAAGAACAGACCGTAGCGCAGGGTGAAGGCCCGCCAGGCGCGGGCGCTCATGGCCAGCTGGCTGCCCATCAGCATCTTGAGGAAGTTGCGCCGGGCCAGCAGCCCGCCCAGCAGGACCACGCCGAACAGGCCCATGGTCACGGTGGCCTTCATCTTGATGAAGACCGGATCCTTGAACACCAGGGTCAGGGTTCCGAAGAACAGCGCCAGCAGACCGGAAATCAGCGGCATCGGCGCGATCCGCCGTTCCGCCAGATAGCCGACGACCAGGGCCGCGGCCGAGCCGAACACCAGCCACCAGGTTGCCGGCACCAGAGGCTCCGGCACGCCCTGGAAACGGTAGATCAGAAAGCCGACGAAAAAGGCCAGCAGGCCGCCGAAATCGACGGCGGTGCGGATCCAGCCCTTTGAATTGGAAGTCTCGGCCATGGGTATCCTCTAGAGCGCGTTCCGATAAGTGGGAGCCGGTTATCGGATCAAACGCGCGACCACGAAAAAACGAGAGCGTCCCGATTTGAGGACATCAAATCGGGTCACGCTCTAGGCCTCCAGCCCGACGAGCGAGCGGGAGAAGGCGCGGGCGTCGAAGGGTTGCAGATCGTCGATCCCCTCCCCGACGCCGATCAGCTTGATGGGGGAGTCGGAGGCCTGGGCCACCGGAACCAGGACCCCGCCCCGGGCGGTGCCGTCCAGCTTGGTCATGACAATGCCGGAGACGCCGATCTGGTTGCCGAACAGGTTCTCCTGGCTCAGGGCGTTGCGTCCGACGGTGGCGTCGAGCACCAGCAGGGTCTCGTGCGGCGCCTCGGGATCGACCTTCTTCAGGACGCGGATGACCTTGAGCAGCTCGTCCATCAGGCCCTGCTTGTTCTGCAGCCGGCCGGCGGTGTCGATCAGCACCACGTCGTAGCCTTCCGCCTTCGCCCGGGCGACGGCGTCGAAGGCCAGGCCCGCGGCGTCGGCGCCGGTGTCGCGGGACATGAAGTCGGCGCCGGCCCGTTCGGACCAGACCTTCAGCTGTTCAACGGCGGCGGCGCGGAAGGTGTCGCCAGCGACGATCAGGACCCTGGCGCCCCTGGCGGTCAGGTCGGCGGCGATCTTGCCCAGCGTCGTGGTCTTGCCCGAGCCATTGACCCCGATGAACAGCACCACATAGGGGCGCGGCCCCGACAGCGGATCGAAGACGCCCTGGCGGTCCTGAAGCTCCTTCGTCACCAGGTCGGACAGGGCTTCCTTGACCTCCTGGTCCGACACCGCCTTGCCGAACTTGGCGTCGGAGAAGGCCTGGGTGATGCGGCCGGCCGCGCGGGGGCCAAGGTCGGCCTCGATCAGCATCTCCTCCAGCTCGTCCAGCTGGGCCTGGTCGAGGGGCTTCTTGAAGATCTCGGTGACCTGCTGGGTCATCGCCTGGGATGAGCGGGAAAGCCCGCTGGTCAGGCGCTGGAACCAGCCTTGTTTCTGTTCTGCCATGGGCGGGGTTTAGCCTGCGGCGCGGGCAAGGTCACGCCCGGCGAAGGGGCCCTGGCCTACCTTTGTGGTCGATGCCGGAGTCTAGCATGGCGGGCAGCGGCGGACGAGGCGGCAAGTGATTGAAAAGGCTGTAGTCCGTGCGTGGGGCGGTTGTCAGGGCGCGTAGGTGGCGGCGTAGGTCGGGCGTAGGTCTGTCGGCGGGAAATGTAGGGGCCGGCGGATGACAGTCGGAGACGGGTGGCCAGGACCGCGCCGGATCGGGCCGGTCATTGCGTCCGGGTGAAATTACCCGCCCTTGCGGGGCAGCGGCAGGGCCAGCATGTCGGCGATGTCTTCATCGCTGTTGTTGTCGATGATGGCGATCAGGGTGCGGTCGGAGAAGGCCTCCGGTTCGCCCGGCCGACCCAGCAGTTCGGCCAGCTTGCCGGCCCATTTGCGGACGCGCAGATTGATGACTTCGGCCATGACCGGAGGGTAGCGCTGATGGCCGGGCTTTCAAGCGGCGGTCATGCGGCCTAGAGAGCACCGACGATCGATGGACGCATCGGGTGGTCAGCTTCAGGGATCCGCGGCTGACTCTGGACCCCGGCCTTCGCCGGGGAGGCGGGGGTCTGGAAAGGCCTGCGAAGGTCGACCGGACCAGGAGAGCGACGCATGCCCAACCTCGACACCGCCTTTCTGCTGTTCGACTACGCCGCGGTGGCCGTGTTCGGGGCCACCGGGGCGCTGGCGGCGGCGCGGCGCAAGCATGACATCGTCACCTTCATGTTCTTCGCGGCCATGACCGGGGTTGGCGGCGGCACCCTGCGCGACCTGCTGATCGACGCGCCGGTGTTCTGGATCAACCGGCCCGGATACCTGCTGACCTGCATCGGCGCGGCGGTGGCGGTATGGGTGGTCGGCCGTTCGACCTGGCGGATGACCGCGCTGCTGTGGCTGGATGCGATCGGCATGGCCGTCTATGCGGTGGTGGGGGCGGCCAAGGCCCTGTCGCTGGGCGTGCATCCGATTTCGGCGGTGGTCATGGGGATGATGACGGCCACCTTCGGCGGGGTGTTGCGCGACGTGGTGGCGGGGGAGCCGTCGGTCCTGCTGCAACGGGAAATCTATGTCAGCGCGACGATCCTGGGGGCGACGGTGTTTGTCGTGCTGGCGGGGCTGGGCGTGGACCGGATTCTGGCGGGGATTCTCGGGTCGGGCTGCGCTTTCGCCCTGCGCGGCGCGGCGATCCGGTGGGACCTGCGGCTGCCGGAGTTCAAGGGGAAGTAGGCGACGCATTCGGCCCGTCATCCCGGCCGTAGCGCAGCGAAGCGCCGGGACCCAGGGGTATCGACAATGGCTGGCGCCGGTTGACCGTCCCTGGGTCCCGGATCAGGCCTGCGGCCTGTCCGGGATGACGGAGGGATTGGAGAGCTGTCAGACCGGTTCGCCGATCGCCCTGGCGCCGTCGTGGCCGGTGATGCGCAGGGGGGTCAGGGTCCCGGGGGCGGCCTCGCCCTCGAAGACGATCTCGGTGAAGTCGGGGGCGCGGGCGAAGCCGGGGCGTTCGACGAGGCCCTCCACCACCCGGCCGATCTGGCGGTCCAGATGGCGGGCCAGGGCCGCCGCCCCCGCCGCGCGCAGGCGGGCGGCGCGGTCCTTGACCACGGCGCGGGGCACGGCCGGCATGCGGGCCGCCGGGGTGCCGGGGCGCGGGCTGTAGGGGAAGACGTGCAGCCAGGCCAGGCCCGCCTCCTCGACGAGGCGGACCGTGTTTTCAAAGGCCTCCTCGGTTTCGGTCGGGAAGCCGGCGATCAGGTCGCAGCCGAAGGCGACATCGGGGCGAACGGCCCGCACATCGGCGACCAGTTTCAGGGCGTCGGCCCGCAGGTGACGCCGCTTCATCCGCTTGAGGATCAGATCGTCGCCGGCCTGCAGCGACAGATGCAGATAGGGAACCAGCCGCGTCTCGGTGGCCAGCACCCGCATCAGGTCCGGGTCGATCTCGGCGGCGTCGATGCTGGAGAGGCGCAGGCGCGGCAGGCCCGGAACCAGTTTCAGGATGCGGGCGACCAGCTGGCCAAGGGTCGGCTGGCCTGGCAGGTCGGCGCCCCAGCTGGTCAGGTCGACGCCGGTCAGCACCACCTCGTTCCAGCCCTCGGCGGCCAGGCGGCCGATCCGCTCGACGATCTCCCCGGCCGGGGCCGAGCGGCTGTTTCCCCGGCCATAGGGGATGATGCAGAATGTGCAGCGGTGGTCGCAGCCGTTCTGGATCTCGACATAGGCGCGGGCGCGGTCCTTCAGCCCGTCGGCCAGATGGGCGGCGGTTTCCCGCACGCTCATGATGTCGTTGACGCGGACGCGGCCCTTCTCAGGCTGGGGCAGCAGGGCGCCGGGGGCGGCCTTCTCGGCATTGCCCAGCACCAGATCGACCTCGCCCATGGCGGCGAAGGCCTCCGGATCGATCTGGGCGGCGCAGCCGGTGACAACGATGCGGGCTTGCGGGTTCTCGCGACGAGCCTTGCGGATGGCCTGCCGCGCCTGACGCACGGCTTCGCCCGTCACCGCGCAGGTGTTGAAGACGATGGTGCCGGCATCGACCCCGTCGGCCTCGGCCCGGGCGCGGATCTGCTCGGACTCATAGGCATTGAGACGGCAGCCGAAGGTGACCACGCGGGCGCCGGCGTCGGTCTGGTCGACCGCCGGATGATCGAGAACCTCTTCGGTCACGCCGCGACGGCCCGCGGCAGGCGGCCGGTGAATTCGACCTCGACCGGGCCGGTCATGATCACGTGGTCGTCGCTCTCACGCCATTCGATGGTCAGCTCGCCGCCGTCCATCACCAGGGTGGCCTTGCGGGCCGAGAGGCCCCGGCGGGCGGCGGCGACCAGGGCGGCGCAGGCGCCGGTGCCACAGGCGCGGGTCATGCCGGCGCCGCGCTCCCAGACCCGGAAGCGGATGCGGTCCGGCGCCTCGACATGGGCGAAGCCGACATTGACCGCCTCGGGGAACAGCGGGTGGTGCTCGATCATGCTGCCCAGGCCCCGCACCAGGGACTCGGCCGGTTCCTCATCGAGGAAGAAGACGACGTGGGGATTGCCCATGCTGACCGCGCCGGGCGGCTGCATGGACCCGACGGGGCCCGCCAGCACCTCGATGCGGCGGGTGTCCATCTCCTCGGCCAGGGGGATCTGCCGCCAGTCCAGGCCCGGGACGCCCATGTCAACGCTGATGGTTCCCTCCGGTCCGCGCGCGGCCTGCAGCAGGCCCGCGCCGGTCTCGATGACGGCGCTGTCCCGGCCGCTGGCCTGCATCAGCAGCCAGCCGACGCAGCGGGTGGCGTTGCCGCAGGCGTCGACCTCGCCGCCGTCGGCGTTCCAGATGCGCATGAAGGCGTCGGCGCGCTCGGACGACTCCAGCCCGATCAGCTGGTCACAGCCGATCCCGCTTTCACGGTTGGCGATGGCGCGCGCCTCCGCTTCCGTCGGACGAAACGGCTGTTCGCGGGCCTCGACGACGACGAAGTCGTTGCCGAGCCCGTTCATCTTGAGAAACGGGCGGGTCATCTGAGCGGCTATATAGGGGAAAACCGTGCGGATCGTGAGGGGGGACCGCATCGGGGCGACGGCGTTACGCCGGTTGGCGTTTTTCGCCTCCGGGGCTATCTGAGGACCATGGTCGACAAGTCAGACTCGCCGGAAGCCGACCGCACGGGCCTGCGCCTGAAGGCCCGCGCCCGGGCGCTGTATCACGGCGCCTCGCCGGGCGCGGTGAAGTTTCGCTACGGCATCATCGTGCTGGACCTGGCGATCATCGCCTTCTTCATCGCCGGTCCGCTGCTGCGCAAGACGGGCATCTTTTACGCCATCGACTACGCCATCGCCGTCTTCCTGATGCTGGACCTTCTGATGCGGTTCCTGGCGGCGCCGGACCTGAAGAGCTGGCTCAAGCGGCCGATGGCCTGGGTCGACCTGGCGGTGCTGCTGACCCTGCTGTTTCCGGTGTGGCTGGCCAACTTCGGCTTTCTGCGGGTGCTGCGGCTGTGGACCCTGGTGGAGAGCGACTTCTTCTGGCGCACGGTCGGGCGGCGCTACGACGACACCCGCATCGAGGAACTGGTCAAGGCCGCCGTGCGGCTGCTGACCTTCATCTTTGTCATCACCGGCCTGGTCTATGCGACCTTCCTGGGCCGCTATGAGGGCATCAGCGGCTGGATGGACGCCCTCTACTGGACCGTGACCAGCCTGACGACCACCGGCTATGGCGATGTGATCCTGCCGGGCGTCTGGGGCCGGCTGCTATCGATCGCGGTGATGCTGGGCGGGGTGTCGCTGTTCATCCGGCTGATGCAGCTGCTGGTCCGACCGCACAAGGTGCTGCACCCCTGCCCGGCCTGCGGCCTGCGCCGCCACGACCCGGACGCCTCCCACTGCAAGGCCTGCGGCAACATCCTGGACATTCCCAACGACGAGTAGGGGTGTTTAGGGCGGTCCGGCGCCAAGTGGAGCGGGCGCCGCAATGCCGTATATCATTAAAGTAAGCAGACGATTGATCCGGTCCAGGACCGATCGACAGTCAGGCAATCTCTTGTCTTCCGCTCTTCCCGGCGAAGGCCGGGATCCATTTTCGGGCGCAGTGTCGGCCCAATTGTCCTGAAAAGCCGGCGCTCAGGCGGATGGGCCCCGGCCTTCGCCGGGGAGAGCGGAAGAAGGTGGATCAATTGGCCCAATATCCATTGAACTTCGGCGCAGCTCAGGATCGGCGACCTGATCGTCCGAACGCGTTGAAGGAGCTGATGAAGGGGTACGGGACTGGAACAGGCGCGGCGGACGCCTGAAGCAGCGGCCCGAGTGCTCCTTATAGTGATCGACCGCGAGCCCGAGGCGGTGCGGCGCGCTCTTGCACGGGACTGACCGCGCCCCGATTTCGATTGCAGAGCAAGACCCGGAGCGTGGGCCTGTCGGCGGTTCTTCATGGTGGCGGCACACCACGAAAGGACATAGCGATGAGCACCGTTCTCGCCTTCAGGGACCCGATGAGCCAGACCAAGACCCGGACCGAACTGGACCCACGCTGGCCAAAGGTGCTGGCGCGAGATGCGAGCGCGGACGGGAGCTTCTTCTATTCGGTGGCGACCACCGGGGTGTATTGCCGCCCGTCCTGCGCCGCACGACCGGCCAACCCGAAGAATGTCGGCTTCCACCTTACCGCGGTTGCCGCGGAAGAGGCGGGGTTCCGGCCCTGCAAGCGCTGCAAGCCGAACCTGCCGCCGAAGGCCGAGCGCGACGCGGCCCTGATCGCCGGGGCCTGCCGGATGATCGAGGCGGCGGAGGAGCCGCCGACGCTGGACGCCGTGGCCCGGGCCGCCGGGCTGAGCCCGCACCACTTCCACCGGCTGTTCAAGGCGGTGACCGGGGTGACGCCGCGCGACTACGCCGCCGCCCACCGGGCCGCCCGGGTCCGTCAGGGACTGGAGACCGCCGCCACGGTGACCGAGGCCATCTATGACGCCGGGTTCAATTCCGCCGGCCGCTTCTATGACCAGTCCGACGCCCTGCTGGGGATGACCCCGCGCGACTACCGGGCCGGCGGGCGGGGGGCGGAGATCCGCTTCGCCGTGGGCCAGAGCTCTCTGGGGGCCATTCTGGTGGCGCGCAGCGACAAGGGGGTCTGCGCCATCCTGATGGACGATGATCCGGCGGTGCTGGTGCGCGACCTGCAGGACCGCTTTCCCAAGGCCAACCTGATCGGCGACGACGCCGGGTTCGACGCCCTGGTCGCCCGGGTCGTCGGGCTGGTCGAACGGCCGGATCAGGGCCTCGACCTGCCGCTGGACGTGCGCGGCACCGCGTTTCAGCAGCGGGTCTGGCAGGCCCTGCGGCAGATCCCGGCGGGGACCACGGCCACCTATCGCGACATCGCCGCCGCCATCGGCCAGCCCAAGGCGGTTCGCGCCGTCGCCGGCGCCTGCGCGGCCAACGCCCTGGCCATCGCCATCCCCTGTCACCGCGTGGTGCGCAACGACGGCTCGCTGTCGGGCTATCGCTGGGGCGTCGAGCGCAAGGCGGCCCTGATCCAGCGCGAAGCGGCGGCGTGAGCGCCGCTCATCGGCCGGACCTGTTTGCGGAGCGGCTCGGGGCGACGGACTGGGACGGGGTCGCCGCCGCCCTGGATGCGCAGGGGTACGCCGTCCTGCCCGGTCTGCTTGACCGACAGGCCTGCGAAGGGATGGCCGCCCTCTATGACCAGCCTGACGGCTTCCGCAGCCGGGTGATCATGGGCCGTCATGGCTTTGGTCGCGGCGAGTATCGCTATTTCAGCTATCCGCTGCCGGACCTGGTTGAGGACCTGCGAACCGCGCTGTGGCCCCGGCTGGCGCCGATCGCCAACCGCTGGCACGAGGCGATGGGGATGGCGACGCGGTTCCCGGACGACCATCGGGACTTTCTCGACCGCTGCCACGCCGCCGGACAGGCCCGGCCGACGCCGCTGCTGCTGCGCTATGGGCCGGGCGACTACAACTGCCTGCATCAGGACCTCTACGGCGAGCATGTCTTTCCGCTGCAGGCGGCGGTGCTGCTGAACCAGCCGGGCGAGGACTTCGAGGGCGGCGAGCTGGTGTTGACCGAACAGCGCCCCAGGATGCAGTCGCGGGCCATGGTGGTTCCGCTGAAGCGGGGCGACGGGGTGGTGTTCGCGGTCAACAGCCGTCCGGTCGCCGGGACCCGGGGGGTCTATCGGGTGACCATGCGCCATGGGGTCAGCGCCCTGCGGTCCGGCGCGCGCCATACCCTGGGGGTGATCTTCCACGACGCGGCCTGAGCGGCTATTGAGCCGGTCCAGCGCTATTTTCGAGACCCGCCATGACCGATCTGCCCGACCGCCTCTGCACCAATCCGCGCAGCCCCTACTACGACGAGGACCTGCTGCAGCAGGGAATCGGCATCCGGTTTCGCGGCGAGGAAAAGACCAACGTCGACGAGTATTGCGTCAGCGAGGGCTGGGTGAAGGTGGCGGTCGGCAACAAGGTGGACCGCAGGGGCAACCCCATGACCATCAAGCTGACCGGCACGGTCGAGCCCTATCTGAAGCCGAACGAATAGAGGGCTCGGCTGCAGTTTTTTCCGCTTTCCCGGCGAAGGCCGGGGCCCAGCCGCATGAGCGCTCCTGTTTCCGGATAGTCGGCCCGCAGAGTGGCTGAATTTGGGTCCCGGCCTTCGCCGAGAAGGCGGGGGGGCCCCAGCCGCATGAGCTTTCCACTTTCCGGATAGTCGGCCGGCGCCGGGGCTGAATCTGGGTCCCGGCGTTCGCCGGGAAGGCGGGAGGAAGTAGAGTCCGTGGCCGGTCTGGCCTCGCGAGGACATTGCCGCCTTGTCCCCAAGCCCGGGAGCCTTATGCTCTCGGCAACAGGTTCAAGGGTTGTTTCATGCGTCCGATCCGTTTCGCCGCCGCTCTGGCGGGCCTTTCGATCGCCCTGGTCTCCGCCGGGGCCATCGCCCAGAGCGCCGATCCCTTCCGCTGGCTGGAGGAGGTCAATGGCGAGCGGTCCCTGGAGTGGGTGGCGCGGGAAAACGCCCGCAGCGAGCCGGTTCTGACCGGGGACAGCCGTTTCGCCGGCCTGCAGTCCGACGCCCTGGCGGTGCTGTCGGCCAAGGACCGCATCGCCCAGCCCGACTTCATCGGCGATCACATCTACAATTTCTGGCAGGACGCCGACCATGTGCGCGGGGTCTGGCGCCGCACCACACTGGACAGCTACCGCTCCGACGATCCGCAGTGGGAGACGGTGCTGGACCTCGACGCCCTGTCGGCCGCCGAGAACGCCAACTGGATCTGGAAGGGCGCCAGCTGTCGCCCGCCGGCCCATGACCGTTGCCTGGTGCGGCTGTCCAACGGCGGCAAGGACGCGGTCGAGGTTCGTGAGTTCAGCCCGGGCGGCAAGGGCTTCGTCGCCGGCGGCTTCCGCCTGGCCGAGGGCAAGCAGAACATCGACTGGCTGGACCCCGACACCCTGATCCTGACCCGCGACTGGGGTCCGGGTAGCCTAACCGATTCCGGCTACGGGCGGATCGTCAAGATCCTGCGCCGCGACCAGAGCCTGGATCAGGCCCAGACGGTGTTCGAGGCCGACGCCAACCACGTCAGCGCCTCGCCGCAGGTCTATCGTGACGCGCAGGACGGCCGGCTCGTGCTGATCGGCGACGGCGTCGATTTCTTCAACACCAACTGGTACGTGCTGGACGACCGGCAGCGGGCCCAGCGGCTGATGCTGCCGACCCGGTCGAACGTCCACGGGCTGATCAACGGCAAGCTGATCGTCTCGCTGCAGCAGGACTGGAGCTGGCAGGGCCAGAGCTTCCCGTCCGGCGCCCTGCTGGCGGTCGATACCGACTCCATGCTGGCCCATCAGTTCGACGACAAGCCGGTCCGCGCCAGCGACCTGGACGAGCCCATCGTCGAGACCCTGTATGAGCCCCGCGACCGCCAGGCCCTGGACCGCGACCAGATCGCCGTCACCGACAGCCGGGTCGTGGCGGTGCTGTACAACAACGTCCGCGGCAGCCTGGTGACCTTCAACCAGATCAAGGGCTCCTGGCTGATGCAGCGGTATCTGGGGCTGGACAACGCCTCGGTGAACATCGTCAGCACCGCCGACAAGGGCGACGATGTCTTCTACACCGAGGAAGGCTTCACCACCCCGACGCGGCTGATGTTCGGCGAGGGGGCGACGCCGATGGGACGGCCGGTCAAGACCCTGCCGGCCCGGTTCGACGCCGACAATCTGGTGGTCGAGCAGAAGGAGGCGACCAGCAAGGACGGGACCCGGATCCCCTATTTCATCGTCCGCCGCAAGGACCTGGCCATGGACGGGACCGCGCCGACCCTGCTGCACGCCTATGGCGGTTTCCAGCTGTCGAAGCTGCCCGTCTATGATCCGATCGTCGGCAAGCTGTGGCTCGAGCGGGGCGGGGTCTATGTGGTGGCCAACATCCGCGGCGGCGGCGAGTTCGGCCCGGCCTGGCACGAGGCGGCCCTGAAGCAGAACCGCCAGCGGGCCTATGACGACTATTTCGCCGTCGCCGAGGCGCTGATCGCCGATCACGTAACCAGCCCGCGCCACCTGGGCGCCTATGGCCGTTCGAACGGCGGGCTGTTGATGGGCGTGGCCCTGACCCAGCGGCCCGACCTGTGGAACGCGGTGGTGGTGGAAAGCCCGCTGCTGGACATGCTGCGCTACACCAAGCTGCCGGCGGGGGCCTCCTGGATCGGGGAATACGGCGATCCGGAGGTTCCCGAGGAGGCGGCCTGGATCGCCGCCTACAGCCCCTATCAGAACCTCAAGCCCGGGGTGAAATACCCC
>JAHBYC010000063.1 GCA_019636175.1 Caulobacter sp. | reverse complement strand
GCGGCGGGCAGCCGAAGGAGAGATACCCCTGGTTCAGATTTTCGTCCGCGACAACAACGTCGACCAGGCGCTTAAGGCCCTGAAGAAGAAGATGCAGCGCGAAGGCTCGTTCCGCGAGATGAAGCGCCACGTGCACTACGAAAAGCCGTCGGAAAAGCGCGCCCGTCAAAAGGCTGAAGCTGTCCGTCGCGCCCGCAAGCTGGCCCGCAAGCGCGCCCAGCGCGAAGGCCTGATCGCCGCCCCGAAGAAGCCGATGGGCCGGTAGGCGTCAGCCTCGACAGTGACCGAAAAGGGCCGTCCATCCGGGCGGCCCTTTTTCTTTGCCTCACGTGACCCTTCTCCCCTTGGGGGAGAAGGTGTCGGCGTAGCCGACGGATGAGGGGTTGATGAAGGATGCCGCCGCCATGTTAGGCGGCTTTCGGCTATCCCCGTCCGCCGGCGGGACCCCTCATCCGAGCCCTTCGGGCCCACCTTCTCCCCCAAGGGGAGAAGGCCATTCTTATCCCCCCTTGACCCGCACCCGCGCCCTGGCCTCCCGCCCCGCGCCGTCGATCACCGAGACCGAATAGAAGCCCGGCGCGGCGGGGCGCCAGACGGGGCGCCCGCTGACGGCGTCCAGCGGCACCGGGCGGCCGTCGACATACCAGCTCAGGCCCTCGCCGCCGGCTGCCAGCACCAGACCCCGCGCCCTGGGACCGAAGGCCTCGACCTGCACCGTCGCCCGGTCCGGCGGGAAGATCAGCCGGGGGCCGGCGTCGGCCTGTTCCAGCCGCTGCAGGGCGCCGGGGGCGGCCTTGGGCTTGATCGGCGGCGGGGCCGAGGGGCCGGAGGCGACGATGTCGGCGACATCGAACAGCAGGGGCAGGGCCGCCTCGCGTCCGGTCAGTCCGCCCCGCGCGCCGCCGTCGGCCCGCCCGGTCCAGACGATGATCACATAGCCGCCGGCCACCCCGGCGGCGACGGCGTCGCGAAAGCCGTAGGAGGTGCCGGTCTTGAAGGCCATGGCCGGCCCGCCCCGGGTCAGGGCCGAGGGGATGCGGCCCTTGGGGCCGGGCGCGTCGCGCAGGATGTCGAGCACCTGGCGGGCGGCCCCCGCGCGCACCAGCCGCCGCCCGCCGCTGGCGCGGTTCCGCAACTCGGCCTGGCGGCTGTAGGCCAGCGGCTTGGCCAGGCCGTCGTCGCCGAGAGCGCAGTAGAGCACCGCCAGGTCGCGCAGGGTGATGCCCTCGCCGCCCAGGGCGATGGCCAGGCCGGGGTCGTCGCTGGCCGACCGGGGCCGATGCAGGGTGACGCCGGCGTTCTCCAGCCGGCCCAGGAAGCTGGAGGGGCCGATCTTCTCCAGCATGGCCACGGCGGGCACGTTCAGGGAATGGGCCAGGGCCTCGCTGGCGGTGACCTCGCCGCGAAACACCCGGTCGAAGTTCTCCGGCTGGTAGTCCTTGAAGCGGGTGGCGACGTCCTGGATCTTGGTGTCCGGCGCGGCGGCGCCGTCGTCGAAGGCCATGGCGTAGATGAAGGGTTTCAGCGCCGAGCCCGGCGAGCGCAGGGCCTGGGTCATGTCGATCCAGCCGCCGGGCCGGTCCAGCCCGCCCGATCCGACCAGTCCCCGCACCGCCCGCCCGTCGATCTCGACGACCAGGATGGCGGCGGTGGCCTCGGGGCCCTGGGTGCGGGCGTAGGCGGCGGCCAGGGGCTCCAGCCTGGCCTGCAGCCCGGCGTCCAGGGTGCTGTCGATGGTGGCGATCCCCGCCGGCGCGGCCCGGGCCAGCTGGCCGGCGATGTGCCAGGCGCGACCGGGGAAGGCGGTCCGGCCGGGCAGGGGCTCGGTGTCGGCTTCCAGGGCGGCCGGTTCGGCGATCAGCCCGGCGCGGATCATCCGGGTCAGGACCCCGGCCCGGGCCCGCCGCGCCGCGTCCGGAAATCGGTCGGGGCGGCGCCCCTCCGGCGCCTGGGGCAGGGCGATCAGCAGGGCCTGTTCGCCCGGGGTCAGGCTTTCCGGCTCATGCCCGAAGTAGGACAGGCTGGCGGCCCGCACCCCCTCCAGATTACCGCCATAGGGGGCCAGGGTCAGATAGAGGGCGAGGATCTCCCGCTTGCTGAGCCGGGCCTCCAGCTGCAGCGCCCGGACCATTTCGATCAGCTTGCTGGGCAGGGTGCGGGGACGCGGCTCCAGCAGCCGGGCGGTCTGCATGGTCAGGGTCGAGGCGCCGCTGGTCACCCGGCCGTGGATCAGCGCCGAGCCCGCCGCCCGGATCACCGACAGGGGATCGACCCCAGGATGCCACCAGAAGCGGCCGTCCTCGATGGCGATCACCCGCCTGCGGAAACTGGGGTCGGTGCGGTTGAGATCGGCCCGGATCCGCCAGCGCCCGTCCTCCACCGGCAGGGCCCGCAGCCAGGCGCCGTTGCGATCCAGGGTGACCGGCGAGGAGCGCAGGGCCCGGCCCATGTCCGGCGGAAAGGCCAGGTCCAGAACGACCAGCACCGCCTGCAAGGCCATCAGGGCGACAAGGCCCCGCACGAGAAGCGGCACGACCTTCTCCCCTTGGGGGAGAAGGTGGCGGCGAAGCCGACGGATGAGGGGTCGCACCGGCCCTTCAGAGCGGTCGCCGCCAGAACGCGCGGCTTTGTCTTTCATCCACCCCTCATCCGAGCCTTCGGCCCACCTTCTCCCCCAGGGGGAGAAGGAAATTCTGGCCGCCAGCTCCTGAACAGTACGCCATGACCAATCCGTCCTACTGGGTCCCGATCACCACCCGGCCGGCCGGGCCCCGGGCGTTGACCGCCGGTCGATACATGTCCCGCGCCTCCGGTCCCGGGAAGAAGAAGTCCCCGGGGGTGACGGCTCTGGCGATGTAGGCCAGGGCGTAGGGCCGGTTGCCGGCCAGGTCCATGGCGGCGATGTAGCGGTCGTCGCGCGCCTCCTGGATATCGGCCCCGGTCAGTTCGCCGAGGAACTTGAACGGTCCGTCCTTGGCGTCCTCGGGGCTGAGCACCGTCTCGACCTCGAAGCCGGCCGGCAGGGCGTCATCGACGACCAGGGCCATGGTCCGGCCCTGGAAGGACCGGCCCGACAGCCGCACGATGATGCGGTCGCCCTGGTTGACCGAGGCGAGGTTCACCCCGCCGCCCTGCAGGGTGAACAGCTGCTTGTCGACGCTGAGCCCGTTGGTGGCGGCGCCCGGCGCGGCGATGGTCGTGCCGCGAACCGTGACGGTGCGCCACAGGGCGCCGCCGCCGCGATTGACGAAGCGGGCGTCGGCCAGCTTGCCGACCGCCCAGCGCGGCGCGCCGCCGGCGGGGGTCAGGGCGGTGACGCCGGTCGCCTCGATGCGGATCGGGCCGGCGGCCTTCATCATCGCCGAGGCGGCCTGCAGCAGACGGGCCTGCTCCTGGGTGTTGAGGCTGTCGGGATCGCGGACCACGCCTTCCAGCCGGTTGAACAGCGGCTTGACCAGGTCCGGCTCGCCGGCCTCGTAGCCGTAGGCGATCACCGCGGCGATGTCGCGCAGCGGGCTCTGGTACCAGTCGGCCTCGTCGCGGTAGCCCAGCTTGGCCACGGCGCCCTTCAGCGCCGAGCGGGCCCGGGACTTGTCGCCCATCAGGGCCAGGCCGGCGGCGACCTGGGCGCGGGCGACCGGGTTGTCGTCCTTCTTCATCTGGACGTCGTGCCACCAGCGCAGCCGGGCCAGATCGCCGTGGCCGGACTTGGCCAGGACGTAGAGGGCGTAGGCCGAGGCGCGGGAGCGCATCCGGTCGGTGGCCTTCTGCGCCTCTTCCTCGTTGCGGCCCCACCAGTCGGGATAGCGGGTGCGGTAGTTGACCGAGACCCAGCCGTCCGGCCGGCTGATCGCCTTCATCGCCGACAGCGCCCGGTCCATGGCGCTGTCGGGCACCGGGGCCCCGTGTTGCTTGGCCTCCCACAGGAAGTCGGTGGCGTAGGCGCCCAGCCAGGCGTCGGCCTGGCCATCGCCGACCCGCCACAGGCCGAAGGCCCCGTCGAGGGTCTGGCGATCCAGCAGCTTGCCGACCGCCTCATTGAGGCCGGCGCTGGATTTGCGCTGTTTGGGATCGGGGGCCACCTCGCCGGCGTAGAGCAGCGGATAGGCCACCGACACCGTCTGCTCGGTGCAGCCGTAGGGGTAGCGCGACAGGGCCGCGGCCACCGCCGCCGGGTCGAAGCCCCGGATCGGCGAATAGCTGACCTGCAGGCTGACATCGCCGGCCGCCATGCCGGCCAGCAGGTCCGGCCCCGGCGTCCAGGCGGCGCCCGGCTGTTGCAGTTCGGTGGTGGTGCGGGTGATCGCGCCCCAGCCCAGCCGGCTCTGGATCGGATAGGACTTGGCGGTGGCGAAGTCCGGTCCGGCGACCTTGAAGCTGACCTCGCCGACGCCGATGCGATTGGGCGCCAGGAAGGGTATTTTCTCGGCGATCCGCTGCCCCAGCGCCAGGCGCAGGACCTTCTTGAAGGTCATGACGATGCCGCCCTTGGCGCTGGTCTCGACGGAGTAGTCGCCGGCCTTGCCCTCGACATTGTGCAGTTCCAGCGTCGCCACCGGCTTGTCGCCGGGGCTGAGGAAGCGGGGCAGGTTCAGGTCGGCCACCACCGGCTCGCGCACGGTCATCGCCTTGGCGCCCGAGCCCACCGCCTCATCGGTCCAGGCCACGGCCATGATCCGCAGCTCGCCGTTGAAGTCGGCGGCGGGCAGCTTGATGCGGGCCTTGCCGAACAGGTCGGTCTCGACGATGCCGGACCACAGGGCCACCGATTTGATCGGGGTCACCGTCAGTCCCTCGCCGCCCAGCTGGTCGGCGCCGAAGTTGACGTTGGCCGGGGCGCCGAGGTTGGGATCGAGCAGCCGCCCGTAGTCGTCACGGTAGTCCAGCGTCAGGGCCCGCTTGCCGAAATACCATTTCACCGGATCGGGACTGGAGAACTTGGTCAGCCGCAGGATGCCCTCGTCGACCGCCGCGATGGTCACCTTGGCCCTCTGGCCGAGGCCCAGGCCCTTGACCTCCACCGGCACCTCGACCGGGGACTTGGCGTCGAGCTTTTCGGGCGTGCCCAGCTCGACCGTCAGCTTGCGCGACCGGGGATCGACCGGGACATAGAGCAGTCCCAGGGCGCGGCGCGGCTTGGGCGTGGCCACCGGGTCGCGCGGCTGGATGACGCTGACCAGGACATAGGCGCCGCCGCCCCAGGCGGCCGAGGTCTTCAGCTTCAGGGTCGTGCCGCCCTCGGGCACGCTGAAGGTCTTGAAGTCGATGACCCGGTCGGTGGCGACCGCCACCTGGGCCTCGCCGGCATAGGGGCTCTTGATGGTCAGTTCGACGCTGTCGCCCTGGCCGGGCGCGTCGCCGTTCAGGCCGATGCGGACAAAGTCGGGGGCCTCGCCGTCGCGGGCCGGGCTGCCCCAGCCGGCGGCGAAGCGGATCACCGTCCTGGCCCCGTCGGGACCTTCCAGCTCCAGCCGGTAGTCGCCCCATTCGAGGCGGCGGCCGATCTTGGCGGGGCTCCCCGCCCCGACCTTTAGCTCACCCTTGGTGATCACCGCGTCGCGGCTGGTCCGCCGCCACTGCCAGCGGCCGTCCTGCTGGAACCAGTCGTAGTCCCAGTTCTCGCTGATCAGGGTGTAGGTCCCCTGGGCGGCGATGCGTTTGCCGTCGGCGTCGACGGCGATGACGTCGATGCCGATGCTGGGCCGCGATCCGCCGCCCTCGCCCTCGTCCACCTTGGCCCCGAGGTAGACCGGCTTGGTCCGCACCTTGAGGAACAGGCTCTCGCGCACCGGACGACCGCCCGGCTCGAACACCGAGGCGGTGACGGTGGCCTTCAGCGGTTCGGCGCTGTCTCCGGCCTCGCTGCTGTTGACCGCCAGCACCGCGCGGCCCTCGCCGTCGGTGACCGAGGAGCCGAGCTCGAGGAACTTCTCCTGGAAGCCGTCCTTCTCGTTGCCCCAGCGATAGTCCTTGAAGGCGGGGAAGGGATTGGGGTCGGCGGCCAGGCGGGCCTCGCCCTGGGTCTGCAGGCCGGCGCCGGCGGCGCCATAGAGGAAGCGGGCGGTGACAGCGACGTTGCGGGTCTCCCCGGCGGTCACCGGCTGGCCGGCCTTGCCCTCGGCGTCCACCGCCAGCCGCTGGGGCGCGAAGTCCTCGACCGAGAAGCTCAGCTCGCCGGCCGCCTTGTCGAGGCCCTCGATCTCCAGCCTGGCCGTCCAGCGCCCGCGGGGCGAGCTCCTGGGCAGGGCCACGTCCTGGGTCAGGGCGCCGCCGGGCGCGCCGTCGAAGGCGTAGCGCTTGAATTCCACGCCGGAGGGGCGGCGCACCACGATCTCGCCCTTGCGATCCTTGACGGCCCGCGACTGCAGGTCCCGCACCAGGGCGGTCAGGTGAACCGTTTCACCCGGGCGATAGATGCCGCGATCGGCGTAGAGATAGCCGTCGATGTCGGTTCCCGCGACGCGGCCGCCGGTCTCGTCGGCGTCGGGCGAGGGGCCGTTGCGGCCGCCGACACCCTGATTGGACAGATCGACCGGCGAGCGGTCGAGGTCGAGCACCGCCAGGTCGCCCTGCTGGCCATAGGCCATGACCATCTTCGGCTTGAGGGCGTTCTCGCCCATCAGCAGCGGCCGCAGGAAGCGCACCCGGCCCTGGTCGTCGGTCCGGGCCTCGGCCAGATCCTCGCCATTGCGGGCCACCAGGGCGACGCGAACGCCGCTCATGGTCCGGGCGCTCTTCAGCGAGCGGACCACGATATCCAGGCTCTCGGCGCCGTCGTATCCGGCCAGGGCCATGTCGGTGAACATGATCCAGCGGCGAGCCTGGGCGGGCTGCACCCCCTCGTTCTCGTCGTCGGTCTTGACCCCGGCGGAGGCGTCGCGCGCCTTGATCACATAGCCGCCGGCCTTCATTTCCTTGAGCACGGCGCCCAGCGGGAAGACGGTGGTGACCCGCTCGCCGGTCCCGCCGCGCACTGTCACATCGCCCTTCCAGACGATGCGCCCCTCGTCATCGGGGCTGTCGTCGCCATAGTCGCCCGGCCAGTCGCCCTCGCCGGTGGGATCGGGCGCGCTGATCGACTTGCGCACCAGATTGCGGTCCGACACCCGCCAGACCTCGATGGCCAGGCGGCTGACATTGACCGTCTCGATGCCGACCCCGTCGCTGTCTTCCCGGGGCAGGATGACGCCGTTGCCGGCAAAGCCGACGTAGGGCGGCTTTTCGCCGAAGGTGAAGTCGACATCGGCGTTGGCCGCCAGCTTCTGGTCGCCCTTGCCGGGCAGACCTTTCAGCAGGGTCACGCGGCGGTCGGTGAAGCCCATGCCGGCGATGCACAGCTCGGAACTGTTCTTCGGGTTGACGCTGACCGCCGGCGTTCCGCCCAGGTCGGGCGAGACCAGCACGAAGTCGGAATAGGACTTGGAGGCGTCCAGGGGTTTGGACAGCTCGATACAGGCCTTGGGCTGCTCGGCGCTGGTGTCCAGCCGGGTCCGCCAGACGGCGAAACCGTCCGGCTTGGGAATCCCCCTCCGGGGCGCGTTCGCCCCGCGGGGCTTGCCGAACAGGTTCCAGGGCAGGGCGCCGGGCGTGCGGCCGTCGGCGTCCACCGTGGCGACCGAACCACTGGATTTCCCGCCCCCGAACAGCCCCCCGTTGGCGGTGACATATCCGCCGCCGAACCCCAGAGCCAGGGCGGCCGCCGCGACGATGGCGAGGGTGGGCGACAGGGCCTTGGGCATGCGGAAGTTCATGCCCTCGAACGGCCACTTCCAAGGCGTCTTGGGCGCCGTCTCGGCGCCGTGATCGCTGGTGTTGTCGTCGCTCGCCATGGCCGCTTCCCCCGGGAAAACCGTGTCCCCAACAGGATGGGGCCAACCACGAACGCCGGTCAATGAGCCGGTTCAAACTTCGTGCGGGAGGGGAAAATTGGGAGTCACCAAGGGACACTAGGCTTGCCGTGGCGCAAGTAGAGTCTGGCCGCTTCTGACCGCTAGCGGCGTCAGCAAATGGCTTTTTGGCTAGGGTTCAACCTGCGTTGTCGAGGTCATTGGCGACCGTCACGCCCTGGAGCAGAGCGGCATATTCGCCCCTCAGGTAGCTCATTGCCCGCTCGTCATTTGCGCTGAAATTGAGACGCTCTTGAATGAACTGGTACTTCGCCTTGTTCTCTTCGATTAGCTGATCCCAAGTTCGAACATAGATCTTAGACTTGGGCGTGTCACGAATCATACCACGCCGGTTCTGATCCTGCTCGACCTGCCATTTGCCCATTTCGTCGAGCGTGTCGGAGATGACCCAGTACCGCCAAACCACGCCATCGCGCGTCGCAAATCGACCGTCCTTTTCGATTGATGCAGCGTACTTTGAAATTTGCGCAATTTCGTCCTGACCTACAGCGACCCCAGGACGCTTCAGTTCAACGACAAGGTGCTCAACCTCGTCGGCTCGATGACGCCGCAGAAGGCGCGACAACATCAGATCGACAACACCACGTTTTTGACTCACGTGCTTAACCGGCTCGTCTATTACAATGTCCTCATCAAGGAATTTCTTGTGAGCCTTGAGAACGGCAGTCAGATCGCGATCATCAGTCGATACCACAAACTCTTCGCCGAAGAGCCAAGGGTTTAGGGCAAGAATGCGATGAAGCTGAGTTCGCTCCTTGATCCTGCCCGCCTCGTCATACTCGTATATCACTTGATACAGGCCGCGCAGAAAATCTAGGCGGTCCGTTACCACTTTCGCTGCACCGATGATCGAGGACAGCGTTGTCTGCTCCAGGAGTTTGGCTAGATCATCCTGCTCCCGCTTGGGCAGATCGACTACCTTTGCGAGCAACTCCCTTAGCTGATTTGGACCCGTCTCGATTGCGTGTCTTAGGAGTTCGAGTTGGAGTTTTTTCGCTAGCTTGGGCGCGCCTGACAACTCACTGTGTGAGGTCTGAACCTTGACGGCAACGATCTCGAAGACTTGCCGTTCGGCAGCCTCCACGTCGTTCTTCGGTTCATCCTCGTAGGGATAGATTTTGCTGCTCTTCCACTCCTGAATTATCCGAGCCGCTTCCCTTTTACCTTCCGCATCATAGTGGCTCTTGATCACATCCTTCGCGGCCTCGATTACGGCGGACGCAAGGGGGTCTAGCTCAGCCAAATCTAACCGGTTTTCATGGTCGAGTTGGTCGAGGTAGGGGGACTGAAGGTAGGCAGAGAAGGAGCGCTTCTTGAGCTGGAATCGCGTGGTTACTTGCTGAAGGGCGAAACCTCGTGCGTCGCAGATGAACAGGCTGCGCCGATCTAGATGCCGCCACTCCAGCACACGCAGCGTCCCGGCCGGTGCGTTTTGGCCTTCAGCCAGCCTGACCTCAGGAACATCTAGCGAGAACTGATCGGAGATAGCCGACTTAGGGTCGAGGGTTTGACCAGCATATGAAACGCGGATATCTGGATAATCCGAAATGTAAATGGCAAAAAGTTCTGTTATCTCCAGAGCAGCTTCCTCATTGTCGAGGTTTTTAAACTGCCGAATGGGATCTTGTATTTCTACGATACAGCCGGTTCGGTCGCGCGATGACTTCTTTGGATCGCTCGCGCTGACTACCGAGGGATCATCACCAAGAATACGCAGATTAAACTCGTAGATGTCTTCATCTTGTTTGAAATAATAGGTCCACTTGATCGAGCGACCAACGGATAGGGCTTTATATCGCCCTTGTCCTTGGCTCCCATGCAGCACCCGGCCATGCTTCTTGGTTCGAGCGCCAGGCTTTTTCCACGATCCGCCTAATCGCCGGAAAAACTCCCTAGCTTCATCAGGCGTCGCACCATGCCCATCGTCCTCCACCACGACGCCGCGAAGGCCAAGCTCTGTCTCATCGAAATAGACGGTGACGTTGTTGGCGTCGGCGTCGAGACTGTTCCAGATCAACTCTGCGATGGCGGTTAACGGGCGTGCGCGGGCAATTCGGAGGAACGTGTCCCGCTGCGCCACGACCTTGATCGGATCACTTGCCACCATTTGCCTCGTTGAATGCAGAACACCTTAGCAACAAAGTCGCGACCATGCTGCCGATTTCCGTTCTCAGCTACCTCAGCGCCGTCTACGCCTAGGTTCGCGGCGGTACCGCAGGCGCCACGCGCTCCAGCCAGAAGCGCGCACCTTCGACAGGAGCACGGGTTTCGCAATGCCGGAAAACCTAGGGACGCTATACAGATTTCTGTCTGACCGGCATGCGTGCCGTCTCCAGGATCTGGGCAGTGAAGGAATACCCTTACCCCTTCCCCTCAAGCTCCAGAATCCGCCCCTCGATCTGTTTCGTCAGCTGATAAATTTCCGTCAGATCCCCAATCCGGTGCCGCTCCTCCGCCTTGTCCACAAACGTCCCGACATACTTCGTCGCCACGCCGTTGAAGTGCAGCCGGGCGATGGTCTTTCGGTTGTTGTCGTCCAGAAGGATGGCGCAGTAGGACTTGGCGTCCCGCATCACCACGCGCCCCGGCTTCACCAGCCGCGCGGCGATGGCCTGGACGATGTGGAAGCCTGAAATCTCCTCCGGGGTGGTGACGACTTCCTCTTCCGACCCCAGCGCGGCCTCCGCCCCCGTCTCGTCCGCCGGCGCCGCCGCGTTCAGGGCGGTCGAGAGCCGACTGTTGACGGAATCCCGGATGATGGCCGTGAAGGTCGAGACGATCAGCTTGCCGAAGGTGTCGCGCACCTGGGCTGTGATCCGGCCGTCCTGGACCCGGGCCGCCATCATCCGCACGAACTCTTCGGACGGCTCGGCGATCTCGCGCTCAAGCTCGATGCGCAGCAGGGACTGCAGCTTCAGCAGCCCGGCCTCCTGGACGATCTTGTCGATGTCGAACGACTGCTTGGTGAACTTCTCGATGGTCCGGATGTCGCCCGGCTTGATGGCGTCGACGCTGCAGGTGAAGAACGGCTTCTGATCCATCCGGTTGGGCGTCTCGACGTCCGAATAGAACTGATAGACGACGCCGTTGGTCAAAATGGCCAGGCGCGCGTCGGTAACGCTGAAATAGCGGAACAGCTGGCTGGCGTGATTGATGTTCAGCGGCGCGCTGGCCGGCTTGCACTCGACCAGGATGCGAATCTTGCCATCGTCGCAGATGGCATAGTCGACCTTCTCGCCCTTCTTGGTGCCCACGTCGGCCGTATACTCGGGGATGACCTCTTTGGGATTGAAGACGTCGTAGCCCAGCATCTGGATGAACGGCATGACCAGCGCCGTCTTGGCGGCTTCCTCGGTCAGCAGCACCTCGCGGTGATCGACGGTGCGTTTGTGAAGCTCGGCGAGCTTGGCCTGCAGATCCATTGAAATTCCCCCGAATGTGGCGGGAGACTAGCGTTCAACGTTTGGGAGAGTCCAGTGGGCGGCAGCTCTGACTCCCTCGGTGTTAAATCCTCGGTCGCTGTCTGACCCCGCAGCACCTGCTCCCCTCAACCCCCCAGCCACGGATCGACGATCCGAACCGCCAACCCCTCGAAATCCCGGATGTTGCGCGTCGCCAAGGCCGCCGCCGCGACGGCGGCGATGCCGGCGATCATCATGTCGGAGGGCGGGCAGGACTGGCCGGCGGCGGCGCGCATCGCCCGGAAACGTCCGGCTTCCCGGGCGGCCAGGTCATCCAGCGGCAGGACGGCCAGGGCGGCGGCGAAGGTCTCGAAGCGGCTTTGAAGGTCGTCCCGGCGTCGCCCGGGCGGCAGGCGCCGCAGGCCGAATTCGATCTCGGCGATGCTGACGGCGGTCGTAGCGAGCGGTTCGTCGCCAAGCTGGGTCAGCCAGTCCCGAACACGCTCGTCCGGCCGCGGCTTCATCAGTTCCGACACCACATTGGTATCAAGAACGATCACCGGGCGGTCGGCTCGTCGGCGCTGAAATCGGGCGCGGCGCGGTCGGCTTCCCGGTCAGGGAGCGGCAGCGACACCCCGCTATCGCCCTCGAAAAGTTGACGCGACAGCGCCCACAGCCCGGTTCCGCTGACGCCGCCGACAGCGCGGTTCAGGATGACCCGTGCTTCCTCCTCCATCGAGCGGCCGGCCATGGCGGCGCGAATACGCAACCGCGCCTTGGTGCTGTCTTCGAGGTTCCTGATTGTCAGGCTGGCCATCACGCCTCCACGGATGTTCCCATTTTATACCAAAATGATTGCGATGCAGTCAATGCAACCAATCAGGGCAACGAGCAATATGTCTAGGCATATTCATCTTCCCGGCCGCCGTGTCTTCCCGGCCAGTCGCGTCGCCGTCTCCGTTCTGGGCTCTAACCGGGCTACATTCGCAAACCGCCGGCCACGCCTCGACCTACGCGGCGGGCTACATTCGCCGAGGCCCGAACCACGCGAAAGCCCACGGGTGCAAGGGTTTGGCCGCTCCGGCGCCCGTCCCGGCGAATGCACGGCCCTGTTTGTAGCCCGGCCGCGTCGCGGTACAATGGAAGCCGCTTCGATTGGCCGCCCTTGCCGCAACCTCCGAACCCTATGCCCGCCTGGCGCGGTCCCGACCCGACAAGGGGGCAGGAATTTCGGTGACAGCGCGCCCGATGCGGAACCCGGGCGTCGCGTGATCCGCACCCTCGCGCCTCGCTCATCACCCCGCCACGGCGCCCGGCATGCTCAATGCGTTGAAGAGCGACCGCGAGGCCGCCGGCCTTGGCCTGTGTGACAAAGTTTCCTTGACCTTGCGGCATGAAGGGGCCAAACGCCCCGCGAAGAGACCCCAAGGAGGAAAGCTCATGCGCGTTGGCGTGCCCAAGGAGATCAAACCTGGCGAACACCGCGTGGGCCTGCCGCCTACCGCCGTGCGCGAGTATGTGGCCCGGGGCCATCAGGTGCTGGTCGAAACCACCGCCGGGGCCGGGGCGGGTTATCCGGACGAGGCCTACGTCAAGGCGGGCGCGACGATCGCGCCCGACGCGGCGGCGGTGTTCGCCGGGGCCGACATGATCGTCAAGGTCAAGGAGCCC
>JAHBYC010000062.1 GCA_019636175.1 Caulobacter sp. | reverse complement strand
CGGCGGCGAAACAGCCCCAACACGAACAGCAGGATCACCGCGCCCAGCACCGCCGCGCCGAGACTGGCCAGCCAGCCGCCATAGGCGATGTGCATGAGATCGACGATGATGAACTTGCCGATGATGGCGCCCAAGATGCCGACGACAAGATTTGTCAGGAGGCCGTGATCCCGCCGCATGATCTTTTCGGCGATCCAGCCGGCGAAGACACCGACGATCAGCACGCCAATCCAGTTGAGACCTTGCATGTTCTGAAACCCTCCAGCCGTTTGTCCTGCGGTAATTCCCCGGGAGCCGGGAAGGTTCCTCCCCGCAGGACCCCGGTCAACGGCGGTGGAGAAGGGCTTCCAGGCCGGTCATCGCCAGGGCCGACAGGGCTATGACGGCCAGCAGAGGCCAGAAGCCGGGGAGGGGCCAGCCCAGACGCTCCGCCAGCCAGGGCGCCAGCAGTCCGCCCGCCAGTGCCGCGGCCATGCCGGTGAAGCCCGACCGCCGGCGTCCCGTCGCCAGGGCCGCCGCGGCGCCGCAGAGGAAGCAGATCAGGACAAGGCCAAACAGGCCGGGCAGGGGCATGGCGGCCTCGCTTTGCGGGTGGGGCATCATGCCTCGACTTCGATGGCGCGTCACCCGCTGGACCCGCCGTGTCCGGAGGCGTAGGAGGCCTGTCGATGACATCTTTCCTGCGTTCCGACCGCTCCCGGGCGGTAGCTGTGTGGCTGCTCGTCGTGGCCGCCTTCATTTTCGCCATGGTGGTGGTGGGCGGCGCGACCCGCCTGACCGGGTCCGGCCTGTCGATCACCGAATGGAAGCCGGTCACCGGCGCCCTGCCGCCGATGGGAGACTCGGCCTGGCACAGCGAGTTCGCCAAATACCAGGACATTCCCCAGTACAAGCTGCTCAATCGCGGCATGTCCCTGGCCGAGTTCAAGGCCATCTACTGGTGGGAATGGAGCCACCGGCTGCTTGGCCGGACGGTCGGACTGGTGTTCGCCATTCCCTTCGTCGTCTTCCTCATCCGGCGACAGATTCCGCGACGCCTGATCTGGCGCTGCGTCGGCCTGCTGGGGCTGGGAGGTCTTCAGGGCCTCGTTGGATGGTGGATGGTCGCCAGCGGCCTGTCCGACCGGGTGTCGGTCGCCCCCGAACGGCTGGCGACCCATCTGGGTCTGGCGCTGGCCCTGTTTGTCGCCACCGTCTGGACCGCCCTCGACGCCTGGGCAGGCCAACCGCGTCACGAGGCGCAGACCCGCTGGCGGCCGGCCGCCTTGCTGTTTCTGGCCGCGGTGTTCGTGCAGTGCCTGCTCGGCGCCCTGGTCGCCGGAACCCATGCCGGGTTCGTCTACAATGACTGGCCGTTGATGAACGGGGCCCTGGTCCCGACCGACTACGCCGGCGCGGGGTTCTGGCAGACCCTGGCCCACAATCAGGCCTCGGTTCAGTTCCATCACCGGATCGGCGCCTATCTGATCGCGATCGGGGCCGTGGTCGTCGCCGCATTCGCCGCGCGTGACCGGCTGTTGCCGCAGCGGGCCCTGATGGCGGCCTATGGCCTGGCCGGGGTCGTGGGGTTGCAGGTGATCCTGGGGATCTGCGCGCTGATGGCGGTCGTGCCGCTGTGGCTGGGAATCCTGCATCAGGCGGGAGCCGTCGTGTTGCTGGCCGCGGCGACGCTGTTCGCCTGGCGGGTCCGGCGTCCTTGATGGTTGTTGAGGCGGTGCTTGGAGGGTTTTTGGAGCCATTTCCGGCGATCAGTGGGGCGCTATCCCGGAATTTCGCGGTTCAGCGGCCGGAAATAATGCAGGTATCATAATACCGTATCCATAAAATATAATAATTTCAATAGGTTAGGGTCATTTCGGCGCGCCGATTGCGGTTGACATGCCGTATCCCGCCACGTATTAGCCCGCCCTCACGTCGGGGACCGCTTGTTCCCGCCTGCAACGGAATTCGAACCCATGATGAAGACCACGGCTTCGCTGAAGCCCGCCGAGGTCGAGAAGAAGTGGATCGTGATCGATGCCGAGAACGCCGTCGTTGGCCGTCTCGCCTCGTTCATCGCCATGCGTCTTCGCGGCAAGCACCGTCCCGACTACACCCCGCACGTCGACTGCGGCGACTACGTCGTCGTTCTCAACGCCGACAAGGTGAAGATGACGGGCCGCAAGCTCGATCAGAAGATCTACTACCGTCACACCGGTCACCCGGGCGGCATCAAGCAGATCACCGCCGGCGCCCAGCTGAACGGCCGCTTCCCCGAGCGCGTCCTCGAGAAGGCCGTCGAGCGCATGCTGCCCAAGGAAAGCCCCCTGGCTCGCGCCCAGATGACCCACCTGCGCATCTACAACGGCGGCGAACACCCGCACGAAGCGCAGAACCCCGAAACCATCGCGTTCGCTGACCTGAACGCCAAGAACGTGCGGAGCGCCTGATGGCCGAAGGTCTCGAAGCCCTGCAAGCCCTGTCCTCGTCGCCTGAAGCGGCCCCGGCGGAGCCCAAGATCGACAAGTTCGGCCGCGCCTATGCGACCGGCAAGCGCAAGAACGCGATCGCCCGCGTCTGGATCAAGCCCGGCAAGGGCACCATCACCATCAACGGCCGCGATCAGGAAGTCTACTTCGCTCGCCCCGTGCTGCGGATGATGATCGCCCAGCCGCTGGAAGTCTGCGACCGCCTCGGTCAGTTCGACATCATCGCCACCGTCGAAGGCTCCGGCCTCAGCGGTCAGGCCGGCGCGGTGCGTCACGGCCTGTCCAAGGCGCTGACCTACTATGAGCCCGGCCTGCGCGCCGCTCTGAAGCCGCACGGCTTCCTGACCCGCGACAGCCGCGTCGTCGAGCGCAAGAAGTACGGCAAGGCCAAGGCCCGCCGCAGCTTCCAGTTCTCGAAGCGCTAGAGCGCGACGTCTCATCACGTTGCGAAAGGGCGCTTCGGGCAACCGGGGCGCCCTTTTTCTTTGTCGGGTCAGGAGTGGCCATGTCTGTTCCCAAGGTATTCATCGACGGCGAGGCCGGGACCACCGGATTGCAGATCCGCGAGCGGCTGGAAGGTCGTCGCGACATCCAGCTGATTTCGATCGCCGCGGAATTGCGCAAGGACGCGGATGCCCGGGCGGCGATGCTGAATGACGCCGACCTGGTGGTTCTGTGCCTGCCTGATGACGCCGCCCGCGAGGCGGTCAGTCTGATCAGCAACCCGCGGGTCAAGGTGATCGACGCCTCGACCGCCCATCGGACCGCCCAGGGCTGGATCTACGGCTTCGCCGAACTGGCCGAGGGGCAGCGGGCGGCGATCGCCGGGGCCAGCCGGGTGAGCAATCCCGGGTGCTATCCGACCGGCGCCATCGCCCTGGTGCGGCCGTTGATCGAGTCCGGGCTGCTGTCGCCGGACTATCCGGTCAGCGTCAACGCGGTCAGCGGCTATTCGGGCGGCGGCAAGTCGATGATCGCCGAGTTCGAAGGGGAGGGCGCCGACGCCTTCCGCATCTATGGACTGGGCCTGGAACACAAGCATCTGCCCGAGATGCAGGCGTTCGCTCGCCTGTCGCGGCGGCCGCTGTTTGCGCCGGCGGTGGGGCGCTACGCTCAGGGCATGATCGTCGAAGTCCCGCTGTTTCTTGACCACATGCCGGGCGAGCCGAAACTGGCGGACCTGCACGGGGTGCTGTCGCGGGCCTATGCCGGCGAGACCTTCGTCAGCGTCGCCAGCCTGGAGGAGGCGGCGGGCCTGAAGGGACTGCAGCCCGAGGCGCTGAACGGCACCAACCAGATGCGGCTCTATGTGTTCGGCTCGGACGCCGGACGTCAGGCGCGGCTGGTGGCCCTGCTGGACAACCTCGGCAAGGGCGCGTCCGGCGCGGCGGTTCAGAACATGAACCTGATGCTGGGTCTGGACGAGGCGGCGGGGCTGAAATGACCCCGCGGCCGGCGCGTCCCGATGATGCGGCGGCGATCGCCAGGCTGCACAGGCTGAGCATGTTCACGGCCATGCCCTGGCTGGCCGATATCCACACGCCGCAGGAGGACCTGGCCTTCTTTCGGGATGTGGTGCTGCCGGCCCAGACCGTGAGGGTGGTCGATGGCGAGGGCGGTCTGTGGGCCTATGCCGCCTGGCATGAGGGCTGGCTCAATCAGCTCTATGTGCATCCTGACCATCTGGGTGAAGGCCATGGCTCGCGGTTGCTGGAGCTGGCCAAGGCGGAGGCCGGGTCACTCCAGCTGTGGGCCTTCCAGCGCAATGCGCGGGCGAGAGCCTTCTATGAGGCGAAGGGCTTCAGGCTGGTGCGATTGACCGACGGATCGGGCAATGAGGAACGGGAGCCGGACGTTCTCTACAGCTGGAGCCGCCCGGACGCGGACCTCACGAACCGGTAACCGGCTCGTGCGCGGCCTTGACTGTTCAAGCGTCAGGCGCGCCCCATATTCAGCGGCATGATGCACCGCCGCCTCTTTCTGCTGTCCGCCGCCGCCGTCGCCGCCTGCGGCAAGTCCGAACCGGTCCAGGCCGCCGCCGACGCCTTCGCCAACTCCTCCTGGCGCAAGCTGACCGACGCCCAATGGCGCAAGCGACTGTCACCACAGGCCTATCAGACCCTCCGGCATGAGGACACCGAACGGCCCGGAACCAGCCCGCTGGAGCATGAGCATCGGCGTGGCGCCTATGTCTGCGCCGGCTGCGAGCTGCCGCTGTTCCGCAGCGAATGGAAGTTCGAGTCGGGCACCGGCTGGCCGAGCTTCTTCCGGGTCTATGAAAAGAACATCGGCCGCAAGCGCGACCTGCTGATGCTGATCCCGCGCACCGAATATCACTGCGCCCGATGCCTGGGCCATCAGGGCCATGTGTTCAGCGACGGACCGGCCCCGACCGGCCTTCGGTGGTGCAACAACGGCGTGGCGCTGAAGTTCGTCCCGGCCTAGACCCTTTCAGGTTTTGATGTACGCATCAAAACCTGATCAGAAGGGTCTAGGATCAAACATTAGAGCATGTCCGGGCGGGCGAACCGCGTACACTTCGCCCTGACATGCTCTAGCCAGTCGTCAGCCACGCCTGCTCACTGCCAAGCATCGCCTCGACCAGTTCCGGTCTGTCTATGCCGGCCAGATCGGCGCGGGGCGTCTTGCCGCCTTCTTCGAGCAGATAGGAGAGGAACCGCAGGCTGGGCCGGTATGCGGCGAGGCGCAGCGGATCGAGCGGCGGAACCTCTCCGGGGATGCGGGCGGTCATGGCGTCCTGGAAATAGACGGCGCCCAGACGCAGGATGCGCCAGGCCCCGTCGCCGCGTCGTTCAACGCGCGCATGCAGGCGGGCGTGGCTGGTGACCAGCACCTCGACGCCGCCGATGCGCCCGCCCAGCAGGATGGCGCAGCCCGTTTCGGCCAGGGCGCGGTCGCCCGACAGGGTGACCAGGGTGGGGGCCATCTGATGCAGGTGTCGCAGTCCGGCGGCGAAGGCCCGTTCCGAGGCGGCGACAAATTCCGGTCCAGACGTCTCGATCCAGGAGATGCTGACCAGGGAGTCTGGGTGATAGCAGGCGGCCATCCTGGCCCACTGACCCTGATCGCGCGCGGCCCGCTCGGTCTGGATCACTTCGGCAACGGCGAGCTTGTCGGAGTCGGACACGGGTGAGACCTTGTGTTGGTCGGCGATCATAGTCCCGATTCAGCGCGCCAGGGGAGCGCTTCATCGCCGCCATGCCGTCGGGCGGAGGGGTTCTGGACCTTGGCTGCGGCGGCGGGCAGGACGCGGCGGTCATGCTGGAGGCGGGTCTGGAGGTGGACGCCCTGGACGGCTCGCCGCTGCTGGCGGCGGAGGCCGAACGACGGCTGGGCCGGCCGGTGCGGGTGATGCGCTTCGAGGCGCTGGCGGACGAGGATCGCTATGAGGGCGTCTGGGCCAATGCGTCCCTGCTGCATGTGCCGACGGCCGCCCTGCCCGGGGTGATCGGCCGGGTCTGGCGGGCGCTGATGCCGGGCGGCCTGCTGTTCGCCAGCTTCAAGGCGGGGGAAGCGCCGGGACGGGACAGTCTGGGGCGCTATTTCAACTTTCTGTCGCAGGAGGCCCTTGCGGCGGCCTTCGCGGAGGCCGCGGACTGGTCGACCGTCGAGATCGAGGCGGGAGCCGGTGGCGGCTATGACCGTGTCGAACGGCTCTGGCTGATGGTCTGGGCCCGCCGGGGATACAGCCATGAAAAAGGCCCGGTGGAGGACCACCGGGCCTGATTTCGATCCGAAGAAAGACCTGCTCAGCCCTGCGGCTTGGGCATGTCCAGACCGGAGGGCGCCGGGGCGGCCGGGACGGCGTTGTTGGCCACCGGGGTCGCGGTCGGCGCGGCGGCCGGGCGCTGGAACTTCAGGCTGCGGCCCTGGAAGAAGGCGCCGGTTTCCATCGCCAGCTGCTCGTGGGTGATGTCGCCGTCGATGTAGCTGGTGCCGTAGAGGCGGACCTGCTTGGCGGTCACCGAACCGACGATCCGGCCGCGAACCTCGGCGGCCTCGGCATAGACACTGCCCTCGATGTGGCCGGTGTCGCCGACGGTCAGGCGACCCACGCGCACGTCCCCCCGGACGACGCCGTCGATCTGCAGCTCGCCGTCGCCGGTGACGCCGCCCTCGATGGTGATGCCGCTGGAGATCAGCGAGGCCACCTTCGGCTTGGGCCTGGGCGCGTCCGCCGCGGGGGCGGGGGCCGGCTCGGGATTGGCCACCGGCTTGGCGGCGGGCGGAGCGGATTTAGCGGGCTTGCTGAACATATTCACCGGCTTTCAGATAACGGTTGGGATTCTGAGGCCGTCCCCCGACCCAGATTTCGTAGTGCAGATGTGGCCCGGTCGAACGTCCGGTGGAGCCCATCGCCCCGATCCTTTGTCCAACCCCGACACGCTGTCCCACACGCACGGCGATGCCCTGCAGGTGAGCGTAGCGGGTCTTGAAGCCGCCCCCATGGTCTATCTCAATCGTATTGCCATAGCCTGAACGAACGCCGGTAAACGAAACCACCCCCGGCGCGGTCGCGTAGATCGGAGTCAGGAATGCGCCCGGAAAATCCAGACCGGAATGGAAGGCCGGCCGGCGGGTGAAGGGATCCAGTCGCACGCCGTAGCTGCTCGACACCGCCTGCGCGCCCGTCGGGCGGTAGAAGGGCAGGGTCTTGGCGGCGCTGGTCAGGCCCCGCATGTCGTTCATGTCGTTGGACGCGGCCTGGATCCGGCGGGCGAAGTCCTCATCGACGTCGAGCACCACCGCGAGGGCGCGCGGGTCGCGGGCCTCGATCAGCGGGCCGCCGAGGGAGCCGCCGCGGGCGACATAGCTTTCGGGGGTCAGGCCGGCGAGGCGGAAGGCCGCGCGCAGACGCTCGGCCCGGGTCTTGGCGAAATTGTCGGCGGCCTCGATCAGCCGCTCCTGATCCATCCGCGTGTACTGTACCCGTTCGATCGGGGTCTTGGCCATCAGCCGCGGCTTGGCGGGGGCGAGGGCCTCGGCGGCGCCGGGCACGCCCTTGAATTCCTGGAACAGCTGGGCGAGGGCGGCGTGGCGCTTTTCGACCGATGCGGCCATTTCGCCGAAGGAGCCGCTGGTGGCGTTGAGTTGCGCCATGGCGCTGTTCAGACGGGCCTGACGGTCGGCATTGACCCGCTCGTAATAGGCCTTCTGGCGGACCAGTTCCTGGTCCGAAGCGCCCGCCGAAAGGGCGTTGACCAGCATGGCGGCGGTGCTGACGCCCATCCACAGCGAGAGAAGGGCGACCAGACCGGCGCCGGCGATCTGCTTGCTGGTCGACAGAACGTATCCACGCATCTCACCGCCGGAGCGAACGTAGAGATGCCTTTCAGGAAAGAGCTCTTCCAGAGCCCTTCGTACTCGTCGCAAGCGTTTTGACGCCATGGCCCCCGAGACCCGGATTTCTGTCCGGGGCCGATATGCAACGATGTGAAAGGAGGGTGCAAGTGCCTTCGCGTCACGCGGGTGCATCACGCGCGCAATTTGGGCTTATCGCCCAACGGTTAACCAACACGCATGCCCATGGCCAGAGACCTGAACGAAAATGACCTGTTCCTGACTGTATTGATTAACGCTCGCGTTTTCTTTGCAACAGTTACTGGCCGGTCATTTTTTGATCCGCGGCGCGGACCGATTGCCGCACCCAGGCCGAAAAATCAGAGGTTCCGGACCGCCGCCAGCACCTCTTCGACATGGCCCGGCACCTTGACCTTGCGCCAGACGCCGCGGATGACGCCCTGGCCATCGATGAGCCAGGTCGAGCGGTCGATGCCCATATATTCCCGGCCATAGAGCTTCTTCTCGACCCAGGCGCCGTAGCGCTCGATGACATCGCTTTCGGCGTCGGATCCCAGGGTGAGATCGAGATCATACTTGGCCTTGAAGCGGGCGTGGCGGGCGACGCTGTCCTTGGAAACGCCGACCACAACAGCGCCGGCCGCGGCGAAGTCCGCCGCCGCGGCGCTGAAGCCTTGAGCCTCCTTGGTGCAGCCGGGGGTGTCGTCCTTGGGATAGAAATAGAGGACCACGGTCTTGCCCTTGAGGGCGGACAGGCTCACCCGCCCGTCGTCGGTCGGCATGTCGAAATCAGGGGCGGCGTCGCCCACTTTCAGGTCGGTGGTCATGGCTCGTCTCCCCTGATGATCAGACCGGCTTGATCAGCACGATCTTCTTCTTGCCCTGCGACAGCTTGATCACGCCGTCGACGATGTCCGCCGGGGTGATCAGTTTCATGCCGTCCATCTCCTGCACGTCATTGACCCGCAGACCGCCGCCCTGGGCCAGGCGGCGAGCCTCGCCCCGGGAAGTAGAGAGACCGGCGTCGACGGCAAGGGCGGCCAGCATGATCCCGTCGGCCAGGTCGGCGGACGCAATCTCGACCGTGGGCAGGTCGTCGGAGAGGGCGCCCTTTTCAAAGGCGGCCGTGGCCGCGTCGCGGGCGGCGGCGGCGGCCTCCTCGCCATGCAGCATCCGGGTCGCCTCGTCGGCCAGCACCTTCTTGGCGTCGTTGATGCCGGCGCCGGGCAGGGACTCCAGCCGGGCGATCTCGTCGAGGGGCAGGTCGGTGAACAGCCGCAGGAACTTGCCGACGTCGGCGTCCTCGGTGTTGCGCCAGAATTGCCAGTAGTCGTAGGGGCTGCGCAGATCGGCGTTCAGCCACACGGCCCCGGCCGCCGTCTTGCCCATCTTGGCGCCGGACGCGGTGGAGAGCAGCGGGGTGGTCAGGCCGAAAGCCGGCTTCTGGTCGACGCGGCGAATAAGCTCCACCCCGTTGAGGATGTTACCCCACTGGTCGGAGCCGCCCATCTGCAGGGTGCAGCCGTAGCGACGATTGAGCTCCAGGAAGTCCGTCGCCTGCATCAGCATGTAGTTGAATTCGAGGAAGGTCAGCGGCTGTTCGCGATCCAGCCTCAGCTTCACCGAGTCGAAGGCCAGCATGCGGTTGACCGTGAAGTGGACGCCGTACTCCCGCAGGAAATCGATGTAGCCGAGCTTGGAAAGCCAGGCGTCATTATCGACCATGATGGCGTCGGTGGGGCCGTCGCCAAAGGTAAGGAACCTGGCGAACACCTGCTGGATGCTGGCGATGTTGGCCTGGATGTCCTCATGGGTCAGCAGCTTGCGGGACTCGTCCTTGCCGGACGGATCGCCCACCTTGGTGGTGCCTCCGCCCATCAGCACGATGGGCTTGTGGCCGGCCTGCTGCAGCCGGCGCAGCAGCATGATCTGGATCAGGCTGCCGACGTGGAGGCTGGCGGCGGTGGCGTCGAAACCGATGTAGCCGGTGACGATCCCGTTGCTGGCGGCGGCGTCCAGTTCGGCCGGATGGGTGATCTGATGGATGAAGCCGCGATCCTGCATGGTCTGGAGGAAGGCGGACTTGAACTGGGGCGTCTCGGTCATGGCGCCCGGCTCTATCATGGCGGGCCGGGTCTGCAAGGCGTCAGGCATCGTAAAGGCTCCTTTTGGTTCAGGGGCCGGCGACGCTGTCGGAAGGAAAGTCGGGACATGCCGCCGGGATTGGGCGGCATGCGATCGCAACGCCGCTCGTCAGTACGAGCGGACGTAATAGAGGGCGGAAAGGGTGCGCCTGGCGATCATGCGACGCTGATTGCCTGCGCCATTGACCGGCGTCAACGGGGCGCTATCCAAAAGGTCATGAGGTTGACCCTGACGCCACACACCCGGACGCCCTGCGCGGCGGTGCGCGAGATCACGGTGGAGGTGTCGCGTCGGGGCAGGGCGCTGTCGCTGAGTTTCGACGTGTTCGGCGACATGAACGCCATCGCCATTCCCGAATGGGTCGGGTCGGCCCGCGCCGACGAACTGTGGCGGCATACCTGCTTCGAGGCCTTCCTGCGGGCTGCACCTGCAGGCCGCTCTTCCCGACGAAAGTCGGGACCCAGTGGCCTCGTTGTGGAAGATGATGGTTCAAATCAGAGCGAACGCCTTCCTGAAGAAAGCCAGCTGGGTCCCGACTTTCGTCGGGATGAGCGGGAGGAAGGATATGTCGAGATCAACCTCTCACCTTCCAATCAGTGGGCCGTCTATGTCTTCGACGGCTATCGAAGCGGAATGAGGGCCGCGGCGGCTGTCGAACGCAGAGCGCTCGAACGCAGCCAGGATGAAGGCCGTTTCGGCCTTTCAACCATCTTTGACCTCAATGGGCTGGATGCCCTGCCGTCCGCGCCTTGGCGCCTCGGTTTGTCGGCGGTCATTGAATTGAAAGACGGATCGAAGTCCTACTGGGCCCTGGCCCATGCGCCGGGCCAACCCGACTTCCACCATCCCGACGCCTTCGCCGCCATCCTGCCTCCGGACCCATCATGAAATTTGGCATCGACCGCCTCCTCGCCGACCCTGAACTGCGCAAGGCGCTGGCCGGCCGCCGCGTGGCGCTGCTGGCGCATCCGGCCTCGGTGACGGAGGACCTGACTCACAGCCTGGACGCCCTGGCCGCCTGTCCGGAGATCAAGCTGACCGCCGCCTTCGGACCGCAGCACGGGCTGCGCGGCGACAAGCAGGACAACATGATGGAGTCGCCGGACTTCACCGATCCGGTGCACGGCATTCCGGTGTTCAGCCTCTATGGCGAGGTTCGCCGCCCGACCGGACAGTCGATGGGCGCCTTCGACGTCATCCTGATCGACATGCAGGACCTGGGCTGTCGCATCTACACCTTCATCACCACCCTGCTCTATGTGCTGGAAGCGGCGGCCGAGCACGGCAAGAGCGTCTGGGTGCTGGATCGGCCCAACCCGGCGGGGCGACCGGTCGAGGGGCTGACCCTGCTGCCCGGCTGGGAGAGTTTTGTCGGGGCCGGGCCGATGCCGATGCGGCATGGCATGACCCTGGGCGAACTGGGTCACTGGTTCATCGATCACTTCGGGCTGGACGTGGACTATCGGGTGGTCGCCATGGAGGGCTACGACCCCGAGGCGGCGCCTGGCTATGGCTGGCCGCTGGGCGAGCGGGCCTGGATCAATCCCAGTCCCAACGCGCCCAACCTCTCAATGGCCCGGGCCTATGCCGGCACGGTGATGCTGGAGGGCACAACGCTGTCGGAAGGGCGGGGAACGACCCGGCCACTGGAGCTGTTCGGCGCGCCGGACATCGACGCCCGGGCGGTGATCGGCAAGATGCGGGCGCTCGCCCCTCAATGGCTCGAGGGCTGTGTCCTGCGGGCCTGCAATTTCGAGCCGACCTTCCACAAGCACGTCAAGCAACTGTGCAACGGGGTGCAGATCCACGTCGAGGACCCGCACTACGACCATCACGCCTTCCAGCCCTGGCGCCTGCAGGCGCTGGGGTTCAAGGCCATCCGGCAGCTGTATCCGGACTACGACCTGTGGCGGGACTTCCCCTACGAATATGTCCTCGACAAGCTGGCCATCGACGTCATCAACGCCAGCCCGCTGCTGCGGGAATGGGTCGACGACCCGGCCGCCACGCCCGCCGACCTCGACGCGATCACGGCGCCGGAGGAAGCGGCATGGGAAGAGGAGCGCCAGGCGTTCCTGCTCTACTGAAGACGAGCCGGCTTCAGGCCTGTCGGCTTCAGCCGTGCTGGCGTCGGGCCAGCACGACACCCGTCTGGCCGTAGATCACGCCAAGGGTCTCGTGGTGCGCGAGGCCCGCGGCGGCGGCCATGGCCAGGAAGTAATCGAGGTCGACGTCGGACCGGTCGTGGTCGTTGACGTAGGCCTGGCCGGCGGGCGGCTCGACATGCAGCGAGATCACGGCGCGGCCGCCCGGCTTCAGCACGCGGGCGATCTCGGCCAGGTAGTGGCGGGCCTCGGGCTCGTGCAGGTGGGTGAAGAGCGAGTGGGCGGCGACCGCGTCGATCGAGGCGTCCGCCGCCGGCAGCGCGTAGTCGACGGTCTGGATCGCGCCGGTCGGATTGTAGACGTCGGAGTAGCCGTCGAAGTGGTGGAAGGCGAAGCGATCCTCGATCGAGGCGAACGCGCGCCGGCACCACAGGACGTGCGGCAGGAAGATGTCGACGCCGACGTAGCGGACGTCCGGCACGAGCGCGAGGAACCGGGTGAGCTTGCCGCAGCCGCAGCCGAGGTCGAGCACGGTGGGCGCCGGCGGCAGATGGCGCGCGACCACGTGCGCCCAGGCGTCGCCGATGCCGAACCAGTAGCCGAGGCTGCCGCCGCCCGACGAATTGGCCCGCAGCGCGAAGTTCGGCACCGGGAAGCCGCCGGGCTGCTGCGGCAGCGTCGGCTCGTCGTAGTGGTGCCACAGGTCGCGCGGCACGGCGCTCCAGTTGGCTTCGGTGACCTGGTGGATGGGCGCGTCGGGCGCGGCTGGCGGATCGCCGCGCAACGCCCGCAACACTCGCCTCGCCAACCGCCGCATGCGCATCCTCGTCCCGACCTCCGTGTCTTAGCCGCCGGTGCGGCGTCTTTCCACCGTGAGCCGGGCCGGACCTAGTGTCCTGACTCAGAAGTTCGCGGACTCGATATCGACTCAGTCGTGATCGACAGTTTCTCTCGGATTGGGAGGACGGTGATGGCGGGTCGGGAGTTGCCGGCGATTGAGCTGGATGAGGCGGAGCGTGCAGAGCTGACGTCGCTGGCGGCGCGGCGGAGCACGGCGCAGGCGCTGGCGTTGCGGGCGCGGATCATCCTGGCCTGTGCGGAGGGTGGGCAGAGCAAGGTCATCGCCGAGCGGCTGGGACTGGACCGGGAGACGGTCGGCAAGTGGCGCCGGCGTTTCGCCGAGCATCGGCTGGAGGGCTTGCGCGACGAGCCGCGCTCCGGGACGCCGCGTACGCTTGAGGATGCGCAGATCGAGGCGGTGATCGTGCGCACGCTGGAGAGCCTGCCGCCGGACGCCACCCACTGG
>JAHBYC010000061.1 GCA_019636175.1 Caulobacter sp. | reverse complement strand
ACCAGCTTCACCGAAGAGGCTCTCCTGGCCAACGTCCGCGCCCTGGTTGACGCCCTGAACAAGGCCAAGCCGTCAGGCGCGAAGGGCATCTATGTCCGCCGCATCTCGATGTCCTCGACGATGGGTCCGGGCTTCAAGGTCGATACGGCCAGCATCAACGCCTGATCGACCAGACCGGTCTTTAGAGACAGCTACGGGCGGTCCCTCGCGGGGCCGCCCGTTTGCGTTTGCGGGGATCGCGGCGGGCGGGCGTCTTAACCTGGCAGGCCGACGAATCCGGAGTCGCGACGCACCGCGCGCGCCTTGCCGATGGCCGAGGGGGCGACCGCCTTCCAGTAGTCGGCGTCGTCCGCCCGCGCCTCTCCCAGGCGTTCAACCGCCCGCAATCGGCGGGCGGCGGCGATGTCGAGCATGCGGGCGTGTTCGCCGCGGGCGGTGCTGTGGGGCAGGGGGCGGAAGCGGCGCAGGCGCTTGGCGTCGAAGGCCCGCCAGACGGCGGCTTCCAGCTGTTTGGTGTCGTGGAACATAACCAGGCTCGCTGGCCGGGCCGGCGCTTCTACGCGGGTCAGGCCGGAGAGAGAACCGATCTTCGCGGTCCCTTGGCAAACCGCCAGCGGGCGGCTTCGTTCCTCATATGGGGACCAATTGTGGATAAAATAAGAGGCGGACGGATGAATGGCGGTCACGCCGCCGCCATGATTGGGCCCGTCTCCAGCCCGGCGTCCCGCAGAAGCCGGGCCTGAACCTCGGGCTTGCGATACAGGAAGTCGGCCGGCAGCCCCAGGCGCAGGCAGGCCTGGCGGTGCGGCGCGTCGGGGGGCGCGACCTTGTCGGCCAGCCGACCGGCCAGCTTCAGGGCCAGGGTGTCGGCCAGGCTCAGATCCCACTCGCGGCCCAGCTTCAGGGCCGAGCGGACCACCGGCGGCAACAGCGACACCGAGGCCCGCGCCAGGGCCCGGTGCAGGAACTTCGGCACATTGGGCGCGGCCTGGCCGGAGGTGATGATGGCCAGGAACTCGTCGACGATCGGATGGGCCTCGAAGCGCGGGGCCAGCTTTTCCATCATCGCATGGAAGTCGGCGCTGGAGCGCAGCGGCGTCCTGACGCCGTAGAGGCGGCCGACAGCCGCGCCCTCCTGGTAGAACCGGGTCTTCTCCGCCTCGCTCAGCGGGGTCACGAAGCGATCATAGGCGGTCAGGAAGCCATAGCCCGCCGTGGCCGCGACCCAGTCGAGCAGCTCGGTGTCCAGCGCCTGATAGGCCTCGCCGCCGGGGGTCTTGCCGCCGACCTGGGCATGCATGTTGCTGACCCCCTGGATCACGCGGCGGGCGGCGCGGGCCGGCCCATAGACCCCGACCATGGCCGCGATACCGGTCCGGCGGGAGCGGCCGATCGGGTCGGCCTTGTAGGTCGAATGGTCCCAGACCCCCGACCGGATGCGGGCGTCGGCGAATTCGAGCAGCACCGCTGCGACCCCGCCGATGCCCAGGGCGACCTGGTTCTTGTAGACCCGCCAGGCGACGGAGCCGGGATGCACCAGCGCCGCCTCGCCGGGCGGATTGGCGTAGTCGATCTTCCAGCCCAGGTAGGAGGTCATCTCGGTCATGGCCGCGCTCCGTCGACGTAAAATGCTATCAAGCGATACAGTTTGGCGTTTGTATCCCCGTCGGGCTTTTGTGACAAGCCGGGGAAGGCCATGGCATAGGAGGGCCATGTCGAGATCTGAAGGACAGGCCAGGGAGGCGGCGAGCGGATACCGCAAGGGCGAGGCGGCGCGGGCGCGCATCCTCGAGGCGGCCCTGGCGGCCTTCGGCGCCGGCGGCTTCAAGGGCGCCACCACCCGGCAGATCGCCGACGAGGCCGGGGTCAACCTGCCGGCCCTGAAATACTATTTCGGCGGCAAGGAGGGGCTCTACCTGGCCTGCGCCGAGGAGATCGTCGAACGCTATCGCGCCCGGATGGTCGCGCCGATCCTGCAGGCCCAGGCCATGCTGGAGGCGCGCGAGGCGCCGGAGACCGCCCGGCAAGCCCTGAAGATCGTTTTCCGCGCCCTGGCCGGGCAGATGGTCGAGACGCGCGAGGCCGAGGCCTGGGCCGGGTTCGTCCTGCGCGAGATCGCCGAACCGGGGCCGGCTTTCGCCATCCTCTATGAGCAGGTCTGGCAGCCGGGGGTGAACATTGTCGGCTACATGATCGGCCTGGCCGGGGGGCTGAGCGCCGGGGCGGCCCAAATGGAGGCCCTGCTGATGATCTCCAGCCTGTCCGCCTTTGGCGCCGCGCGGCCGGTGTCGCTGAAGTATCTTGGCTGGGACGACGTGTCGGGCGAGCGCTTCGAACGGGTGATGGGCAACCTCGAGCGCAGGATCGACGAACTGGGATCGTGAGGTCCGAGGCCGCGCGGCGCGCCAGCCGGCGTCACCGCTTGAGTTTCATCGACAAGTCCTCTATACGCGCCCGCTTCCACGGACGGACTCGTCCGCCCGTGGTCCTGTCCGTGAACAGCGGGGTTGTGGGGTCGCCACGGCCTTTATCCAGGAAGAGCCCTTCCTGACCGTTCGGAGACGGGGATGACAGTCGAGATTTCGCGCCGGCCTCCTTCGAGAGCCGCCAGCGGGTCCGCTGCTTCCTTCGGACAGTTTTAGACGGTCGCAACAGGGCTTGCCCTGCCATGGCCATGACCGGCGTTCCGGGCAACCGGCACGTCATCCGAGTAGGAGACCGCAATGGACCGCGCTCAAAAGCAGGCAACGATCGACACGCTCAAGGGCGTGTTCGCCGATGCCGGCGCCGTGGTCGTGACCCACAACATGGGTCTGACCGTTGCGGAAATGACTGCACTGCGTGGTCGCCTTCGTGAAGAAGGCGCCAAATTCCAGGTGGTGAAGAACACCCTGGCCCAGAAGGCCCTGATCGGCGCGGAAAGCGAAGTGGGCTCCGGCCTGTTCGCCGGCCCGTCGGCCATCGCCTATGCGGCCGATCCGGTGTCGGCCGCCAAGGTCATCACCCAGTATGCCAAGGAAAACGACAAGCTGGTCGTTGTCGGCGGCATGATGGGCTCGACCCTTCTGGACGAGAACGGCGTCAAGGCCCTGGCCTCGCTGCCCTCGCTCGACCAGCTGCGTGGCAAGATCATCGGGCTGCTTCAGGCTCCCGCGACCAAGGTCGCCGGCGTCCTGCAGGCTCCGGCTGGTCAGCTGGCGCGGGTGTTCAACGCCTACGCCACCAAAGACGCCGCGTAACTCGCAGATCATCTCCGCAAGAACCACTCATCCCCGCAAGGGCACACCTTAGGAACTGAAAATGTCGAAGCTTGAAAAGATCGCTGACGAACTGTCGGCCCTGACCGTCCTGGAAGCCGCTGAGCTGTCCAAGCTGCTGGAAGAAAAGTGGGGCGTCAGCGCCGCTGCTCCGGTCGCCATGGCCATGCCGGCCGGCGGCGGCGCCGCCGCTCCGGCTGAAGCCGCTGAAGAGCAAACCGAGTTCACCGTTGTTCTGACCGCCGGTGGCGACAAGAAGATCAACGTGATCAAGGAAGTCCGCGGCGTCCGTCCGGACCTCGGCCTGAAGGAAGCCAAGGACCTGGTCGAAGGCGCTCCGCAGAACGTCGTCGAGAACGTCTCCAAGCAACAGGCTGACGAAATCGCCAAGAAGCTGACCGAAGCTGGCGCCACCGTCCAGATCAAGTAAGTCGGCGAAAGTCGAAGCGATCAGGGCCCCGGGGAGCAATCCCCGGGGCCCTTTTCCATTGCCGCTCGAAAGCCATCAAACCGCGTCACAGAGCTTGTTGCCGCCGACGGCCTCCGGGATGGATCCGCGCGCGGCGCTGGCCAGCCTGCGGGCGGTGCGCATCCGTTCGGCGCCGACACAGGCCAGCATGGCCCGTTCCAGCGCCGTGCGCACATCGTCCGCGTCCCCGATCAGATCCGGAGCATCCAGCTCCTCCCAGATTTCTGTCAGGGTATCGACCAACCGGCCGTAGTAATCCATTGGCATTGCGCATCTCCCCGAGATGACAGGATCATCCGGGGCCTGGTGATGCGGATCGCCTAAGGGTCATTTTGCGGGAAATGCGCACTTTCGACCGAGCGCGCTCATTGAGCGCCTGATGACTTCTCCCTGATTTTCAGGCGATCGACCCGGAGAATCGCCTCGCTTTGAGTGCGCACTCTAGGTTGTGTATGTAACCACGGGTGGCTTTTTTCTGTGGTCTACGGCCCATGAGCGAACGACGGTTTCCCAACGGCTTTCGCGATTCGATCCTCATCGCTTGAGCGGGGCGAACAGGACGGACAGCCGATCCGGCGTTCCCTCGATCCGCTCCAGGTGCGGATACCGAAGGCCCCCGGTCCAGGGAATATCCACGACCACGTAGCGCTCGCCATCCTTGACGATGAGCTGAAGCGGCGCCTTGCCGTCCTTGGCCCCGGTAATCGCATCCCGCATTCGTTCGGCGCTGTAGCTCTCGCCATTGACCGCCACCACGGTCATGCCCACCACGAGACCCGACTTGAATGCCGGTCCCTCCCACTGCACGCCGCTGATCCCGCCGCCCGCCTTGATGGTGAGGCCGACGGAGTAGGTGAAGTCGTGGCGCTTGTAGAGCGCCTCTCCCGCCTTCTGAAAGGCATTGGGCGTTTCGGCGTAGGTCAGTTTCCAGCCGCTGCGGGTCAGGCCGTCCAGCGGCGCGCCCTTGGCATGGTCGGTCAGCCGAGCCTTCAGGAAGCCGGCCCAGTCGTAGGGGGTGACTGCGTTCAGCGCTTCCACCACGTCGTCGAAGTCATAGGTTTCGCTCTCGTAGGACCCGTCCTTGCGGCCGAAGAAGCGGCGGGCGAAGTCGTCGAGCGACTTCTTGCCCCCCGTCCGCTCGCGGATCAGGCTGTCGGCGTCCAGCCAGACCAGCAGACCCTCGGAATAGTAGTCCTCCGACCGTTGCCAGCTGACGAAGGGCTTGGGCCGGCGGGCGGCGATGATCGGGTCGTTGGTGGTGTCCTGCAGGTCGCGCCATTCGCGCCCGACCCTGGCGTCATAGGCCGCGGCGGTGTTGGCGAACACGTCCATGGCGTCCTGACGGCTGAGCAGACCCGACCGTGCGCCCAGGACATAGCCCCAGAACTGGGTCTGGCCCTCATAGACCCACAGCAGGCTGTCGCGCATCGGGGTGGAATAGTCGGGGGTCCACAGGTCGGCGCCGCGTCGGAACTTGCCGTTCCAGCTGTGGGTGTATTCGTGCGGCAGCAGGCCGCGTTCCGGCGCCATCCGGCTCCAGTTGGTGAAATACTCCGGCTCGACTCCGTTTTCCGAACTGCGGTGATGCTCCAGGCCGATCCCGCCCATGCGGTCGGTCAGCGACAACAGGAAGTCGTAGCGGTCGTACTGGCGCGTGCCGAACAGCCGGTCGGCCTGGGTCACCAGGTTGCGGTGCTTTTCAATCTGCTCGTCGCTGGCGTCGAGCAGGTCCTCGCGGTCGGCGACGATGTTCAGCTTCACCGGCGAACGGCCGCCCGGATCCAGGTCGACCTGCCGATAATAGCGGCCGGCGAACATCGGCGAGTCGACCAGGGTCTCGAAACTCACCGGCTTGAACGTGTGGCGGTCCCCCTCGCTCTGGGCCGGATCCAGCGCCACGCCGAATTTCCATCCCTCCGGCAGGATCACCGTCGGCTCGACCATGATCTGGCGGGTGAAGTAGCCGGCGGGGTAGAGGGCGGCGAAGTTCCACTGCAGATTCAGCATCTCCCGCGTCATGACGATCCGCCCCTGGTCGCCGGTGGTCGGCGAGAGGAACTGGAACTCCACCTGCAGTTCCTTCACGCCGGCCGGCACATCCAGATGGAAGGCGTAGACATCGACGGTGTCCCGCACCCAGGCGAGCTTCTCGCCGTTGGCGCTGATGGTCAGGCCGGCCAGCTTCTCGATGGGACCGCGCGGCGCGTGGTTTCCCGGCAGCCATTGGGGATAGAGAAGCGTCATGGGGCCCGGACCGGCGACCGGAATGGTCTCGCGGATTTTGAAAATCCGGTGATCCAGGTCCGTGCTGTCCACCGTCAGTTTGATCAGGCCGGGATAGGGCGCATCCCGGGGCGCGGGACGGGGTTCGGGAAGAGGGGAGGGCTGTGGCTGGGCGACGGCGGCGCCGGCGAAAAACAGCACCGAGGCAATGGCTAGACAGCACCGGAACATTCGGCGTCCCCTTCAGAATCGTTGGAAGCCGGCATCAGACCCGCTGCGGCGCCGCGGGGCAAGGTGCGACCCTTCCGCCGACCCCCTCGAAGTTTCAGGCGAACTCCCCGATACTGGTTGGGCGGCGCAACAAGGACAGCGACAGTCTGGCCGCGGAGGATTCATGCGCGCTACGGACGCCGAACCCGTTTTTGTTACGGCTGGAGAAGTCGCCCGCGCCTTTGGTCGATGGCAGGACGAGGCCGCCCGGGGGCCCGTGGTGGTCACCCATCACGGCCGCGCCAAGACGGTCTTGCTGTCTGCCGAAAGCTTCGAGGCGCGGGAGGCCGACGCCGGCCCGACGCCGGACAGGCTGGAGGGGGCCTACCGTTCGGTGCTCTCCAACATGGCCGAAGGCTTCGTCTGCCTCGATCAGCGGATGCATTTCGTCGAGGTCAATCATGTCTTCGAGGGCTTTACCGGGCTTTCCGCCAGTCAGGTGATCGGTCGCCCCTGGGATGAGGTGTTCCCCATCGCGGCCCGGAGCATCGCCAGCGAGCAGTTCCGGCGCGTTCTTCGCACGGGTGAGCCGGCGCTGTTCGAGATGGCCTCGTCGGTTCGCCCTGACGCGGTGCTTGATGTCCGGGCCTTTCCGATGCCGGCAGGCCTTGGCGCGTTGTTCCTCAACCGCACCGAGGAACGCCATCTCTTCCAGCGCCTGCGGGGCGCCGGCGCCCTGGCGGCGGCTTTGAACGAGGCGGGAACCGCCGGCATCCTCGAAATCAACATCAGGGGCGCGATTGTCGAGGCCTCGGACTCCTTTGTTGACCTGACCGGCTTCCAGCGCAGCGAGATTCTCTCCTGCCGGCTGGTCGATCTGCTGGTGCCGCGAACCCGCCCCGCGGTGGCCGACGCCATCGAGCACGTCCTGACCACGGCGGCCGCGGCCGCCGTCGACACCATTGTGCTCGGCCGGGATGGCGTGGAAACGCCCGTGAGGCTGGGTCTGGGGATGATCAACATCCGGCTCGGCGCGGCCGGGGCCAAGGCCGTCCTGCTACGCCGCTAGCCAGGGAACCCCCGCAGGGACCGGCTTCGCCTTCCAGCTTTTCCTCCTGCTTCCCGGGGAAGGGGGCGGCGGCGTCGCCTCCGGCCGTTCGCATCACGCACACATTACCGGTCCGGCAGCCGGAAAGCTGGCCCTGAAGGGCTGGCGGCTCTTGCCAGCCGACCAAAGAGCAGGAACATTGAGTGAACAAATTTCTGCACCACGAGCCGCTTGATAGCCCGCCATGTTGAAGCCGCCCCTTGCAAGAGGCCTGCTGGCCGGCGCCGATCAGGATAATCCGGTCGGTTGCAGGCAAGGTCGTCGATGTGACATCGGAGCCGGGCTTCAGGCCCCTGGTCGAGGCCAGCATGCGGGACAACATTGAAGGCTGCCGCCGTCACGAGAACAGCGCCTGCGCCGCCCTTGTCGCCGACGCCAGCCGGCTCGGCCGCCGGGCCTGGGCCTGGAAGGTCATGCTGAAGAACTATGATCGCGAGGACACCTGGGGCGTCACGTTCCTCTGCGATCCGGGCAATCTCGACCAGTGTCCCGCCTCCCTGAAAAAGCCGTTCAGGACTTTCCCCGAGGCCCTCGCCGCGTTTCTGGATCACACCGGCTATGGGCCGGGACCGTTGGTAGGCCGCCGACGAACGCCACGCCCCGCTGAAGGCTGAACTCATCCGATATCTCCCGTAAGGCCCCCGCCGAAGGGCGGGTTCGATCACCATCAGGAGTCGGTCGCCGATCCTGCCGTGGCGCCATGCCTTTACGCGGCCCTTATGCGTGGGGGTCCTGTTCCACATCGAAACCGGATGCGGTCTGTCGATAGGAAAGGGGATCGCGGCCCCACCCGGGAGGCTGCCAGGAGCCTGCCATGTCCCTTCCCAACGTCGTCTCAGCCGTGGCCCACCCTGACCCGACTTCGACGTCCACGGCCCAGGGCGAGCGGCGCCGCTCGAGCTTCTGGCTTTTGACGCTTGGCTCTGTGGGGGTTGTGTTTGGCGATATCGGGACCAGTCCCCTGTATGCGATGCGCGAGGCCCTGGCCCATACGACCGGCATCCCCGTTTCGATGGCCGCCATGGGGGTGGTCTCCCTTGTCTTCTGGGCCCTGATCCTGGTGGTGACAATCAAGTATCTGGTCGTCGTCCTGCGGGCCGATAACAAGGGGGAGGGGGGCACGCTGGCCATGATGGCCCTGGCTCAGCACGCCATGGGGCGGCGCACAGGCCTTGTCTTCCTGCTCGGCGTCATCGGCGCAGCGCTGTTCTATGGCGACGGCCTTATCACCCCGGCGATTTCGGTGCTGTCAGCGGCCGAGGGCGTGGTGGATGCGCCTGGCGTCGGCGAGGCGTTCCGGCCCTTTGTCCTTCCGACGGCGGCGGCGATCCTTGTCGCGCTGTTCATGGTCCAGTCTCGCGGAACGGCCAGCGTCGGCCGTTTCTTCGGGCCCATCACCCTTGTCTGGTTTCTGGTGCTGGCGGCCATGGGGCTGTCCCAGATCCTGCGCGAACCCTCAATTCTGCTCGGCCTCAATCCGATCCATGGCCTGAACCTTTTTGCCCACAACTGGCTGCTGGGAGCAGCGGTGCTCGGCAGTGTCTTTCTGGTGGTGACCGGGGCGGAGGCGCTCTACGCCGACATCGGCCACTTCGGCAAAGGCCCTATTCGCACAGCCTGGCTGGCGGTCGCCTTTCCCTGCCTGATGATCAACTATCTGGGCCAGGGCGCGCTTGTGCTGCACGATCCAACCGCCGCGGCAAACCCGTTCTTCCGGATGATTCCGTCGTTCGCCTATTGGCCGGTGCTGGCCCTGACGACGGCCGCTACCGTGATCGCCAGTCAGGCGGTGATTACCGGCGCCTTCTCGGTCACCCAGCAGGCGGTGCAACTGAACATTCTGCCGCGGATGAACATCCGTCGGACCAGCGAGACGGTCGCCGGTCAGATCTACGTTCCGGCCATCAATACTCTGCTGATGGTCGGGGTGCTGGCCTTGCTGTTGATGTTCCGCAACTCGTCCAACCTCGCCGCGGCGTACGGTATCGCCATCACCGCCACCATGGTTATCACCGTCCTGCTGCTGTTCATCATCGCCCGGCGCTCCTGGCGCTGGCCGCTCATCGGCGCGGTGGCCCTCTGCGCACCCTTCCTGCTGGTCGATCTGGTGTTTCTTGGCGCCAACACCTTCAAGTTCGTCCAGGGCGGCTGGTTCCCGGTGGCTCTCGGCGCCGGCCTGATCCTGATTATGTGGACCTGGAGCCACGGGACGCGAATTCTGGCTGAAAAGACCCGTCGGGACTCCGTGCCCCTGGCTGACCTGATTGAAACCCTGCGCGCCCGGCCGCCGCATCGCACCGAGGGGACCGCGATCTTTCTGACCTCCGATCCGGAAATCGCCCCGGTCGCCCTGACCCACAATCTCAAGCACAATCGCGTCCTGCATCAGCGAAACATCATTCTGACCGCCAAAACCGAAGACCTGCCCTATGTCGCCGATGCCGAGCGCCTGGAGCTGCGTCGCCTGAACGAGGCCTTCTGGGCCCTCACCGTCCGATACGGCTTCATGGAGGCTCCGGACCTGCCGCGCGCCCTTGGCCTCTGCCCGACCAGGGGCCTGCCATTCAATCTGATGGCCACCTCCTTTTTCGTGGGTCGTCGGACGGTGGTGGCGACGCCGGGCGGCGCCATGCCGCTATGGCAGGACAAGCTGTTCATCTTCCTGATGCGCAACGCAGCCAACCCGATCGACTACTTCCGGATTCCGCCGGGCCGGGTGGTGGAAATGGGCGCCCAGGTTGTCGTTTAGGCTGGCGGAGCGCCCTGGGCATGGCTGCTCCCGGCATTGTCCTGGCCATTATGGTCCAGATTGAGAACCAGAGGCTGGCGGGCGACCCGGCTGCTCTGGACGCCCTGCTGGTCGAGGTGGGCGCCCATTGTCGGGCGGAGGGAGACCTGGCGGCCCTCCTGGACGCACTGTCCCTGGTCGCAAGCCTGGCGGTGGACGGCTCTGACGAGGGCAGGCGTGTCGCCCGGTTCTACCGGCGGTTCGCCCACGGCCTCCGCAAGGACCTGGTTCGCGGGGGCGGGCGCGGTCCCGCCAGCCAGATCGTCAATCGGTGAGGAAACGATAGCCCACACCCGGCTCCGTTAGGATATGACGCGGCGTAGCGGGCCGGTCTTCGAGTTTCTGCCGCAACTGGCCGACGAAGACCCTGAGATACTGGATGTCCTCTTCATGGGCCGGGCCCCACACAGCGGTCAGCAGTTGCCGTTGACTGACCACCCGACCACCCGCCTCGACCAATCTGCGCAGCAGCTCGAACTCTTTTGGCGACAATCGCACCGGCTGTCCGTCACGCCGAACCAGCCGCATGTCGAGGTCAATCTCCAGGCCTCCGGCCAGCACCGCCTTTCGCGGCGGCTCGACATGTGGCCCGCGCCTCAGCATCGCCCGGAGTCTGGCGAGCAGTTCGCCGACATTGAACGGCTTTTCCATATAGTCGTCGGCGCCAAGGTCCAGGGCGTCGATCTTCTCCAGTTCCCGGTGGCGTGCGGACAGGACCAGCACCGGGCCCTCATAGAACCGGCGCGCCCTTTCGAGCAGGTCCTTGCCGTCCATGTCGGGCAGACCCAGGTCGAGGATCACGCCGTCCGGGGCGCGGATCGCCAGCTGTCTCAAGCCCGCCTCACCGGTGTCGGCGCGGATCGGATCATAGCCGGCGGCCTCCAGGGCCGGGATCAGGAAGCGATGAATCTGGGGTTCATCGTCGATGACCAGAATACGCGGCAGGCCTTGGGTCACTGAGAGGCTCGGGGGGCTGGCGTCGGCAGGGGCAGGACGATCAGAAAGCGGGCGCCGCCGTCCGGGGTCAAGGGCGGCGTCGCGGTGATGGCGCCGCCCATGGCTTCGACAAATCCCCTGGCGATCGACAGGCCGAGGCCCAGTCCCTCGCCCCGGTCGGTGCCGCGTTCGAGGCGGCGAAACCTGTCGAAGATGCCGCCCATCTCGGCGGACGGGATGCCTGGGCCGTCGTCCTCGAAGGACAGCATCACCCCGGAAGCGTCCTCGGTCGCGGAGATCGAGATCCTGGTCCCCGCGGGCGCATGGGTGATCGCGTTCTCAAGAAGGTTGAGAACAGCCTGCTCAAGCAGCGTCGGATCCAGCCGGAGCTTCGGCAGATCGCGAGCGAAGTCTGTCTCAACCCGTCTCTGTCCGAGGCGGTCGCCCAGTCGGCGCAGAGCCGAGTCGATGACGGTCGGCGCGTCCGTCCACACCTGCCGCGGTTCAAGCGCACCGGCCTCCAGCCTTGCCATGTCCAGCAGGCCGCCAACGTAGCGGTTCAGTCGAATGGCTTCTTCGCGGATGCTTTCCAGCAGATCCCGTCGCACGGCGGGCTTCAGATCGTCCTGATAGTCCAGAAGCGTGGTGGCCGAACCCAGGACGGTCGACAACGGCGTGCGGAAATCATGACTGATCGAATTGAGGAGCGCGGTGCGGAGTTGGTCGGCCCGCCTGAGACCCTGGTTCTCGATCATGGCGGCGGCAAGGACCGCGCGCTCAAGCGCGACGGCTCCCTGCCGTATCAGGGCGCCGATGGCCCCATCACCGGATTCGCCGCCCTGGTGACGCAGGCCAATAACGCCAAGGCGTCCCTGCGAGCCCTCGAGCGGCAGAAAGCGCCAGTCTCCCGCCGTGTCGGCGCCGACGGGCGCCGCGCCGGTTTCGAAAACCTGGCGCGCGGCCGTCTCGGCTTCCGGCGACAGGCGATCAAGCGTGGCGGGCCCGCCCTCCATATGCAGTCCCTCCTGGCCCGGGAGCAGGACAACAGCCGCCCCCGCGCCGATCGCCATCGCATGATCAGCCAGGGCCTGGGCGACCTCGCGGGGCGTTGTCGCCGCCGTGAGGGATCGGCTGGCGTCCAGAAGCAGGCCAACTGTCGTCGCCTGCCGATGGGCGTTCCGACCCTCGTCCCGCGCGCGCCCGGCCAGCCAGCCGGTCGCCATCGCCACGACGAAGAACATGCTGAATGTCAGCAGGTCGGCCGGCCGCTCGATGCGGAAGGTGAAACGCGGCTCAATGAACAGGAAATTGAAGCTGACCACCGCGAGCCCCGCGGAGAGCAGCGCCGGACCCAGACCAAACGCCACCGCCGAGACAACCACCGGGGCGAGGAACAGCATGGCCAGGTTGGGGCCGCCGAGGCCGCCTCCCCAGACCCAGACGCCGGCATCGACCGCAAGGACGAGGGCCGAGGCCGCCAGATAACGACCGGCTCCGGCAAGCCCTTGGACCGATATGCCGCCAAGTTTCCAGGTCTTCGTCATCGTCGATCCAGCCGTTGTCCGGCCGGCAGTATGCGCCGCATCCCGCGTCTGGCCATGGGGGCGGCGAAGGCCGGGCCGTCAATCCGCGAAGCGCCTTCATGGCCGCGTTTATGAAATGTCAAATTAAACTCGCCCGACCCCTTCCATTCCCTGTGGATTTGTCTTATCTCGCCCGTCTCGCGAAATTTCCGTCATTTTTAGAGATGCGATCTCGCGCGCGTGTATGCCCGATGGCCGGACCGCCCACCCTGCGGTCCACAGCGAAGGGCGGCCCCGACGGACAGGGGCCAGTCGGCGTCCGGCGCTCCATTTGAGCCGCCGAGGGTGGACGCGATGACACGAACACGCACGGGCTCCCGTCCCGGGCGCACAAGGAAAAACATGGCGCACTCCTTCACCGGCAAGAAGCGGATCCGCAAGTCGTTCGGCCGCATTCCCGAGGCCGTGCAGATGCCGAACCTCATCGAGGTTCAGCGGTCCTCCTACGAACAGTTCCTTCAGCGCGAGACCCGCCAGCCGGACCGCCGCGACGAAGGCATCGAGGCGGTCTTCAAGTCGGTGTTCCCGATCAAGGACTTCAACGAGCGCGCCGTTCTCGAGTACGTCTCCTATGAGTTCGAGGAGCCCAAGTACGACGTCGAGGAATGCATCCAGCGCGACATGACCTACGCTGCGCCGCTGAAGGTCAAGCTGCGCCTGATCGTGTTCGAGATGGAAGAAGAGACCGGCGCCAAGTCGGTCAAGGACATCAAGGAGCAGGACGTCTACATGGGCGATATCCCGCTCATGACCGACAAGGGCACCTTCATCGTCAACGGCACCGAGCGGGTCATCGTCTCGCAGATGCACCGTTCGCCCGGCGT
>JAHBYC010000060.1 GCA_019636175.1 Caulobacter sp. | reverse complement strand
AGGCCGCAACTGGGGGGGGGGGACCGGGCGGGAATCCCCGCGGGGTGGAGGGGGCGGCGCCGGCCCCGGCAGGCTTGCCCGAAACACCAGCGCAGACCCAGCCCCTGCTCTCCCGGATCCTCAACGCCTTGTTAGGCCCGCCCGTCTGGCGCCTGGTGGTCGAGGACGGCTTCACCTTCGCCGTCCGCGCGGACGAGGTCACCGACGACCACGTCGTCGTCACCGCCCCGCTCAAGTTCCGCAGCCGGCGCGCCGCGATCCGCCACCGCCGCCGACTGCGCGACGAGGCGCTCGAAACGCCGAAGGCGGTGCACTGATGGCCGCTCAGCTCACCCTGGAGCGCATCCTCCGCGACGATGACGACGCGAGCGGCCAGACCATTCGCGTCTGGCGCCTGTCGATCGACGGCCAGTATCTGCGGATTCAGCGATCGGGGACTGAGACCTCGTCTTCGGGACTGCTGATCCGCGTCGCCGACGTCCCTCAGCTGATCGCCGACCTCAAGTCCATCGCGGCTGCCGCTGAAACCTTGGAGACCCCCGCCGATGACTGACGCCACGCGGATCTATATCGCCTGCGACCCGGAAGTCGCCGAGGCGCAGCGCCGGGCCTTGGGCTGGCTGGCCGATCATCGGACAGCCGACCGGCCCTGTCGCAACTTCGACTTTCGCAAGCCCGGATCCTACGCCTACGCCTTCAGTCTGTGCTGGCAACCGGGGTCGATCACCCTGAGCGGCGACCTGGGCGAAATGACCATCACCCACTGGCAGGCCATCACCGACCTGCAGTCGTCGCTGAAATGGCTGGCCGGATCCAGCTACGACTATCTTCTCGGCAAGGCTCGGGCCGTGCGGGTCTATGATCCCGAGGCGACCCTGACCGAGGTCGTTCGCTGGGCCAATGAAGAGGCCATCGAGGCGATACGGGCGCTTCGCGACGAACGCCCCAGGCGCCGGGACTTCGACGACGCCGCTGACTGGCTCGACGCCCGGGCGGACTGGCTCGATGCCTTGGCAAACTATCGAAAATTCCGGGTGCGGGACCCTCTTGGCCGGGACAAATGGACGCCGGATCCGTTGGAATACCACGGCGACATCCGCGCGCCCGATGGCTGGGAGGCCTGGCTTCGGCTGCTTCGCGCCACCCATTGCGCCCCCAAGGCCGCCGACATTTTCACGCCAGGAGGCCGCTACAGTATCAAGACCGGCCTCGAAGCCGCGCTCTCGACCGAGTCTGGCGCCTGGGAGCTGTTCGGGCGCCTCGGGTTCGACGAGCCATTGAACGTTTACAAATGGTCGTCTCACACCATCGCCCAGATCACCGCCATGCAATGGGGCGCCGGGCGCGCTCTCGCGTGGCTGGAAGGCGAAAGCGCCTACAGCTGGCGTGACCCCGAGCCGGGCTTCATCGCCCCCGCACTCTCCGCGCGGGTCGACCGCTGATGGCCCGGACCCCACGAACCGCGGCGGGCAACCTGGCGGCCGAACGGCGCGACCAGCACCAGAAGCGGCGCTACGAGGCGATGCGACTGATGATCGAGCGCGGCGCCCTCGGCCTGTCGCCCAACACCGCCGAAGGCCGCGACGTCGGCCTGATGGTCGGTCTGGAAAAGGACGGACTCGCCCTCAGACGGCCCGAACGCGACCGCATCGGCGACCTTGTCTTCGACGCCACCGAGGCGGCTCGCCTCTGGGCCAACTATCCTGACATCGCGCCAGCTGACTCCAGCGGCATGACCCACCGCGAGATGCGGGAGATGTATGCGGAGGTCGATCGCTATATGGCGGATCAGCGGCGGAGGGCCCTGATCGCCCTCTGGGCTCCGCCTGTCGTTGATGCCGCCGCCACATCGCGCCGGCGGGACGGGGTCATTTGTTACCGGGATAACCGGGATGAGGACTGGACCCTCTGGCGCGCTGTCCAGGCCACGATCGGCTTGCTGCTCGTGCGATACTGGTCGGACAAGGACCAGGAGCGCTGGTCCCGCCGCCTGAAGGGTCGGCTAGACGCCCGATGGGGAATCGATGGCCACGCCATCGCCTATTGGGATGCCGGCCCGGTCTATGGCGGTTACACCGTCGAGGTTCTTCGCCTCTACCCCGGCTTCCGCGTCGAACATTTCAACGACGGGGAAATAAACCTCTGACCGCCCGCCCTCGCCAGTCCCGCACAGCTCCCCGTCCGGCCGCGCGACCCGCGCCGCTGGACCCGGCGTTGCTGCGCCTGATCGAGGCCCTTGCGAAGGCGGATGCCGAACGCGACTATGCCGCCTTCCGGTCCGTCCAACCGAAAGCCTGACATGCGCGTCGCGCTCTACGCCCGCTACAGCTCCGAACGCCAGAACGAGCGCTCGATCGCCGACCAGCTGGACGTCTGTCGGCGCCATGCCGAGGCCCGCGGCTGGACCGTGGTGATGACCTTCGAAGACGCGGCGATCAGCGGCTCGGCCATGGCCAACCGGCCCGGCGTGCTGAACCTGCTGGCCGCCGCCGAGGCTTCGCTGTTCGACCAGGTCCTGGTCGAGGACGAGGACCGGCTCAGCCGCAGCCTCGAGCACCTGGCCCATATCGTCGGCCGGCTCGACGACGCCGGCGTCGGCCTGGCCACCCTGACGACCGACCAGGTCGAGGAGATGCACGTCGCCTTCAAGGGGCTGCAGGCCAGCCAGTATCTCAAGGCCCTGTCGCAAAAGACCCGGCGGGGCATGACCAGCAACGCCGAGAAGGGCCTGGCCACCGGCTCGCGGCTTTACGGATACCGCTCGGCGCCGGGTGGCGACATGACCATCGTCGAGGCCGAGGCCGAGGTGATCCGCCGGATCTTCGCCGGATATGCCGGCGGCCTGACCAGCCGCGACATCGCCGGCCAGCTGAATGCCGAGGCCGTGCCTGGGCCGCGCGGCGGGATCTGGAACGCCTCGACCATCCAGGGCAACGCCGCCCGGGCCAACGGCATCCTGCGGACCGAGATCTACGCCGGGGTCAAGGTCTGGAACCGATGCGACATGATCAAGGATCGCCAGACCGGCCGGCGGACCCCGCGCATGAAGCCGGAAACCGAATGGAAGCGGACCCCGGTTCCGCACCTGGCCATTATCGACGCCGACACCTGGGCCGCCGTGCGGGATCGCCTCGCCGCCGGCAAGGGCCGGCACCCGGTCACCTTCGTCAAGCGCCGCAACGGCGTCTTTTCGGGCCTGCTGAAATGTGGCGAGTGCGGGCGAACCTACACCGCCTATGGCAGCGCCGGCCGGTTGATCTGCGCCGGCCATCGCGAAGGCGGCGACGCGGCCTGCGGCAACCGCCGCACCCTCAGCCGCGCGGCGATCGAGGCGCGGATCCTTGACGGTCTGGAAACCCGCCTGCTGGCGCCGGAAGCCGTCGCCGCCTACGTCCGCGCCTATCACCGCCATTGGGCCGACCAGGCCGCCGCCGAGGCCCGCCAGCTGGCCCCGCTGGAACGCCGCGTCGCCGAGCTGGACCGCGCGATCGGCCGCATCGTCGACGCCATCGCCTCCGGCGCCGCCGGCAAGCATATCGCCGCCAAGCTGACCGCCCTTGAGGCCGAACACGACGAGGCCGCCGCCCGGCTGGCCGAGGCCCGCGCCAACACCGCGCCGGCCCCGGCCGTCACCCTTCACCCGGGCGCGGCCGGCCGCTACGCCGACCAGGTCCGCCAGCTGCAGCAACGCCTGGGCGCGATCAACAAGGATAGCCCGGCCGCCGACCGCGACCTGGTCGAGGCCGTCCGCGCCATGGTGTCCCGCATCGTCATCACCCCGGAGTCAGAGGCGCGCGGCGCGGCGGTGTCGGTGGTGATCGAGGGCGACCTGGCGAGGTTTCTCACGCCCGCTCCCGACCCCTCAGGCGACCAATGTCTGCCTATGTTGGTGGCTGGGGGCGGGATCGAACCGCCGACCTGTGGGTTATGAATCCACCGCTCTAACCATCTGAGCTACCCAGCCAGTCAGGACCATCGTCCCGATGGGAGGCGGCCTTATAGTGGCGATGAAACCTGTCATCAAGCGTCTTGGGACAGACAGTCGCGGCGGCCTGGGCCCGAACCGGGACGCCGTCGGCAGATCACCGCTCGATGGGCCGCCTGTTGTCGCGCGTCTGGTCCGATTGCCGGTTTCCACCAATCGGAACGCGCTCTGGAGCAGGGCGCGATTTGATGAACTCAAACCGCGTCGCTCCAGGCTCTTGTTGTCGCGCGTTTTGATCCGATTGCCGGTTTCCACCAATCGGAACGCGCTCTAGGGTCGCGCCCGATGAGCGTGCTCCATCTTCTGGGATCCGGCGGCGAAGGCGGGGCCGAGACCTATTTCGTCGATCTGGTCACGGCGCTCAGCGACGCCGGACTGGAGCAGGCCTGCGCCCTGCGCCGTAACCCCGGCCGTCAGGCCGCTCTGGCGGCGGCGGGCGTCCCCGTCAGCACCCTGCACTTTGGCGGGCCGCTTGATCTGATGACCCGCTTCGGCGTGGCGTCGACGGCGCGCCGGATGGAGGCGGGCCTGCTGGTGGCCTGGATGAACCGGGCGGCCCGGCACGCCCCCTCGGGACCCTGGGCCCGCGTCGGCCGGCTGGGCGGCTATTACAAGCTCAAGAACTATCGTGGCTTCGATCATCTGGTCGGCAACACCCGGGACATCGTTGACTGGGTGGTCTCGCAGGGCTGGCCGCAGGACAGGGTCAGCTACATTCCCAACTTCGCCGCCGCACCTGAAGAGGTGACGCCGGTCGATCGGGCCAGCCTCGATACGCCCCCTGAAGCGCCCCTGCTGCTGAGCATGGGCCGGCTGCACGGCGCCAAGGCCCATGACGTGTCGCTGAAAGCCCTGGCGGCCCTGCCAGACGCCTGGCTGTGGATCGCCGGCGTCGGCCCCCTGGAAGACCAGTTGAAGACCCTGGCGCAGTCCCTGGGCGTTCTGGACCGGGTGCGGTTCCTGGGCTGGCGCAATGATCCTTCCGCCCTCTATTCGGCGGCTGATGTCTGTCTGTTTCCATCCCGCTTCGAGCCACTGGGCAATGTGGTGATCCAGGCCTGGGCTCACGGCCTGCCGGTGATCGCCGCCGCCAGCCAGGGCCCCGCCGCCCTGATCCGCGATGGCGAGGACGGCCTGCTGGTTCCGATCGACGATGACGCGGCCCTGGCCGAGGCGACCGCCGCCCTGCTGGCCGATCCCATGCGCCGCATCCGCCTGATCCAGAATGGTCACGCCCGGGTCGAGGCGGAATTCGGCAAGGCCGCCATCGTCGCCCAGTGGCGGTCCCTGTTCCAACGGTTCGGAGCCGCCTGATGTGCGGGATCGCCGGGGTCCTGGGCGGGAGCGGCTCCGCCCGGCCGATGATCGAGAGGATCGCCCATCGCGGACCGAACGGCCTTCGGGTCGAGGACGGGGCGGGCTGGTCGGTCGGTCACGCCCGGCTGTCGATCATCGACCTGGAAGGCGGCTGGCAGCCCCTGCACGCCGCCGGCTCGACCGTCATCGGCAATGGCGAGATCTACAACTATCTCGAACTGACCGAGACCTTCGGCCTGAAGGACAGGCTGACCACGGGCTCGGACTTCGAACCCCTGCTGCACCTCTACGCCCTGGAGGGTGAGAAGGCCTTTGATCGCCTCCGCGGCATGTACGCCTTCTGCCTGATCGGCGGCGATGGCCGGACATGGCTGGTGCGCGACCCGTTCGGCATCAAGCCGCTCTATGTTCAGGACGAGTCCAACGGCCGTGACAAGGGCGTGGCCTTTGCGTCCGAACCCCGGGCGTTCGGCGGGACGCCGGCGCTCAATCGCCACGCCGCCGGCCAGCTGCTCAGCCTGAACTACAGTTTTAGCCCGCCCGTGCTGGCGGGCAGCCAGCGCCTGCCCCCGGGCGCGGTGGCGCAGGTGCGGGACGGAGGGGTCGAGGTTGAGCGGGTGCGCCCAGCCCTGCCCCCGGCCGGCGCCGTCGTCGGCGACGAGGCATCGCTGCTGGAGCGGCTGGATGCGGTTCTGGAGGACAGCGTCAGGGTCCACCAGCGCTCGGACGTGCCCTATGGCCTGTTCCTGTCCGGCGGCGTCGACAGCGCGACCATCGCCACCCTGATGAGCCGGCTGAACCCGAGACCGGTCGTGGGCTTCACCTGCGGCTTCGACGCCCCCGGCGCCCGCGATGAACGGGCCCAGGCCGAGCGGGTCGCCCGATCCCTGAACCTCGACTGGCGGGAAACCACCTTCACCGAGGAAGACTTCTGGACCATCGCCCCGCAGGTCGCCTGGGCCCTGGACGACCCCACGGCCGACTACGCCACCCTGCCGACGTTCAAGCTGGCGCAGGCCGCCCGCCAGGATCTGACCGTGGTGCTCACCGGCGAGGGCGGCGATGAGCTGTTCGGCGGCTATGGCCGCTATCGCCGGGCCATGCGGCCCCGCTGGCTGGGCGGCCGCCCGGCCGAACCGCAGGCCGACTCGCCCTGGATCGACGACTGGCGACATGCCGCGGCGGCGGCGGCGGAGCCGGGCCGCACCCGGCTGCAACAGGCCCAGGCGGCGGATGTCGCCACCTGGCTGCCCGACGACCTGCTGCTGAAGCTGGATCGCTGCCTGATGGCCAACGGACTGGAGGGGCGCACCCCGTTCCTGGATCCGGAGGTGGCGGCGTTCGCCTTCAATCTGCCGGACCGGATGAAGCTGCGCGGGCGATACGGCAAATGGCTGCTGCGCAAATGGCTGGAACGTCACTGCCCCGCCGCCGAGCCCTGGGCGAAAAAGAAGGGCTTCACCGTGCCGGTCGCCGCCTGGATCGGTCCTCGCGCCGCCGACCTGGGTCCACGCATCGCCGGCGTCAAGGCGGTGGGCCAGGTGATGGACGCCGCCGACATCCATGCGATCTTCAACAACGACACCCACGCGGCCCGTCGGTGGCCCTTGCTGTTCCTGGCCCTGTGGTCGCTGATCCACCTCGAAGGCGCGGAACCGGCGGGGGCGATGGGGGCTTTGCTCGGGGAGGCATGATTCCAGGAGACGCCATGCGCCAGATCGCCCTGTTCGCCCTCGCCGCCGCGCTCGCCGCCTGTGGCGGCCAGCCCTCCGACGCCCAGTCGCGGACTGATCAATCGTCCCCCGTGACCGACCGACCGCTGGAAACCCGCGCCGCCAACGCACCCTACCAGCCGGCCTTCCCCGGCCAGACACGCGCCCCGAGGCGCACCGCCGACGTCGCCTTCGATGTGGAAACAGTGGCCAAAGGTCTGACACGGCCCTGGGGTCTGGCCTTTCTTCCCGACGGTCGGATGCTGGTCACGGAGCGGCCCGGCGCCTTGCGGATCATCGGCGCCGACGGGTCGAAGTCCGCCCCCATCAGCGGCCTGCCTGCCGTGGACGCCCGGGGCCAGGGCGGATTGCTGGATGTCGCGGTCGGGCCGGACGGCTGGATCTACTGGACCTATGCCGAGCCGCGCGAGGGTGGAAACGGGACGGCGGTCGCACGGGGAAAGCTGGCCGGCGCGGCGATGACCGACGTCGCCGTGATCTGGCGAATGACCCCGACCCTCGACAGCGACAAGCATTTCGGCTCGCGCCTCGCCTTCGCCCCCGACGGCGCCCTGTTCGTCACCACGGGCGAGCGCTCGATCCTGCCCGGCCGGGCCCAGGCCCAGAAGCTGGACGCGGCACTGGGCAAGGTCATCCGCATCCGCCCCGACGGCGCGGTTCCCCTGGACAACCCCCTTGTCGGCAAGGCCGGCGCCTTGCCGGAAATCTGGTCCTACGGTCACCGCAACATCCAGTCGGCGGCGATCAATCCGGCCACCGGCAAGCTGTGGACGGTTGAGCACGGTCCGCTTGGCGGCGACGAGCTGAACATTCCGCTGGCCGGAAAGGACTACGGCTGGCCGACGATAGGCTACGGCCTGGAATACAGCGGCCGCCCGGTCGGCGAAGGCATCACCCAGCACGCCGGGATGGAGCAGCCCGTCTACTACTGGGACCCCGTCATCGCGCCCTCGGGCATGGCCTTCTATGACGCCGAGCTGTTTCCGGCCTGGAAGGGCAGCCTGTTCATCGGCGGCCTGAAGGATCGCGATCTCGTTCGGCTCACGCTGGACGGCGACAGGGTTGTTGGAGAAGAGCGCCTGCTCAAGGACGTCGGTCAGCGCATCCGAGATGTGCGGGTCGGGCCCGACGGCGCGGTCCATGTCCTGACCGACGATGGCCGACTGTTGAAGCTGGTCCCGAAGAAGGCGGCCTAGACCAGCATTCCCGCCACTTCCTCGCCGATGGCCAGCGAGCTGGTCAGACCGGGGCTCTCGATGCCGAACAGGGTGACCAGACCGGCGATCCCGTGGGTGTCGGCGCCGCGCAACTGGAAGTCCGGCTGCGGCTCGTCGGGACCATGCAGCTTGGGGCGGATGCCGGCGTAGTCGGGGGCGAGGTCCTCTTCCGGCAGGTCGGGCCAGAACTTGCGGATATAGGCGGCGAACTCGGCCGCCTTGGCCGGATTGATGCTGTAGTCCTCGTCATCGACGAACTGCAGGTCGGGACCGAAGACGGCTTGTCCGCCGAGGTCCTTGCGATAGTGGGTGCCAAGAGCGCCGTGGATGGGCGGCGGATAGACCAGATGGTCAAACGGCGCCTTGGCCGCCAGGCGGAAGTAGACTCCCTTGCCGAAATGGCCCGGCGGAATCTGTTCGGCGGGGAAGCCCTTGATCTGGCCGGCCACGGCCTGGGCCGACAGGCCGGGCGCGGTGACCAGCAGGCGACAGGTCAGGGTCGTGGCGTCCGCCCCGCCGGTCCGGACGCGAAAGCCGCCCCCCTCCAACGGTTCGGCGCCCTCGAACGGCGTCGAGGCGACGACGGCGCCCCCGGCGGCCTCGATCTCGCCCTCCAGGGCCAGCATATAGCCATGGCTGTCGAAGACGCCGCTCTGGGGCGACAGCAGGGCCGCCTCGCACTTGAGGCCCGGCTCCATCGCCCGGGCCTCCTCGCCGGTCAGCCGGGCCATGCCTTCGACATCGTTGGCCAGGGCCTGGTCCCAGATGGCGTCGAGGCGCGGGACCTCTTCGGGCGTGGTGGCCACCACCAGCTTTCCGCAGCGGCGGTAATCCACATGGTGTTTGTCGAGAAAGGCGTAGAGGGCCCGCCGACCCTGCACGCAGAGCCGGGCCTTCAGGGATCCGGTCGGATAGTAGAGACCGCCGTGGATGACCTCGGAATTGCGCGAGGACACGCCCTGGCCAATGGCGGCTTCCTTCTCGAGCACAGCGACGATCAGCCCGCGCTTCGACAGGGCGTAACCGCAGGCCAGCCCCACGGCGCCGGCGCCGACAACCACTGCGTCAAAGTCGAATGCGTCTGTCATGACGCTAGACCTAAGGCGGAATGGGCCGGTCGCAAACCACCAAGGTGAAGGGGCGGCTCAGGCCGCCGCCTTCTCCCCGGCCTCCCACTGGGCCCACAGCGCCGACTGCTCCTTTTCCGCGGCCACGACGCTGGCGTCCTTGATGTAGCCGTAGCCGCGAATGTCCTGCGGAATGGAGGCGATGCGGGCCGCCAGGGGCAGGCGGCGGGCGTTGAGGCCGGCCAGCAGGCGTTGCAGGCCCGCCTCATAGTCGGCGATCAGCCGGCGTTCGGTGCGGCGCTCCTCGGTCTTGCCGAAGATGTCCAGCGGACCGCCGCGCAGGCCCTTCATCTTCGCCAGCACCGGCATCACCGTCGTCAGCATCCAGCCGCCAAGGGCGATCTTCTGCGGCTTGCCGTCGGGACCTTTCGGAGCGATCAGGGGCGGCGACATCCAGACCTTGGCCTTGCCACCCTTGAAGGTCCCGGCCAGCTCCTTGGCGAACCGCCCGTCGGTGTAGAGGCGGGCGACCTCATACTCGTCCTTGTAGGCCATCAGCTTGTAGAGATTGACGGCCACGGCGCGGGTCAGGACCTCGCCCTCGCCCAGCCCCTGCTCGGCGGCCTGAATCTCGCGAACCTGCTTCAGATAGCGGTCGGCGTAGGCCGCGTCCTGATAGGCGGTCAGTTCCGAGACGCGATGGGCGATCAGCTCTTCCAGCGGCATGGTCTCGGGCGTGGCCACCTGGTCTTCCGGCAGACCGCGGAAGTCGGGGTCGACCGCCGACTTGCGTCCGACCTCGAAGGCCTGGAGGTTGGCCTCGGCGTCGACCCCGTTCAGCTTGATGGCGCGATAGATGGCGCGGCTGGAGACCGGGATGACGCCCTTCTGCCAGGCGAAGCCCAGCATGATCATGTTGGCGTAGATCTCGTCGCCCAGCTTGTGCAGCGACAGCGCCTGCGACGGGCAGGCCTGATAGTCCTTCGTCGCCCCCTTGATCCGCCGGGCCATGCCGGCGGTGTCGTAGCGGACGTCGCGGTTGGTGACGAAATCGGCTGTCGGCGAGAAGTCGGCGTTGCCGAAGGCCACGGTGGTCTTCTTTGAGAACAGGGCCAAGGCTTCGGGCGAGGCGGCGACCAGCAGGTCGCAGGCGATCAGCACATCGGCGCTGGCGGCCGGCACGCGACCGCCGACGATGCTGTCCTCGGTCTCGCCGATCTTCACATGGCTGAACACCGACCCGCCCTTCTGGGCCAGACCGGTCATGTCGACGACGCTGGCGCTGCGGCCATCGACGTGGGCGGCCATGGCCAGGATCGAGGCGACCGTCGTCACCCCGGTGCCGCCGATGCCGGTGAACAGGATGCGGCGAACGCCCTCGACCGGCTCGAACTCCGGCAGGGGGGTGGAATCGGCGGTCAGGGCCGGCATCTTCTTCACCGCCGAGTTCTCACCGCCCTCAAGGGTGATGAAGCTGGGGCAGAAGCCGTCGACGCAAGAGTAGTCCTGATTGCAGGTGGACTGGTTGATCTGGCGCTTGCGTCCGAACTCGGTGTTCAGCGGCTCGACCGAGACGCAGTTGGACTTCTTCGAACAATCGCCGCAGCCCTCGCAGACCAGCGGATTGATGAACACCCGGGTCTGCGCTTTCGGCATCAGACCCCGCTTGCGGCGGCGGCGCTTTTCGGTGGCGCAGGTCTGGTCGTAGAGCAGAACGGTGACGCCGGGCGTCTCCCGCAGCGCCTTCTGGACCGCCATCAATTCCTTGCGCGGATGCACCTCCACGCCCGGCGCCAGGTCGGTGACGTCCTGATAGCGTTCGACGTCGTCGACGACGATCACGGTCCTGGCGACGCCCTCGCTGGCCAGCTGACGGGTGATCTGCGCCGGGGTGAAGCCGCTCTCGGCGGTCTGGCCGCCGGTCATGGCCACCGCGTCATTGAACAGCAGCTTGTAGGTGATGTTGGCCCCGGCCGCGATCGCGCCGCGAATGGCCAGCGAGCCGGAGTGGTTGTAGGTGCCGTCGCCCAGGTTCTGGAAGACGTGCTTCTCGGTCGTGAACGGCGCGGCCCCGACCCAGGTCAGCCCCTCCCCGCCCATGTGGGTGTTGAGGTCGGTCGAGGGATCGTTGAACCCGGCCATATAGTGGCAGCCGATGCCGGCCAGGGCGCGGCTGCCGTCCGGCACGCGGGTCGAGGTGTTGTGCGGGCAGCCCGAGCAGAAGAAGGGCTTGCGCTGCTGGTCGCTGGCCAGGCTGACGGCGGCGACGCCTGCGGCGGAGACCCGGTCGAGATAGGCCGAGGCCCGTTCCTTGTGCGGTCCGTCCGGCAGGCGGCTGTAGAGGTCCAGAGCGATGGCGGCGACCGTGAGGGACCCGGTGTCCTCCATCAGCCGGTCGCCCTGCTCATTGAACTTGCCGATGATGGTCGGGCGGGCGTGGGCCGGCAGATCGTACAGCGCGGCGCGGGCCTGGGGCTCGATCAGGGCCCGCTTGTGCTCGATGACCATCAGGGTCTCAAGACCGGCGGCGAAGGCCTTCAGGCCTTGCGTCTCCAGCGGCCAGGGCATGCCGACCTTGTAGATGGAGACGCCCAGGGCGGCCGCCTCGTCCAGGGTGATGCCCATGGCCGTGAAGGCCTCCAGGACATCCTTGTAGGCCTGACCCTGGCAGACGATGCCCAGGCGCGGCTGGCGGGCGGCCAGCACCACGCGGTCGATGTTGTTGGCGCGGGCGAAGGCCAGGGCGGCGGGAATCTTGTGGTTGCGGAGACGGGTCTCCTTCTCCAGCGGCTGGTCCTTGGTGCGGATGTGCAGGCCGCCCGGCGGCATCGGAAACTCCGGGATGACGCACTGGTGGCGATCCAGGGAGACATCGATGGTGACGCCGCTGTCCATGGTGTCGGCCAGGGCGATCAGCCCGACCCACAGGCCCGAGAAGCGCGACATCGACAGGCCGAGCAGGCCGTAGTCCAGCACCTCCTGTACGTCGGCCGGCGACAGCACCGGCATCTCGAAGTCCTGGAAGGCGTACTCCGACTGCGACGGGAGCGTGGAGGACTTGCAGGTGTGGTCGTCGCCGGCCACCGCCAGCACGCCGCCCTTGGGCCAGACGCCGGCGAAGTTGGCGTGCTTGAAGGCGTCGCCGGTGCGGTCGACGCCGGGCGCCTTGCCGTACCACATGCCGAAGACGCCGTCGTAGCGCGCGCCCGGGAACAGGTTGGCCTGCTGGCTGCCCCACACCGCGGTCGCCGCGAGGTCCTCGTTCAGGCCCTCCTTGAACACGACCTCGGCCGCTTTCAGGGACTTGCCCGCGCGCGCGGCCTGCTGGTCGAGCCCGCCCAGGGGCGAGCCGCGATAGCCCGAGACGAAGCCTGCCGTGTTCAGCCCCGCCGCCCGGTCGAGCCGCCTCTGGTCCATCAGGACCCGCAGGAGCGTCTGCACCCCGGTGATGAACACCCGGCCATCCGTGAGCAGAAATTTGTCGTCGAGCGTCACTTCCTGGTGGCGCATCGCAATTTTCTTCCTTTCGGGCCTCCCCACGCCGCCTGCAAGATCATATAAGTGCGCCGCAAATGCTTGCCAAAAGCATGCCCCGCGACATCCCATCCGGGGCAAGAACCATATGCCCTTATGGCGTCAACAGGAGGAAAACTTGTCCGAGGCCCTCGACGCGGTCGATGCCAAGATCCTGGATCTGATCCAGCACGACGCGGGTTTGTCCGTCGCCGAGATCGCCGAGCGGGTCGGTTTGTCGTCCAGCCCCTGCTGGCGGCGCATCAAAAGGCTGGAAGACGCCGGCGTGATCCAGCGCCGCGTGACCATCCTGGACCGCGACAAGCTGGGCCTGGGCTTCGAGGTCTATTGCACCGTCAAGCTCAGCCTGCCGACCAAGGAGAACCTCGAGAGCTTCGAGACCGCCATCGGCAAGCTGGCCGAGGTGGTTCAGTGCGCCACGGTCACCGGGGCGTGCGACTACGAACTGCGGATCGTCACCCGCGACATGCATGCCTTCGACGACTTCCTGCGCGACAGGATCCTGGGCCTGGGCCTGGTGTCGAACATCGAGAGCCGCATCGTCATCCGCTCGGTGAAGAACACCACCGCCGCCCCGCTGGGCCTTGTCAGCCCCTATGTGAGCGCGCAGGGGTAGGTCTCCCCAAAGGAGCCTCGCCATGATCGACCTCGTGATCGACCAGCGCCGCAAGGACCTGGGCGGGTTCGAGGTGGGCCGGGTCCTGCCCTTCGCCAGGCGCCGCATGGTCGGGCCGTTCGTGTTCTTCGACCA
>JAHBYC010000006.1 GCA_019636175.1 Caulobacter sp. | reverse complement strand
GGGATCGGTGCGGACCAGAAGGATGCCGTAGTCGCAGTACTGGGCGCCGGTGGTCCAGACCTTCTGGCCGTTGATCACCCACTCATCGCCGTCCCGGACCGCGCGGGTGCGCGAGGCGGCGACGTCGGAGCCGCCGGCCGGCTCGCTGAACAGCTGGCACCAGATCTCCTCGCCGCGCACGGCGGGGCCGACGAAGCGCTTCTTGGTGTCGTCATCGGCGAAGGCCATCACCGTGGGCACGCACATGCCCAGGCCAATGGTGAAATAGCCATAGTTCACGCCGACCTTGGCTTCTTCCTGGCCGAAGATGACCGACTGGATCGGCGTGCCGCCCGCCCCGCCCCATTCCTTGGGCCAGGTGATGCAGGCGAAGCCGGCCTCGGCCTTCTTGGCCTGCCAGGACTTGGCGGCGGCCATATGCTCGGGGCTGTTGGGCCGACGCCCGCCGCCGCTTTCCTTGTGCGCGGCGGCATTCTCTTCCAGCCAGGCGCGGGCCTTCTCGCGGTAGGCGGCTTCTTCGGGGGAGTCGTTGAAATCCATGGTCTTTGTCCCTGGTTCAGGCGCTGTCCGGGAAGGTAGAACCCGGTTCGTCTCCGGACAGGCGCTGGCTTTGAAAAATTCAGGCGGCGTTCTTGCGTTCGAGCTGGCTGACCAGCCGTTCCTTCCAGACCTTCGGCCCGCCGGCGACCAGGGCCAGCTGACGCGAGCGCCGGTAGTAGAGGTGGCAGTCCACCTCCCAGGTGAAGCCCATGCCGCCGTGGGTCTGGATGTTTTCCTTGGACCCGAACCAGTAGGCCTCGCTGGCCGCGATCCGCGCCGCGGCGGCCGCCGTCGGCAGTTCCGCGGCGTTGGTGTTCAGCGCCCAGGCCCCGTAGTAGCAGTTGGACCGGGCGACCTGGTTCTTGACGTACATGTCGGCCAGCTTGTGCTTGATGGCCTGATAGCTGCCGATCACCCGGCCGAAGGCGTAGCGTTCGAGGGCGTATTCCCGGGCCATCTCGAGGCACTTCTCCGCCCCGCCGACCTGTTCGAAGGCCAGCAGGACCGCGGCGCGATCAAACACCTGCTCGGTGATCGCCTGGCCCTCGCCGGCGGCGCCGACGGCCGAGGCCGGGGCGTCCTTGAAGGTCAGCCTGGCGACCGACCGGGTCGGATCGAGGGACTTGAGGGTCTCGCGCTGGACCCCCGCGCCGTTGAGGTCGACGAGGAACAGGCCCGGCCGGCCGCCCTCCGACGCCAGCACCAGGGCGATGTCGGCGATGTCGCCATCCGTCACCGGGATCTTCACGCCGCTCAGCTTGCCGCCCGACACGGTGCAGGACAGGGCAGAGCCGTTTACCGCGCCCGGCCCCTCGGAGGTGGCGTAGCAGCCGATCAGGTCGCCGGTGGCGATTTTCGGCAGCAGTTCCGCCTTCTGGGCGTCGCTGCCGGCCAGCATCAGGGCCTCGGCGACGAAGTAGACGGTCGAGGCGAAGGGAATGGGCGCAAGCGAGCGGCCCAGTTCCTCGGCGATGGCGCAGAGCTCCACATGGCCCAGGCCCAGGCCGCCGAACTCCTCGGGAATGGCGGCGCCCAGCCAGCCCTGCTCGGCCACGGCTTTCCACAGCGCCTTGTCGTGGGACACCTCGGCGTCGTTCAGCACCACTCGCACCGCCGATGTCGGCGAGCGGGCCTCAAGGAACTTGCGGGCCTCGTCCTTCAGGAACTTCTGGTCGTCGGAATAGTCGAAATTCACCGGTGATCCTCCCGGGGCGCCGTTCGCGCGCCCAACTGTTGCGGGCCACGATAGCCACCTTTCCGGCAGAGGGAAGATTGACTTGGCGTCAAGGTTTTTGGGTTTTTATGGCGGACCCAACTCAGAATGACAGTGGAACATGGCCAAAACGGTCTTTCAGAAGAACCAGCGGGTGTGGGTCGAGGCGGTCGGCGCCTGGGCCAACGTCGAGAAGATCGTGGCCATCTGGGCCAAGGGTTTCGATGAACCTGTGCGGGTCACCTACGACGTCGGCCTTGGCCGGGAATTCTTCGGTCACGAGCTGAAGCCCGAGGACCAGGCCGCGGGCCTGAACGAGGACGGCGAGCGCTGGCGCCTGCTGCGCGCCAAGAACAAGTGGCAACAGCCCGCCGATTGCGCCCATCATCCCTTCCCCGGCACCTATCCCATCGTCGTGACCGATCCCAACGACTGGGGCGGCTGGCGCACGCCGGGCGCGGAGTATGACCGCGACCCTCACCGCATCGAGCGCCAGGCCCGCCTGATCGCCAGCACGCCACGCCTGCAGGCTTTGGCCCGCCAGCTGATAGAGCTGGTCGCCGAGTCCCCGGAAGACGCGCCGCCGGCGGTGCTGGAACTGGCCCGGCAGGCCTCGGCCATCGAGCGGTTCGTCAATGAGGTCCCGGTGGCGGCGGAGACGCCGGAGGCCGGCGAGAACGCGGTCGCCTGAGACCGCCGCTTCGAAGCGCCGATCATTATACGCCGGTGACGGCGCCTACGGTCATACTATCGTCGCCGACCGCAAACCGGCCGAACCGCCGCAATTGTTGAGCATTGCGTGGGTCTGGCGGCTGTGAACGCAGGTCGCGGCGTAGGCGCCGCGTGGGTCAGGACGCGGGGAATGTAGGTCGCGAGAGGCCCGCTGCCCGGCAAATGTAGGCCAGGCGCGTGGCAGGCTCAGGCGTCATCGGGCCGGGCGCGCAGGTTGCCCCTGCGGTGGGCCAGGATCAGGGTCGCCACGGCGGCCAGGATTCCGATGACCATGGCCGGGACCGAGGCCTCGGGACCGAAGGCGCCGCCGGTCAGGATGGCCGGCGCGCCGTCGACCGGCTTGCTGATCCAGAGGCTGCCGGGGCCGGCCGTGCCGGACACGGCCGCGCCGAAGACATATCCCTGGGTAATATTCCAGGCCGCATGGACGGCGAAGGACATCCACAGCCTGCCGGTCATCAGATAGAAGCCCGCCAGCATCAGGCCGGCCTCGACGGAGATGGCGATGACGGCGACCGGGCCGGCGTTGGGGTTGGCCAGATGCATGATGCCGAACAGGCCCGCCGAGAGGGCGAGGGCCGGCCAGACGCCGAAGGCCCGCATGGCCAGGCGGAAGATCACCGCCCGCATCACCAGTTCCTCGGTCACCCCGGAAGACAGGCCCATGTTGATGGCCCAGAGCGGATCGGCCGCGCGCGGCCCCTCGATGGTGTAGCCGCCGCTGAGCAGCAGTAGCGCCATCACGGCCGAGAACATCAACGCGCCGACGAGGAGGCCGGCCAGCAGATCGACGGGCGCCCGGCGCAGGTCCAGCTCTTCAGGCCAGCGATCTTCCGCCAGCCGCACGGCGCCGGCATAGGCGCCGAGCCCGGCGAGGCAGGCGATGGCGACGAAGATCAACGGAACCCAGCCATTGCCGCCGTCCAGGGCCGCCATGGCGGCGGTCGCCGAGAACAGATTGGCGGTCATGGCGATGAGAAACAGCGGGATCATCCAGGCCAGGGCCCGCAGCCAGCGCAGGGGCCCCGGATGCAGCACCCGGCGTCGGCCCACTTCGAGGCCGGGCGGTCGCGCGCCTGATTGAGATGCCGTCATGAAACCCCTGGGGCAAATCCTATCAACTCATCGGCAGACTGGCGACAGCCCGTGGCGCATGGCGCCCGCAGGCGCTACATCCCTCCCATGCGCACCGAAACGCCCCAGCCGATCCGGCTCTCCGACTACACCCCGCCCAGCCACCTCATCGATACGGTCCATCTGACCTTCGACCTGCAGCCGTCCACGACGCGGGTGAAGGCCGTGCTGGCGATGCGCCGCAATGGCGATGGCGACAGCCTGGTGCTGGATGGCGAGGGGCTGAAGACGCTCGGGGTCGCCATCGACGGGCGAACGCTGGCCGAGAACGAGTATGAGGTCACGGCCGAGACCCTAACCCTGAAGGGCCTGCCGCAATCCTTCACCCTGGAGACAGAGGTGGAGATCGATCCGGCCGGCAACAGCGCCCTGATGGGCCTCTACATGTCAGGCGGTCGCTTCTGCACCCAGTGCGAGGCCGAAGGCTTCCGCCGCATCACCTGGTTCCTGGACCGGCCCGACGTGCTAGCGGTCTACACCGTCCGCATCGAGGCGGACGCCGGCTTCCACCATCTGCTGGCCAACGGAAACCTCGTCGACAGCGGCCCCCTCGACGGCGGACGTCACTTCGCGGTGTGGGAGGATCCCTTCCGCAAGCCCTGCTACCTGTTCGCCCTGGTGGCCGGCGAGCTCGATGTGCTGGAGGGCGAGTTCACCACCATGAGCGGGCGCCGGATCGCCCTGAAGGTCTATGTCGATCCCGGCATGGCGCCGCGCGCCGAATACGCCCTCGACAGCCTGAAACGGGCGATGAAGTGGGACGAGGAGGTGTTCGGCCGCGAGTACGACCTGGACCTGTTCATGATCGTCGCCGTGCGCGACTTCAACTTCGGGGCCATGGAGAACAAGGGCCTCAACATCTTCAACTCGTCGCTGCTGCTGGCCGACCCGGCCACCGCCACGGACCTCGACTACGAGCGGATCGAAAGCGTCGTCGCCCACGAGTATTTCCATAACTGGACCGGCGACCGCATCACCTGCCGCGACTGGTTCCAGCTGTGCCTGAAGGAAGGCCTGACCGTCTTCCGCGACCAGGAGTTCAGCGCCGACATGCGCGGCGCCGCCGTGCAAAGGATCAAGGACGTCAAGGCCCTGCGCGCCCGGCAGTTCTCCGAGGACGCCGGCCCCCTCGCCCACCCGGTGCGGCCGTCGAGCTATCTGAAGATCGACAACTTCTACACTGCCACCATCTACGAAAAGGGCAGCGAGGTGATCCGCATGCTCAAGGCCCTGCTCGGCGACGAGGGCTTCAAGGCGGGGGTGGATCTGTATTTCGAGCGGCACGATGGCGAGGCGACCACGGTCGAGGCCTTCATCCAGTGCTTCGCCGATGCGACCGGCGCCGACCTGGGCGCCTTCTTCGGCTGGTACGAACAGGCCGGCACCCCGAAGGTCACCCTCTCGCGCCGCTATGACGCCGAGACCGGCAAGCTCGAACTGACCCTGCGCCAGGCCACGGCGCCGACGCCGGGCCAGCCGACGAAGGCCGCCCTGCCCCTGCCGGTCGCCCTGGGCCTGCTCGATGAGGATGGCAAGGTCCAGGCCGACACCCGGATCGTGGTGCTGGACGGGGACGAGACGACGGTGACCCTGGAAGGGGTCGTCCGGCCGCCGGTGATCTCCGCCCTGCGCGGCTTCTCGGCCCCGGTCACCCTGGAGACCGACGCCCCGGCCGATCATGACTATGTGCTCCTGGCCTCGGACCCCGACCTCTTCAACCGCTGGGAATCCGGCCAGCGCCTGGCGAGCCGCCTGATCCTCGACCGCGCCGCCGGCAAGGCCGATGAGCCTGGCGAGTTGCGGTTTGCCCAGGCCCTTGGCCGCGCCCTGGACGACCAGGCCGCCGACGACGCCTTCAAGGCCCTGCTGCTGGCGCTTCCCAGCGAGCAGGATCTGGCGATGGTCATGAAGCCGGCCGACCCGGCGGCGATCCACGCCGCCCGAGGGGCGCTGCGCGGCGTTCTCGCCGAAACCCTGGAAACGCGGCTGCAGCGCCTGCACGATGCGCTGATCCATGGCGGCGACTTCTCCGCGGACGCCGCCGCCGCCGGCCGCCGGGCCCTGCGCAACGCCGCGCTGGACCTGCTGACCGCGCGGCCCTCGGAGGCCGTGATCGAACGGGCCCGGGCCCATTATGGCGCGGCTGACAACATGACCGACGCCATCGGCGGCCTGACCGCCCTGATCGCCATCGGCGGGGAGCCGGCGGAAGCGGCGCTGGCGGCCTTCCACGCCCGCTGGAAGCACGAACCGCTGGTGATCGACAAATGGTTCGCCGCCCAGGCCCGGGACGAGTCCGACGCCGCTCTGGGCCGGGTCATGGGCCTGACCACCCATCCGGATTTCGACGCCCGCAACCCCAACCGGCTGCGCGCCCTTGTCGGCGCCTTCGCCAGCTTCAACCCGGCCCGGTTCCACGCGCCCGACGGCTCCGGCTATCGCTTCCTGGCCGACTGGATCATCGCCACCGACAAGGTCAATCCGATGACCGCGGCCCGCTTTGTCGAACCGCTCGGCGGCTGGCGCCGCTACCGTGAGGACCTTGGCGGCCTGATGCGGGAACAGCTTCAGCGGATCGCGGCGGTCGAGGGGCTGTCGAAGAATGTCTTCGAACTGGCGACAAAGGCCCTTGCCTGAGTCCGGATGGTGACGAATCGCGGCCATCTGACTCAGGGGTGTTGATCCCCCCTTAACGCGGTGACTCCGCGCCCCTAACATCGCCGATCAGGAGTGAATCGGCGCCGGGGGCCCAGATTTAGTGTCACGGGAGCGACAGGCAGGATCGGGCGACCCGGCCTTCGCGGCGTCGCCGCCGCGTGGCCTGTCGCAGCCGATGGTGCGGATCGGCATCCTGGCGGCCCTGCTGATGCTGGCGGTCTACACCGCCTTCGGCGTGCAGCGACTGACGCGAGGCTGGACCAATGGCCCCGCTCACGCCGGGCCGGCCCCCGCCGCGGCCTTGCTCGCCAGCCGGGTCGAAGGCGCCCTGGGCGCCCAGCGGGCGGGGCTGACGGCGGCCGGGGACCTGCTGCGCCGCAGTCCCGACAGTCCCATCGACGCCGGCGAGCTGGCCTTGAAGATCGCCGGGCCAAGCGCGCTGGCGTCGGCCGTTGTCAGCAATGGCGAGGTGCAGGCGACGACGGGCCAGATCAGCACGCCGGACTGGAAGGGCGCGGCGCGGCTGGCGGAAGCGAGCGGCGAGAGCGACTGGAGCGGACCGGCGCCCGGCGACGCCGCGCGGTTCTATCTCGCCCATGTCCAGACCACCCCGGCGGGACGGGCCTGGCTGATCCTGGTTTCGGATCCCGCCCGACTGGGGAACGCCGGCCTGACCGGCTACTCGGCCCTGATCACGCGGGACGGCAAGGTCGCCGCGGCCAGCGGCGAGGGCGTGTCGGCGGCGTCGACGTTGCAGGAAGGCTTCGGGCTGCAGATCGCCGACGTGCGGGCCGACACCCTGCTGCGCGGCCAGCTTCCCGGCGGGTCGCCGCTGGATGTCGCGGTGCGCCCCGTCGCCGGCACGCCGCTGATCGCCGTGGCCGCCGACAAGGTCAAGGGCCTGACCTCGGTCAGTTCGGAACGGGTGGACGGGCTGGTGTCGCTTCTGGTGCCGCTGTCCGTCGGCATCGCCCTGGCGCTGCTGCTGTTCATGCAGAGCCGCAAGGCCCAGGTGGCGCAGCAGGCCTTCATCGCCAGTGAGCAGAGGTTCCGGATGGCGGTCGAGGCGGCGCGGTGCGGCATCTGGGAATGGGATCTCGAAAACGACCGGGTGTTCATGTCGGAGGTCACCGGGGTGATCTTCGGCTGGGGCGGCGCCGGGGTGGTCAGCGGTCAGGAGGTGCTCGAGCGCGTCGCGCCCGACCATCGCGAGCGGCTACGCCAGGCCCTGGCCCACGCCGCCGCCTACGGCGCCTTTGACGTGTCCTTCCGGGTGCCCGGCGGCGAGGGCCGTCGCAGTCTGTGGATCGACGCCCGCGGCCAGGGCCTGGAAGGGGCCGGCGCCCAGCAGCATTCCCTGATCATCGGCGTCGCCCTCGATGTCACCGAGGAGCGCATCGCCCAGGCCCGGGCCCAGGCGGCGGAAAACCGGCTGCGGGACGCCATCGAAAGCGTCTCGGAAGCCTTCGTGCTCTGGGACCGCCACGGTCGGCTGCTGCTGTGCAACCGCAACTATCGCAGCACCTTCAATCTGGAGCCCAAGCTGCTGAAGCCCGGCGCGGACCGGTCGCAGGTCAATCGCTTCGCCCAGCTGGCCATCAAGCAGGAACACCCCTCGCCGCACGGCGCCAAGGGCGAGCGGGAAGCCGAACTGATGGACGGCCGCTGGATCCAGATTTCGGAGCGTCGCACGGCCGAGGGCGGCCTGGTGATGACCGCCGCCGACATCACCGCGGTGAAGTCCCAGGAGGAGGCCCGGCGTCTAAACGAGGAGCAGCTGCAGCACGCCGTCGCCGGCCTGGAGCGCAGCCAGGAACAGCTGGCCGAACTGGCCCGCAAGTACGAGGCCGAGAAGGTCAGGGCCGAGGGCGCCAACAAGGCCAAGAGCGAGTTCCTGGCCAATATGTCTCACGAGCTGCGCACGCCGCTGAACGCCATCAACGGCTTTTCGGAGATCATGCAGGCGGAGATGTACGGGCCGATGGGCGACGCGCGCTACAAGGAATATGCGATCGACATCCACAACAGCGGCCAGCATCTGCTGGCCCTGATCAACGACATCCTCGACATGTCCAAGATCGAGGCCGGCAAGATGAACCTGAAGTTCGAGCCGGTGGCGCTGGAGGAGGTGACCGAGGACGCGGTCCGGCTGGTGCGCAACCGCGCCGAGGCCGCTGGTCTGGAGGTGGGGGTGGAGTTCCCGCACCTGCCGGAGATCGAGGGCGACTATCGCGCCATCAAACAGGTGCTGCTGAACCTGCTGAGCAACGCCATCAAGTTCACCCCGCGCGGCGGCCGCATCACGGTCCGGGCCGAGCCCCGGCGCGACATCCTGGGCGAACGGATCAGGGTTTCGGTGAGCGACACCGGCATCGGCATCTCGAAGGAGGACCTGACGCGGCTGGCCAAGCCGTTCGAGCAGGTCGAAAGCCAGCATTCCAAGACCACCCAGGGCACCGGCCTGGGCCTGGCCCTGACCAAGTCGCTGGTGGAGCTGCACGACGGCGCCCTGGAGATGGACTCGGCCCCGGGTGAGGGCACGACGGTCAGCTTCACCCTGCCGATCCGCCAGATGGAAGCGACAGTCCGCAGCGTCGCCTGAGGCTACTGGGTGACGAACAGACCGTCGATCAGCCCCTGGCCGTCGAGATTGATCACCCAGTTCAGCGTCACGCCGGCCTCGAAGGTGACCGCGAACCTGTAGGGCGCGACGCTGTCGCCGATGCGGGTCACCTGGGTGATGGCCCCCAGCGGGGCCAGCTGGGCCATGGCCGCCTCCTGCGGCCGGACCGCTTCGGCCAGTTCCGGCGACATCGTGGCGTAGTCGGGCTTGCCGGCCTGGAAGTCGGCGATGGTCTTGCGCAGGGCCGCCTCGGCGGGCGCGGCGTCCTGCGTCGCTCCGGCGGTCTCCGCGAGGGCGGGGGTCGAGATCGTTACAAGGGGCGCCGCCAGCAAGACGGCGCACAGGACCAGGGTTCGCATCAGATGACATCTCCGCTTCGGATCATCACCGTAGCGCCGACGGGCCGGACCGCACCTTAAGCTTTGGTCATGCACCGGGGTTATGCCTCACCCAATCCTGGGCGCTTGACCGCCTTCACCCGGGCGCCTAGGGCTCGGCCATGCCCGTCGACACCCCCCGCCTGCTGATCAACCTGGACGCCCTGGCGGCCAACTACCACACGCTGAAAGGTGTCGGCATGGGGGTGGAGGTCGCCCCGGTGGTCAAGGCCGACGCCTATGGCCTGGGGGCGGTGAAGGTCAGCGAACGGCTGTGGGAGGAAGGGGCCAGAACCTTCTATGTGGCGCGGCTGTCGGAAGGCGAGGTGCTGCGCGAGGCGATGGGCGCGCGGCAGGCCGATATTCTGGTCTTCGACGGGGCGGCGCCGGGATCAGGCCCGCGCCTGAAGGCGGCCAATCTGGTGCCGGTGCTCAACAGCCTTGAGCAGATCGCCCGCTGGCGGGCCGAGGCCGACGGCCCTCCCCTTCGGGCCGCGCTGCATGTCGATACGGGGATGAACCGTCTGGGCCTGACCATGGACGAGATCGCCATGCTGGCCAGGCGCCCGGCCGAGCTGGCCGGGCTGGAGGTCGGCTGGATCCTCAGCCACCTGGCCTGCGCCGACGAGCCGGGCAATCTGATGAACGCCGTTCAGCGGCAGAAATTCGACGACGCCCGCTTCCTGTTCCGCCAGGCCAGGGCGAGCCTGGCCAACTCGGCCGGAGTGTTCATTTCGCCGACCTACGCCTTCGACCAGATCCGGCCCGGCATCAGCCTCTATGGCGGCGATCCCACCGGCCTGCACAGCGCGAGGTTCGAGACCGTGGCAACCCTGGAGGCGCCCATTCTGCAGGTGCGACGGGTCGCCCCGGGCGAGACCATCGGCTACGGCGGCGACTTCAAGGCCCGCAGGCCCATGCGGGTGGCGATCATCGGCATCGGCTATGCTGACGGTGTTCTGAGATCCGCCAGCAAGGGCGGCCGGGTCTGGTACGCCGACGGACCGCGCCCCGTGCTGGGTCAGGTTTCGATGGATCTGACCGCCGTCGACATCACCGATGTGCCTGAGACAGAGGACTTTGGCGACATGGTCGAGGTGTTCGGGCCCAACCTGTCTCTCGACGCCGCCGCCGCCGGCGCGGGCACCAGCGCCTATGAACTGCTCGTCCGCATCGGCTCCCGCTCGGAGCGGTACTGGAAGCGCTTCAGCTAGCCACGGCCGCGTTCGTCCGCGCCGCCTCTTCCCGGGCCGCGAACACCTCATTGATGGCGGCGAACAGGCTGAGGGCCGTGATCGGCTTGTCGAGATGCCTGTCCGCGCCGGCGTCGAGGCTGGCGCTGACATGTTCCGGCAGGGCGTTGGCGGACAGCATGATGATCGGCGCCCGCCCCTCGGTCTCGCGGGAGCGGATCAGGCGAATGGCGGTGAGCCCGTCCATCACCGGCATCTGCATATCCATCAGCACCAGATCGAACGGCCGGACGGCGACGGCGTCCACCGCCTCAAGACCGTTTTCGACACAGACCACCTCGGCGGCGTCCTCGAGCATCAGTTCGATGACCTTGCGGTTAGTCGGATGGTCGTCGGCGACCAGCACCCGCATCTGAGAGGCGGCGAGCCCCTCGTCCGTCGACGCCGGGGCCGGCCCCGGCTCATCCACGGCCGGCAGGGCGACCTCGAACCAGAACACCGCGCCCTCGCCGGGCCGGCTCTCGCAGTCCAGGGTCCCGCCCATGAGGGTCGCCAGCTCCCGAGAGATGGCCAGACCAAGACCGGTGCCGCCATAGCGCCGGGTGATGGTATTGTCGGCCTGCTGGAAGCGCCCGAAAATCCGCGCCCGCGTCGCCTCGTCAAAGCCGGGACCGGAATCCCGCACCTCGAAGCGGATGCGATCGCCGCCGCCCCGGAAGCCGGTCACCGTCACCTGCCCCGCCGGAGTGAACTTCACCGCGTTGCTGAGGAGATTGGTCAGGATTTGCCGCACCCGGACCATGTCGCCCTCGACGGCGATATCGACCTCGGGAGACAGGTCGATCTTCAGGGCGACGCCCTTTTCCTGGGCCCGCAGCCCGGCCAGGGCGGCGGTGGCCCGCACCATCTCGCCAAGGTGGAAGGGCGCGGCCTCCAGGGTGATCTGGCCGGACTCGATGCGGGCCTGGTCGAGGATGTCCGACAGCAGGCGCTCCAGCGTCTCGCCGGAGGCCCGGATGATCTCGACCATCTCGCGGGTACGGGGCTCCAGGTCCTCGCGGGACAGGATGTCGGCGATGGCCACAATGCCGTTGAGCGGTGTGCGGATCTCATGGCTCATGTTGGCCAGGAAGACGCTCTTGGACTGAGCCGCCTCCTCGGCGGCGACCAGGGCCGCCCGCAGCGCGGCCGCCGTTTCCAGCCGTTCGGTGACGTCCTCGCCGACAGTGACGATGTAGTGAGGTCCATCCTCGCCATAGATGGCCTGCTTCTTGGTGGCGAAGCTGCGTCGGCCACGGGTGGCCGTGGTGACGACCTCATCCTCGACCACGGTCATTTCACCCGAAGCGATGACCGCCTGGTCCTCCTCGGAGAAGGCGCGCGCTTCCTCGGGCGAAAAGAGGTCATGGACATTCCGGCCGATCATGGCCTCGGCGCTGAGACCGAAAATCTCCTCGGCGGCGCGATTGACCAGCAGGTAGCGGCCGTCGCGGGCGTCCTTGACCATCAGGACCGACGGCAAGAGCTGGACGACGGCGTTGTAGAACTCCTGACGGTCGACAGCCTCGGCCCGGGCCCTGACCAGGCCGGCGGCGCGCGCCTCGGCCTCGTCGGCGCGGCGGGTCTGGGCCTCAAGCGCGGCGCGCAGACGGGTCATTTCGGCGCGCACGCCGACATCGTCGTCTAGACTGTCCAAGGTTGAGCCCCATTCATGGCGCAAGTGGAGGACGCCACCCCTTAAGAAAGGGCTGATGGAGCCCGCCCTGACTAAGCTCAAACCGGGCATGGCGACCTTGAGTCACAGGGCGTGACATTCGAACAAAACTGGAACAAACTGCGGAGACGGACGGGTTCGCATCCCGGCCCGCCCTTCCGCGCTATCCTTCCTCAAATCCGAATCGGAAATCGCCCATGGCCCGCGACGGCGCCGTTTATGTTTGCCAGTCCTGCGGCGGCGTTTCGCCCAAGTGGGCGGGGCAGTGCCCGGCCTGCGGCGCGTGGAACAGCCTGGTCGAGGAAGTCAGCAGCCGGCCGCCCGGCGCCATGGCGCCCGCCAAGGGGGCGCGGCGCGGGGGACTGACCTTCGAGGGTCTGGAAAGCGACACCCCCGCCCCGCCCCGGATCATCACCGGCATCGACGAGTTCGATCGCGTCTGCGGCGGCGGGGTGGTGCCGGGTTCGGCGCTGCTGGTCGGGGGCGACCCCGGTGTCGGCAAGTCCACCCTGCTGCTGCAGGTGGTCGCCAGCGCGGCGGGTCGCGGCGTTCGCTGCGCCTACATCTCCGGCGAGGAGGCGGTGGAACAGATCCGGGGCCGGGCCGGACGCATGGGGCTGGCCCAGGCCAACGTGCGGCTGGCGGCCGAAACCGCCCTGCGCGACATCCTGGAGGGGCTGAAGAAGGAGCCCTTCGATCTGGTGGTCATCGACTCGATCCAGACCCTGTGGAGCGACGCCCATGAGGCGGGTCCGGGATCGGTCACCCAGGTGCGCTCCTGCGCCGCCGAGCTGGTGCGACTGGCCAAGAAGCGGGGGATATCGGTCATCCTCGTCGGCCATGTGACCAAGGACGGCCAGATCGCCGGCCCCCGGGTGGTGGAGCATATGGTCGACGCCGTGCTGAGCTTCGAGGGCGAGCGAGGCTATCCCTTCCGCGTCCTGCGCGGGGCCAAGAACCGCTTTGGCGCCACCGACGAGATCGGGGTGTTCGAGATGGGCGACATCGGCCTCAGCGAGGTAAAGAACCCCTCGGCCCTGTTCCTGCACGACGGCGCCGAGCGCTCGGCCGGGGCGGCGGTGTTCGCCGGCATCGAGGGCTCGCGGCCGGTGCTGGTCGAGTTCCAGGCGCTGGTGGCGCCGTCGGCCTATGGCACGCCGCGGCGGGCCGTGGTCGGCTGGGACAGCGGGCGACTGGCGATGGTGCTGGCGGTGCTGGAATCGCGCTGCGGCCTTGGTTTCGGCAACCGCGATGTCTATCTCAACGTCGCCGGGGGCCTGCGGATTACCGAGCCGGCGGCCGATCTGGCCGCCGCCGCGGCCCTGGCCTCGTCGGCGCTGGATGAACCCCTGCCCCAGGACTGCGTGGTGTTTGGCGAGATCAGTCTTTCAGGCGACGTGCGGCCGGTGGGGCGCATGGAATCGCGCCTCAAGGAAGCGGCCAAGCTGGGCTTTGGCCGGGCGCTGGCCCCCAACGGCGCGGGCGACACCCTGCCGGTCACCGGCGTGTCGCGGCTGGCCGAGGCGATCGACCGCATCGGCCAGCAACGGTGGACCCCTTGACCCTGTTCGACGTCCTCGCCGGCCTGTTGCTGCTGATCAGCGGTTTGACGGCCTTCGTGCGGGGCGCCACCCGCGAGCTGCTGGGCGCGGTGACCTTCATCGGCTCCAGCCTGATCGCCATCTTCTGCCTGAGGTTCACCGCGCCGGTGTTCCGGAGCGTCATCAGCGCCGACTGGGCCGCGGTGACCGCCGCGCTGCTGGTCGTCTTCGTCGTCGTCTTCCTGATTTTCCGGCTCATCAGCGCCCGCATCAGCAACCAGGTGAAGGGCGCCGGCGCCCTGGGCGCCCTGGACCGGATCCTGGGCGCGGCCTTTGGCCTCATCCGGGCCCTGATCATCCTTGGGGCCTTCACTTTGCTGATCAATCTGGCCGGCGGAGAGGCCGGTCCGCCCGATTGGGTGAAGTCCGCCAAGCTTTACCCCTTGACCGAGGCGGCCGGAAAGGTGCTCAAGGCCTTCGCGCCTGAAGGATTCGCGGCCGCCGGCAAGATCGCCCCGAAAGTGGAGGAGGCGGTCAGGGACGGCGCCGGCTACAGCGACGACCAGCGCGGCGCCATGGACGACCTGGTGGAGAAAGCCCGATGACCCTCTCCAATAGCCTCTCCGACGCGACCATCTGGAATCCGGCCGACCACCGCGATCCCGATGACGACACGCTGCGGCTCGAATGCGGGGTGTTCGGCGTCCACAATGTCGCCGAGGCCTCGGCCGTCGCCGCCCTGGGCCTGCACGCCCTGCAGCACCGCGGGCAGGAAGCCTGCGGCATCGCCACCTTCGACGGCAAGCGCTTCTACACCGAAAGGCATGTCGGCAAGGTCGGCGACGCCTTTACCGGCGAGGATCTGGTCAAGCGCTTGCCGGGGCTCAGCGCCATCGGCCACACCCGCTATTCCACCGCCGGCGGCGCGGGGCTTCGCAACATCCAGCCGATGTTCGCCGATCTGGAGTCCGGCGGCGTCGCCCTGGCGCACAACGGCAACCTGACCAACTTCTTCACCTTGAGAAACCGGCTGGTTTCCGACGGGGCCATCTTCCAGTCGACCTCGGACAGCGAAGTCATCCTCCACCTGCTGGCCCGGTCGCGGAAGGCCAAGTTCGTCGACCGCTTCATCGACGCCATCAGCCAGATCGAGGGCGGCTACGCCCTGATCGCCCTGACCAACAAGAAGCTGATCGGCGTGCGCGACCCGCTGGGCATCCGGCCCCTGGTGCTGGGCGAGCTGGCCGGCAAGCCGGTGCTGGCGTCGGAGACCTGCGCCCTCGACATGATCGGCGCCCGGTTCGTCCGCGATGTGCAGCACGGCGAGATGGTCATCATCGACGAGAACGGGGTGGAGTCGGTTCGGCCCTTCCCGGCCCTGAGGGCGCGGCCCTGCGTCTTCGAACTGGTCTATTTCGCCCGCCCCGACAGCTTCGTCGACGGCCGGTCGGTCTATGACGTGCGCAAGCGCATGGGCGCCCGGCTGGCGCAGGACAGCGCGGCGCCCGCCGATGTGGTGGTGCCGGTGCCCGACAGCGGCGTCCCGGCGGCCATCGGCTACGCCCAGGAAAGCGGCCTGCCCTTCGAGATGGGGATCATCCGCAACCACTACATCGGCCGCACCTTCATCCAGCCGACCCAGGGCGTCCGGGAACTGGGGGTGCGGATGAAGCACAGCCCCAACCGCGCGGTGCTGGAGGGCAAGCGGGTGGTGCTGATCGACGATTCCATCGTCCGGGGCACCACCAGCCGCAAGATCGTGCGCATGGTCCGCGAGGCCGGCGCCCGGGAGGTGCATCTGCGCAGCGCCTCGCCGCCGATCAAATGGCCGGACTTCTACGGCATCGACATGCCCGAGCGGGACAAGCTGCTGGCGGCGACCCAGTCGCTGGAGGAGATGGCCCGGTTCCTTGAGGTCGACACCCTCGGCTTCCTGAGCGTGGAGGGGCTTTACGAGGCGCTTGGCGTCGGCCCCCGCGATCCGGCCAACCCCCAGTTTACCGACCACTACTTCACCGGCGACTATCCGACCCGACTGACCGACCGGGAAGCAGCGGAAGCGGACGCACAGGGCGCCGGCCGGCAGCTGTCCTTCCTTGTCAGCGCCTGATCGTCAGCCACACGACACGCAACCCTCTCGCCGCAAGAGTAGTTATAGGTCGAACGCAATTCGCCTGAGGCCTGGATGATCGATGATTTGGAGGAACGCCGCCGCCTTGACGCGCTGGACGGCTACAAGATCATCGATACCGAACCGGAATCCACATTTGACGACCTGACGTCACTTGCGGCCCGGCTCTGTGAGGCGCCCGTGGCCTTGATCAGTCTGGTTGACGCCGACCGGCAGTGGTTCAAGTCCGCCAAGGGCTTCAGCGAGACAGAGACACCGCGCGAAATCTCCGTTTGCACCCACGCCATCGCCCAGGACAGCCCCCTGTATGTGGTGCCGGACCTCGGCCTCGATCCCCGTTTCGCGGGCGGCCCCCTGGTCAATGGACCGGGCTTCCGGTTCTACGCCGGCGCCGTGCTCAGGACCAAGGACGGCGCGGCCCTGGGGACGCTCTGTGTTCTGGATCGCAAGCCCCGGCCCGACGGCCTGACCCCGGAGCAGGGAGACGGTCTGCAGGCGCTGGCCAGGCAGGTCATGCAGCTCCTCGACCTGAGGCAATCGCTGTCCGCGCGGGCGGAGGCCTATGTGCAGCTGCGCGCCATGGCCGACAGCCTGCCGCAGATGGTCTGGTCGACCCGACCGGACGGTTTTCACGACTACTACAATGCCGGTTGGTACGAATTCACCGGCGTGCCTGTCGGCTCAACCGATGGCGAAGCCTGGAACGGCATGTTCCACGCCGATGACCAGGAAAAGGCCTGGGCCAAATGGCGCCATTCCCTGGCGACCGGTGAGCCCTACGAGATCGAATATCGCCTGCGCCATCATAGCGGCGAGTATCGCTGGACCCTGGGACGGGCCAGGGCGATCCGGGACGCGGAAGGTCGCGTCACCCGCTGGTTCGGCACCTGCACGGACATCCACGACCAGAAGCGGCTCAGCGAGCAGGAAAACCTGCTCAGCCGCGAGCTGAGCCATCGCATCAAGAACATCTTCTCGGTCATTTCGGGACTGGTCGCCCTGTCGGCCCGGCGGTTCCCGCTCGCCGCCGATTTCGCCCGGGACCTGCGGGAACGGATCAACGCCCTGGGCCGCGCCCATGACTTTGTGAGACCCCACGCGGCGGCCGGGCAAGCCAGCCAGGCGACCCAGATGTCGCAGCTGCTGGCCGAGTTGCTGAAACCCTATAATACCGACGCCACCGACCGCATCGTGATCAGCGGCGACGACGCCGCCATCGATGACCAGGTCGCCACGCCCCTGGCGTTGGTGTTCCACGAACTGGCGACCAACGCCGCCAAATACGGGGCCTTCTCCACCCCCGATGGGCAGGTCCGGATCCATGGCTCACGGCAGGGCGACAGGCTGCGCATCGACTGGATCGAGACCGGCGGCCCGCCGGTTAACGGTCCGGCCGCCAGCGAAGGTTTCGGCTCGACGCTGGCGAGGCTGAGCGTCGAGACCCAGCTGGGCGGAAAGCTGGAACGGGACTGGGCGAAGACCGGGCTGATCGTTTCCCTGACCCTGCCCGTCGGCAGCCTCAGCCGAAAGGGCGGCTGAGGTCGCGGGCGTTAGGTCCGGGGCGCTGAGGCCCAGGCGGGCGCGACAAAGACAGGGGCGGCCGGCCGGAAATCCCGGTCGGCCCTCACCTTGCGATTTTTTTTCAGTGGAAGAGCTGCAGCGCCGGCGGGGGCGGCGGCGACAGCGGGTTGCCCCGTTCGGAGAGGGCAAAGCGCATGGCGCCCAGGACGATGCGTTCGTCGCTGGGCTTGGTCAGCAGGCCAAGAACGCCAGCGGGCCGCTCGTGCGGCGGCAGGGGGTGGGCCGTCAGATAGATGACCTTGGCGTCGGCGACCTGGGCCAGTTCGGCTCCCAGGCGGACGCCGGTCCGCCCGTCGCGCAGATTCACGTCGACGAGCGCCACATCGATAGGATGGTCCTCGACCAGGGCGCGGGCGCTGGCGGAATCCGGAGCGATCCCCACCACCTCATAGCCACACTCGGTCAGCACGCTTTCGAGTTCCATGGCGGTGAGGATTTCATCCTCGACAATTAACACTCTGGCTGTCATCGCGACTGAGCATGCCTCCTTCGCAGTCCACAACGCCCGGCGACGCATCCGGTTTCGCGCCATGGAACCAAAATCGAAGTCTGGCAATTTCGGCGCCAGTCGCATGAAGCGCCTCGCCGCCTTGCGGCCCGATCCCTACATTCTGGCGCTGCTGGGCGTAGTGTTGCTGGCCTCCTTCCTGCCGGCGCGCGGCGCCGCCGAAGCGGCGCTGGGCCCCGCGTCCAAGGCGGTGGTGGCGCTGCTGTTCTTCCTGCATGGCGCCAAGCTGTCGCGGCAGGCTGTCGTGTCGGGACTGACCCACTGGCGGCTTCATCTGGCCGTGCTGGCGGTCAGCTTCATCCTGTTTCCGCTTCTGGGGCTGGGGATCACTCTTCTGCCCGCGACGGTTCTGCCCGGCTCGCTGGCGATGGGGATGCTGTTTCTCTGTTGTCTGCCCTCAACCGTTCAATCGTCCATCGCCTTCACGGCCCTGGCTCGGGGCAATGTCGCGGCGGCGGTCTGCGCGGCCTCGGCCTCCAATCTTCTGGGCATGCTGGCCACGCCATTGCTGGTCGGCCTGCTGATGCATGCCCAGGGTAGTGGCCCGGGTCTGCAGGCAGTCAGCGACATCCTGCTTCAACTGCTGGCGCCCTTCATCGCCGGGCAGCTGGCGCGACCCTGGATCGGCGGCCTGCTGGAGCGCCACAAGCCCATCGTCGGCCTGGTGGATCGCGGCGCCATCCTGCTGGTGGTCTATTCGGCCTTCAGCCATGCGGTGAATGACGGGGTCTGGGGCCGGGTTTCGGTTCCGGAGCTGGCGGTGACGGCCATCCTCTGCCTGGCCCTGCTGGCTCTGGTGCTCTGGCTGACCGGGCGGCTGGGAAAGGCCCTGGGGTTCTCCGTCGAGGACCAGATCGTGCTGATCTTCTGCGGCTCCAAGAAGAGCCTGGTCACCGGCGCGCCGATGGCCGCCATCCTCTTCGCCCCGGCCCTGGCGGGGGTGATGATCGTGCCGCTGATGATCTATCACCAGATGCAGATGCTGGCCTGCGCCTGGCTGGCCCGGCGATATGCGCTCCGACCTGAAGAGACGCCGGGACAAACCGCTCCGATCCCGCCAGAACGGCGCGCGAATTGATCCGATTACCAGTTCCCACTCATCGGAAGCCGCTCTAAACCCCGCCCATGACTCAAGACCTCCCCCTGAAGGGCAAGATCGCCCTGGTGACCGGCGCCACCCGCGGCATCGGATACGCCGCCGCCGTGGCTCTGGCCGGCGCCGGCGCCCATGTCATCGCGCTCGGACGCACCCAGGGCGCCCTGGAGGCGCTGGACGACGAAATCCTCGCCCTGACCGGCGAGCGGGCGACCCTGGTGCCGATCGATCTGCGCAAGCCCGAGGACCTCGATCCCCTCGGCGGCGCCCTGCACGAGCGCTTTGGCCGGCTGGACATCGTGTTCCACGCCGCCGCCGTGCTGGGCGGCCTGTCGCCGACCAGCCATGTCGAGCCCAAGCGCTGGGACGAGACCCTGACGGTCAACCTGACGGCCACCTGGCGGCTGATCCGGTCTTTCGAGCCCCTGCTGCGGGCGTCCGAGGCCGGCAGGGCCATCTTCGTCACCACCGGTCGCGTGGCCCGTCCCAAGGCCTTCTGGGCCCCCTACGCCGCCAGCAAGGCGGGGATGGAGGCGTTGGTGAAGTGCTGGGCCGACGAACTGGAGCAGACCAGCGTCCGGGCCGTGCTGCTGGACCCCGCGCAGATGCGCACGCGGATGCGCGCCGAGGCCTATCCGGGCGAGGATCCCCTGACCCTGCCCGAGCCGTCGGCCATCGGCCCGCTGGTCGTGGACCTGGGCGCCCGCACGGACCTGCCGGCCGCGGTGGAAACGGTTCTGTTCAAGGCCTGAACCGGCGGCGGTCTGACGCCTACTTCAGACGGCCGGGCTTCTGGGTCCGGGAGCGGATGACCGGCTTGGCGGCGGTGGCGGAGGCCGCCTCCTTGGCCTGACGCTTGGCCTTGGTCGCCCGTTTGACCCGCAGCTGCTTGGCTTCCTTGGCGTTTTCGGTGATCCCGAGCTTCTTGGGCTTGTCGCGCGGTCCGCGCTTGGTCCCCGCCCCCATCGGCCGCTTGTCGCCCTGGGGATCGGCATAGGGATTGGCCCCGGACTTGATGGTGATGCGGATCGGCACCCCCGGCAGGTCGAAGCTCTCGCGGATCGAGTTGATCAGATAGCGCCGGTAGTGCTCCGGCATCTGGCTGGCGCGGCTGGAGAACATCACGAAGGTCGGCGGACGCGCCTTGGTCTGGGCGACATACTTGGGCTTGATGCGCTTGCCGTTGACGGCGGGCGGCGGGTGGCGCTGCACGGCCATGGCCAGCCAGTCGTTGAGGTCGCGGGTCTTCACCTTGGTCGACCAGTTGGCATAGGTGCGGATCACGGCCGGCATCAGCCTGTCGAGGTTGAAGCCGGTTTCCGCCGACAGGGCCACCACCGGCGCTCCGCGCAGCTGCGGCAGCATCCGCTCGGCATGCTCCCGGAAGTTCTTCAGGGTCTCGGCCTGGTCCTCGACCAGGTCCCACTTGGCGAGAACGAAGACCAGCGCCCGGCCCTCGCGCTCGACCAGATCGGCCAGCTGCAGGTCCTGCACCTCGAAGGGGTGGGTGGCGTCCATCACCAGCAGCACCACCTCGGCGTAGACGATGGTGCGGATGCTGTCGGAGACCGAAAGCTGCTCCAGCTTTTCCTGGATGCGCGCCTTCTTGCGCAGGCCGGCGGTGTCGACCAGCCGGACCTTCTTGCCATCCCAGGCCCACTCCACAGAGATGGAGTCGCGGGTGATGCCGGCCTCGGGACCGGTCAGCATGCGGTCCTCGCCGATCAGGGCGTTGACCAGGGTCGATTTGCCGGCGTTGGGACGCCCGACAATGGCCAGTCGCACCGGCTTGTCACCCTCGTCGTCGGCCTCGTCGTCCTGATGCTCCGGCGCGATGGCCGCCAGGGCCGCGTAGAGATCGGCCATGCCTTCGCCGTGCTCGCCGCTGATCGGGATCGGTTCGCCAAAGCCCAGGGTCCAGGCCTCGGCGATCCCCGGATCGCCCTGCTTGCCCTCGGCCTTGTTGGCCCCCAGCACCACCGGCTTGTCCCGCTTGCGCAGGATTTCGGCGAACACCTCGTCCAGCGGCGTGATCCCCTCGCGGGCGTCGATCAGGAACAGGCAGACGTCGGCCTCGTCGATGGCCAGTTCGGTCTGGCGGCGCATCCGCGCCTCGAGGGTGTCGTCATCGACGTCCTCGAAACCGGCGGTGTCGACCAGGGACAGGTTCATGTCGCCGATGCTGCCGCTGGCGAAGCGACGATCGCGGGTGACGCCCGGACGGTCGTCGACGATGGCCAGCTTCTTGCCGGCCAGGCGGTTGAACAGGGTGGACTTGCCGACGTTGGGACGTCCGACGATTGCGAGTTTCAGGGCCATGGTCGGTAGGAGGCTTTCCGGAACAAACCCAAGTCTATCCGGTCGGGACGATATGGCTCATTCAGTTTCAGGCAAAATGCAAAGAGGCGGCGGCTCTTCGCAGAACCGCCGCCCCAATACAAGTTTTGCGTCAATTTATCGGATGGCGACCAGTTCGGCCTTGTCGGTGACGACATAGACCATCCCGCCGGCGGCGATCGGCGTGATCAGGGCCGGCGAACCGAGCTTGAGGGTCTTGGTCACCTCGCCGGTCTTGGGATTGAGCGCCAGGGCGCGGCCGTCGTTGGAGACCACGATCAGGCGGCCCGAGGCGATGATCGGCCCGTAGAACAGGTTGCGGTCCTTGGTCTTCTTGATCCCCTCGTTGAGGTCCTTGATCCAGTAGACTTGGCCATTCTCACGGGAGGCGCAGATCAGCTCGCCGGCCCGGGACATGATGTAGACCACGTCGCCGGCGGGCCAGGGGGTGGTGATCGAGGACACCGGCAACGACCAGCGGGCCTGGCCGGTGCGCAGGTCGATCGAGGCGAAGACGCCCGAGTGGCTGGCGGCGAAGACGTCGCCCTTGAACACCACCGGACGGCCGGCCACGTCGCGGATTTCCGACAGGGCGTTGGTGCGGCTGGCGCGGGACAGGGCGTTGTTCCACAGGTCGTTGCCGTTGCCGGTACGCAGGGCGACCAGCTCGCCCGAGGCGAAGGCGGCGACGACCACCTCGCCCGAGACCGTCGGGCTGGAGGCCGAGAGGATCCGCGCCGGCTCGACCAGGGCCTGGTAGGTCCAGCCCGGGGTCCCGGTCACGGCGTCGAAGGTCAGCAGTTCATTGTCGGTGCTGATGGCGTAGACCCGGCCGCCGGCGACGGTCGGGGCGCCGTGCATCGGCGAGGCGGTGTCCTGACGCCAGCCCACCGCGCCGGTGGCGGCGTCGAGTTCGGCCACGAAGCGATAGCCGGAACTGACGTAGACCTTGCCGTTGGCGAAGGCGACGCCGCCGCCGAAAGCGGTCTTGTCGCGGCGGTTCTCCGACTTCAGGGGCCGGCGCCAGATCACCGAACCGGTCCTGGCGTCCAGGGCGGCCACATCGGCTTCGGCGTCCATCACATAGACGCGGCCGTCGGCCAGGATCGGCGGGGCGGTGACGTGGATCTTGGCGCTGGAGCCCTTGCCGAAGCCTTTGCGCCAGGCGATCTCGAATTCCGGCGCCGCGTCGACGTTTTCGACGGCGATCTCGGTCGGGCCGCCCGGCACGGTCCAGTCGGGCTGGGGCGCGGCCGGCGGGATGTAGAAATCAAGGCCCTTCAGACCCTCGGCCTGTTCGACCTTCTCGTCGAAGGCGATGACGCTGATCCGGCGGCCGTCGGCGGCCTCGTCCTTCACTTCCTTGGGCTTGAAGGGATTGAGACGGTCGACCGTACCGGACACGGTGGAACAGCCGGCTGCCGCCACCGCGAGGCCGAAGACAACGGCGGTCAGTGTGGCGCGACGAGCAGTCATGAATGGGCCTCGAAGGCAGTGGACAACGACAGTCGGGTTCCGGTCGTCGCCATCCCCCGATCAAGCGATTGGGCGAAGGCGAAGGCGGATTTGAGGCGGATGGCCGTAAACGCCATCATTCAGGCGGTCCGCCGGCGCCCGGGGGCAGCTGCATGCCGGGCGGCAGGCCCGTGGCCGGAGGCGGCGGGGCCTCGGCCGCCATCTTGGCCGCCTTGGCCATCACCGCCGCGCCGCCGGAATCGATCAGGGAGATCGCCGCCTTGGCGCGCTGGCGCATGCCGGGGGTGGCGTCGAAGATCTGCGACAGGACCACGAACTCGGTGCGGGCCTCCTTGAACTTGCCGTCCCGCAGCTTGAGGAAGGCCAGGGCCTCCTTGGCCTCGAGCCGGAAGGGACGCTTGTCGCCGGCCAGCGGGATCAGCCGCTTTTCGACATCGGCGTAGGGGGCGGTGTCGAACACGGCGAAGGCGGCCCGCAGGCTGGCCCAGTCGGCCAGGGCCGGATCGGGCGCGGCCTTGGCGGCCTGGTCGAACAGGGCCACGGCCTCACCGGTGGCGCCGGCTTCCAGGCGCATGCCGCCCTGCTGCATCAGGGCCAGGGCCTTGTAGGCGGGCGGGCCGCTCTTGGCGACCTCGCCGAACTGGTTGAAGGCCGTCGAGGTGGCGTTCTCGCTCTTGGCCTTCATCGCCTGGCTGAGGGTGGTCGAGGCCTTGGCCTGACTGGCGGTGCGCATCGCGTCCCAGCCCCAGACCCCGACGGCGATGACCACCACCGCCACGGCCAGACCGATCGCCCAGGGCAGGGCGCGCCTGGCCAGGGCCATATACCGCTCGGTCCGGAGTTGCTCCTCGACCTCTTCGAAAACATCGACCACGAAAGAGAGACTCCGCTGGGAGGGAAATTGTGGAGGCGGAACCTATAGGCTCGCCATCAAGGCTGCAACGCGGCGCTTCGATTTCAATCGAGGCCCACCATCTCCTGGCTGTCCTCTTCCCGCTTCCGCCGCCGCTCGATGATCCAGACGCACCAGATCGAGACCTCGTAGAGCAGGCAGATCGGCAGGGCCAGCATCAGTTGACTGACGGGGTCCGGCGGCGTGGTGATGGCCGCGACGATGAAGACGCCGAGAATGGCGTAGCGCCGCCCGGCCCGCAGCATCTTGGAGCTGACCAGCCCGGCCAGTCCGGCCAGGGTGAGGACCACCGGCAACTGGAAGCAGAGGCCGAACGCCAGCACCAGGGCCGTGACCAGCGACAGATACTCATCGACCTTCGGCGTCAGTTCGACCGAAACGCCGGCCGTCGAAATCTGCTGCGACAGGGCGAACCACAGGACGAAGGGCAGCATCACGTAGTAGACCAGCGCCGCGCCGATGGTGAACAGCACTGGAGAGGCGATCAGGAACGGCAGGAAGGTGTGGCGTTCCTTCTTGTACAGACCCGGCGCGACGAAGCGGTACAGCTGCCAGGCCAGGACCGGGAAGGTCACGATCAAGGCGCCGAAGCCGGCGACCTTCAGCTTGGCGAAGAACAGCTCGAGCGCGGCGGTATAGATCAGCTTGAGATGGCCGCCGGAGGTGTGTTCCTGGCCGATCAGGGCTTTCATCAGATCGAAGGCGTGGCTGAAGTCGGGGAGGCCGTGCTTTCCGCCATTGGCCTGCTGAGCGGCGAACAGGTCGCTGGCCGTGGTGAAGGGGCGCAGCAGGAACTGGAACAGCGGATCGGCGAAGGCGAAACAGACGCCAAAGCCGATCACCAGCGCCACGACGCAGATGATCAGGCGGCTGCGTAGCTCGACCAGATGGGACAGCAGCGGGGCCCGCGAGGCCTCGACCTCGTCATCGACGGAGCTCATGCGCGCGATCCTGAACGGGGGGCGGCCGGCTTGGAGGCCTTGGCCCTGGTCGGGGCCTTGCTCGGGGCCTTGGCCGGGGCCTTGGTCGGGGCGGCCGCGGTCTTCGAAGCTGCCTTGGCCGGCTTGGCGGCCGGGCTTTTCTTCGTCGCCGCGGCCTTGGCGGGAGCCTTGCCGGCCGTGGACTTGGCAGGAGCGGCGGCCGGTTTGGCGCGCGGCTTGCGGGCCTTCTTCTCCGGTGCGGCGGTTTCCGGCGCGGGGGGCTGATAGCCCCGATGCGGCGCGAAGGTGACCTCGCCGGACTTCAGGCCTGCGTCGATGTCCGAGAAGACCTGGTCGACCGCGTCGTCCTTCATCATCTCGGCGGTATCGTGCAGGGGCTGGGTGAACTGGCCGCTACGCATCGCCTCGACTTCCTTGCGGAGCTCATCGAGTTCGGTCTGGCGGGCCATGTCCTCGAAGCTGGCGCGGAATTCGGACGCCATGCCCCGCAGGCGGGCGATGAACTGCCCGACCCGGCGCATCAGCAGCGGAAGATCCTTGGGTCCCACGACGATCAGGGCCACAGCGGCCACGAGCAGCATTTCGGAGACGCCGATATGTGGCGATAGCATGGGTGCGCCTTAGGGCGTTTGGCGTGAGGCGATCAAGCCTGTCGCGGCCAAAATCAGGAGACGATCTTGTCCTTCTTGGCGGCTGTGCGCTTGGGCGCGGCCTTGGCGCGGGGCAACGGCTTGGCGGGGGCGGCGGGTTCTTCCTCGACTTCCGGCTCAGTCTCGCCCTTGAGGCCGTCCTGGAACGCCCTGATGCCCTTGGCCGCATCGCCCATCAGCGACGACAGCTTGCCACGGCCGCCAAACAGCAGCGCGGCGACGGCAATGACGATTGCCCAGTGAATCCAGCTCATGCCACCCATGGGGGCCAACTCCTTCTTGCCGCTCCCATCGCGAAGCGGCGCAGCTATTCCGATAGCGACCTATATAGGCGGTCTGATGGCCGCGAACCAAATGAAAGCCGATTTATCCGGTTTCGCGCGGTCCGATTCCGCCGGCCGGGCGCTCTACCCTTCTTCCCCAACGTAGTCCTGGACGAATTCCGGCTCGTCGCCGCCTTCCAGATCCAGTTCGTCCTCCTGCTCCGAGGCGTCCGTCGCCAGGCTGGGGTCGGGCACCGAGAATCCGGGGGGCAGGTTCATGTCCAGCAGCCCCAGCGCCTTCATGTCGGTCATGCCGGGCAGGTCGGCCAGGCTGGCGAGGCCGAAGTGTTCGAGAAACAGGTCCGTCGTACCATAGGTCACCGGCCGGCCGGGCGTGCGGCGGCGCCCGCGCATCCGCACCAGTCCCAGCTCCAGCAGCACATCGAGCGTGCCCTTGCTGGCCTGGACGCCGCGCACCACCTCGATCTCGGCGCGGGTGACCGGCTGGTGGTAGGCGATGATGGCCAGCGTCTCCTGCGCCGCCCGCGACAGCCGGCGAGGCTCCTCCCGCTCCTCGGTCATCAGGAAGGCGAGATCTTCCGCGGTCTGGATCCGCCAGCGGCCGGCGACCTCGACCAGCTCGACGCCGCGGCCGTCAAAGCGCTGGCGCAGGGCGGTGATGGCGGCGGCGACATCCGCCCCCTCCGGCAGACGCCTGGCCAGATCCGAAAGGCTGAGGGGCTCGGCCGCCGCGAACAGCAGCGCCTCGACGCATCGCTCGATATGGCTGCTGTCGCTCACGCCGCCGCCTCCGGTCGCCGGGTCCTGACCTTGAGATAGAGATCGGCGAAGGCCTCCAGCTGGCGGGCCTCCAGTTCCCCCTCCTTCACCAGCTCGAGGCTGGCCGACAGGGTCGAGGCCAGGTAGCTGGCGCGGCTGGGTCCGTCATCGTCATGCGGACAGGGCGCGACCCCGGTCAGGGGGGTCCAGTGGGACAGTTCCGGCAGCATCTCGCGCAGCCGTCCGCGGGCGTCTTCCAGGCCATAGGCGATCGGCGCCTGGGGACGATAGGTGCGGTAGTGTTCGCGTTTGCGCTGGCCGATGTAGGCGCTCATCAACTGATAGAGGTCGCCCTCAAGGCGCCCCTGACCGACCACCTTGACCTGTTCGGGATCGCCCCGGGTGAAGACGTCGCGCTTCAGGCGCGGGCGAAGGTTGAGCGCCTCGGACGCCTTGCGCATGGCGTCGAGCTTGGCGAGGCGGAAGGCCAGATTGGCGGCGACTTCCTCGGCCGGCGCCTCATCCCCCCTGCCCTTCTCGGGCCGGGGCAGCAGCAGGCGGGACTTCAGATAGGCCAGCCAGGCGGCCATCACCAGATAGTCGGCGGCCAGGGAGAAGCGCAGGGAGCGGGCCCGGTGGACGAAGGCCAGATACTGTTCGGCCAGGCGGGTGATCGACAGTTTCAGCAGGTCGACCTTCTGGCTGCGCGCCAGGGCCAGCAGGACGTGAAGCGGGCCCTCGTAGCCGTCGACGTCGATGACCAGGGCCTCGCCATCCTCGGCGGCCTCGTTGGCGGCGACAAAGTCGAGATTGGGCTGGAAGCTGTCGCTCATGCCGCGAACCTGCCTTCAAAGGCGGCGTCGAAACGCGCCATCGCATCGGCGACATCCAGCGGCTCGACGCTGCGCGACAGACGCGACAACGCCGCCTCGGCCCGCTTCTTCGAGGAGCCCGACAGGGTCTTCACCCCGGCGACGACGGCCTCCATCTCGGTCATCGAGCCATTGCAGTGCAGGACCATGTCGCAGCCCGCCGCGAGCGCCGCGCGGGCCCGTTCGGTGAAATCGCCGCTCAGCGCCTTCATCGACAGGTCGTCGGTCATCAGCAGGCCGTCAAAGCCGATGGCGCCGCGCAGAACCTTGCGGATCGCCTTGCGCGAGGTCGTCACCGGATGGCGCTCGTCGATGGCGTTGAAGACGACATGGGCGGTCATGGCCATCGGCATGTCCGACAGCACACGGAACGGCTCGAAGTCGACCGAGTCGAGGTCCTCATAGGCGGCGTCCACCACCGGCAGGTCGAGGTGGCTGTCGGCCATGGCCCGCCCGTGACCCGGCATATGCTTGATGATCGGCAGGACCCCGCCGGCGATCAGCCCCTCGGCGGCGGCCCGGCCCAGGGTGGCGATCTCGGCGACGGACTCGGCATAGGCGCGGTCGCCGATGATGTCGTGGGCGCCCTTCTGGGGCACGTCCAGCACAGGCACGGCGTCGACATTGATGCCCAGCGACAGCAGGTCATGGGCGATCAGCCGCGCGCCCAGCCGGGTGACTTCCCGCCGCACCAGCGGATCATTGGCGCCAAGGGTTCCATAGGCCCGGCCCGGCGGGTAGCGGCGCCAGTGGGGCGGTCCAAGCCGCTGCACCCGGCCGCCTTCCTGGTCGATCAGGATTGGCGCGTCGGGCCTGTCGATGGTCTCCCGCAGGGCCGTGGTGAGAGCCCGCACCTGATCGGGCGTCTCGACGTTGCGCTTGAAGAGGACAAAGCCCCAGGGGCGCACGTCGCGGAAGAAATCGGCCTCCCGCTCGGTCAGGGCCGGTCCGGAGCAGCCGAGGATGCAGGCGGTGGACGTCACCGGACGAAGCAGGCCTTTCCGGCCGCCTTCAGCCGATCGCAGAAGTCCTGGGCCGAAGCCCGGTCGGCGAAGCCGGTGACCGAAGTGCGATACAGCGTCTTGCCGCCGCTCTCGACGGTCTCGACCTTCTTGCCCTTGCCGGCGGCGGCGCCGGGGGCGATGGCGGCGGCGTCGCTCCAACCCTTGTCGGCCAGGGCGGGCGAGGAGAAGGCGCCGACCTGAACCAGGAAATTGCCCCGGGCGCCGGGCGTGGCGGCGGGCGGCGGAGGCGCGGAGGCCGGCTTGGGCTCGACCTTGGCCGGAGGCGGGGCGGCGGGGGTCTGGGTCGGTCGCAGGGCCGTCTCCGCCGGCGGAGGCGGGGCGGGCTTGCTGTCGACCTTCGGCGGCGCCGGACGCGGCAGCGGCGTCTCGGGCGGCGGGGCATACTTCGGGTCGGCGGGCGGCAGGCCGTCTTCCTGATTGTAGATCACCAGACCGCCGGTCTCGTTCTTCGGCTGATCGTCTTCCTTGGGCGCGGTCTTGGGCGTCGTGACCACGGCGCCGACCGTCTTGGGCGCCTCGCCATCGGTGCGGAAGCCGTCCTTGTAAATGAACCAGGCGCCGACGATCAGCACCAGCAGCACCACAGCGCTGATGATCAGGGTGACCGGCGCAGGTGAACCGCCGCGCACGGGACGCCGGGCGTCGAACGCCAGCGGGGCGTCGTTGCTGGGCGGGGTATAGGCGCCGCGGTTGTAGTCGGACATCGGCACTGGGCTCCGGATAAGGGGCGCGCGGGCAGGGCCGAATCGCCCCGCCAGTCGCCTAGTCTATCGAATCAGCCGGGGCTGCCGCCAGCGACCATCCGGCCCGTCAGGCCCAGGTCTCCAGCTGGAACAGCCGCCGGTGTTCCTCGATGGCGAAACGGTCGGTCATGCCGGCGATGTAGTCGCACACCACCCGGGCGCGGCCGGCCTCGTCGCGATTCTGCGACCGGACGAACCACTCGGTCGGCAGGACCTCGGGTTCGGCCATGAACAACGAAAACATCTCGGCCAGAATGCGGCGCGCCTGGCTGCGGGTGCGATTGACCTTCCAGTGGCGATACATCCGCTCGAACAGGAAGGCCCGCAGCCGCGACAGGTCTTCCAGCATGTCCGGCGAAAAGGCCACCAGGGCCTGATCGAGGCCGCGCACATCATCGACGCAGGCCACGCCGGTGATCGCCGCCCGCTTGAGGGTCTCGCCCATGACGTCATCGACCATGGCGCCGATCATCCGCCGGACCGCCTCCAGCCGGGTCAGCCGGTCATCGAGATCGGGACGCTCGCTGCGCACGCCCTGCAGGATCGGCCCGATCAACGGCACCTCAAGCAGTTCCTCCAGACGGAAGAGCTCGGCCTGGAGGCCGTCGTCGACGTCGTGGTTGTTGTAGGCGATGTCGTCGGCGATCGCGGCCACCTGGGCCTCGGCCGAGGCCCAGCCGCCCAACTGCAGATCCAGCTTTTCATTGAACCGCTTGACCGCGGTCCAGCTGGGCCGGCTCAGACGGTCGGTCACAGGCCCGTTGTGCTTGATGACCCCTTCCAGCGTCTCCCAGGTCAGATTGAGACCGAGAAAATCGGGGTAGCGATGCTCCAGTTCGCTGACCACCCTGAAGGTCTGCACATTGTGATCAAAGCCGCCCCAGGGCTTCATGCTGTCGTCGAGAGCATCCTCGCCGGCGTGACCGAAGGGCGGATGACCCAGGTCATGGGCCAGGGCGATGGTCTCGGCCAGATCGGCGTCGAGCCCCAGGGCGCCGGCGAGGGAGCGGGCGATCTGGGCGACTTCCAGCGAATGGGTCAGCCGGGTGCGGTAATGGTCGCCTTCATGGGCGACGAAGACCTGGGTCTTTTCCTTGAGCCTGCGGAAGGCCGTCGAATGGATGATGCGGTCGCGGTCCCGGGCGAAGGGATTGCGCGTGCGGCTGGGGGCTTCCGGATAGAGGCGGCCGCGCGATCGCGCCGGACTCTCCGAATAGGGAGCCCGGAAAACGGTGAAGCTGTTGCCTTCGGACTGCGTCATGGACGGCCTTGGTCAGGGGGCGCCCCTTTTCAGACGGGGCGGGCAAGCACATATAGGACCTGAGAGAGTTTTCCACAGCATGACCGACACCACCGTTACGCTTTCAGAGTCCGCCGCCGCCCGCATCCGCGCGATCGGCGCCAAGGAAGGCCGTCCGCTGATGCTTCGCGTGGCGGTCGATGGCGGCGGCTGTTCGGGCTTTCAGTACCGTTTCGATCTGGTCGAGACTCCGGAGGCCGAGGACCTGAAGATCGAGCGGGACGGCGCCGCCGCCCTGGTTGACGATCTGTCGCTCGCCCTGCTGGCGGGATCGGAGATCGATTTCGTCGACGAACTGGCGGGGGCCGAGTTTCGGGTGCGCAACCCGAACGCCAAGAGCAGCTGCGGCTGCGGGGTGAGCTTCTCGCTCTGATCCCTCGCCAGGCGCCAGCCTAATCGCGGGGAAGCGCGCGGATTTCGACGGTTCCACCACATTCATAGACGGGATTGCCGACCAGAAGCCGGGCGGCCTCCCGCAGGTTTGCCGCGCGAACCCGAATGAAGCCCGTCAGATGCGGGCTGGGCGAACCTGGCGGAAGGCCTTTGCGAAACACCTCCCCCTGCCCGATGGCGCTGCCGCCCTCAAACACCCCCTGCCCGGCCAGATCGGCGAAATAGGCGTCCCAGAGCTCCGGAGCCGGGGGCGAGGTCGTGTCGTCATGCATCAGCAGAATGAAGTCTTCCATAGGCCCCTTCCGTTGACCTGCCGCCGTCCGCGGCCCTTAGGCCGACGATGAGGACGAAATCATGAAATTACATTGATAGTCAATCCACTTTACATTTTCGTCGGCCTCCGCTAGTCGTTTCGCATGACCGACCAGCCCTGGAGCGACGCCGTCGTCCTGCCCGCCCTGTTGCGGCATGCCCGCAAGACCTATGGCCGCGCCATGCGGGAGGCGCTGGCGCGGGAAGGCTTTGACGACATTCCCGCCAATGGCCTCTACATCCTCGGCGGCCTGGCGCTGGGCGCCGAGGGGGCGCCGATCAGCCGGCTGGTCGGCGAACTGGGCATCACCCGACAGGGAGCCGGCCAGCTGGTCGACACCCTGGTGACCCGCGGCTATCTGGCCCGGACGCCTGATCATCGCGACCGGCGCCAGTTGATCATCACCCTGACCGAGCGGGGCCGCCGCTGCGCGGAGATCCAGGCCACGGCGCGGGACGCCATCGACGCCCGTCTGCTGTCCGTTGTCGGCGAGGCGGACGTCGCCGCGACGCGCCGGACCCTGGCCGCGCTTGTCGACATCGATCGGGCCCGGGCGGCCGAAAAGGCCGACCCCGCCTGACCCCATCCCCCGAACCGCAACCCAGGGACCAGACCATGAGCGAGACGGACCATTTCCACGACCGGGCCCTCAACGGCGCCCGATTCACCGACTGCGCCCTGGCCGGAGCCCGGTTCGAGGACGTCAATCTGGCCACCGCGACCTTCAGCAACGCCACCTTGCGGGACGCCCGCTTGACCAATGTCGATCTGTCCGGGGTCGAGATCAGCGACGCCAACATCGCCGGACTGACGATCATGGGTCACGACGTCAGCGCCCTGATCGCCGCCGAGGAGGCCGGCCCGATGGTCGCCGAGCCGCAGCTGTTCGTTGCCGACCTCGATGCCGCCCTGGCCTTCTATGTCGAGCGACTGGGCTTCTTCGTCGCCTTCACTCATGGCCAGCCGGCGACCTACGCCCAGGTCCGGCGGGGCGGATGGCGACTGAATCTTCGAAAGGTCGCCGGGCCCGTCCTGAAGGCCGACTTTCGCGGCCGTGAGCCGGACGCCCTGGCCGCGACCCTGACCCTTCGCGACGCCCGCAAGCTGTTCGAGGCCTATTCCGCCGCCGGCCTGACCTTTTCCCAGCCGCTTCGACGCGAGCCCTGGGGCGCGATGACCTTCATCGTCGAGGATCCGGCCGGAAACCTGATCGCCTTCGCCGGGGACGCCCAGGACCAGGAATAATCAATGTTAAGCGGATGATCCGCCTGGACGCCTGTCTCGCAGGGCAGATTGGCGGACAAGGCGGCCGCCACTGGATCCCGGCCTTCGCCGGAAAGAGCGGAAGACATGGGTGTTGTCGAGTGTCGACGGACCCCGTCCGCAGCATCTCCCTTTCAGCGCACGCCGCCGCCGAGAAGACGACCGTTCACGACCTGGCCGTAGTAGGTCTTTCCGCCAGTGTGATTGCGCCGGGCGTTGTCTTCCACCGAGCCGGTCTGGCGGGGATCCTTCGGTCGCTCGTGGCTGTTGATGAAGGCGGCCACGTCCCAGGCCTCCTGGTCGCTCAGCCGCCCGGTCTGGCCCAGGGGCATGTTGGTCTTGATGAAGGCGGCGGCGGTGTTGATCCGGGCCATACCGGCGCCCCAGTTGTAGGACTGCGGGCCCCAGAGCGGCGGGAAGACCGGCTGGCCGTTGGCGTTGACCCGGCCCTGGCCATCCTCGCCATGGCAGAGCGCGCAGTTGGCCGCAAAGACCCTGGCCCCGCGCACGGGATCAAACCCCTGCGCCGGCTGCGCCACCTTCGGATAGCCGCCGCCGGGCATCTCGACCCCGGATGGGGCGGCGGTGGCCAGGAAGTGCATATAGGCCTGCAGGTCGCGGTAGACATCGTGACCGGCGGGGGGCGGGCCGCCGGACGACGAGGCCTGGGCGTTCATCGAGAAGGTGAAGCAGCCCATGATCCGGTCTTCCATGGTGTTGATCCGCCCGTTCTTGGCCCGGAACATCGGATAGAGGCCCCAGGCCGACCACATCGGCGAGGCGTTTGCCCGTCGCCCGCCATCGAGGTGACAGTTGACGCAGGAGAGGCTGTTGCCGGTGAAGGCCGCGGCGTTGGCCGGGGTGTTCATGAACAGCGCCTCGCCGCGCCGGATCGCATCGCCATCGGGTCCATCCGGAATGGCCGACGGCGGCGGCGGCTGGAAATAGGCGACCGGCCGGGCCGCGTCCGCCGATGGAGAGGTCCGTTCCCGCCTGCCGTCGATCCAGCCGAGGCTGACGGCCAGCAGGCCGAGGATCAGCACGGCGAGGCCGCCCGCCGCTGCAAGCAAGAGATCACGGATCAGGCCGCGCGATGGCGGCGAGGCGGGGACGGTCCGTTCCCGGGGCGTCTCGGAAGGGTCGGACATGGTCTAGCGCCTGTTTCTGGGGACGGTGGCCGGACTGGAGGGCAGGCCCGCCAGATAGTCGGCGATGGCGCGGCGATCCTGTTCGGACAGTCGGCCGGCGACCTCGCCCATCAGGCCGCCCGGGTCGCCGGTTCGCTGGCCGCTGGCCCAGGCCGAAAGCTGGGCGGCGGTGTAGCCGGGATGCTGAGCCGCCAGCGCGGGCAGGCGCGGTCCGCCGCCGAAGCCGGACGGGCCATGGCAGGCGAAACAGGCGGGAATGTCGCGCGACCAGTCCCCCCGCAGCGCCAGGCGCTCCCCGAGGGCGCGGTCGCCGTCCAGGCTGGGCGTGGCGGTGGAGGGCGCGGCGAGGCGGGAATAGTAGTCAGCCAGCGCCCGCCGTTCGGTCGGACCCAGCGCCCTGGCTACCCCCGACATCTGGTCATTGCGCCGTCGCCCAGCGGCGAAGGCGTCCAGCTGGGCGGCGATGTAGTCGGCCGGCAGACCGGCAAGGCGCGGAATGGGATCGCCGCCCTGGCCCTGGGGACCATGGCAGGACGAACAGGCCAGCGCCTCGCCCCTGCCCTCGTTGATGAGGGCGAGCACCGCGCCGTCCACCGGCAGGGGCGCGGGACCGGACCACGCCGGTTGAGGCAGTAGGGCCGGCGAGACGCGCGTCAGGTCCCGGCCGCCCCGCCACGGCCCTGCCCCCGCCGCCTGCGCTCGGGCCCGGGCGACCGCGCCGGGATCGACGCCGGCGTCGGCGCCGCCCCAGGTGCGGCGGACGTAGGAGGCGACATTGGCGATGTCCTGATCGGTCAGCTGGCCGGCGAAGCCCGGCATGGCGCCGTCAAAGGTCTCCCGGCCGACCCGGATCGGTCCCTCCACGCCGCGAAGAATGACCGCGGTCAGCACCGCCGGCTCCATGAAGGCCGGGTCGTTGAGGGGCGGGACCGCGCCGCGAACGCCGACCCCGTTCGGCTGGTGGCAGGTCGAACAGGCGGCGGCGAACACCGCCTCGCCGCCTGAAATCTTCTCCATCGGCGCAGAAGCGGGCGTCGGGGGCGCCGAAGACCCTGACGGATCGCGGGCGGGCGTCCGGTCGCAGGCCGCCAGCAAACCGATGGAAGGCAGCAGGAGGGCCAGGACCAGGCCCGCCGACGGGAGCCGCCCTGGCGCGCGTCGCTTCGGGTGGCCGGCGCAGGCCCTGCGCGCCGGCGCCGAACGACCGGTCGGAGACATCAACGGCATCTGCAACATCACCCCCTCAGCCCTCGGCGCAGTCTAGGCGCAAGTCGGCCGATTGCAGAAGCCTTCCACACGGCGCCCCGGGGAGATCCGACCCTGGAATTAGCCCATCAGCTAATTCCTCTTGCGATTTGGAATTTCCCTAATTAGGGTTTTTCCTCATGAACAGCCTGTTCAAAGCCCTGTCCCATCCCGCCCGCCGGCAGATCATCGAGATGCTGCGCCCGGGGCCGAAGTCGTCCGGCGACATCGCCGCCGCCTTCGACATGACCTGGCCGACCATCACCGGCCATCTGACCACCCTGCGCGACGCGGGGCTGGTGGAATCGGAACGGGACGGCGCCTCGATCATCTATCGGCTGAACATCTCCGCCGTGGAGGAGGCGCTGGCCTTCCTCATGGACCTGCTGGGAACCGGTGAGACCGACCCGGCCGCAACAAAGACCGAGGGATCCGCTCCATGAACCTCAAGCCCACCCGCATCGAAACGGCCGCGATGGCCGTCATCGCGCTGCAACTGGCGGCGGCCGGCTTTACGGCGACGCAGGGCTCGACCGCGCCGGTGCCGATGCACTTCAATTACCAGGGCGTCGTCGACCGCTGGGGCGACCGCACCGAGGCGGCGTGGTTTATCCTGCTCCTTGCGGGTATCACCGTGCTGCTCGTCGGGGCCATCTCCTTCAGCCTGAGAACCAACGCCCCTTCGGAGGCCCGCCGCAGGGGCCTGTCGCTGGCGCAGGGCGTCTGCCTGGCGATCATGGGGCTTCTGACCCTGCTTCCGCTGACGCTGGCCAGCCCGTCATTCGACCCGGCGATGGGCGGACAGCTGGCCGGGGCGGTGATCTGTGTCGTGCTGGGTCTTGTCGGCGCGGTCATGGGCAAGGTGCCGCCCAACGCCCTGGTCGGGGTCCGCACGCCCTGGAGCCTCAACAGCCGGCTGGCCTGGGATCGGTCGAACCGTCTGGCTGGACGCCTGTTCTTCTGGGGCGGGTTGCTCGCCCTGCCCGTCATGCCGTTCCTGTCCTCGCATCAGGCCGTGAGCGCCGTGGCGTTCGGAGCCTTGCTGATCGGCGCGATCTCCGTCTTCGAAAGCTGGCGGGTCTGGCGCGCCGACCCGGATCGTCGCGCCGTCTAGACAGCCCAAAAGGAAAAGCCATGAAACCTCTGCACCTGGCCGCCCTCGCGGCCATCGCCCTCCCCTTCCCTATCGCAAGCCAGGCCATGGCCGCGCCGCCGGTGGAAAGCGCCGTGGAGATTCCCGGGGGCGCCGCGCCGCTGAAGGGAACGCTGCTGAGCCCGGCGGGCGTCCGGGGTGGTCCGGTGGTGGTGATCCTGGCCGGCTCCGGCCCCACCGACCGGGACGGCAACAGCCCGCTGGGCGTCAAGGGCGCCACCTATCGGCTGCTGGCCGAGGGCTTGGCCGACCAGGGGATCGCCTCGATCCGGGTCGACAAGCGGGGGATGTTCGCCAGCGGCCCCGCGGCCGCCGATCCCAATGCGGTGACCGTGGACGTGCTCGCCGCCGACGCCCTGGCCTGGGCGGCCAAGGCCCGGGCGGAGACCGGCGCGCCCTGCGCCTGGCTGGCGGGCCACAGCGAAGGCGTCCTGGTGGCTCTGATCGCCGGACAGGACAATACCGGCGTCTGCGGCCTGATCCTGCTGTCGGGGGCCGGACGGCCGATCGGGGATGTGCTGCGCGAGCAACTCAGGTCCAACCCGGCCAATGCCGCCCTGCTGCCCCAGGCCCTGGCGGCGATCGAGGCGCTGGAGGCGGGCAAGGAGGTCGACACCACCGGCATGGCGCCGGCCCTGTTGCCGCTGTTTCACAAGAGCCTTCAGGGCTTCTGGCGGGCCGAGATGGCCTATGATCCCGCCGATCTGGTCGCCGCCTACAAGGGGCCGGTGCTGATCCTGCAGGGATCGACCGACATCCAGGTCAGTGTGGAGGACGCCAATCGGCTGAAGGCGGCCCAGCCGGCCGCGAGGTTGGTGGTGCTGGACGGCGTCAATCACCTGCTGAAGATCGCGCCGGCGGACCGGGCGGCCAACGTCGCCACCTACGGCGATGCGTCCCTGCCGCTGGCTCCGGGCGTGGTCGAGGCCGTCGCCGGCTTCATCAAGGCTCAGAAGGGAACGAACTGAAGGGCCAGGGCCATCGCCATCAGCCAGGCCGCCGGCACGGCGATGGCGATCCAGGCATGGGGCTCCTGCTCCCGCTTCCAGGCCACCCAGGCGGCGAAGGGGGCGAGGATGCAGATGATCCAGAAGCCGACGAGAAGCAGGAAGCCCAGCCAGGCGACGGGATTGAGCAGATTGGGACGGTGATCGAACACCAGCGGCGAAAACAGCGCGCCGACGGCCCCGAACGGTATTAGACCCAGCCAGCCGACAGTAAGGACGCCGAGCAGCATCGCCCGCCGACCCTTCTCCCGTCGCTCTCGCCCCTTGAGCCCCTCGGTCATGGGTTCTAGCCTTCCCGCCTCCCTTCGGAGCCGTCAATGCGTATCGCCACCTGGAATGTGAACTCAATCAACGCTCGCCTGCCAACTGTATTGCAGTGGTTCGAGGAGGCGGCGCCCGACGTCGCCTGCCTGCAGGAGATCAAGTGCGTCGACGAGAAGTTTCCCCGCGAGGCGTTCGAGGGTCTGGGCTACAACGTCGAGACCCACGGCCAGAAGACCTACAACGGTGTCGCCCTGCTGTCGAAGACGCCCCTCGAGGACGTCCGGCGCGGCCTGCCCGGCCACGAAGGCGCGGGCCTCGACGGCGAGGCGGACGACCATGCCCGCTACATCGAGGCCCTTGTCTCGGGGCCCCGGCCGGTGCGGGTGGGCGGACTGTACCTGCCCAATGGCAACCCGGTGGGAACCGGCAAGTTCACCTACAAGCTGGACTGGATGGCGCGCCTGAACGCCCACGCCCGCGAGCTGCTGGCCTACGAGGAGCCGCTGGTGCTGTGCGGCGATTACAATGTGATCCCCGAACCGGCGGACGCCGACAAGCCAGAGGGCTGGCTGGACGACGCCCTGTTCCAGCCGGAAAGCCGGGGCGCGTTCCGCGCCCTGAAGAACCTCGGCCTGACCGACGCCTACATGCAGATCAACGGCGCCCCCGGCGGCTACACCTTCTGGGACTACCAGGCCGGCGCCTGGCAGCGAAACCACGGCATTCGCATCGACCACCACCTGCTGTCGGCCCAGGCGGCGGACCGTCTGACGGGCGTGGAGATCTGCCGCGACGTCCGGGGCTGGGAGAAGCCCTCTGACCATGTGCCGGTGGTGATCACGCTCGATCTCTGAAGTCCGGACACGAAAAAGGGGGCGGCCCGGAGGCCGCCCCCTTCCTTCAGACTGTCGCCTCAGCAGTTACGCGCGGAGACGATAGCGAAGCTCGTGGTTCAGTTGGTCGAGGCGGATGTTGAGGTTCCGGGCCTCGGCGTTGGTCAGGTCACGGTTGGAACGGGCGTAGCGACGTTCCAGACGCTCGATCTGGGCCAGCTTGGTCCGCAGGATGCGGGCTTCCTGGTAGCTCAGGGCGCGCTGGCGCAGGCCGACATCGATGCGATAGGCGATCTGGGCCTGACGCTCATTGATCCGGCGCAGCTGCCTGAAGTCGCGACGGTCGTCACGGCGTTCGGCGCGGGCGGCGGGACCACCACGGTAGACCTGGGCGGCGCGGTCGCCACGATAGCCGTCCCGGCTATGGCCATAGGTCTGGGCGGCGGCGGGCATGGCGGCCATCAGAGCGGCGGTGGCCGTAGCGGCGATAATCAGCTTTTTCATGGTTCAACTCCTCTTGGCTTTCGTCCACCCGAACCGGATGAACACCATGAGGAGGGTTTTAGCTCCCGCCGCCTGAAGCGGACCTGAGCCGGTCGTTATGTGTCGTTCATGCACAAGACGCCGGAAAATGGCGTCAGATCGGCATCCGCATGATTTCCTGATAGGCGCTGATCACTTGGTCGCGGACGGCCATGACCGTCTCCAGGCTGGCCTCGGCCGAGGAGATGGCCGTGACCACGTCGATCAGTTCGGACTTGCCGGCGACATGGGCCGCCATCTGGCTCTCGGCCGCCTTCGAGGTCTGCACGGCGTCGCCAAGGACGTTCTTCAGAAGGTCGCCGAAGCTGGGACCGCCAATGGCGGACGCATCGTTTCCGGGCACGCCGCCGGCGCCCTGGGTGGCGGCGTAGGCCTTGGCGGCGGCAAGCGGGGTAATCATGCCTCAGCCCCTATTTCTTGAGCAGTTCGAGGGTGCGCATCTCCATCGACCGCGCCGTCTCGATGACGTTGAGATTGGCCTCGTAGGCCCGCTGCGCCTCCCGCAGGTCGAGGGCCTCGATCAGCGGATCCACATTGGGCGTCTTGACGTAGCCATCGGCATTGGCCGCCGGGTGGCCCGGGTCGTAGGTCATCTTGAAATCGCGGCTGTCGGGCTCGATCCGCGCCAGCTGAACGCCCTGGCCACCATCGATGGCCTTGGGCTGGAATACCGAGACCTGCCGCCGGTAGGGGTCGCCGTCCGGGGTGCGGGCGGTGGAATTGGCGTTGGCCATGTTTTCGGCGATGACCCGCATCCGCGCCTGCTGCGCCCGCAGGCCGGAGGTCGCGATCCGCATGGTCAGATTGGGCTGGGACGGGATATCGGGCATCTAGCGCCTCCCCCTATCGGCCGGGCGGCCGGGCGGCCATGCGCAGCAGGGCCATGGATTTCTGGTAGAAGCCGATCGCCGCGTCATATTCCATCCGCGTCTCGGTCATCTTGATCATCTGGTCCTCGAGCACCACGCCGTTGCCGTCGAGCGTGGTTTCCGAATCCCGGCTCTTCACCGCCTTGCCGTAGCTCTGCACGCCCCCGGCCTTGCGCGAGGTTCCGGTCATGTGGCCGGCCTGGGTCATCACCGGCTGGCTCATGGCCAGGGTGGTCGCCGACCCACCCATCTGGCCTCCCTGCCCCCGCAGGGTCTCCTCGAAGCTGAAGGGTTTCATGTCCCGGGCGATGAAGCCCGGGGTGTCGGCGTTGGCGATATTCTCGGCGATCACGTTCTGCCGCTCGGAGAGGTATCCGAGGCGGTTGCGAAGCATCGAGAAGAGCGGGATGTCGCCGATGTTCATGGCGCCAACCATGAAGAAACAGGGTTAATCGGCCCTTAAGTTTTACAGGCCATCTGGGGGTGGTTCCCAGAGTTCCGCACACCCATGGCCACCCTGCTCCAGATACTTCAGGCGATCGCCGCCCTGGCGGTGACCCTGGGCCTGATCGGCCTGACCGCGGTCGGACTGCGGCGGTTCGGACCCGATGTCATCGCCCGCTTCCAGGGCCCGGCGAAGGAACGCAGGCTGGCGCTGCTGGAGACCCTGGTGCTGGACCCGACCCGCCGCCTCGTTCTGGTCCGTCTCGACGGCGAGGAGCGGCTGATCCTGATCGGCGAGGGACGCATGCTGGAAACCCTGAAGCCCCCCGCCCCGGCCCGCGCGCGAAAGACCCCCGCCAAGGAGATCGCCCAATGAAGATCGCCCTCACTGGCGCGCGGCTGCCGCTGACGCTGGGACTGGTTCTCACCGCCGCCCTGGCCCTGCCCGGCGTGGCGGCGGCGCAGGCCGTCAACATCGACCTGGGCACCGGCGCCGGCCTGACCGAGCGGGTCGTGCAGCTGATCGGCCTGATGACGGTGCTGTCGCTGGCCCCGTCGATCGTCATCATGACCACCAGCTTCGTGCGGATCGTGGTGGTCCTGGGCCTGCTCCGCACCGCGCTTGGCCTTCAGCAGAGCCCGCCGAACGCGGTCCTGATCAGCCTGGCCCTGTTCCTGACCGCCATCGTCATGGCCCCGACCTTCCAGAAGTCCTACGACGAAGGGGTCCGCCCGCTGCTCAATCAACAGATGGAGCTGCCCCAGGCCTTCGATGCGGCGTCCTCGCCGGTGAAGACCTTCATGCTCAGCCAGGTGGATCGCGACGACCTGGCCCTGTTCGTCCGCCTGTCGAAGATTTCCAAGCCCGCCACCCTGCAGGACACGCCGCTGCGGGTCGTCACGCCGGCCTTCATGATCAGCGAGCTCAAGCGGGCTTTCGAGATCGGCTTTCTGCTGTTCGTGCCCTTCCTGGTCATCGACCTTGTGGTGGCCAGCGTGCTGATGAGCATGGGGATGATGATGCTGCCGCCGGTCGTCATCAGCCTGCCGTTCAAGCTGATCTTCTTTGTGCTGGTGGATGGCTGGCGGCTTGTCGCGGGCAGTCTCGTGGAAAGCTTCGTTCCCGGCTGACCGGTTGCCTTGCCGGTTCGGCCAGCGCCGTCAGCCGGCCTTGGTCGCGGGCTTGGCTTCCGCCTGACGGGTCGTCTTGCCGGTGGTCGCCGGAGCGTCGCGGAACTTGGTCTTCATCCGCGCCACCCAGCCGTTGAAGGCCTCGGTCTCGGCCACGGAGCGGCCGAAGTCGGTGGTGGTCAGACGCCCGCCGTCCATGGACGAGAAGGCCACCTTCAGCGCCTCCGGATTGCGCCCGGCCTCGAACAGCGGCTCGTAGCGGTCGCGCATCCGGGTCAGGCTGGTCTCGTCGCCGGCCAGACTGTAGGCGACACCCGCCCGCAGCAGCCGGCCTTCCTCGTCGGGCCGCAGCGGCAGCGGGCTTTTCCAGCGCTCGCCCAGACCCTTTTCGTAGAGCTCGCCGGCCAGCGGCCAGCTGCGACCCTTCCAGGCGATCTCCGAGCGCACGTCCAGCGCCTCGGGGGAGCTATCGGCCTCGATTACTTCCAGGGCCGCGTCGAGCCGTCCGACCCCCATCAGGGCCCGGGCGGTGATCACCCGTCGGTCGGCGTTCAGGGCGCTGGGCAGCACCGTCGTCCGGGAGCCGTTGATGGCCGCCAGGGCCTGCTCCGGTTGACGGTTCATCAGATAGATCAGGGCCAGATCGGTCGCCACCTGGGCCTTGGCGACGCCGTCGAGACGGTTGTCCACCTGCCATTTCAGGATGGTGGCGGCCTGGTCCAGCAGATCGACGTCGACCAGGCGCCGCACCATCTTGCGCGCCATCATGTCGCCATCGGCGCCGATGGGGATCAGGTCCTTGAAGTCGTTGAACAGGCCAAGCGCCTGGATCGGCTCAAGGCCATCCGCCAGTCCGTCGAGGAACAGGCTGCGGAAGGCCGCCGAAAGGTCGTTCTGCAGGTCCAGGGCCACAGGCAGGTCGGGCATCCGCGTGCCCGCCGAGCGGAGGGCCTCCAGCGCTTCGCGATAGCGGCCCTGACTCAGATAGAGCTTGCCGAGCAACCGCACGGTCTCCAGTTCGGTGGCGTCTCCGCGCCAGCGGTACCGCAGGCCGTCGAAGATTCGCGCCGCCTCGACAGGGGTGATCTTGCCCTGCTCCAGACGGATCTGGGTGGCGTGCAGCATGGCGGGCGTCGAGTACTGCTCAAGCGGCGCCTTGGCGATCTGCTCATAGATGGCCAGGGCCTTGTCCTTCTGGCCCCGGGCTTCGAGCAGCTTGGCCTCGGTCAGGCGGTTGGCCATTTCCTCCGCCGCGGGGAGGCCGGCGATGCTGGCCCGGCGCATGCAGCTTTCGGCCCCCGCCAGATCGCCCAGCGCGATCGCCGCCTCGGCGTCGGCCCGTTCGAACCGGGCCCGCCAGACCGGCGGGAACAGCGCCATGGCCTGCGCGGCCTGGGCGAACTTGGCGCGGGCGTCGGCCCATTGACCCTGACGCGAGGAGATGTAGCCGCGCCAGGCGGCGCTGGAAGGATCGTCCGCCAGCACGCCCACGGAGAGGTCGCTGTCAGCCTCTTTCAGCCGCCCCGCCATCACCCGGGAAATGCCGCGCAGGCCGCGGAACTCGGCATCGCCCATCAGGGTCTCGCGCGCGCGACCCGTGGCGTTGAGCATGCCGATGGCTTCGTAGGACAGTTCCGAGCCGACCAGGAACCGGGCCAGCGCCATTCGCGCATCGGTCGGGGCCGCATCCCCCTTGGCCTCCTCGGCGGACGCCGCCGCCAGCAGGGCGTCATAGCGGGCCATGAAGCCGCCCTTGCCGACCTTGCCCCAGTCCTCGCCGATCAACGACGGCATCGAGGCCTTGGCGGGGGCGTCGGCGGCCTCGGCCTCCTGGCCGGCGTCGGCCAGCCAACCCGGCGACAGGGTCAGGCCGTCGGCCTTGCCGACCGTGACAAGGTCGCCGTTGACCGCCATCGACAGGCCGGGCGCATAGCTTTCGATAGCCAGACCATGGATCGTCGGCAGCATCGCAAGATCGACATAGTCGCGGCGCGCGGAGAGGCCCTTGGCGGGGGCCAGCGCCGGCACGACACCCAGCCGGTCGCCGACCACGGGGTCATCGATCCACACCGGACGGCCCGCGCCGGCCATCGCGGCGCTGAGCGCGGCGCCCGCAGACTCCGCGTCGCGGGACACCTTGATCACGCCACCGGCGGAATCCCGCGAGGCCGGGGCCCCGCCGCCCAGAACCACCGTCCAGCGCGCGCCCTCCCCGACCACGGAGACGGGCGCATCCCGCGCCACGACCAGCCGCAGGGCGGCGTAGTCCTTGCCGTTCAGGGCCTGCAGACGGCGGTAGCGATTGTTATTGGCCGGCAGCTTGCCGACATCCAGGCGGCCAGGGGCGTCGAAGACGATCCACAGCGCCTCGCCACGGCGGAAGACCGCCGCGCCCAGGGGAGCCTTCCAGTCGAAGCTCAGCCGGGTCTCGCTGGCGGCCTGCTTGATCGACACCGGAACAAGGCCGTTGGCCGGTGTGGGATTGGCGCGCGGCGGCGCCGTGGTGGTCGCGACCTCCGTCGGCGCCGGCGGTTCCGGCGGCGCGGCGGGGGCGGCCTTTTTCGCCGAGATGTTGACGTAGGCGGCGCCGTCCGCCTGGCCGACGGTGGCATCCGCCCCATCGTCCAGGGTGAGGACCAGTTCGAGAGCGCCGCCGACGTGGCGGGCCTCGACCTTGCTGATCCACCTGGGCGGCGTGGCCCGAAGCATGCCGATGTCGGGATCCGCGTCGCGGCTGAACCGCAGGATCAGGGCCTGGCCCTCACGGCGGGTCTTCAGTCCCGCCCCGCCGGACCAGTGGAACTCCAGCCGCGTGAACTGCTCCGCCTCGGCGAACTTGACCTGCAGAGCCGAACGGCTGCTGGCCGCCGGCGCGGCATAGCCGGCGGGCGCGGCGACGCCCAGAATGCAGGCGGCCGCAACGCCGGATCGGAGTGTCCGGCGAAGGCTCATCTAGCCGCCCTTGGTCTGCGGCTTGGCGTCGGCGGCCTTGCCACCGGGGGCCGCGGCGGCGGCCGGCTTGCCGCCGGCGGTCGTGGGCGCGGGGGCGGCCGCGGCGACTTCCTGCGGGGTCGGCTCAAGCGCCTTCCTGCCGGCCAGGACCGCGGCGTTGTCGGTGAACCGACGCGCCAGGGCCTCGGTGATCTTGTTGGCCTCCGCCGGCGGCATCTGCGCCAGGATCGCCGCCAGGGTGCGTTCCTTCATACGCGAGGCGATCGGCAGGCGGACGCTGTCATCGAGCACCCGCATCTGGGCCGCGGCGTCCTTGGGCTTCATCGCCGAGAAGACCGCGACCAGCCGGGTGATTTCCTGCTCCTGCTGGGCGTCGGCCTGGCCCAGCAGGCCCTTGATGTCGCCCTTCAGGGTGTCCAGAGCCTTGAACTTGGCGTCCAGCTTGGCCTCGGCGGCGGCGATCAGCTGCAGCTGGACGTCCATGCCCTGCTCACGCTCGTCCAGCTGGCCCCGTCGGGCGCCCAGGTCCTGCAGCGCCTGCAGCTCCGACGGCGAGAGACCGGCCTCCTTGGCCAGCTCCGCGGCCGTGGGAGCGCAGACGGCGGCCGGCTTGGCGGCCTTGGCCGCCTCGGCGTCGCTCTTGGCTTCCGGCGCCTTGCCTTCCGTCCCCTCGGCCCAGGCCTTGGCGCCAGAGAAGAGGCGCGGAACACTGTCCGCGCCGGCCAGGGCGTTGATCGCCAGAACCCCGGCGACGGCGACGCCGGCCAGGGGGAGAATGCGGGGAATGCGGCTCATGAGCGGCCTCCGGGAATGGCGCGCAGACGGCCCGCGCCGATTTCGGGTTCAAACAGATCGTCGTCGATGCGCGCCCGCGAGCGGGCGGTGGTCTGGGGCTCGGACCGGACCGGGGCGGTGCGCTCCCGGGCCGGAGGCAGGGGACGGTCCAGCCAGTCATCGTCACGGCTGGGAGCGGCGGCGCCCGCCAGACCCCGGCGCGAGCGGTCGGAAACCGGTCGATCCAGCTGCTCGCTGAGGGCGCGGGCGGCCTCGATCCGGGCGGCGAGGCCTTCCTCGGCCTCCTCGCTGGCGAGGCGGAGCGCGGCGAGGCCCGCTTCCGCGCGCCGGGCGGCGGCGTCGAGGTCGCCGACGGCCTTGGCGAAGTTGTCGTGACCGGCGCGGAGGGCCTTGAGCTGTCGTTCCAGACGCCAGCCGAAAGCCATGGCGGCAATGAGCAGAACACCCAGCAGGATGTTCATGGAAAGCGCGACAATGCTCATGTCAGCCTCTTTTGCACGGCCTGTTTGGCGGCGGGATCCAGCGGCGCCTCGCAGCGCACGGCGATATGGTGGTTGCGGCGACCCATGCGGCCGCGCGTCAACGGAATGGTCCCGGCCCGAAGCTCGACCAGGCTGTCGCCGGTGGCGTTGAGCATCAGGGTGTCGCCGACCTTGAGCGACAGCACCTTGCTGAGCGGCGCCTGCTGTTCATCGAGCACGGCGCGGACCTCCATCTGGGTGGTCCAGAGTTCGGTGGCCAGGTGGCTTTCCCAGATGTTGTCGCGGCCGAACTTCTCGCCCATGAACTGCTGCAGCAGCATCTTCCGGATCGGCTCGAGGGTGGCGTAGGGCAGCAGCAATTCGATGCGACCGCCCCGGTCTTCCATGTCGATGCGCAGCTTGACCAGGATCGCGGCGTTGGCGGGCCGGGCGATGGCGGCGAAGCGTGGGTTGGTCTCGAGGCGGTCGAGAACGAAATTGACCGGAGTCAGGGGCTCGAACGCCGCCTTGGCGTCCTGCAGCACCACCTCGACCATCCGCTGTACCAGAACCCGCTCGATGGTGGTGTAGGGCCGGCCCTCGATGCGCATGGCCGCGGTGCCGCGACGGCCGCCCAGCAACACATCGACGATGGAGTAGATCAGGTTGGAGTCGACCGTCAGCAGGCCGTAGTTGTCCAGCTCTTCCGCCCGGAACACCGACAGGATGGCCGGCAGCGGAATGGAGTTGAGGTAGTCGCCGAACCGGATCGAGCTGATGTTGTCGAGGCTGACCTCGACGTTGTCGCTGGTGAAGTTCCGCAGGCTGGTGGTCATCAACCGCACGAGGCGGTCGAAGACGATTTCCAGCATGGGCAGCCGCTCATAGGAAACCAGCGCCGAGTTGATGATCGCCCGGATGCCGGTCCGCTCTCCGGCCTCGTCGTCCGACAGATCGAAGCCCAGCAGACTGTCGATCTCGTCCTGATTGAGGATGCGTTCGGACCCGATGAGGCCATCGGCCTCGGGCTCGCCTCCATCCCATTCGCCGACCCCGGCGTCGGGCATGGCGCCAGGTCCGCCCTCTTCGGGGGCGTTGTTGGCGGCCCACTGGGCCAGGGCGTCCTGATCTTCGGTGTCTTCAGCCATGGACAATCGCGCAACCGGGCCGGAGGCCTAGTTGATCAGCATCTCCTCGATCAGCACCGCATTTACCTTCGAGGGCGCCACCAGCAGGTTTACGCGGCGCAGAATTTCCATCCGCAGCTGATAGCTGCCCTGGCTGCCGGAAAGGTCCTCCGGCCGCATCTCGCGCAGGAAGGTCTGGAACATGTCGTTCATCCGCGGCATCGCCGGGTTCAGCTCGTCGACCAGCTCCTCGTCGGGCAGTTCAAGGGTCAGCTTGAGCTTGAGGAAGGTCGGCCGCCCGTCCGCGGTCTGCATGTTCACCACGATGTCAGGCAGGGTGTAGAAGACGATCCCGTCCGGCCCTTCCTTGACGGTCGCGGCGCCCGGCTCGGCCTTGCCGCCGCCGCCGTGCTCGCCGCCTTCCTTCTTCTTTTTCTTGGGTTTTTCCTTCGCGGCGGCCTCACCGTGCGCGGCGTCGGGTTTGGGCTTGAGGAACATGAAGGCCGCCCCGCCGCCCCCGCCGAGCACGAGAACGGCCGCCGCGCCGGCGATGATCAGCATCTTCAGCGGCGGCTTCTTCTTGCCGGCAGCCGCCTCGCCGTCGACGCCCTCGGCGTCTTCCGTCGCGGCTTCGGTTTCCTTGGCCTTGTCCTTGGACACGGTGACTCGCGCTCCTCGGGCATGCGCGCCCGACTCCTTAGTGGCGGGAGTTGGTTAAGGATGGGTTTGTGCCCACCCCCAAAGGCGCCCGGCAGAATCCGCCGCCCAGGCCGCGTTAACCTTCTTGTTCGTTGATTTTTCAAGACTTTCAGACTGGCCCAAGGTTTGCAGGCTTAACCACGAGCAGCGACGCCCCGTCGCGGTTGTTAAGGGAGGTCACGAATGGACAACACGCTCTACGTCAGTCTGTCGCGCCAGATGACCCTTCGCCGCGAGATGGACGTCATCGCCAACAACATCTCCAACAGCGACACCACCGGCTTCAAGGTGGAGTCCCTGATGGTCCGCACCGAGGCCCAGGCGCCGGCGGCGATGACCGGCGATCCCAACCCGGTGAAATTCGTGCTCGATGACGGGGTGGCGCGGGACTTCTCGCAGGGTCCGTTGCGGACGACCGGCGGCGACTTCGACCTGGCCATCGAGGGCAAGGGCTTCTTCAAGGTCAACACCTCGGCCGGCGAGCGCTACACCCGCGACGGCCACTTCACCCTGTCATCCGAGGGCAAGCTGACCACCCAGGCCGGCGATCCGGTCATGGGCGATGGCGGAGAGATTGTCGTTGATCCCGCCAAGGGGCCCGTCGCCATCGCCGCGGACGGCACGGTCAGCCAGGCCGGGGAACGGGTGGCCAAGGTCGGCGTCTTCGTCTTCGACGACCGGTCGGTCCTGGCCAAGGACCAGAACAACCTGCTCAAGAACGTCTCCAACGCCCAGCCGACGGCCGACACGGCCTCGCAGGTTCGCCAGGGCATGCTGGAGGGCTCCAACGTCAATCCGATCATGCAGATCACCCGGATGATCGAGGTCAGCCGCGCCTATGAGGGCGTGGTCAAGGCCATGGAAAACACCGCCGACCTGTCCCGTCGCGCCATCGAGCGCCTGGGCCGGGTCGCCTGATGAGTCACAGGGAGTAGAAACCGATGCAGGCTCTCCGCACCGCCGCAACCGGCATGTCGGCCCAGCAGCTGAACGTCGAGGTCATCTCGAACAACATCGCCAACATGAACACCGTTGGCTTCAAGCGTCAGCGGGCCGAGTTCCAGGACCTGCTCTACCAGTCGCTGGAGCGGGCCGGGACCCAGTCCTCGGATCAAGGCACGGTGGTTCCGACCGGCATCCAGATCGGCGGCGGCGTCAAGGCCGGCAGCACCTACCGGATCACCAGCCAGGGCTCGATGACCCGCACCGACAATCGCTACGACTTGGCCATCCAGGGTCGGGGCTACTTCCAGGTGCTGCTGCCGACCGGCGAGACGGCCTACACCCGCGCCGGCAATCTGGCGGTCAACGACCAGGGCCAGCTGGTCACCGAGGACGGCTATCTGATCCAGCCGGCGGTGACCATTCCGCAGGACGCGGTCGACGTGACCGTCTCCAAGACCGGTCAGGTGCAGGTGACCAAGGAGGGCGCGGCCGCCCCGGAGGTCGCCGGGCAGATCGAGCTGGCGACCTTCATCAACGAGGCCGGCCTTGAGGCCATGGGCGACAACCTGTTCATGGAGAGCGGCGCCTCGGGCGCGGCGGTGACCGGCGCCCCCGGATCGGTCGGCTTTGGCCAGCTGCTGCAGGGCTACACCGAGGCGTCGAACGTCGACGCCGTCAGCGAAATCACTGCCCTGATCGTCGCCCAGCGGGCCTATGAGATGAACTCCAAGGTCATCACCACCGCCGACGAGATGCTGCAGGCCGCCAACCAGGTGAAGGCCTGATGGCCCGCGCCGTGATCCGCTTCTGCGCCGGCCTCTCCGCCGCCCTGGTTCTCGCCGCGCCGGCCTTCGCCGGGCCCGTGACGCTGAGGGCCGAGGTCAACGACAGCGACGGCCGGGTGACCCTGGGCGACCTGTTCGAGGGCGCTGGCGGGGCTGCGGATGTGCTGGTGGCCAACCGCACCGGCCCGACCGTGGTGCTCGACGCCCGCGCGGTGCAGGTGATGGCCTGGCGCGCCGGTCTGCAGTGGGACAATCCCCAGGGCTTTCGCCGGATCATGGTTCGCGGCGGCGGCGGATCGACGGGCGGCGCGGCGCCGACCGCCAGCCCGGCTGTCGCCCGCGGCAATGTCGAGGTGCTTTCCTACAGCCGGTCGCTGAGCGCCGGCGAGATTGTGCAGCCTGAGGATCTGGTCTGGACCAAGGCCGTCGGCGCCCCGTCGGACGCGCCCCGCGACGCCGACCAGATCATCGGCCTGGCCGCCAAGCGGCCTCTGCGGGAAGGCGCCCTGGTCTCGACCCGCGACGTCAGCGCCCCGGTGGTGATCAAGGCCGGCGAGATGGTCACCGTCACCTGGTCAGACGGCTATGTCACCCTGACCATGCAGGGCAAGGCCCTGAAGACCGCCGCCACCGGCGACACGCTCAATATACAGAATCCCGCCTCGAAGAAGGTCATCGAGGCGGTCGCCACCGGTCCCGGCGCCGCCGCGACCGGTCCCGAAGCCCAGCGGCTGAAAGCCGCCGGCTCCCAGTTCGCCGCCCGATAGAGGCTCACCCCCATGCGTTCGACCTTGCTTTCGCTTATCGCCATCCTGCCCCTGGCCGCCTGCGGCACCGTCAACGGCGCCCTTTCCGACGCCTCCGACGCGGTCATGGGTCCCAAGCTCTCGCCCGTCGGCTATCCCGCCCAGCTGGTTCCCCAGACCCAGACCCTGGTCGATGTCCGCCAGGAGGAGCCGCGGGCCGCCTCGGCCAACAGTCTGTGGCGCACCGGCGCCCGGGCCTTCTTCAACGACCAGCGGGCCGGCCGGATCGGCGACATCCTGACGGTCAACATCGACATCAACGACAGCGCCCAGACCCAGAACACCACCTCGGCCAGCCGGACCAGCGGCATGAAGGCGGGCATTCCGCACTTCTTTGGCCTTGAGGGCAGCCTGGGCAAGCTGTTTCCCGGCGGCTTCGACCCGTCGAACGCCATCGAGACCAACGGCACGACCGGCACCAGCGGCAGCGGCGCGGTGGCCCGGGCCGAGAAGATCAGCCTGACCATCGCCGCGGTGGTCACCGGCGTCCTGCCCAACGGCAACCTGGTCATCCAGGGCACCCAGGAGGTGCGGACCAACAACGAGGTGCGACGCCTGACCATCTCCGGCATCGTCCGGCCGGCCGACATCAGCGCCGCCAACACGATCAAGCACACCCAGATCGCCGAGGCCCGCATCTCCTATGGCGGACGCGGCGACCAGAGCCGGGTGCAGAAGACCCCGGCCGGCCAGGCCCTGGTCGAAACCTTCAGCCCGTTCTGAGTTGGCGGCCCTTGCTCCGGACCCTGTGGAGCAGGGGTGCCGCCGGCGGCAAAATCTGCCGGGTGGTGAACCGATGCCCCTTCGCTGCGTTGAGTGAGCGAAGGGAAGCCAAATCATGATCCGTCTGACCGCCATTCTCGGCATGACCGCCCCCCTCCTTTTGCTGGGGAGCTGCATGCATGGACAGCAAGCCCTGTCGTCGGACATGGCGTGGTCGCTGCAGCAGACCCCTGAGGAAGGGGCCAAGCTGGCCTATGGCGCCCCGGCTTCCGACAATGTCGTCCTGATGATGACCTGCCAGCCCGGCGCGGGCGAGGTGACGGTATCGACCGTTTCCGCCGCCCCCGCGCCGGCCATCGTCCTGGCCTCCGGTCGCGAACGCGCGACCCTGGCCGCGACGGGCGGCCCCAGCGGCATGGGCGAAGGCCACTATCTGGAAGCCAGCACCCGGGCGGCCAACAAGGCCCTCGCCCGCTTCGCCCGCACCGGCGACCTGACCCTGGTGCAGGATTCCCGATCGGTGAAGCTGGCCGCCAATGCCGCGGACCGGCCGCAGGTGGCCGGGTTCTTCAAGGCCTGCACGGCCTAGGTCATTCCAGCCGGCTGGCGGCCCTCAAGATGTCCATCGCCGGCCCGAACCCTTCGCCGTAACGCCGCCAGAGGCCGATGTTGCGATCGTGCAGCGGCTCACGCACCTGGACGGCGGAGGCGGTGGAGACGCCCGCCTCATTGCGATGGAAATCCAGACACCGGGGATCCCAGTCCAGACCCAGAAAGGCCAGAGCCTGGCGGATTTCCCGCTCGGGCTCGGCGACCAGCGCCTCATAGTCGATCACCCTGTAGCGATCCGGCGGCAGCAAGGCCTCCCAGGCCTCGCTCAGAGCCTCCAGCCCCGCGACGTAGCGGGCCGTATGGACCAGGTCGTAGCTGTAGTCGTGAAACAGGGAGCCTGAGCCGAAGAACTGGCGGTAGTTGCCCAGCACGGTGTCGGCCGGATTTCGCCGCATGCGCAGAATTCTGGCGTTGGGCAGGACGCGGGCGATGAAGCCGGCGAAGATCAGGTTGAAGGGACGCTTGTCGATGTATCGCCCGCCGCCGCCGCTCATGGCCGCCGCCGCCTCGACATAGGCCGCGCCAAGGGGCGCCGCCGGCGCGCGGGCGCCGCGCATCAGGATATCCGCGGTGATCGGCCGCTCGGCGCCGATGCCCGCCGCGCGCAGGGCCAGCAAGGGCATGGCCCGCAGTTCTCCGGCCGAGGTGATCGCCGGATGGCTGGACAGGATTCGGTCCAGCAGGGTGGTGCCCGAGCGGGGCGGTCCGACCACGAAGATCGGCGCCGCCGAGGGGTGTCCGGGACCGGTCGGCCCCTCGGCGAAGGCTTTCGGCGCCGCCTCGAAGGCCGCCAGGGTCGCATCGATGTCAAAGGCCCGCTGGCGACGGCGCGGCGCCTTGGCCCGGTCGAGCGCCTTTAGGGCGGCCGGATAGTCGCCAAGGGCCTCCTGCGCGCGGGCCAGGGCGTGACCGACGCCGAGACTACGCTCGGCGTCGCCGGCGACCGCGCCCAACAGCCGGTCCAGAGCCGCCGCATCGGCCAGGGTCGGAGACCAGCCCGGCAGGCCCGACAGACTGAACCAGGCCTTGTCGTCCTCCGGCGCCAGGGTCAGCACGCGGCGCAGCGCCGCCTCCGCCGCCGCCAGGTCGCCGACATACTGCTCGCCCCATCCCAGGTTCTTCAGGATCGCCACATCCCGCGGCGCCAGGGCCGCCGCCTGGCGAAACAGCGCGACCGCTTCGGAGAAGTCGCCCGTCCGGCTGAGCACAAATCCAAACCGGTCGAGGGTCTTCGCATCCGGCGATCCGCCAATCGCCCGCCCCTCGGCCACGGCCTGACGGGCGCCCGGGATATCGCCAAACCTGAGCCGTTCGACGGCGAGACGGGCCCTGCGCCCGGCGTTGGACGGGTCGGCGGTCGCGGCCTGTTCGAAGGCCTTGATGGCCGCCGGGACGTCGCCCCGCGCGCTGGCGGCCGCGCCAGCCTGATGCCAGCGCTCCGCGTCCTGCGCCGTCATGATCCGATCAGGCCCGCCGGCCCGCCGTCGCGACATTGTCGAGACCCAGGGCCCCGAGGGCGCCCGAGGCGATTCCGGCGGCGTCGAGACCGGCCTGGGCGTACATCAGGTCAGGCTTGTCCTGGTCCTGGAAGATGTCGGGCAAGGCCCGGGTCCGTACCTTGAGGCCGCGATCCAGCGCCCCGTGCTCGGCCAGGGCCTGCAGAACGAACCCGCCAAAGCCGCCCATGGCGCCTTCCTCGACGGTGATCAGCGCCTCATGCTCGCGCGCCAGGCGCAGCAGCAGGTCGATATCCAGAGGCTTGGCGAAGCGGGCGTCGACGACGGTGGCGGAGAGGCCCCGGGCGGCCAGCAGATCGGCCGCCTTCAGGCTCTCGGACAGACGGGTGCCGAAGGAGACGATGGCCACCGCCGTACCCTCGCGAACCACCCGGCCCTTGCCGATCTCCAGCGGTTCGTTGACGGTCGGCATCTCCAGACCGAGGCCTTCGCCGCGCGGGTAGCGGAAGGCGCTGGGGCGATCATCGATCGCCGCCGCCGTGGCCACCATCCGCGCCAGTTCGACCTCATCAGCCGCCGCCATCAGCACCATGCCCGGCAAGGCGCCCATGAAGCCGATATCGAAGCTGCCGGCGTGGGTCGGACCATCGGCGCCGACCAGGCCCGCCCGGTCCATGGCGAACCGCACGGGCAGACGCTGGATGGCCACATCGTGGACCACCTGATCGTAGCCGCGCTGCAGGAAGGTCGAATAGATGGCCGCGAACGGCTTCATGCCATCGGCCGCCAGGCCGGCGGCGAAGGTGACGGCGTGCTGCTCGGCGATGCCGACATCGAAGCAGCGCTTGGGAAAGGCCTTCTGGAAAAGGTCGAGACCGGTGCCGGACGGCATGGCCGCGGTCACCGCCATGATCCGATCGTCCTTCTCGGCTTCCTTCACCAGGGCCTGGGCGAAGACCTTGGTGTAGCTGGGCGGGCCGCCGGCGGCCTTGGCCTGTTCGCCGGTGACCACGTTGAACTTGACCACGCCGTGGTACTTGTCGTCAGCGCTTTCGGCCGGCGCATAGCCCTTGCCCTTCTGCGTCACGACATGCAGCAGGACCGGGCGATTGATTTCCTTGACGTTTTCAAGGACCGGGACCAGGGCGTCAAGGTCATGGCCGTCGATCGGGCCGACGTACTGAAAGCCCAGCTCCTCGAAGAAGGTGCCGCCGGTGACCATGCCGCGGGCGTATTCCTCGGCCTTGCGCGCCGCTTCCTGCAGGCTCTTGGGGAACACCCGGCTCATCGACTTGCCGAGGTTGCGCAGCGACTGATAGCCGCCCGACGACACCACCCGCGCCAGATAGGCGCTCATTCCGCCGACCGGCGGGGCGATGGACATGTCGTTGTCGTTGAGAATGACGATCAGCTGGCCGGTGGTCTCGACCGCATTGTTCATCGCCTCATAGGCCATGCCGGCGCTCATCGAGCCGTCGCCGATCACCGCGATGACCTTGTTGTCCTCGCCCTTGGCGTCGCGCGCGGCGCAGAAGCCCAGCGCCGCGGAGATGGAGGTGGCAGCGTGGGCGGCGCCGAAAGCGTCGTATTCGCTCTCCGCCCGCTTGGTGAAGCCCGACAGGCCGCCGCCCTGGCGCAGGGTGCGCATGCGGTCTCGGCGACCGGTGAGAATCTTGTGCGGATAGGCCTGGTGGCCGACGTCCCAGATCAGGATGTCCCTGGGCGTATCGAAGACATGGTGCAGCGCCACGGTCAGCTCGACCACGCCAAGACCGGCGCCCAGATGTCCGCCCGTCACCGAAACCGCATCGATCGTCTCGGCCCGAACCTCCGTCGCCAGCTGTTTCAACTGGGTCAGATCGAAATCACGGGTATCGGCGGGCGAGGCCACGGTATCGAGCAGCGGGGTCACAGGGGGCATGCGTGGGGCAGTCCATTATTCTGGCGGATTGGGCCCGCCGATTGGCCTCAACCTAGCGGGATGCGCGGCTGCTGCAACCAAACTGCTGATCAAGGCGAAGGATTTACGGTGCAGACGTCCCGCGCAGCGTCAGTTGCGCCGTCCAAGGACGAAGTCGACGGAGGCCCTCAAAACGTCGGCCCGCTCGCCGAAACCGTCCAGATGGGCGCGGGTCTGTTCGGCCAGCAGCTCGACCCGCTCCTTGGCCGCGTCCAGGCCGAGCAGGGTGACGTAGTTGGCCTTGCCCATCGCCGCGTCCTTGCCGCCGGTGGCCTTGCCCATGGCTTCCGGATCGCCCTCGGCGTCGAGCACGTCATCGACGATCTGATAGGCCAGGCCCAGATCCTGGGCGAACCCCAGCAGGGCGTGCCGCTCGGCCTCCTGGGCATGGGCCATGATCAGGGGAATCTCGAAGGCGTAGGCGATCAGGGCGCCGGTCTTCAGCCGCTGCATGCGGGCCACCCCGCCCAGGTCCTCACGAACCCCCAGGATATCGATCATCTGGCCGCCGGCCATGCCCTGGGCCCCCGAGGAGATCGCCAGGCGACGCACCAGCTCGGCCCGCACATTGCCGTCGGGATGAGTGTCCGGATGGGCCAGGATCTCGAAGGCCGCTGTCTGCAGGGCGTCGCCGGTCAGGACCGCCGTAGCCTCGTCATACTCGATATGCACCGTCGGCCGGCCGCGCCGTACATCGTCATCATCCATGCAGGGCAGATCGTCATGCACCAGGCTGTAGGCATGGATGCACTCCAGGGCGCAGGCGGCGCGAAGCACCGGCCGTTCCGGCAGATCGAACATCTTGCCGGTTTCCAGCGCGAAGAAGGGCCGCAGCCGCTTGCCCGGCCCAAGGGCGGCATAGCGCATCGCCTCGGTCAGCCGTTGTTCGGGTCCGTCCGCGCGTGGCAGCAGGGCGTCCAGCGCCACTGTCACCAGGTCCGCGGCCTCGGAGATGCGGCGCTCGAGGCTGGCCGGCATCAGGAGAACTCGGCCGGCTCGACGCCGGTCGCGGCGCCCTGGGCCAGAACCACCTTCTCGACCCGCAGCCGGGCCGCCTCGAGTTTCTTCTCGCAGTGCGCCTTGAGCAGCGCCCCGCGCTCATAGACCGAAATCGATTCCTCAAGCGGCGCCTGGCCCGATTCCAGGGTCTGGACGATCTTCTCCAGTTCCTTGAGGGCGTCCTCGAACGAGAGGGCGTCAATGTTGGAATCGGCAGCTTCAGTCATTTCGTGTCCCGAGAGAATGGGCCAACCCTAGAGATGGCCGGAGGGGGCGGCAACGTCGAAGCTTGGTTGATCACGGCTTTGTCTAGAACGGCGCGCCTCCGCGTCTGTCAGTCGGCGCGTTCGAACTTCCTGGCGCACCAGTAGCGGAACCCCTGATCCTCGACACAGCGCCAGCCGCGACGCTTGAGCGCGGCGCCGACCCGCTGGTTGAAATAGCCGTGGGCGACGACCAGCACATCCTGGCCCTCGTCGGCCAGACCGGCCACCCGCTCGGCCGCCTCGGCCGCCCGCCGTTCGGCCTGGCGATGGGTTTCGACCTCGTCATGCTTGTCGGTGAGCACCCAGTTGAGCCGGGCCAGGAAGCCCCAGATCTTGGGCGACAGGCGCAGCCAGTCCGGCCAGCCGGGCGGCGGCAGCGGGGCCTCGACGAACATCGGATCCTGGGCGAAGGCCTTGTCGCCGCAGATGGCGTTGGCGGTCTCGATCGAGCGGGGGCGGATCGAGGCGATCACCACGTCGGCGTCCCGCGCCACGGCCTTCAGGCCCGCCGGCGGGGTCTGTCCCGGCTTGATGCCCTTGATCTCATAGCCGGCCCACCAGTCGCGGTATTCCGCGGCATTGAGCCGGATCTTGCGCGACTGGGCGGGTTCTCCGTGACGCACGAGCGTCACCGAGCCGCTCTTGCGGCCGACGGCGGCGGGGGCGTTTTCGGCGGTCAAAGCGTCTGCCATGATCCCACGGAAGCCAGCTGTCGGGTCTAATCCGCGTGTGGCGCGGCCCCCCGGCTCTCCGTCACACCTCCTGCAACGCCTGCACATGCGCCAGGGCCGAACGCCCCAGACCCTCTAGGTCGTAACCGCCCTCGAGAGAGGAAACAATACGCCCTCTCGCACGTGTGTTGGCCACGGAGACCACGGCCCGGGTCGCCCAGGCGAAATCCTCCGCCTCCAGAGACTGCTGCGCCAGGGGGTCGAGCCGGTGGGCGTCGAAGCCGGCCGAAATGATGACCAGGTCCGGCTCGAAGGCGTCCAGCCGGGTGATCATGCCTTCGAACACCCGTCGCCATTGCTCGCGCGGCGCATGGGGCGGCACGACGCCGTTGACGATATTGCCGACCCCGGTCTCGGAGGGATCGCCGGTGCCCGGATAAAGCGGATGCTGATGCACCGAGGCCAGAAACAGGCTGGAGTCAGCCTCGAAGGCCGCCTGGGTGCCGTTGCCGTGGTGCACGTCGAAGTCGATGACCGCGACCCGCGCCAGGCCGGCGGCCTGCGCGGCCCGGGCGGCGATCGCGACGCTGGAGAAGATACAGAACCCCATCGCCGTTTCCGGCTCGGCGTGGTGACCCGGCGGCCGGACGGCGCAGAAGGCCCGGGTCCGCTCTCCGGCCGCGACGGCCCGCACCGCGGCCACCGCCGCCCCGGCCGCCCGCCGCGCGGCGATGATGCTGCCCGGAGACAGAAAGGTGTCCGGATCCAGGGTGACGATCCCCGAGGCCGGCGCGGCGGCCAGCATGGCGTCGACATAGGCCGGCGTATGCACCCTCAGGAGGTCGACCGATTCGACCAGCGGCGCGTCGCGGCGCTCCAGATCGAGGGCGCTGTTGTCCGCCAGGGCGTCGAGCACGGCGGTCAGCCGCTCGGATCGCTCGGCATGATGCTCTCCCGGATGATGATCGAGCATATCGGCGTGGGTGTAGAGGGCGAGGCTCATGAGCCGATCCTAGGGCCTGCGGGAAGGCGGGCAATCCGTCACGGTGGCGGCCGCGTCGATTGTCCGTCATGTTGCGGATCCATTCGTCAAGGAAGGCCGATTTCATGCGTCGACTGCCCATGCTGATCGCCTTGCTGGGGATGGCCGCCGCCTCTCCCGCCGCCGCCCAGTTTCTGGGACCCCAGGAGGGCGTGACACCCGAGGTCGTCGCCAAGGCCCGGGCTGAAGCTGATTCCCTGATTGAGGCGGGAGGTGTTTCCGACCTGTTCGAGAATGTCACGGTCGGGATCGATCCGCGCATCCGTCATCTGCGCAGTGGGCTTGTCTGCAGCTTCACGCCCGGAAGCGAGGTCAACAAGGTGATGGTCTTTGAGGGTGGCCTGCCGCGGGGCGACGACGTCGGCTGCAACACCAGCTTCGGCGACATGACCGTGACCCACTACGCAACCCGATACGACAGGCCCTATACGCCCGAAGTCCTGGCCGAAGACGCCGGCCGGGCGATCGAGGATCGCTGGGACACCGCTGTCCCCTATCAAGGCGCCGTCGCGACCGCTGAAGAAGACGACCTTCCGCCGACATCCGCTGTGCGCTACCTGATCGGACCGGCTGAAAAACAAGGCTACACGCAGGCCCTGACCGCCAGGATCGGTGAGTGGAGTTTCAAGCAACGGATGACCATGCCCGCCGACGGCGCCGTAGCCGCCATGATCATGTCGGGGATGACCTGGAATTCCGTGCTGCGGCAGGCTGTGAGCAATCCCGGTCACGACTAGAAGTCCCGCCATGACGACTCCGACGATTCGCCGCGCCGTTCCGGCCGACGCCGAGACCTTGAGCCGTATCGGCGCCGAAACCTTTTCCGAGACCTTTGGCCACCTGTATCCGCCGCAAGACCTGAGCCGCTTTCTGCGCACGGCCTACAGCCTCGAATCGACCCGCGCGGACCTTGCCGATCCCACCCGCGCGCTGTGGCTGGTCGAGGCCGACGGTGAGGCCATCGGCTATGCCCTGGCCGGCCTCTGCACCCTGCCCCATCCCGATGTCACGGAGGACTGCGGCGAGGTGAAGCGCATCTATCTGCGCAAGGGCCGTCAGGGCGGCGGGCTGGGCGGGCGATTGCTGGCGGAAGCCCTCGCCTGGCTCGAGCGCGACGGGCCCCGGCAGCTGTGGATCGGCGTCTGGTCGGAAAACCACGGCGCCCAGCGGTTCTATCGGCGGCTCGGATTCGAAAAGGCCGGGGAGTATTTCTTCGACGTCGGCGAGACCCACGACCTCGAATTCATCCTGCGGCGTCGGCAAAATGGCTGAAAGCCCGACGGCGCCGCGCGGCGCCCGTGCTAGACCCCTCTGATCATGGGCGGCTCAATCCAATACGACGTCATCATCGCCGGCGGCGGTCTGGCCGGAGGTCTGATCGCCCTGCGACTGCGCGCCCTGCGACCGGAACTGACGGTGCTGGTGCTGGAGGGCGGCCCGGTGCTCGGCGGCGTTCACACCTGGTCCTGTTTCGAGACCGATCTGTCGCCGCAGGTCCGCGCCTGGATCGACCCGCTGATTTCCTATCGCTGGGACGGTTACAGCGTGCGGTTTCCGGCCCACCGGCGAAGCCTGACAACGCCCTACCTGTCGATCGCCTCCGACCGGTTCGCCCGGGTTGTCGGCGCCGCGCTGGGTCCGCTGGCGCGCACCTGCGCCCCGGTGGTCTCGCTGAGCGACACCGCCGTGACCCTGGCCGACCAGAGCGTCCTGAACGCCCGCGCCGTCATCGACGCCCGCGGCCCCTCGGGCGGCGACGCCCTGGTCCTGGGCTGGCAGAAATTCCTCGGCCAGGAAGTCGAACTGACCGCCCCCCACGGCCTGACCGCGCCGATCATCATGGACGCCACGGTCGATCAGCTCGACGGCTATCGATTTCTCTATGTCCTGCCCCAGTCGCCGACCCGCCTGCTGATCGAGGACACCCGCTATGCCGATGGCGAGGCCCTCGATCGTGACCAGCTTCGCGCGGACCTCAACGGCTACGCCGCCGCGCAGGGCTGGACCATCCGCGAGGTCCTGCGCGAGGAAGACGGCGTCCTGCCGATCGCGCTCGGCGGCGATATCGGGCGCTGGTGGGGCGAGACCGAAGGCGCCGCCGTCGGGCTCCGGGCGGCCCTCTTCCACCCCGTCACCGGCTACTCCCTGCCGGACGCGGCCCGTCTGGCCGACCAGATCGCCGCCCTGCCGGAGCTGACCACCCGAACCCTCCGCGCCCATGTCGAGGATCACTCCCGACGGACCTGGGAACAGCGCGGCTACTATCGGCTGCTGAACCGGATGCTGTTCCGCGCCTGTGAGCCCGATCAGAGATACCGCGTGCTCGAACGCTTCTATCGCTTGCCTCAGCCGCTGATCGAACGATTTTACGCCGGACGCGCGGGTCTGGCAGACAAGGCCCGCATTCTCATCGGCAAGCCGCCCGTGCCCGTCTCAGCCGCCCTGGCGGTTCTGGCGGAGTCCTCGGTGCAACAGGGAACGACCACATGACCAAACCGCGCGTGGCGGTAATCGGATCGGGTTTCGGGGGGCTGGCGCTGGCTGTCCGTCTGCAGTCAGCCGGCATGGACGTCACCCTCTTCGAGGCGCGGGACAAGCCGGGCGGCCGGGCCTATGTCTGGAAGGAAGAGGGCTTCGTGTTCGACGCCGGCCCGACGGTGGTGACCGACCCCGCCTGCCTGGAGGAACTGTTCGCCCTCTCCGGCCGCAAGCTGTCAGACTATGTCGAACTGATCAGCGTCGATCCCTTCTACCGGCTGTGCTGGGAGGGCGGCGAAGCCTTCGACTATGTCAACGACCAGGCCGAACTGGATCGGCAGATCGCGGCCAGAAACCCCGCGGACGTAGAGGGTTACAAGCGTTTCCTGAAGTACAGCGAGGCGCTGTTCGAGGAAGGATACGTCAAGCTTGGCCACGTCCCCTTCCTCGACTTCGGCAGCATGATCGCCGCCGCCCCGGCGCTGATGAAGCTGCAGGCCTGGCGCAGCGTCTACGACAAGGTCGCCGGCTTTGTGCAGGACGAGCATCTGCGCCAGGCGCTCTCGTTCCACACCCTGCTGGTCGGCGGCAGCCCCTTTGCCACCTCGTCGATCTACGCCCTGATCCATGCCCTGGAGCGGCGCGGCGGGGTCTGGTTCCCGCGCGGCGGCACCAACCAGCTGATCAATGCCCTGGTTCGCCTGTTCGCCGATCTCGGCGGCGACCTGCGGCTCTCGACCCCGGCCCGTGAGATCAGCACCCAGGGCGGCCGGACAACCGGCGTGGTCACCGACGCCGGCTTCGAGGCCTTCGACGCGGTCGCCTCCAACGCCGATGTGGTCCACACCTACGACAGGCTGCTGAAAGGCGACGCCAGGGGCCGAAAGGCGGCCGCGGCGGTCAAGCGCAAGCGGTTCAGCCCCTCGCTGTTCGTCGTCCACTTCGGACTGAAGACGCCCCAGCCGCAGCTGCGCCATCACACCATCTGCTTTGGTCAGAGGTACCGCGAGCTGATCTCCGAGATCTACGGAAAGAACAGTCTGGCCAAGGACTTCTCGCTGTATCTGCACTCGCCCTGTGCGACTGACCCGGAGATGGCGCCGCCCGGCGGATCGACCCACTACGTGCTCTCGCCGGTGCCGCACATGGGCACCGCGGACATCGACTGGGCGGTGGAGGGTCCGCGCTATCGGGACGCGATCCTGAACTATCTGGAAGAGCACTACATTCCCAATCTGTCGCGTGATCTGGTGGTCAGCCGGATCTTCACCCCGGCGGACTTCAGCAGCGAACTGAACGCCCACCTCGGATCGGCCTTCAGCCTGGAGCCGATCCTGACCCAGAGCGCCTTCTTCCGGACGCACAATCGCGACGACGTCATCCCCAACCTCTATTTCGTCGGCGCGGGCACCCACCCCGGCGCCGGCATCCCCGGGGTCGTCGGCTCGGCCAAGGCCACCGCCGGCCTGATGATCCAGGACCTGGCGCCTTGAGCGACATCGAGGCGGCCAGCCGCGAGGCGATCCAGCAGGGCAGCCAGAGTTTCGCCGCCGCCGCCGCCCTGTTCGATCCGCAGACACGCGCCGATGCGGAGATGCTCTACGCCTGGTGTCGGCACTGCGATGATGTCATCGACGGCCAGACCCTGGGCCACCAGCGGGTTGCCGCGCCGGCGCAGCAAATCCGCGCAACCCTCGAAGATCTCTATGCAAAGACCCGCTCGTCCCTGGCCGGCGAGCCGCAGTCGGATCCCGCCTTCGCCGCCTTCCAGCAGGTCGCCCTTCGTCGCGGCATTCCCGAACAATGGGCCATCGAACTGATCGACGGCTTCGCCATGGACGTCTCCGAGGCCCACTACGCGACCTTCGAAGACACCCTGAAATACTGCTGGCACGTCGCCGGGGCCGTCGGGGTGATGATGGCCCTGGTCATGGGGGTGAAGCCAGATGACCTGACCACCCTGCGGCGAGCGCAGGATCTGGGACTGGCTTTCCAGCTGACCAACATCGCCCGCGATATCGTCGAGGATGCGCAGAACGACCGCGTCTATCTGCCGGCCGACTGGCTGGCTGGGGCCGGGGTGCCGCAGGACGGGGTCGCCGACCCGGCCCATCGCGGCGCTATCGCGGATCTTGCGCGCCGTCTCGTCGAGGCCGCCGAACCCTACTACGCCTCGGCCCGCTGGGGCCTGCGCGGCCTGCCCTTCCGGTCCGCCTGGGCCGTGGCGGCGGCCAACCGGGTGTACCGGGAGATCGGCGTGGCGGTCGTGGCGCGCGGCGAACAGGCCTGGGACAGCCGTACCTCGACCACCAAGATGACCAAGGTGCTAAGGGCCCTCGAGGGCGGGCTGATGGCCGTTCGCGGGGTCACCCTGGACCGCTGGGTCAAACCGCCCGAACGTCCGCCGTTATGGTCGAGGGTATAACCTTTCAATCGTCATCCCGGACGGCCGCAGGCCGATCCGGGACCTAGAACGGCAACCTTGACACCGAGCCCTGCCCGTCTGGGTCCCGGCTCTTCGCTTCGCTGCGGCCGGGATGACGGAGTCAGGTGGAGGCCGCCCCCGCGCGGATAACGGCCATCAGCCGCGCTCTCGTCAGGCCGTCGGCCACGCCGTCAAACCGGGTCTGCACCCAGTGCCGCTGGAAGGCCGTCACCACGTCGCGGGTTTCCTGGTCGAACTTGCCCGACGGCGCACAGTCGTAGCCCAGCCGGGTCAGGCCGGCCTGCAGGGCGAAGACTCCCACCCCTTCCGCCCCCTCGGCCAGCGGCTCGCCGGGGGCCGGGTCCGCCTCGGCCCACAGGCCATGGCCGGCCTCGGCCAGGCGCTTCCAGGGAAACAGCTCGCCGGGGTCCTCCTTGCGGGTCGGCGCCAGGTCGGCGTGGCCGATGATGCGATTGTCAGGAACATCCCAGCGACCGCGAATCTCGTCGGTCAGGGCGATGACGGCGGCGATCTGGGCCTCCGGAAAGGGGCGATAGCCGAACTCGTGCCCTGGATTGACGATCTCGATGCCGATCGAGACGGCGTTGCAGTTGGTCTCGCCACGCCAGCTGCCGCGGCCCGCGTGCCAGGCGCGCCGCTCTTCGGCGACCAGGCTGAAGATGCGGCCGTCCTCTTCCACCAGATAGTGGCTGGAGACCTTCGCCTCCGGATCGCGCAGCCGGGCCAAGGCGGCCTCGCCGGTCTCCATGCCCGTGTAGTGCATGACGATCATGTCCGGCGGCGCGGTGCGGGCGTCGAAATTGGGCGAGGGAGCGGGGATGATCTCGAGGCTCATTGCGCGCGATTCCTCCACAACAGCGCCAGAGGCATCACATGATTGGGTCTCAGCGCCACGATCAAGACCCCGATCAGGGCCAGGGCCGCGCCGATGGCGATGCGGATGTCAAAATGATCCTTGGTGATCAGCACCCCCATGATGATCGTCGCCAGCGGCGTCATCAGGGTCAGAGGCGAGATCAGGGTCGCCTCGTACTTCTGGATCAGGTGGTAATAGACCGTGTGGGCGATGACCGAGACGATCAGGGCCGAATAGATCACCGCCCCGATGAACGGCCAGCCGGCTTGCAGCGCCAGCGGCAGCTGGTCATGCTCGAACAGCAGGCTGAACAGAGCCAGGGGCCAGACCGAACTGAAGCCGACCCAGGCCTGGAACTGCATCGGTTTGACCCCTTCCATCTGCTTCATCATCACCGCACCCAGAGAGCCGGCGAAGGCCGCGGCGGCGACCAGCCACAGGCCGACCGACATGCTGACGCCGGTCGGGTTCCACATCACCATCACCGCCCCGGCCAGGGTCAGGGCCATGCCGATGCCCCGGCGCCAGCGCACCTGCTCACCCAGCATCACCATCGACAGCACCGTTGTCATCGGCACGCCGAGCTGGACGATGATGGAGGCGGCCGTCGGGGTGGCGGACTTGAAGCCGATGAACAGCAGGGCGAAGTTGAGGCCGCCGATCAGCTGGGCGATGACGATCATCCGCCAGACCGGTCGCGGCGCCGGCAGCAGCCAGGGCAGCGTCAGCACCGCGACGAGGGCGAAGCGAACCGCCGCATAGGCCAGCGGCGGCACATGCATGTCGCTGACCACGATCTTGCTGACGATGTTGTTGGAGGCCCAGATCAGGCACATCGCCATGAGAAGGAAGAAGTCGCGAAGCGCCATGGCTGCGGTCTAGCCCGCCGACCTTGGGGAAGGCCAGCGGAAGCAGGCCGCGGCGCCAAAAATCCTTGGCGGCTCGACGAAGCCTAGCGACGTCGCACGAAGCGCAGGGCCGTGTGGCTGTCGGAGAAGCTGCACACCTTGGTGTCGACCAGACCCAGCGGACGGGCCGCGGCCATGACCTGCACGTCCTTCAGCGTCGCCGCCTTGCCCTTTCGCGACACGACCCACAGCGCGCCGCGCGGCGCCAGCATCGGGATCAGCTCGGGGATTCGCTCCAGGTCCGCCGGAGCGTCCGCCGCCCAGAAAAGAATATCGAGTTCGCTGAACTCGTTCACCGGTTGTGTTCTGCGAGTCAGTTCGACCCGGAATTTCATATCGTCGATGTCGAGCAGGGCCACCTTCATGCCCGGCTTGACACCCAGCTTGTCCAGCAGGCCGGGTGGATTGGCGATGGCGTCGGCCCAGCGGGCCGCCGTGGGCTCGCCAAGCCTGAACCTCTCTCCGCTCGACAGGACCAGGTCGCCGCCCTCGAACCCGATGCCGGCGAGGGCCGCCCCCTGCCAGACCAGCCGGTGGTCGGCGCGGAAGATCAGCTTGGGCGGCTCCCACTGCAGACGCCCGACCGCCTCGCCATCGGCGAGCCGCGCGGCGACGTTGTGGAGGTCCTTGCCCATTCTGGCTGTCCCGCGCCGGCCGCCGCTTCCTAGCGCCCCTTGAAGTCGGCGACGCGCTTCTCCAGCAGCGCGCTGACCCCTTCCATATGGTCCTCGGTCAGATGGGCGATGGCCTGGGAGGCGGCGCTCATCTCCAGCAGGGTGTCATAGGTGGTGTTCTGGCCGTGCTTGAGCAGGGACTTGGCCAGGCGCAGGGCGTGCGGCGGCTGCTGGGCGATCTTTTCGGCCATGGCGATGGCGGCCGGCATCAGGGCCTCGGCCTCGACCACCTGGCTGACCAGGCCCCACTGCTCGGCCTTCTGGGCGCTGATGACGTCGCCGGTGAACAGCAGTTCGGAGGCGCGGCTCATGCCGATGGTGCGCGGCAGCAGCCAGGCGCCGCCATCGCCGGGAATGAGGCCAAGCTTCAGGAAGGTCACGCCGAACTTGGCGTCGGCCGAGGAGATGCGGATGTCGGTCATGCAGGCCACGTCGCAGCCCAGCCCGATCGCCGCGCCGTTGACCGCGGCGATGGAGGGGACCTCCAGGCCGTAGACCGCCCGCACGATGCGATGGATGTTGTTGCGGTAGTTGTCGCGAATGCCGACGCCACCGCCGCCGAACGCCCCCTCGCGGGCCTTCATCGCCTTGACGTCGCCGCCGGCCGAAAAGGCCCGGCCCGCGCCGGTCAGGATCACGCAGCGAATGGTCTGGTCGGCGTTGATCGCCGCGCAGGCCTCAGCCACCTGATCGCCATCGCCCGGCGCGCCCAGCGCGTTCATCGAGTCCGGCCGGTTCAGGGTCAGAATGGCGATATGGCCGCGCTTTTCGGTGGTGATCAGGGACATCGGCGGTTTCCTCGGCTTGCTTGTTTCGTCACTTCCATAACCGCAGGTCCGCGCGTCGTCACGGGCCGCGACGCCGAATGCCTGCAACGCTTCACGCCCGCGCCGGTTAGATTGCCTGTTGAGACCATCCACCGCCTGAGCCACCCTGAGACCATGCCCATCCCAGTCACCCTGCTGTCACAGGCCTCCATTTGACCGGCGCGGCCAACATGCGACGGCTGGTCGGGGACGTTGGCGGCACCAACTGTCGCTTCGCGCTGGTGGAAGACGGCGACGAAGAGGCCCGGCTGGTCAATCCGCGCGGCTTCGAACGCGAGGGCCATGACACCCTCGAAGCGGCCCTGGATCACTATCTGGACGGCAGACCCCTGCCGGCCGAGGCCGTCATTGCCGTGGCCGGGCCGGTGACCGACGGCCGCGCGGCCCTGACCAATGGCCGCTGGAAGATGTCGGAGGGGGCGCTGAAGGCGCATGGCTTCCGGCGCGCGCGGCTGATCAACGACTACGAGGCCCTGGCCCTGTCTGTTCCGAGGCTTGGGCCGGACGACCTTGGCGATATCGGAGACGTCGCCCCATCCGGCGGCACTGTGGCCATCATCGGCGCCGGAACCGGCCTTGGCGTCGGGGCCCTGGTTCGCGACGCCGTTGGCGAGGCCGTGGCCGTCACCGAGGGCGGCCATATCGCCTTTGCCCCGACCGACGAGACGGAAGTCGCCATATTGTCGATCCTGACCACGCGGTTCGGTCGGGTCTCGGTGGAGCGGGTCTTGTCAGGCCCGGGACTGGTCAACCTCTACGAGGCCCTGGCGCGGCTGTCCGATGTGGAGCCGCTGGATCTGTCGCCCGAAGATGTCGTCCACCGTGCAACCCAGGGCGACGACCGCGTCTGCGCCGACGCGGTACAGCGCTTCTGCCGCATCTACGGGGCGGTCGCGGGAGATTTCGCCCTGGCCTTCGGGGCAAGCGGCGGCGTCTATCTGGGCGGCGGCATCGCCCCGAAGATGCTCGACACCCTCCGAGGCAGCGCCTTCCGCCAGGCCTTCGAGGCCAAGGGCCGCTTTGAAGACTACTGCGCGGCGATCCCGACCAAGGTCATCCTGCATCCCCACGCCGCCCTGCTCGGGGCCGCGGCGGCGCCGCTCTGATCCGCCAGGGGACGCGTCCCCTCGCCGCCTACTTGCCGGCCTCCGCCGCCGCGATGCGCGCCTCGAGCCGCGCCGCCAGGGAGGGGTGATAGACCCCCTTTGACGCGTCGAAGTAGCGCCGCGCCAGCGGCAGGCCCCAGTCCCCGTCCTTGATCAGCCCGCCATACAGCGGCGCGACAAACAGGCCGCGACCGTTGGACTTCAGGAAGGCCTCCAGCGAGGCCAGACCGGGCTCGTAGCGGTTGGCCACCACCAGCTCCAGCCAGGCGCTGCGCACATAGGCGTTGGTCGAGGCGGAGAGACCGAGCGTCCTGTCCAGATCGGCCAGCTGCGCCGCCGTCAGGGTGCGGGGCAGGCCATTGAGGAACCGCGACCAGTGCTGGGTCGTCCAGTCCCGTGTCGGCAGGTCGGCGGCGGGCCCGCCGGTAAGGAAGGCCTCGCGCGCGGCGTCGACCTTCAGCAGGGCGGCGGCGGGCTTGTGATAGGCGTTGGACGGCACGCCGGGCTGATAGACCCAGGCGTCGAGCTGCAGTCTGGCTTCCAGTTCGGCGTCGCCCTTGATCAGATACTGCCGCAGGTCGGCGAGAAACCCGGCGGTGGTCTGCGGGGCGAAGGCGTGGCGATCGAAGTAGCCGCGCAGCCAGGCGTCCCAGCGGTCGCGGCCGATGATGTGTTCCATCGTCCGCAGGAAGGCCTCGCCTTTCACATATTCAACGCCGGTGTCCTCGCCGTAGAGGGTCGTACGCTCCGGCTTCATCTCACGGACCGCTTCCTGCAGCTGGTCCCAGGCCAGATCGGCCTCGATCTCGGCCCGCTCGGGACCGTAGATCGCCTCCATCATCCGGTTCTCGACGTAGCTGGTGAAGCCCTCGTTGAGCCAGATGTCCTTCCAGGTCGCATTGGTCACCAGATTGCCCGACCAGCTGTGCGCCAGTTCGTGGGCCACAAGGCCGACGTTGGCCCGGTCGCCGGTGATGAAGGTCGGGGTCAGGAAGGTCAGGGTGGTGTTTTCCATCCCGCCGTAGGGAAAGGCCGGCGGCAGCACCAGCACATCGTAGCGACCCCAGCGATAGGGGCCGTAGAGGGTCTCGGCGGCCTCAACCATCTTCTCGGTGTCGGCCAGCTCATAGGCGGCCCGGTCCATCATCGACGGCTCGGTATAGACCCCGGTGCGCGGCCCCAGCGGACGGAAGGCGATGTCGCCCACCGCCAGGGCGATCAGATAGGGCGCCGTGGGATGGGTCATGCGAAAGCGGAAGGCGCGCTTGCCGCGCCCGGCCGCCTCGCCCTGCGGCGTCAGCTTCTCGCCGCTCATCACCGCCGTCAGATCTTCTGGAACCACGATCCGGGCGGTCCAGGTCTGGCGAACGCCAGGACTGTCCTGGGTTGGAATCCAGCTGCGGTTCAGCGTCGGCTGGCCCTGACTGTAGAGGAAGGGCTTGGTCTTGCCCGCGGTCAGTTCCGGGGCCAGCCACTGCAGCGCCACGGCCGCGCCGGTCTGGTAGGAGACGACGATCCGCCTCGCGCCGTTCAGCTGGACGGTCAGGGGCGCGCCCTTGCCGCCTTCGGCCTTGCCGAGGGTCCAGGCCAGCGACTGTCCCTTGCCATCGACGACCGACAGGATGGTCAGGTCCAGGGTGTCCAGAATGACCTCCTGGGCGCCGGGCGCCGCCAGGATGTCGAGACCGGCCGTTCCGCTCAGCCGCTGCGCGGCGAAGTCGGTCGTCAGGTCCAGATCAACATGGGTCACACGCGCCTCGCGGGGCCTCGCCCAGCTGGCGGTATCGACCGCGTCGTCCGTGGTCAGGATCGGTGCGACTTCCGGCACGGCCGGGGCCGGGGCGGCGAAGGCGGCCGCGCTCGACGAGACCAGCAGGGCGGCGACGAGAACGCGGACCAGAGTAAACATCGGCAGACTTTCACAGCGAATAGAAGGCCCGGTGCATGCCCCTATCGTCGCCGGCTCGCAAGGCTTGCAGGTCCCTCATGACATCTATTGCCTTAACATTTGGACCGGAAGTAGGGTCAAATCACACTCGTCCGATGGGGTTGTCATGAAAGCAACGGTCCTAGGCGGAATTGCCGTCTGACAATTTTCGCCAATTAGAACCCCAATATTGAAGACACCACAGCAAGGGTCGCAACCCTAGGACAATGTCGAAATTACAAAGTGACGCATTATGCGCCGTATGAATAATACCACCATCACCACCAATTCAACATGGATATCGTCATGATTTCAGAATTTCCAGAGACTGCCGTGTTAGGCTCTACGGCCAGCTCAAGATCAGTAGCGCTTCGATCAGAAGAAATCCTCACTAAAATCACAGGGCGTCGGCCCGTTCATTTGGACATTCCGAGTCTCGCCGGGCCGAACGATACAATTCAGTGGTTGTTCGAAAGTGGCGTCGCTTGGGTCGCGTTGGCCATCGCTCTGGGAAAGCCATTCTTCGATGAGCTACAGAAGAGAGCGGCCGGAGCATTCTGGGAGCATATCGCGGAACTCGTGAAGCACCGGCGTGAAGCAGAAGCTAGGGCCCCTCAGGTCGACTGGACCTTGGACGAAATCGCGGCAATATGTGCCGATGCGCAAGCTGCCGGTGATGCGGTGATCTTCGGCTTCCGGCTGCCGGGCGGCCGCGAACGAAACATCGGCATTCAACTAAAAGGATCTACGCCGGAAGAAGTCGCCGGCACGATCATCGCGTTGGCTAATTTTGCTCCTGAGCTCGAAGGGCGCCTCGGGCAGATGCTTAAAGACAACGCCCGATTTGCTCAGACGAATGATGACTTGAGCGGCAAAATCGCCTTGACTGACAAGGGATACACGATTGTTCGGATGCAATTGGCAAATGCCGAACGTAGCGGGGAGCAGATAATCCTCAGAATTAATCCGGACGGACAGATGGACTAGGCCGCCCGGCCATCCTTTCGACCCGGGCGAGCTGCCATTCCAGTGGCAGATCAAAGATGCTGAACTCGGTGCCGTCGGAATTACAATAGACCTCAACCCACCAAATCATATCTGGACCCAACCAAGCTCCGGATCGAACTTTTATCTCCTCGCCGGTCTCATGAAATTTCAGATGCGCCTCAAACGCATTAAAGGCTGCCGCAAAGACTTGAAGGCGGGCAAAGCCAACGTCCCCCTCCCACAGCAACTCACTATCTGGACTAGTCCAGCCATCCGGGGTTGGCACGACCACTTCGAGCCGGACCGAGCCTCGGAGTGGCGCGTTCGAGTTGATCCGACGCGCTCCGGCGTACGTCGTCACTTTTGCGAATAAGACTTCAGTCAATTCCTTGTCGATCACCTGCGATTGGGCAGAGCGGACTCGCAATGCCAGTCGGATTGTCGGCCATAGCGGTCTCGGCGATCAAGAAAGAGAAACCGGATATCGACCGCCAAATCAACGAAGCACAGAGAACGGCAGAAGCCCAGTCAGGTCAACGACATAGGCCTCGACGTGCTTTCCCAGTACCGAAGTCACAGCGGCTGGGCTTGGTTGAATCGCCGGGATTCAAAGTCCGGCCAAAGTACCCAAGCGGTGCCCTTATATTTCATCCCGGCCCCGGTTCTAGGAAGGGTGCCAACGCTCCGCATCTCGAGCTAGACCCTCGGATATCGCTATGCGTGAACGCGAAGCATCCTAGAGGCGATCGCCAGCCAGCGGCTGATGTTCTCTTGGGGCGTCACGCCCTGGAAGGACGAAATTGGTAGGCCGGGTGGGGGTCGAACCCACGACCATTCGATTAAAAGTCGAATGCTCTACCACTGAGCTACCGGCCCGCTTCAATCGGGCAGAGGCCCTTGGAAAGCGGCGCGGACCATAGTGGCGCCCGTCCCGCGCCGCAAGCGCTTGCGAAGCCTCTTTTGCAGCGTAGAATCAAACCCATGAGAAACCGCGTTCTGTGGCTTGCGCCCCTGTTGCTGCTCGGAGCCTGCGCCAGCGTCGCGCCGGCGCCCATCGATCCCGGCCGCGTCCGGACCACCGATCAGGTCAACAAGGGCAGCCTTGCAGGAGCCGCCTCCTCGCCCCTGCGCGACATCAACGTCCTGCGCACCAAGATTCCCCAGGTGCTGCTGGACGCCCTGTCTGATCCCTACGCCAAGCCCAAGCCAATGACCTGCATCGAGATTCGCGCCCTGATCGCGCCGCTCGACGAGGCCCTGGGTCCCGACATGGACCAACCCAAGCCGACCAAGGCCGACCAGGGTCTGATCGCCGACAGCCGCGAGTTCGTCGGCGACGAGGCCATGCGGATGGCCGTGGGCGCCGCCCAGGATCTGATTCCCTTCCGGGGCTGGGTGCGCAAGCTGACCGGCGCCGAACAACACGACAAGCTGGTGCGGTCGGCCATCACGGCGGGGGGTATTCGCCGCGGCTATCTCAAGGGCCTGGGCCTGGCCAAGGGCTGCAAGCCGCCCGCGGCCCCGACGCCCTACAGCGGGCCGAAGATCGAGATGCGCGACCCCAGCACCCCGAAATATCCGATCCGCTAGTTCTGGTCCGCCGCAAGCCCTGACGATCAGCCCTGGCCGGCGACTCTCTGCCGGGCGGCGAAATCCTTGCGGAACTGATCCAGCCGGCCTTCGGCGATCGCGGCGCGGAGGGCGGCGGTCAGGGTCTGGAAGAAGGCGATGTTGTGCCAGGACAGCAGGACCTGGCCGAGGATCTCGTCGGCCTTCACCAGATGATGCAGATAGGCCTTTGAATAGGCGCTGCTGGCCGGGACCGGGATATCGGGGTCCAGCGGCGACTCATCCTCGGCGAAGCGGGCGTTCTTGAGGTTGATCGAGCCGCTCCAGGTCCAGGCCTGGCCGTGGCGGCCTGATCGGGTCGGCAGCACGCAGTCGAACATGTCCACCCCGCGCGCCACCGCCTCGACGATATCGATCGGCTTGCCGACGCCCATCAGGTAGCGCGGCCGGTCCGCCGGCAGCATGCCGGGCGCGTAGTCCAGCACCTCGCACATGGCCGCATGGCCCTCGCCGACGGCCAGGCCGCCGATGGCGTAGCCGTCGAAGCCGGTGTCGATCAGACGCTCGGAGCTTTCGCGGCGCAGATGTTCGAAGGTGCTGCCCTGCTGGATGCCGAACAGGACCTGGGTATCGCGGGTGCCAAAGGCCGCCTTGCTGCGCGCGCCCCAGCGGGCAGACAGCTCCATGGCCTTGCGGGCGCGGTCCTCTTCGGCGGGCCAGCTGACGCATTCGTCCAGCTGCATGACGATGTCGGAGCCCAGCAGGTCAGCCTGGATCTCGATGGAGCGTTCCGGCGACAGGACGTGTTTGGAGCCGTCGATATGGCTGGCGAAGGTGACCGCCTCCTCCTTCACCTTGGAGATGTTGCTGAGGCTCATGACCTGGAAGCCGCCGCTGTCGGTCAGGATCGGCTTGTCCCAGCGCATGAACCTGTGCAGGCCGCCCAGCCGCTTCACCCGCTCGGCGGTCGGTCGCAGCATCAGGTGGTAAGTGTTGCCCAGGATGATGTCGGCGCCGGTCTCCCGGACCTGATCGACGGTCAGGGCCTTGACCGTCGCGGCGGTGCCGACCGGCATGAAGGCCGGCGTGCGGATATCGCCGCGAGGGGTCTTCAGCACCCCGGTGCGGGCCGCGCCGTCGGTGGCGGAGATTTCGAAGGGGAATGCGCTCATCAGGCGGCGCGCATTAGCAGGGAAGAGTCGCCGTAGGAATAGAAGCGGTAGCCGGTGTCGATGGCGTGGGCGTAGGCGGCCTTCATGGCCTCCTGTCCGGCGAAGGCGCTGACCAGCATGAACAGGGTCGACCGGGGCAGGTGGAAGTTGGTCATCAGCACGTCGGCCGCGCGGAAGCGGTAGCCGGGCGTGATGAAGATGGCGGTGTCGTCGGCGAAGGGGGCGATCACCCCCGCCTCGCTGGTCGCGCTCTCCAGCAGCCGCAGGGAGGTGGTGCCGACGCAGATGATCCGGCCGCCGGCGGCGCGAACCGCATTGAGCTCGGCGGCGACAGCGGCGGACACCACCCCGAACTCGGCATGCATGCGATGTTCGGCGACGACCTCGGTCTTCACCGGCAGGAAGGTGCCGGCGCCGACGTGCAGGGTGACGAAGTGACTGCTGACGCCCCGGGCCGCGATGGCCTCCAGCAGGGCCGGCGTGAAATGCAGCCCGGCGGTCGGGGCGGCGACCGATCCGTCCTCGCGGGCATAGACGGTCTGATAGTCGGCCCGGTCCTGATCGTCCTCGGCCCGCTTGCTGGCGATATAGGGCGGCAGGGGCATCTCGCCGATGGCGGCCACCGCCAGATCCAGCTCGACGCCCGTCAGGTCGAAGGCCAGGGTCAGCTCGCCCCCCTCCCCCTTGTCGACCACGGTGGCGTCCAGGCCCGCCGCCGCGCAGGCGCGGTCGTCCCGTTGGCCGAAGCGGACGCGGTCTCCCGTCTTCAGCCGCTTGCCTGGCCGCATGAAGGCGGTCCAGCGGTCCGGCGCGGCGCGGCGGTGCAGGATGGCCTCGACGCGGATTTCCGAGTCGCCGCGCGTGCGGACGCCAAAGAGCCTCGCCGGGATCACCCGCGTATCGTTGAACACCAGCGCATCGCCTGGCTGGAGGAGGGACGGCAGGTCGCCGACGGTCCGGTCCTCGAGACCTTCGGGTGGGCGAACGACCAGCAGTCTGGCCGATTCGCGCGGGCTCGCCGGGCGCAGGGCGATCAGGTCTTCCGGCAGGTCGAAATCGAAATCAGAGACGAGCATGGCGCGGCGGATGCGACGCCGGGGCTCCCGCGTCAAGCGTTGGCGGTGGACATCCCGGCGTCGGGGGGGAATGATCCGGGCTCAGGGCAGGGGTTATCGGGACCATCACCATCATGCGTATTTCCAGTTTGACGCTCTGCGCCGTCGCCGCCGCGGCCCTGCTGGCCGGCTGCAACCGCAAGGAAGAGGCGCCGCCCGCGCCCGCCCCCGCGCCGCCCGTCGAGACCGCGCCGGCCGCTCCCGAGCCCGAAGCCGTCGCCGCGCCGGTGACCGGCTTCCATCACAGCGGCAACTTCGACGCCGCCGGCTATTACATGCCGACCCAGCCCGTTCGCGTCGGCGCCTGGGAGCTGCAGCAGATGGGCGTCGGCGCGGTCAGCGACTTCGCCGCCTGGGAACAGGGCGACCGCACCTCGACCTTCGGCCCCATCGTCCTGGAGTTCGCCGACACCAGCAGTCCGGTGCAGACCAATGAGCTGGGCAACGAAACCCATGCCATTCGCGCCCGGATCCTGCCCAGCGGCTACAGCATGGACGGCAAGACCCTGCGCTTTGCCGGCCGGGATCCGAAGCTGGGCGAGGTGACCTTCGAGGGCACGCTCGACACCGCCGCCATGGCCAGCGCCAAGGCCCAGGGGGCCAGCGAGCAGCCGGTGCTGACCGGCGTGCTGCGGGTCGGCGACGTCACCTACGCCAATACCAAATTCAGCTTTTACGCGGGCGACTAGACCCGGGACACTCAGGAGAGACGACCATGAGAGTGATGACCCTGGCGGCGGGAGCCGCCCTGCTTCTCGGCATGACCGCCATTGGCGCCTCGGCGCAGCCGTCCGGCGCCTTTGATCCGGTTCCCGAAGGCAGCTACCAGCGCAGCTGCCGCGACATCACCGCCCAGTACGGTCGCCTCTCCGCCCGCTGCATGGACCGTCGCGGCAACCTGATGGCGTCCAGCCTGGAAATCCGCCGCTGCCCGCGCAATCGGGCGGAAAACGACAATGGGCAGCTGCGCTGCGAAGGCGCCGGCGGTCCCGGCGGCGGCGGCTATCCCGGCGGCGGCGGTGGCGGTGGCGGCGGACGCCCGGGCCTGATCGTCTATGAAAACCCCAACTACCGTGGCCGCAGCCTGGAAATCCGCGACACCATGCCCAGCCTGGTCGGCACCGGCCTGGATGACCAGATCACCGCCATCCAGGTGATCTCCGGCCGCTGGGAACTGTGCGTCGGCCAGAACTTCACCGGTCAGTGCCGGGTGTTCGACCGCAGCGACCCGAACCTCAACCTGGTGAACTTCAACGACAAGGTCAGCTCGATCCGCCGGCTGCGTCGCTGATCGCCGCCGGGCTCATCGATTCCTTGATTTCTGCACCGGTTCTGCCGGACAGCGCCGCCACGCGGTGCTAACGGCGGAACCGTGCAGAGTTTGTTCAAAGCCCTTGGGCCGATTGTCCGTCTGACCGGGTCAGCCCTGGCGCTGACCGGCGCGATCCTGTCCGTCGCCGCCCAGGGCGGCCGCTTCAGCGACCGGCTGGACGCCCTGACCCATTTTGCGCCCTTCTGGTTGCTTCTGGGACTGGTCGGCCTGCTGCTCTGGCTGCTGGCGGGCGGCCGAAAGCTGGCCCGGCCGACCCCTGTCTTCGCCGCCGCGGCGATTGTGGCGGCGGGCGGGCTGATGATCCCCGAGCTGACCCGGTCGAGGGGGCCCGCCGCCCCGGCGGAGGGCGAGACCCTCAAGCTGATCCAGTTCAATCTCTGGGGCCGGGCCGGCAAGGCCGACGGCATGGTCGACTGGATCGCCGCCCAGGACGCCGACATCCTGGTCTTCGAGGAGGCCTTCGCCCGAACCGGCGGCGTCGCCCGCGCCCTGCGCGCCCGGTATCCCTATCAGACCACCTGCGCCGACACGGTCCCCTGCTCCACCATGATCCTCTCCCGCCGAAAGCCGGTGGCGCACAAGGGCCTTGGTGCGTCGGACACGCAGGACTGGCTGTCCGGCGCCATGGCCCGCTTCCGCACGGAGCGGGGCGAGTTCACCGTCATCGGGGTTCACTACACCTGGCCGCTGCCGGCCGGTCCTCAGCAGGAACAGAGCCGGCGACTGGCCCGGGTTCTGGACACCCTCCCCCGCGACAGCGCCATCGTCGCCGGCGACTTCAATTCCACGCCCTGGTCGTTCTCCCTGCGGCGACAGGACAAACGCTTCGGCCTCGACCGCCGCACCCACGCCCTGGCCAGCTGGCCGGCGGCGCCCTTCAGCCGCCACCGCATAGACCTGCCGTTTCCGGTGTTGCCGATCGATCAGGTCTATGCGGGCCAGGACTGGAAGACCGTCAGCGTCACCCGAGGCCCGAAGCTGGGCTCGGACCACTACCCGGTCGTGGTGGTGCTGCGGCGATAGTCCGCCGGATTCCTAGACGTCCGCCGCCACCCGCGCGGTGACGATCTTGCCGGGCTCGCGCGGCGGCTCGCCCTTGGGCAGGGCGTCGACAGCGTCCATGCCGTCGGTGACCTCGCCCCAGACGGTGTACTGGCCGTCGAGGAAGGTGGCGTCGTCGAAGCAGATGAAGAACTGGCTGTTGGCCGAGTTGGGGTTCGACGAGCGGGCCATGGAGCAGACGCCGCGCAGGTGCGGCTCGCGGGAGAACTCGGCCTTCAGGTCGGGCTTCTTGGAGCCGCCCATGCCGCTGCCGGTGGGATCGCCGCCCTGGGCCATGAAGCCGGGGATGACGCGGTGGAAGACCACGCCATCGTAGAAGCCTTCGCGGGCCAGTTCCTTGATCCGCTCCACATGGCCCGGCGCCAGGTCGGGGCGCAGGCGGATGGTCACGGGACCCGTATCCAGGGTGAGGATCAGGGTGTTTTCGGCGTCGTCAGCCATCGGCAGGTCCTTTGAACAGTGAGCGGCCCTTTTAGGCGCGGGGGCGGTGCGGGATCAATGTTGTCAGACGCGCCGCAAGCCCGATTGTTGCATGGCCGGCCGGAGGTTTCGCGTTTCTCGTTTCGTTTCAGGGATTTGCCGGGCGATGGGCGACAAGGGAATCCGCCGGCGCCTGTTCGCGGTCGGTCAGGCCGTAGTCGCGGACGACCTCGGCGACCCTGAGGCGATAGTCGGCGAAGAGGCCATCGCGACCGGCCGCCTGCGCCCGGCGATGGGCCTCCAGCCTTCGCCATTCGGCGACCGCCGCCTCGTCGCGAAAGAAGGACAGGGACAGGAGCTTGCCTGGCTCGGCCAGGCTTTCGAAGCGCTCTATGGAGATGAAGCCGTCGATGTTCTCCAGCAGCGGCCTCAGGCCTGCGGCCAGGGCGAGATAGGCGTCCCGACCCGCCTGCGTCGGTTCGACCTCGAAGATGACGGCGATCACCGCGTCACCTGCCTGAGGAAGGTGCGCTCTTCGGAGAGGATGAACTTCTGCTCCCGGGCCATGCGGAAATTGGCGGCGCCGGCCGGGTCGGCCTTCAGCCGCCCGCGATAGGCCTCGTAGGCCGCCAGGCTGTCAAAGCCGATCAGGGCATGGGCGATGGTGTTGGTCCCCTCATGCGGCATGAAATAGCCGATCAGGTCGCCGCCGCAGGCCGGAATGATCTCCAGCCAGTTGCGGGAATAGGCCTCGAACGCCTCGGCCTGAAAGGGATCGATGACGTAGCGGATGCAGCAGACGATGGGATGGGCAGTGGTCATGGCGGGCTCCTTTGCCGCTCTGCTGTAGCGCCTTGATCGACGGCGATGCTACGATTACGGTCGAAGCATGAACGTCGGACCGAACATTGCGCTCGTCGCCTCCCTGCTGGGCGATCCGGCCCGCGCCAGCATGCTGACGGCCCTGATGGACCATCAGGCGCTGACCGCCGGGGAACTGGCGCGCCACGCCGGGGTCACGCCGCAGACGGCCAGCTCCCATCTGGCCAGGCTGCTCGACGGCGGCCTGGTCGTCACCCGCAAGCAGGGCCGCCACAGCTATTTCGCCCTGGCCGGCGCCGACGTCGCGGCGGTGCTGGAAGGGCTGATGGGCCTGGCCAGCCGGGCGGGCCATCAGCGGGTGCGAACCGGCCCCAGGGAGCCGGCGTTGCGCCAGGCCCGGGTCTGCTACGATCATCTGGCCGGCGATCTGGGCGTGGCCATGCTGGAAGCCATGATCGCCGACGGGCGGGTGGTCGAAGAGGGCGACGCCCTGACCCTCACCCCCGCCGGCGCGGCCTTCGCGGACGGCATGGGCATAGAGCCGGCGCTGCTCAGGCCCGGCCGCCGCCCTGTCTGCAAGGCCTGCCTCGACTGGAGCGTGCGCCGCCGCCATCTGGCGGGAACGCTGGGCGCCGCGCTCCTGACGCGCTTCTACGAACTGGGCTGGGCCCGGCGGGAGCCGGACAGCCGGGTGGTGACCTTCACGGCCCTGGGACGTCAGGGCTTCGAGGAAGCCTTCGGGGTGACGGGGTAGAGCGCCTTCTTCCAAAAGGCCGGAGAAACTCGTCCCCCCCCGGCCCGTCATCCCGCACGTCCGAAGGACGATCCGATCCAGCGGGGCGGCGCACCCGAAGAGCTACGCCAGGACACCGCAGCCCTGGGTCCCGGCGCTCCGCGCTTCGCGCTGCGGCCGGGATGACGGGTCAGTTCACCTCAACCGGCAGGTCGAGGTCGCAGACAGAGAAGTCGGCGCCCTTTTCGGCGCGGACACGTTGAACATAGGCGGTGAACCAGGGGCCCTTGGCGTCGATGATGCGGACCTTCGGACGCTGGGCCTCGGGGATGTCGGCGAGGACGCGCACCGTCTTCATCACATCCTGCGGCGCCTCGACCGGTTCGCCGGTCTTGATGCTGCGGATCACGTCCAGGCCGCTGATCACGCGACCGAAGGCCGTGTAGCGCTTGTCGAGGGACGGATAGGCGTAGCGCATGAGGAAGAACTGGCTGTTGGCGCTGTCGGGGTTCTCGTCGCGCGCCATGCCGACCACGCCGGGACAGTAGGTGCCCCAGGCCGAAACCTTCTTGTCGCCGGTCATGGTCTTGTAGCTGGAGTCCTGGCTGATGGCGGGCAGCGACAGGATCAGGCCCGTCTCCGTCCCCTGAGGCGAGGAGACCGTGACGAAGGGGGTGTCGTCGCCGCGCCGCCAGGTGAACTCGGCCTTGAGGTTGGGCAGGTCGGTTCCGCCCTCGCCGGTGTTCTCCGGATCGCCGGTCTGGGCCATGAACCGGTCGATGACCCGAAAGAAGGTGCGACCGTCGTAGGTTCCCTTGCGGGCCAGCTCGACCAGCCGCGCGACATGGCCGGGCGCCACCTCCGGAACCAGCTCGACAATGACTTGACCCTTGTTGGTCTCGATCACCAGGGTATTGGCCGGGTCAGGGCTGCGCCAGTCGACCGCGGCGGGCGGCCCGGGCGTGACCTCGGTGGTGGAACTGACCTCGATCGAGATACAGCCGCTCAGTCCGACGGCGAGACAGGCCGCGGCGACGGTCACAGGCTTCAGATAACGCATGGCCCCTCCGGATAGGATCGTCAGCCGACCTTAGCCGGAATCTCCACATCGCAAATGGTCAGAACGCCGCCGGCCGCCGCCTTCTGGGCCGCGACCATCGCCTTGAAGCCCGGAGAGCGGGTGTCGACGACCTGGATTTTCGGCCGATCCTTCTCAGGGATGTCGGACAGCAGGCGCACGGTCTTCATGAAATCCCGCGGCTCCGGCACCTTGTCGTCCTCGGGTCCGGCCTTGATCTTGAGGACCACATCCTCGCCGGACAGCACCCGGCCCCAGGCGGTGTACTGGCTGTTGAGGGTCGGATAGGTGTCGCGCATCAGGAAGAACTGGCTGTTGGCGCTGTCGGGGTCCTGGCTGCGGGCCATGCCGGCGACGCCCGGGCAGAACAGCCCCCAGCCGCCGGTCTTGCCGTCGACGGAGGCCAGCATCTGCATCTGCGGACCGGTGCGGACCGGCATGGAGCCGTAGAAGCCGACCTCGGTGACGCCGATATCGCCGCCGGCCGGCAGCCTTTCATAGAGCACGAAGGGGTCGGTCCGGCCGCGACGGAACTCGAACTCCGCCTTCAGGTCCGGCAGCTCCGAACCGCCGGTGCCGTCGTTCTTCGGATCGCCGGTCTGGGCCATGAAGCCATTGATGACCCGGAAGAACTGCAGGCCGTCATAGAAGTGCTGGCGGGCCAGGGTGCGGACCTGGGCCACATGGGCCGGGGCCAGCTGCGGGGCCATTTCCAGGATGATGCGGCCCTGGCTGGTGTCGATGACCAGGACGTCGTCGGGATCGGGCGTGCGCCAGTCGCTGGCGCTGAGCGCCGGCTGGGCCATCGCGGCGGCGGGGGTCAGCACCAGAAGGGCGGCAAGGAGGACGGATTTCATGGGACCCGCGGTAGCGGTGGGTTGCGGCAATCGCAAGGCGGAAATGGCGCGGCTTGTCGAAGCGGCGGCCCATTGTAGCGCGGCGGACGACCCGCGCGAAAAGTCGATGCCGCGGTGGGAGGTGGAAATCCCTTGCGGCGACGGGGTTTGCCGTGGGGCGGGCGGCAGTGGGCGTAGGCTATCGCGTAGGCCTGGGCGTGGCCGAGGTGCAGGGTTTGTAGGCTGCAACGGGGTGGCGCGGCCTACAGTGAGGGTTGGGGCCAGGCCGGCCAGGTTTCGTGGGTGAATCTGGGCCTCTCCCGCCCCCCCGGCGAAGGCCGGGGCCCAGATGGAGGGCTGACTGTTCGCGGGGCTGGCGCCGCCTTGAGGCCAACGCGGCCGACTTGGATGGGTGAGTCTGGGCCCCGGCCTTCGCCGGGGAGGCGGTGTTGGGGTGGATCCGGTCGAACTGTTCTGGGGGCGGCGCATTGAGGCCAGCCCGGCCGACTTACGTGGATGAATCTGGGCCCCGGCCTTCGCCGGGGAAGCGGGGACAGGGTTGGCCCGGTGCTGCTTCCAGGTGGAGCGGGGCGGTTTTCGTCGGTGAAATGGACCCACATCCGCCTCCCCGGCGAAGGTCGGGGTCCAGATGGGGGCCTGACTGTGGGTGGGGATTGGCCGGTTTGGAGCCAGCCCGGCCGACTTACGTGGATGAATCTGGGCCCCGGCCTTCGCCGGGGAAGCGGGGATAGGGTTGGCCCGGCGCTGCTTCCTGGGCGGGCAGGCCGGCTTTCGCCGGTGAATGGACCCCACATCCGCCTCCCCGGCGAAGGCCGGGGCCCAGATGAGGGCCTGACTGTGGGTGGGGTTGGCGCCGGGTTGGGGCCAGGCTGGCTAGGTTTCGTGGGTGAGTCTGGGCCCCGGCTTTCGCCGGGGAGGCGGTTAGTTCCGGCCGACCTTGGTGAGGAGTTCCCTTTCGATGCCCTTGGGCACGAAGCTGGAGATGTCGCCGCCCAGTTTGGCGATTTCCTTGACCAGGCGGGAGGCGACGGCCTGGTGGCGGGGGTCGGCCATCAGGAAGACGGTTTCGATGTCGCGGTCCAGCTGCTGGTTCATCGCGGTCATCTGGAATTCGTATTCGAAGTCGGCCACGGCGCGCAGGCCGCGGATGATGATGCCGGCGCCGACCTCGCGGGCGAAATGCATCAGCAGGCCCTCGAAGGGCACGACCTCGATCTCGGCCTGGGTCTTGAGGTGGGCGGTCTCACGCCGGGTGATCTCGACCCGCTCGTCGAGGCTGAACAGCGGGCCCTTGCTGTTGTTGATGGCCACGCCAATGACCAGCTTGTCCACCAGCTTCACCGCCCGCCCGATGATGTCCAGATGACCGTTGGTCATCGGATCGAACGTGCCCGGATAGAGTCCGACGCGTGGCAATGGACACCCCCTGTTGCGCTGGCCGGCCGATCCCGGCGGGTTCAAGTGTTACCCGGAGACAGAGGGTTCGTCGCCCCCGTTGTCTCCATCCTCGTCATCCGCCGCGCCGCCGGTCTCCGCCAGCCGCTCGACGCCAACGACGTGCTCGTCCTTGCCGGTGCGGAAGACGATGACGCCCTGGGTGTTGCGGGCCGCGACGCGGATGTTGGCGACCGGGCAGCGGATCAGCTGGCCCTGATCGGTGACCAGCAGCAGTTCGTCGCTGTCCTCGACCGGGAAGGCGGCGACCAGGCGACCGCCCTTGCGGGTGAGATCCTGGGCCAGAAGCCCCTGCCCGCCCCGCCCGGTGCGGCGGAAGTCGTAGGCGCTGGAGCGTTTGCCGATGCCTTCCGACGACATGGTCAGGATGACTTCCTCGGCGGCGCCAAGCTCGGCGTAGCGCTCGAGGCTGAGGGCGGTGTCCGAGGTGGTTTCTTCCTCGTCCTCGACCGCGGCGACCTCGGCCTCCTCGCCGTCCTCGTCAGACTGGGCGCGGGCCGCGGCCAGCGCCGCCCGCGACTGCTTGAGATAGGCCGCGCGTTCTTCCGGCGTCGCCGGGACGTTGCGCAGGATGGCCATGGAGATGACCACGTCGTCACCCAGCAGGCGGATGCCGCGCACGCCCATGGAATCGCGGCTGGAGAAGACGCGGACGTCATCGGCCTCGAACCGGATGGCGCGACCGGCCGCCGTGGTCAGCAGGACATCGCTGTCGCTGGTGCAGAGGCCGACCCCGACAATGGCGTCTTCGCCCCCGAGAGACTCGGGGTCGAGCTTCATGGCGATCTTGCCGTTGCGGTTGATCTGCACGAAGTCGCTGAGCTTGTTGCGGCGGACGCTGCCGCTGCGGGTGGCGAACATCACATCCAGGGTGTCCCAGGTCGCCTCGTCCTCGGGCAGGGTCAGGATGGAGGTGATGGTCTCGCCCTGCTCGATGGGCAGCAGGTTGACGAAGGCCTTGCCGCGCGAGGTCGGGTTGCCGAGCGGCAGACGCCAGACCTTGAGCTTGTAGACCTTGCCGCCGGAACTGAAGAACAGCATCGGCGCATGGGTCGAGGCCGAGAAGACCCGGGTGACGGCGTCCTCGTCCTTGGTCGCCATGCCGGACCGGCCTTTGCCGCCGTGCCTCTGGCTGCGGTAGGTCGACAGTGGGGTGCGCTTCACATAGCCGCCGTGGGTGACGGTGATGACCATGTCCTCGCGGGGGATCAGGTCCTCGTCCTCGATCTCGCCGTCGCCCTCGGTGATGACGGTGCGGCGCGGCACGGCGAAGCGCTCGCGCACCTCGACCAGCTCCTCACGGACAACCGCCATGATGTTGGCCCGCTGGGACAGCAGTTCGAGCAGGTCGGCGATGGTCTTGGCCAGGGATCCGGCCTCGCCCATGATCTCGTCGCGGCCCAGGCCCGTCAGGCGCGAGAGGGTCAGGGCCAGGATGCCGCGCGCCTGCTCGTCGGTCAGGCTGACATGGTCGTCGGCGACGACCGTGCGGGGATCCTGGATCAGGTTGATCAGCGGCATCATGTCGCCGGCCGGCCAGGCCTTGGCGACCAGGCGGCTGCGGGCCTCGGCCGGATCGACCGAAGAGCGGATGATGGCGATGACCTCGTCGATATTGGCCACGGCGATGGCCAGGCCGACCAGGGTGTGGCCGCGATCTCGCGCCTTGCCCAGTTCGAACTTGGCGCGGCGGACCACCACCTCTTCGCGGAACTCCACGAAGCAGGTCAGCAGCTCCTTCAGGCCCATCTGCATCGGCCGGCCGCGATTGAGCGCCAGCATGTTGACGCCGAAGCTGGTCTGGACGGCGGTGTAGCGGTGCAGCTGGTTGAGCACGACCTCGGGGGTGGCGTCGCGCTTGAGCTCGATGACGACGCGCAGACCCTCGCGGTCGCTCTCGTCGCGCATCTCGCCGATGCCCTCGATCCGCTTCTCCCGCACCATCTCGGCGATGCGCTCGATCAGCGCGGCCTTGTTCACCTGATAGGGCAGCGAGGTGAAGACGATCGCCTCGCGGTCCTTGCGGATGGTCTCGATGGTCGAGGCGCCGCGCATGATCACGCTGCCCCGGCCGGTCATCAGGGCCTGGCGGGCGCCGGAGCGGCCGACGATCTCGCCCCCGGTCGGGAAGTCGGGACCGGGAACGATGTCGAGCAGTTCCTCGAGGGTGATGTCGGGATTGTCGACCATGGCCAGGCAGGCGTCGACGATCTCGCCCAGATTATGCGGCGGCACATTGGTGGCCATGCCGACGGCGATGCCGCCCGAGCCGTTGACCAGCAGGTTGGGAATGCGCGAGGGCAGGACGACAGGCTCGGATTCCTTGCCGTCGTAGTTGTCCTTGAAGTCGACGGTGTCCTTGTCGAGGTCGGCCAGCAGGGCCTCGGCGGCCCGGGTCATGCGGCATTCGGTGTAGCGCATCTGCGCCGGGGGATCGTTGTCGACCGAACCGAAGTTGCCCTGACCATCGATCAGCATCAGCCCCATGGAGAAGGGCTGGGCCATGCGCACCAGGGCGTCATAGATCGATTGGTCGCCGTGAGGGTGGTACTTGCCCATGACGTCGCCGACCACGCGGGCCGATTTGACATAGGGCTTGTCGTGGGTGTGCCCCTGCTCGTTCATGCTGAACAGCACGCGGCGGTGTACGGGCTTGAGGCCATCGCGCGCGTCCGGCAGGGCGCGGCTGACGATGACGCTCATCGCGTAGTCGAGATAGGATTTTCTGAGTTCGTCCTCGATGGCGATGGGGCTGACTGCGCCCCGCCGGCTGTCATCGGGCGGCGTATGATTGTCGTCGGTCAAGGAAGGAAACTATCCGGTGGAATCGACACGGAATGTGCTTTGGTTAGTTATCATTCCAGATCGCGGGGCGCCACCCGGACGCCCCATTCATGGCCTATCACGGACCAAACCCGGAGACTGATCATGCGCACCATGCTGCTCGCCGCGGCCGCCGCCGCCCTCGTCCTTCCCTTCGCCGCCGCGCCGGGGATCGCCTCGGCGGACGGACCGGCCAGCGTTCGGGTGATGCTGAAGGGACCGGCCGGAGAGGACCTGGGATCGGCGATCCTGACCGACGCTCCCACCGGCGTGCTCATCACCCTGGACGCCAAGGGCCTGACCCCCGGCTGGCATGGCATGCACTTCCACGAGAAGGGCGATTGCTCCAGCGCCGATTTCAAGTCGTCCGGAGGCCATGTCCACGGCGCCGGAGACCGGGTTCACGGCCTGCTCAACCCCGGCCTCAACGAAGCGGGCGACCTGAACAACATCTATGTCGCGGCCGACGGGACCAGCCACGCCGAACTGTTCAGCCCCTGGACCGCCCTGACCGACGGCCATTCGCGGCTCAATCTGCTGGACGCGGACGGATCGGCCATCGTCATCCACGAAAAGCCCGATGACTATTTCACCCAGCCGATCGGCGGCGCCGGCGGCCGGGTGGCCTGTGGCGTGATCGCGGCGCCGTAATATCCCCCCGGAACCTCAGGCGGCCGCCCTGGCCGCCTGACGCTCGCTGAGGGCGACGAGGGCGACGCCGGCCATGGTCGCCAGGCCGCCGCAGAACAGCTGCAGCGTCATGGCGTCGCCCATCAGCCCGACGCCGATGGCGCAGCTGACCAGGGGGGTCAGCAGGAACCAGGGCGTCACCCGCCCCGCCTCCCGCCGCTGGATCAGCCAGAACAGCAGGGCCGTGGCGCCGACGGTGGAGGCCAGGGCGGCGAACACCACCAGCACCCAGACGTAGGCCGGCGCGGTCGTCGCCCGGTGGATGACCTGCGGCTCGAAGGCGAAGGAGGCCGCCAGCAGGACCGGGGCGGCGGCCAGCGAGGTCAGGGCCTGCATCTTCAGCGGCCGGACGCGGGGCGCGCGTCGCACCAGCACCGTGCCAAGGGCCCACAGACCGCTGGCGAGAATGCCGACCAGCAGGCCCGGCAGATCGGCCGCGCCGTGCGGATCGAGGCTCATCCAGGCCACGCCGGCGAAGGCCACCGCCATGCCGGCGACGGCGGCACGGGGCATGGTCTCCTTGAGGATCAGCCAGGAGAACAGGGCCGTCATCGGGATCCAGAGCTGCAGCGCCACCACGATGGGGCTGAGGTTATGGACCATGCCGAAGGCGATGTAGACGAGGCCGAAATGCAGCGGCCCGACCAGCAGAACCAGCGGCAGGAACTCGCGCCAGGGCGGCCAGGGCGGCCGCAGGAAGGGCAGCAGGAAAACGAGGGCGATCAGAAACCGCATGCCGCCCATGAACAGCGGCGGCAGCACCTCGGTCGCCAGCTTCGCGGCGGCGTTGTTCAGGCCCCAGACCAGCAGGATGGCGCCGATAGCCAGCCACTCCGAGGTCGTGAAGGGGGTTCGGGGCGCGGAGTTCAAGGTCCAGGTCCAGAGGTCGCCCTCCCCTCCCGGGGAGAGACTGATGACAACCACGCCACAAGGGTGCGCCCGCCGGTCCGACGGCGGGAACCGGCCCGGTTCTAGAACGGAATCTCGTCGTCGAGATCGGCGCTGAAGTCCTCGCGGGGGCCTGAGGGCTGGTTGCGCTGGCCGCCGCCGAAGCCGCCGCCGCCGCCCGAACCGCCGCCGTAGCCGTAGTCATCGCCGCCGCCGCCGCCGGAGGCGCCGCCGCCGTCGCCGCGGCCGCCCAGCATGGTCAGTTCGCCGCGGAACTTCTGCAGCACGATCTCGGTGGAATACTTCTCAACGCCCTGCTGGTCGGTCCATTTGCGGGTCTGCAGCGAGCCCTCGACATAGACCGTCGAGCCCTTGCGCAGATACTGCTCGGCGACCTTGACGATGTTGTCGTTGAAGATGACGACCCGATGCCACTCGGTCTTCTCCTTGCGCTCGCCGCTGTTGCGGTCACGCCAAGTCTCCGAAGTGGCGATGGACAGGTTGGCGACCCGGTCGCCGGAGTTGAGGGTGCGGATTTCCGGGTCCTTGCCCAGGTTGCCGACCAGAATGACCTTGTTGACGCTGCCCGCCATGGGACTCTCCATCTCGCCCGGCGACCATCCGCGCCGGCATCTGCGGCGGACCCTAAGGCCGGCCCGGAAACCGCGCAAGCTTAATGTTTATGCTTTGTTCACGTCCGCTGACAACAGTCCACAGCAAGATCGCGTCCCGCAAGGCGCCGGAAATCAGTAGTCGGGCACCGCGCCCGGCTGGGCCAGCTTGCCGTTGACCCGGACCAGCAGCAGATACTGGGTTCCGTTCCACTTGGCGCGGCGGAAGATTCCGGCCTGATTGAGGATCAGGAAGCTGCCCTGGTAGGCGCCGACGATCTCGCGGTTCTGGCTGCCCATGGACAGGAAGCGCAGGCGCATGCCTTCCAGCTCGGCGGCGCAGTATTCCACCGAGGCGACGTTCTTCTTCACCGGGTTGAAGCGGAAGGTGTTGCCCGCCTGCGGGACGGCGTGGAAGCAGACCCCCTTGTCGTAGGGCGCCTCGGGAACCTTTTCACAGGCCGCCAGGGACAGGGCGAGGCCGGCGGCGAGCAGCGGCAGGTGCTTGATCATGCAAAGACCCTATGCCCCCGCCCCGACGGGCTCAAGAGACCGGCTCAAGAGACCGGCTCGATGACGCATTTGCGGTTCTGCCTGGCGAGGGTGCGGAACCGGCGGTTGTCGTCGGAAATCTCCACCTTGCCCGGCACCAGCCGCAGGGTCTGCTGGCCCCAGCGGCCATAGCTGGCGCGACCGGAGCGCTCGCACTGGCCGGCGTAGAGACGCTGGACGCAGGCATTGAGGCTGAGCCCGTCGGCGACCTTGCTCCAGGTGGCATCGGCGTAGCGCCAGCAGGCGCCGCCGTCGGCGACAGAGGTCGGCGCGGGGGCCGGAGCCGGCGCTGCCGGTCCCGGCGGTTGCGGCATCGGCGCGGGGACGGGGTGCGGCGGCGCGGTCTGGACCTCGGTCGGCGGCAGCGGCGCGACGATGGCGCCGGTCTGGCCGGACGCCGACAGGGCGCCGGTCTCGTCAACGCCCACGTCCAGGGCGCCGGTGGCGACGCCGTTGCGCCTGGCGCACTCGGCCAGGGTCACCTCGCCGGCGAACTGGCCCTCGACGAAGCAGCGGATCGGACGGGCGGGATCAAGCTTGGTGTCGTCGTCGCGACCCTGTTCGACCACCAGGCCGCCCTGGGAGGCCGGCGGCGGACCATCGTCCTTCTTCGAGCCGCCGGCGATGGCAATGGCGATCAACGCCCCCAGCAGGATGGCGATCAGGGCGCCCAGGCCCAGAACGACGCGGCGATCCTTGAGAAATTCCATGAATTCAGCGCTAGCGCGACATTGCGACGCTTTCAAGCGCAAGCCTGCAGGAAGCCGAAGGGGTCAGCCCCCGCTCAGGCGATTGAGGGCGGCGGTGTAGTTGGCGATCTGGTCGGTCAGGTAGCTGGGCACCGGGCCGCTGGCGGCCTCGACGGCCTTGACCGAGGCGGGCTTGGCGGCGGTCTCCAGGTCCTTGTAGGCGGTGCGGATCGAACTCATCGCCTTGGACAGCACCAGCAGGGCGGCGCGGGTCGAATCCTCGGTGGAAAGGTTGATGTCGTTGGCCAGGCCCAGGCCATAGACGTTGCCGCCGCCGCCCGCCGAAACCGTGCGGCCATCGACGACCGTGGTCTGCCGCACGACGCCCTCGGCCAGACCGATGGAGTCCAGCAGGTTCCTGCCGTTCTTGCCCGGCAGGATCTCGACCTGGGCGTTGGCGTTGCTCGGGGTGATCTTCAGGCGGCGGACGTCGCCATCGCTGACCACCTCGACCTTGGCGCGGTAGCCGCCCGCCCGACGGACCTTGGCCGCCAGGGTTTCCAATGTGTCGTTGGCCGAGAGGGTGACGGTGGCCAGGGCGCCGCCCTCGCGGGTGCGGATCTGGAACTGGTCGCCGGGCCGGGCCGAGGTCGCCGCCGTGATCAGGGCGGAGTCGGTGTATTCCAGCGAGCCCCGGGGCAGTCCGAAGGCGTCGAGCACCGAGGCGCCGGTCGCGTCCACGGCGATGGAGGTCGGGGTGACATAGCCGTCCTTGCCGGTGATCCGCTGGGCCGAGCCCGCCGCGCCGGTCGTGGGATCGACCTCGACGATATAGCCGTCCTGGCTGGCGATCGGATCGGAGCCGTCGGGCATGTTGGCGCCCGCCAGGCCGGTGAGCCAGACCTTGCCATTGGCCACGGCCATGCCGGTGACCGTGTCGTCGCCGGAGCCGCCATAGTAGCTGAGCGCGTCCTGGGCCGTGCTGGACAGATCGGTCGACAGCCGGCCCGCGAAGCCGTCCATGCCGCCGGCGTAGGCGGAGGCGGCGGCGCCCAGGGCGACCGAGCCATTGCGGGTCGAGCCGCCGATGTAGAGCTGGCCGCCCTCAAGGCGGATGCCGGCCACGGTCCCGCCCAGCAGGTCGCCAAGATCGCGGCTGGCGACGGCGGTGGCGGTTCCGCCGGTGACGTCGAAGCTGCGCAGCACCGCGTGCTTGTCTTCCATACCGGCCACGATGACCTGTGAGCCGTCGACGACCAGGCCCTTGACCTCGTCATTGCCCGCCCCGCCCAGCTGCTCGGTGAAGAGGGTCTTGGGCTTGCCGAGCGCGTCAGTGCTGAAGGCCGTCAGATAGCCGTCCCAGCCGCCAAGCCCCGAGGCGCCCGGCATCGAGGACTTGGTCTTGCCGCCGACATAGACCGTGCCGTCGGCGCCGAAGGCCACGGCAGTGGCTTCATCATCCTGCAGGGCCCCGCGCCGGCTGGTCCACTGCTCCTCGCCCTTGGCGTTGAACAGGGTGACGAAACTGTCGCTGAGGCTGGAGGTCGGCCCCGAATTGATCGGGCCGTTGGTCGTCCCCTCGAGCTGGCCGGTGATCGAGCCGGCGATGGCCACCTGGCCATCGGCGGAAATGGCCAGGGCGTTGGCCTTCATCGTTCCGACAGCGCCCATGGTGCGGGCGTAGATCAGCTGGCCCTGGGAGTCGTACTTGAGCAGGGCGACATCGTTCTCGCCCTTGATGGTCTGGCCATCGGTGTCTCCCGAGACCTCGGCCAGCATATAGACCGAGCCGTCCGGCCCGACCTGGCTGTCGCGAACGCCGGTGACCGTCTTTTCGAGACCATTGGCGAAGACCCGCGAGCCGACCTGCCCCGCCGTCGTCGCCGCCGCGGTCTTGATGAGGCCGCTGACATAGACCGCGTCGTCGGTGGTCTTGTCCTTGTCCGGATCAGGGTTGCCGGCGACGGTGGAGACATAGACAGCCGGGGTCGCCGACGCGGCCGAGAAGGTGACCTTCTCCGAGGAGTCGCCGACGATCTTGAAGGCGTATTTGTCCGGCTCGGCCGGCAGGGTGACCGTGGTCCCGCCGGTCTTGGTCGTCTTGACCTCGCCGGGGGTGCGGCTCAGCTGGAACCGTGTGGCCACACCCGCCGCTGACAGCTTGTCATTGATGAAGGCGGCCACATTGCTCATCGAGCGGGTGGCCGAGCCCATTTCGGACAGGTCGATGCTGATGGTCTGGGTGGTGTTGAGCTTCTTGACGTCGATGGTGAAGGCCGCCGCCCCGGCGAAGGCGTCGACGGCGTCGTTGGCCGTGCCGGTATGCACGGTTCCGGTGGTGTAGCTGTAGTCGGCCCGGGGCACGCCCACCGATGTCTTGTCAGACAGCATCGCCTCGCCGCGGGTCAGCCGCAGCTGGGCCAGTTTCAGGCTGTCGGCATAGGCGGTGGTTTCAGAGAGACCCTTGGTGAACAGCTTCTGGATTTTGCTCTTTTCGGCATCGCTGACGCCGCGAACACTCATCCGTTCGGCCAGGCCGGTCAGGGCGTTGAGGCCCTGGAACAGGGCAAACAGCTTCTTGTAGTCGGCGCTGGAGCCGGGAAGGTCGAGGGTGGCGGCGTTCTCGTCGATGAACCTGCGGCCCTGCATCACCGACTGCACCAGGGCCGAAGCGCGTGGCGCCTCCGAACCCGTCGACCAGGGCGCGGTCGGCGCATATTTGGTTTTGTACGAGCTCGTGGATCCCGTCGCCAGGGTGGAGCCCTGACCGGTTCGCGCCTGGTAATAACCCAGCAGGACCGAGGTATCGAAAGTGATCACGAGCGGTTCCCGACGCGCGGACGCACGCCTTCGCGGTCAGTATCGCGCATATGGCGCTTACAGGGCGTTAAGGGGCGATCAGTCGCGCCTCGACCAGGTCCGCCCTGGCCTTTTCCCGCCGCGCCCGCCAGTCGCCGGCCAGCATGCCCAGCAACACCACGTCGCGACGCTTGCCGTTCTTCAGGACGTGGTCGCGCAGATAGCCCTCGCGTAGGAAGCCGCAGGCGGCCTGAAGCTTCAGGGCGCCGTCGTTGTCGGCCATGACCTCCGCCCAGACCTTGTCGAGACCCAGATCCAGGAAGGCCTTGTCCAGGCCCAGCACCTGGGCCGCCCGGCCGACACCGCGACCCCGGGCGTCGGCATCGCCGACAAACCAGTTCCAGGCGGCGCGTCGATGGTGGCTGGCCAGACCGGTCAGGGTCAGCATGCCGACGGGTTTTCCGGAGCGGGTGATCATCCAGCCGCGGCCGTCGTCGCCCGCCAGAAGGTCAACGAACCAGCGCTGGTGGGCGCCGCGATCGGGCACGGCGGCGTCGGACATCCAGCGCTCGACCTCCGGCTCGAGGCGCCAGCGGTAGAGCTGCTCCTCGTCGCCGGGTTCCAGATCGCGAAGCTCGATCATGTCGGGGGTCGGGATTAGCCGCCCCGGAACAGCGACAGGACGATCTGCGGCGCCTGGTTGGCGATCGACAGGGCCTGGGCGCCGAGTTGCTGCTGCACCTGCAGGGCCTGCAGCCGGGCGCTTTCCTTGGCCAGATCGGCATCGACAAGGTTGCCGATACCGCTGTTGAGCACGTCGGTCAGCTTGGAGATGAAGGTGTTGTGCGCCTCGATCTGCTTGGACTGGGCGCCCAGGTCGCCCAGCGCCTGGTTCACGTTGCTGATCGAGCTGTTCAGCTGCGACAGGATGCCCGTCGCCAGGGTGGCGGTGGTGATCGAGGCGGTGGAGGCGATGGTGATCAGCGAACCGCCCAGCGACATGTTCTTCACCGACAGGGTGATGTAGGCGTTGGCGTCGGCGTTGGCCAGGAAGCGGATATTGCTGGTCAGCGATCCGTCCAGCAGGTTGGCGCCGTCGAAGCTGGCGTTGGTCAGGGCCTGGGTGATCTGCTTCAGCGTCGCCTTGAAGTCGGCGTCCAGGGCCGTGCGGGACACCGAGTCGAGCGACGGGTCCATCGCCGCCACGACCTTTTCCTTGAGCGTGTTGAGCAGGTCCGAGACCGACTCCCCGGCCGTCAGCGCCACGTCGGAGATCGAGGTGGCGCGATCCAGGCTCATCTTGACGGCCGACAGGGCGCCGACATCCGCCCGCTGCGCCTGGGCGATGCCCCAGACCGAGGCGTTGTCCTTGGCGCCCTGCACCTTCAGGCCGGTACTGATGCGCCCCTGGACGCTTTCCAGGTTGTCGTTGGTCTTGTTCAGATTCTGAAGCGCAATCAGGGCCGACTGATTGGTGTGCACGCCGATGGTCATGGACCGTCTCCGCAGGTGCGCCGTCCGGCGCTGGCGGTCGCCGATTCGACCGCCTGTTCCCGTTCAGGCTAGCGGACCGATGGTGTGCGTATGGTTAACAGGCCGGAAACCATGATGGCCGCCGTCGCGGGGGGCGACGTCGGTTAAAGGGTTCGTGGGCCGCGGAGGCCGACGGCTGCGTCTAGTCGCGCGTGTCGACCACCAGGCCGGGGTTGTAGCTGTCCGAGGCCATCGCCTTGAGGACGCTCTCCCGTGGCAGTTGCTGGACGACCTCGCCGGTGCGTCGATCGAGGGTCTTGTAGACGAAGGCGCCGGTGTCCTTGTCCTCCTCGATCACCAACCGCAGGTCGGCGGTTTGTCCTCTGGGACCGGTCGCCGGGATCTCGGCGGCGGGTTCCACGGGGCGGTCGATCACGGCGCCGATGGCGACGGGCGCCACGACGGGGGGCTCCGGGACTGCGCGGATAGGGCTTATGTTATTAGTCATCTCTCCCAATTCGCCGCGCCATTTCTGCGCGGCGTCTCCTGCCAAAGCGCCCGGGCCTTGCGGATCGGGCGGAAGCGCATGATGAGGGGCGGACGCTGTCGCGCCCGCCCCCGCTCATGGAGCCGTTAGCGGAACAGACCCAGCAGCGACGAAGCCGAGGAGTTGGCGATCGACAGAGCCTGCACACCGAGCTGTTGCTTGGTTTGCAGGGCCTGCAGTTTCGCGGATTCCTTGGCCAGGTCGGCGTCGACGAGGTTGCCCACGCCGGCGTCCAGGCTGTCCTGCAGCTTGCCGATGAAGCTGAGGTGCGTTTCCAGCGACTTCGAACCGGTGCCGAGCTTGGCCAGGGCCGCGCTGGTGTTGGTGATCGAAGCGGTGACCAGAGCCAGGGCCGAGGCGGCGGTGGTGGCGGTGGAGAACGACGTGGTCGCCGTCACCGTCACGTTGGAGCCGCCAAGCGCCAGGGACTGCGCCGCGACCGTCAGCTTCGAGGAGCCGTCGGAGTTGGCGAGCGCGGCGATGGTGGTGCCGCTGGCCTTGATCATGTTGGCGCCGTTGAAGTCGGCATTGGCGACGGCCTTGCCGATCTGGTCGCGCAGCGCCTTGAAGTCTTCATTCAGGGCCGTGCGGCTGGCGGTGTCCAGCGAGGTGTCAGCGGCCGCGAGGGCCTTTTCCTTCATCTGGGTCAGCAGGTCGTTCACCGACTCACCGCCAGCGATCGCCACGTCGACGACGGAGATGCCGCGTTGCAGCGAATCCTTGACGGCGTTCAGCGAGTTGGAGGTCGCGCGCTGGCCCTGGGCGATGGCGTAGATGGCGCCATTGTCCTTGGCCGAAGCCACGCGTTTGCCGGTGTTGATGCGGTTTTGAACCTGCTGCAGCTCCATGTTGGTGGAGTTCAGGTTCTGGAGGGCGACCATAGCCCCAAAGTTCGTGTTAACGCTGTTCAGCGCCATGACGATATTCCCTATTCAAGGTGTCCGACGTCATTTTGACAGTCGGGAGCATTTTGCTCAGGCCTTGGGAAGCAAGGGGCGGGCCAGATCGCCCAACATGAGTCTCCGCAACAACCTATTGAATTAATTGAGTTATATGTCTGTTAGGCATGGCGCCTCCCGGCAAAATCTGCCGGTTGCAGGAGTCACCCGGCAAATCTTGCCGACCTTGCCCAGGCAGAAATGACCGGGCGGACGCCATCCGGGCCGTCGCGGGGTTGATGCAGGTCAAGGCAGAAGCCGGAAATTGGCCGAAACTGCCCCCGATCTGGAGAGAAAACCATGGATCAGGCCCGTCAGCGACGCTCCGCGCTTCGAACCGTTCCGGCCCTTCTGTCGGCCGCGACGTGCGCCCTGGCGCTGGCCGTTCTCGCCTCGGCGGCGGGCGCTCATGGCCAGGTTCAAGAGACGCCCGCGCCCCCCGACGCAGCCCAGCTGGCCCTGGGAAAATCCATTGCGGTGCGGGATTGCTCGTCCTGTCACGCCATCGGCGAGATCGGCTCAAGCCCCCTGAAGGAAGCGCCGAAATTTCGCGAGCTCTACAGGCAGTTCGATGTCGGGGATCTGTCGGAAGCCCTGGCGGAGGGCATTGTGGTCGGTCATGGACCGATGCCGGTCTGGGTCTACGAACCGGATGAGGTGGCCGCTCTGGTCAGCTATCTGAAGAGTCTCGAGCCGCCCGTGAAGCCTTAAGGCCGGCTTCTCAAGTCAAATCCTGGAAAAGTCTGCCGGACGGGCCCTCGGAATCGAGGGGCCCGCCCGGCGTCGCGACTATCGGAACAGCGACAGAATGGTCTGCGGCGTCTGATTGGCGATGGACAGAGCTTGGACACCCAGTTGCTGCTTCGTCTGCAGCGCCTGGAGCTTGGCGCTTTCCTTGGCCAGATCCGCATCGACCAGATTGCCCACGCCGGCATCGAGGCTGTCCTGCAGCTTGCCGATGAAGGCGCTGTGGAGTTCGAACGCCTTGGCCTTGGTGCCAAGCCGCGCGAGCGCCGCGCTGGTGTTGCTGATGGAGGTGTTGACCGTGGTGATCATCGCCGCAGCCGTGGTGACGGTCCCGATGGAACCGGTCGCGGCGACGGTGACGATCGATCCGCCCAGCGCCATGACTTCTGCGGCCACGGTCAGCTTGGAGGATCCGTCCGAATTGGCGAGGGCCGCAATGTCAGTGGCGCCGGTCTTCAGCAGGTTGACCCCGTTGAAGTCGGCGTTGGTGACGGCCTTGGAGATCTGATCCCGCAGGGCCTTGAAGTCCTCGTTCAGGGCGGAACGGCTTGCGGAGTCGAGACTGGTGTCCGACGCCGCCAGGGCTTTCTCCTTCATCTGCAACAGAAGGTCGGAGACCGATTCACCGCCGGCGATGGCCACGTCGATCCCGGAAGCTCCGCGATTGAGCGAGTCCTTCACGGCATTGAGGGCTTGCGACGTCGCGCGCTGTCCCTGGGCGATAGCCCAGATGGCGCCGTTGTCCTTGGCGTTAGCCACCCGCTTGCCGGTGTTGATGCGGTTCTGGGTCTGCGACAACTCCATGTTGGTCGCGTTGAGGTTCTGGAGCGCGATCATCGCGCCCGCGTTGGTGTTCACCGAAAGCATCGGCGGTTCCTTCCATTCTGGTCGGGGGCTTCCGGCGGTTTTCGCCGGTGGGCCTTCTGGCCCGCCACGGCTATCGCAAGGCCCGGGCCAATCGGCGCCGCGCCTTCGGTCGTTGATTTTCTTTGGTTAATCCCGCGGCGCCGAAAACGACCGGCGCGCACCGGGAAACAAATGCCGCCTTGCCCGGCAGAGATGAGTAGGGCGAGGAACAGGTTGTCAGTCGGGCTGGAACCGCAGCAGGAGCGCCGCAAGCTCCGGCTCCTGGACCAGGCGCGCGGCCTGGTCGGGCGTGGTCCAGAGGCGGTCGCGCTGGCCCGCCTCCGGCCATTGCTCTCGCTCGACGGTGACCTCCAGAGGATAGACCTTGACCCTGCAGGCGCGAAGGGCGCCGTCCTTGAGCCGCTTGTCATATGTGAAGGCGCCGGCGGGCGTGGTGACGATCAGCCCCTTGAGCCCGGCCTCCTCCCAGGCCTCGGTCGCCGCCGCCTCCGGGTCGCTGAGCCCGGTCATCGGCCAGCCCTTTGGGATCACCCAGCGATGGGTTTCCCGACTGGTCACCAGCAACACCTCCACGACGCCATCCCGCCGTCGCCACGGCAGGGCGCCGATCTGGTGCGCCGGGGCGCGCGCGGAGGACTTGGGCATGGAGGGAATGCCGCGCAGTCTGGGGACGCCAGGGTCCGGGTGGGCGCCGATCGGGGGCAGCTCAGGGCGGCCCGGGATCGTCAGGGGGCGGATGGTTACTACAGCTTTCGGCCGCAGCGCAACGCGGGCGCGATGCGGCGCATCGCCTGCGTCTGGCGGGCATTGGCGAACTGTGGTTCGCTTCGAGCGTCAGAACGGCCGCGGCCGGAGAGGACCATGACAGCGACATCCCCTGCCCGCCCCGCCGCCTCCCGCCGGATCCAGGGAGCCAGGACGACATGACGGTGAGGCTGCGACCGCTGGAAACGGGCGACGCCGACCAGCTTTTTGCCTGGCGCAACAGCCCCGCCGTGGCGCCCTATATGTATTCCGATCACCCCATCGCCCCCGAAGAGCATCGCGCCTGGATCGCCCGGGCGGCGGGCGGCGGGGATCGCCGCTACTGGATCGTGATGCTGGACGAACAGCCGGTGGGCCTGGCCAATGTGGTCGCGATCGATCCCCACAACAGCCGATGCGAATGGGCCTATTACCTCGCTGACCCGGCGACGCGGGGCCGGGGAGTCGGGGCGACGGTGGAGTATCTGGTGCTGGCCTTCGTCTTCGAGCGGCTGGGCCTCAACCGTCTGTGGTGCGAGGTGTTTGTCGACAACGACGCCGTCTGGAAGATGCACGAAAGCTTCGGCTTCACGCGAGAGGCGCTGTTTCGCCAGCACATTCGCAAGGGCGGGCGGTTCCACGATGTGGTGGGTCTGGGGCTGCTGGCCGCCGACTGGCCGGCCGCCAGGACCGCCGCCCTGGCCAGGCTGGAGGCCAGGGGCGTGACGTCGGCCGAGCTGGACGCGGCCCTGGCTGGCATGGGCTGACGGCTCAGGGATTTTCGGCGTTGCCGGCGTCGCCGCGACGATCGGTCGCCATGCGCCAGTCGATGCCCATGATCAGGAAGGTGAAGGAGGTCGACCATCCGATGAGGATCAGGCCGACCAGCGGTTCCAGACTGGCGACCAGCCGCAGCGGACCGGTCAGATAGACATCGCCGACCCCCTGGGTCGTGTAGGTCTCGATCGAGAAATAGAACAGCTGGGCGGTGTTGATCGGGCCCTGGCCGACAAAGGTCCCGAGCTTCAGGGCGTGGACGCCAAAGCCATAGCCGATCGAGAACAGCAGCGCCTCAAGGGCGTGGGCGGCGATCAGGCCGAAGATGATGGTCAGAACCTTGACGTTGCGGCTGAGATCGACCCGGCCCTGCCAGTGCGACAGCATCCGCAGGGCGCGGAAGTGGATGAGCACCGCGCCGGCGATCAGCACCAGGGACAGGAGGAGGGCGTAGAGGTCGGCCATGGGCGCTCACGGGGTCAGGGGCGTTGCTTGATCCTGCACCTTGGCTGAAAGCGGGCCGACAGGCGGGGATCAGGCCGCTTCGGATCCGCCGTGCAGGCCCTGCATGATGATGCGGTTGATATCGATCAGCGGGCCGATCTCTTCCTCGCGCCGGATGACGGCGCTGGTATGGCGGCCAACCCACATGCTGATCGAGATGATCTGGGCGCGCAGGGCCATCGGCAGGCCGTTCTCGGGCATGGAGACATCGGTCGCCAGGGCCGACCACAGGCGCCGGTTCCAGTCCAGCGCGTCGACACGTCCCTCAACCTGGCCTTCCGGGAGCTTTTCCGCGTCCATCAGGGCCCGGGTGACCTGGCCGAACAGGCGGTACTCCGCCTCGCGGGGGTTCTCAGCCCGCGCCGCCGCCGTCTGATACGCCTGAAGCGACATTCCCCAGCCTTTCGTCCTCGTAGTCCACCAGCTTCCGGCACAGCATCAGCGCCTTGTAGTACTCTCGCTCCATAATGTGCTTGGAGATGTTAACGCACTCCGACAGCACCGCCGGATTGCGGATCACATTCATGAATTCGGTCAGCCGCCGCACGAACTCGTCGTAGTAGCGGCCGGCGCTGGCTTCATCGAGGTACATCATCATTACGGGGAAGTAGATGTGGCGGGCCGGGGTGACGGCCTCCTCTTCCTGCATGATGTCCTTTTCACGCAGCACCGAGGCCTTGTTCTGCAGGATCAGCACGCCGCGGCGGTCGCCGTTCTGCACGACGGCCCCGTTGAGGACGAAACGTTCGCCTGGTTTCAGTGACAGCTTGAGCGGCACGTGACCTCTCCCCCGGATACAGGCTGCAGATTTAGGCCGGTATGGTTAACGGGGCCTTGCCAGAGGGTGCGGCGAAACGGCCGGGTTAAGGGTCGGCTAACCATAATCACGCGATGCAGGAGGCCGCAGTTTCGCCCGAGCGCCGCCCCGAGGCCCCCTCATGACCCGCTCTTCCGGACGTTCCGACGTCTCCGCCGCCGCCATGGGCTTCACTCCCGTGGTCGCCGAGGGCGCGTCCGCCCGGCTGGTTGGCGGCGTGGCCGGCCAGGCCGGGTCGCCGGCCGCCCTGACCCGGATGATGGAGGCGCTGGCCGAGATGAAGGCCGCCTCCCTGAACGGCCTGCTGCAACAGGCGGTCACCGCCCTGCAGAAGGATGACTTCGCCACCGGCGGGGCCCTGGCGATCCAGGCGCTGGAGGCCGACGAACGGTCCGGGTTCGGCTGGTACCTGCTGGCCATCGCCCGGGAGCGGGCCGGCGACTTCGCCAGTTCGGTCAAGGCCTATGAAAAGGCCCTGCTGCTGTTGCCCGACCACGGCGAGGTGGCCAACGACATGGGCCGTCTGGCCTATCGCATGGGGATGAAGGAGACCGCCGAGAAGCTGTTCGCCCATTTCCTGGCGGCGCATCCCGAGAGCCATGAGGCGATCAACAACTTGGCCTGCGCGATCCGCGACCAGGGGCGTTTCGACGAGGCCGTCGAGACCCTCAAGCCGGCGATCATGGCCAATCCGCAGCAGCCCCTGCTGTGGAACACCCTCGGCACGGTGCTGGCCGAACAGGGAGATCCGGCGGCGTCGGCGACCTTTTTCGACGAGGCCCTGCGGCTGCAGCCGGCCTTTCCCAAGGCGCAGTACAATCGGGCCAACGCCCGCTTGATCCTCGGGGACGCGGAGGGCGCCCTTGCCGACTGCGAGGCGGCGATGGCTGCGCCGATGCCGGCCGACGAAGCCCTGATGATGCGGCTGGCCCGCTCGACGATGCATCTGGCCCTGGGACAGGTCGCCGAGGGCTGGGAAGACTATGAGGCGCGGCGCGATCCCGCTTTTGCCGATGTCACCCACTTCGCCGTTGACCGCCCCCTCTGGGAGCCCGGGGCGGAGCTGGCCGGGCGCTCGCTGTTGCTGATCGGCGAACAGGGTCTGGGCGACGAGGTGCTGTTCGCCAATCTGCTGCCCGACATCATGGAGGCCCTCGGCCCGGACGGGCGGCTGACCCTTGCGGTCGAGCCCCGGCTGGTGAGCCTGTTCCAGCGCAGCTTCCCCGCCGCGCGGGTCGGGGTCCACGCCACCTTCAGCGTCGACGGCCGCACCGTGAGGGTGCTGCCCTTCCTGTCGCCGGAGGATCTCGCCGCGATCGATCTGTGGGCGCCTCTCGCCTCGCCGCTGCGACAGTTCCGTTCAAGCGTGGCGGCCTATCCCGACCGCGGGGGCTATCTGACGGCCGATCCGGAGCGGGTCGCCCACTGGCGGACCGTGCTGGACGCCGCCCCCGCCGGACCAAAGGTCGGGCTGCTGTGGAAGAGCATGACCAGCAAGGGCGCGCGCCACCGGTTCTTTTCGCCGTTCGAGCTGTGGGAGCCTGTGCTCCGCGCGCCGGGCGTGACGCTGGTCAATCTGCAATACGGGGACTGCGAGGCCGAGCTGGCCGCCGCCCGGGCCGAAGGCATCGACATCTGGGTTCCGCCCGGGATCGACCTCAAGCAGGATCTGGACGACGTCGCCGCCCTTACCTGTGCGCTGGACCTGACCATCGGTTTCTCCAACGCAACCCTGAACCTGGCCGGGGCCTGCGGCGCGCCGCTGTGGATGATCATACCACGCCGGGTCTGGACCCAGCTGGGCAGCGAATCCTACCCCTGGTATCCGCAGGCCAGGGTGTTTTCACCGCCCGCGTTCGGGGAATGGAGTCCGGTGATGTCGCAGGTCGCGGACGCCCTCAATGCGTCCGCCTGGACCGGAACAGAAGGCCCGCTGGCGGGTTGATTCCACGAGAGCGGCCGCGGGCCGCGAGCAGTGGAAGGTAGACGCCATGACCCCCCAGACTCCGACACCCGACGCGCAGGATCGCGCCGAGACCTTCGACGAAACCCATCTCAACCCCGACGGCGTCGAGATCGCCAATTTCGACACCATGCCGGACGTCTATGACGCGACCAGCAAGCCCGGCGACGGCGACCGCCCGCCGCCCCGCGATGACCAGGGGCTGAGGGCCCTTGGCGAGCGGCGCAGCTTTGCCGATCCGGAAGAGCGCGTGACAGACGAGGCCGCCTCCCCCGCCGACTATGAGGCCAATGCGACGCCGGGGACCAACAAGACCGACAAGGGCGAGAAGCCCGAGGACCCGGCCGATCACGTCGAGAAGGACAACGATCCGCACGTCGAAAAGCAGCTCGACAAGGGCCTGAAGGAGACGTTTCCCGCCTCCGATCCGGTGTCCATCAATCCGGGCGCTGACTGACCCGGTCTTCGAACCTGCCGCAAGGTAAGGATGAGCCGCGCGTTCCCCGGGATGCGCGGCTTTTTCACATTGATGCGGGAAATGGCTTCACAGCCGGCCTTTGAACGCTACTGTCTGGTCTGAATTGAACGTTTGTTTGGAGCGACCCCTGACCACCACGGGCGCTCCCCCGAGGGGACGGAATGACCACGCGCTTCACAGGCACCGACAACTATGTGGCCACCGACGACCTGAAGGTCGCCGTCAACGCGGCGATCGCGCTGGAGCGGCCGCTGCTGATCAAGGGCGAGCCCGGCACCGGCAAGACCGTGCTGGCCGAGGAAATCGCCAAGGCGCTGGGCGCACCGCTGATCACCTGGCACATCAAGTCGACCACCAAGGCCGCCCAAGGCCTCTAT
>JAHBYC010000059.1 GCA_019636175.1 Caulobacter sp. | reverse complement strand
AAGCTAAAGCTGTGCAACTCGCGGCCGGACCGCCTCCCCTTGACGTTTCCGACGAACTCGCCCTCGTCATCGCCGCCGCTGTTGCGGCATATCTGGGCAAGCGCCCGCGCATCAAGCATATCCGCCTACTCGGGTCGGCCGCATGGGCGCAGCAGGGTCGCGTATTTATCCAGGCATCGCACGGATTGGTGCACGGCCATGGCGCGTAGCGGTTCACAAGGAGCATCGCGTTGAAACTCAAGATCACCGTCGACAACAAAATCTACGAAGTAGAAGTGGAAGCAACTGAAACCGAACCTACTGGCATGCCGACTTATGTCTATCAGGGCTCCGCACCCCGCCTGCCCGTCGGAACCATCGGGGTACCCGCGGCCGCGCCACCGGTCTCGCAAGGTCCTGTGAACGAAGATAAGGTATGTCGCAGCCCGATCAGCGGTATCGTCGTGAAAGTCCTGGTGCAACCTGGGCAACAGATCCAGCCGGGCGATCGCCTGTTGGTGCTCGAAGCCATGAAAATGGAAACCAACATCACCGCCCCGATGGCAGGCACGGTGGCCAAGGTGAATGCCAACCAGGGCGACAGCGTGCAGAGCGGCCAGGTGTTGGTGGAGTTTGAGTAACTCGGAGCTATGAGATGGATTCTGAACTGAAGCAAGTCCCCGGATTCCAGTTTTTCGATCATGTCGCCATCGCGGTGCGTGGCGGAGAACTTGAGCAGCACGTCAACGCCTACAAGACGTTGGGATTCACGGAAGTGCACCGGGAAGACGTCCTCGGAACCGACCAGGTCCGCGAGGTGCTGCTGCAGATTGGTGACGGTCCCAACCTGATTCAATTGCTCGAGCCGCTGTCCCCGGAATCGCCAGTTGCTAGGCAGATCGAGAAAAGTGGCGGCCGCGGCGGTTTCGCCCACATCGCCCTTCGGGTAGCCGACATTCAGGCCGCGTATGACTATATGAAGCGGAACGGTTTCAAACTGATTGATGCCGCGCCCCGCAAGGGTTCACGCGGCACGACCGTTTTCTTCGTCCACCCCAAGACCACCGACAAGGCCGCCTTCGGCTACCTCATTGAAGTTGTTCAGGAGGGCGCAAGCCATGCCTGAACAAGCCGCAGGAACCACCCCGCTCAACCTGGCGGCTGAGTTCCCGCCGATCACCACCGAAGAATGGGAATCAGCCATTCGTGCGGACCTTGCGGGCGCCGATTACGAGAAAAAACTGGTCTGGCGAACGGATGAAGGCATCAACGTCCGTCCGTACTACCGTGCGACCGATGTCCGACCATTGGATATCGATCCGGGCCAACCGCCGTTCGTCCGAGGTTATCCCAAGCCGTGGGAGATTGTTTCGTCGCCGGCCGTACGCGACAGTGCCGTTCGCGCTGACTGGTTCCATGAATCCGGCGCCAATGCCGTTCAGGAGCTTGGGTGGGCTCTCGCCTGGGGCGTCGAACGCGTTGCACATGCCGTCGAGTCCGGTGCTGCCGCCGCGGATGCGGCACGCGAAATCGAGTTCGTGTACGCCATCGGCTCCAACTACTTCTTCGAAATCGCCAAGCTACGTGCGGCCCGACTCTTGTGGGCGCACGCTGTGGCGGCATTCGACCCTTCAGTTACAGCGCAGGCCCGTATCCACGCCCTAACCGCGATTTCCAACAAGAGTATTTACGACCCTTACACCAACCTGCTTCGCGCCACTACCGAGGCTCTCTCGGCAGCCATCGGCGGCGCCGACACGATCGCGGTCCGGCCGGTTCAGTTCGATCAGCACCTTGCCGACAACGTTCACCACATCCTGCGCGAAGAGTCGCACATCGGCGACGTCACCGATCCCGGCGGCGGCTGTTATCTTATCGAAGCCGTCACAACACAACTCGCCACCTCAGCCTGGAAGTTGTTCCAACAGGTGGAGTCAGAGGGTGGCTACACAAAAGCCCTCTCGGGCATCGAACAGGCGCTTGCCGCCAGCCGTGAAGCCAAATTGAAATCGATCTCTTCTCGGCGTCGGACTCTTGTCGGCATCAACAACTATCCGGACCTCACTGAGAAAGAGCTAGGCAACGCCAAGCCTTCGGCCGCCGCTTCTGGCCCCTTCCCTGCCCTGCGACTAGCAGGCGAGTTCGAGCAGATCCGTCTCCGCACGGAACGCCACGCCCGCGCAAGTGGCCACACGCCGGTCGTCCTGTTGCTTGAACGCGGCGAACTGAAGTGGCGTATGGCCCGATCAAACTTCTGTACCAACTTCTTCGGTTGCGCCGGGTTCACGATCGTCGCCTCGGAAGAATTGCAGCCCGCCGATCTGGTAGTGCTCTGCAGTTCAGACGCGGAGTATTTCGACTTGGCTAACGAGGTCTGCCCCGCCACCACGGCCCCAGTCCTGGTCGCTGGCAATCCTAAAGAGCAGATCGAAGCGCTAGAGCATGCCGGAGTCAAAGGGTTCGTACACGTACTTTCGAACGCTGTCGAAACACTCCGTCATTGGCAGGATGAATTGAGGTTGGAAAAGTAAACCATGCGACCCGACTTCACTAAGATCGACTTTCAACCCCAGACCGGCGCGACGCCCGTCGGGTCTCCGAAAGAGTGCCTTTGGAACACCGCCGAAGGCATCGCGGTTAAACCCTGGTACAACGCGGCCGACGTCCAAAATCTCCAACATCTGCAGTACGCCGCTGGGATCCCGCCGTTTCTCCGCGGGCCGTATTCCACCATGTACGTCCTACGCCCCTGGACCATCCGCCAGTACGCCGGCTTTTCCAACGCGGAAGAGTCCAATGCCTTCTACCGCCGCAACCTGGCAGCCGGACAGAAGGGACTGTCGGTCGCCTTTGACCTGGCCACTCATCGTGGCTACGACTCCGATCACGAACGTGTTCGCGGCGATGTCGGCAAAGCAGGCGTGGCCATCGACACGGTCGAGGATATGAAGATCCTCTTCGACCAGATTCCGCTTGACCAGATGTCCGTCTCCATGACCATGAACGGCGCCGTGCTGCCGGTCCTGGCCCTCTATATCGTCGCCGCCGAGGAACAGGGCGTCGCCCCTGAAAAGCTCTCCGGGACCATCCAGAACGACATCCTCAAGGAGTTCATGGTCCGCAACACCTATATCTATCCGCCCGCCCCCAGCATGCGGATCATTTCCGACATCTTTTCATACACTTCCGAGAAGATGCCGAAGTTCAATTCGATCTCGATCAGCGGCTATCACATGCAGGAGGCCGGCGCGACCGCCGACCTCGAGCTGGCCTACACCCTGGCCGACGGCATCGAGTACGCCCGGGCCGGCGTCGCGGCCGGCATGACCATCGACCAGTTCGCCCCGCGCCTGTCCTTCTTCTGGGCCATCGGCATGAACTACTTCATGGAAGTGGCCAAGATGCGCGCCGCCCGCCTGCTCTGGGCCCGGCTGATGAAGCGCGAGTTCGATCCGGGCGACAGCCGCTCCCTCTCTCTGCGCACCCACAGCCAGACCTCCGGCTGGTCGCTGGCCGCCCAGGACGTGTTCAACAACGTCGCCCGCACCTGCGTCGAGGCGATGGCCGCGGTCAATGGCCAGACCCAGTCGCTGCACACCAACTCCCTGGACGAAGCCCTTGCTTTGCCGACGGATTTCTCCGCCCGCATCAGCCGCAACACCCAGCTGTTCCTGCAGATGGAGAGCGGAACGACCCGGGTCGCCGATCCCTGGGGCGGCAGCTACTACGTCGAACGCCTGACCCACGATCTGGCCGCCCGCGCCCTGGAGCATATCGAGGAGGTCGAGGCCCTCGGCGGCATGGCCAAGGCCATCGAGCAGGGCCTGCCCAAGCTGCGGATCGAGGAGGCCGCCGCCCGCACCCAGGCCCGCATCGACGCGGGCCGCCAGAGCGTGGTCGGGGTCAACCGCTACCGCCCGGAGGTCGCCGACGACATCCCGGTGCTCAAGGTCGACAACAGCGCGGTCCGCACCGCCCAGCTGGAAAAACTGAAAAAACTCAAGGCCGAGCGCAATGAAGCTGAGACCACGGCCGCGCTCGACGCGCTCGAGACAGGGGCCCGGGCGAATGGCAATCTGCTCGCCCTGGCCGTCGACGCCGCCCGCGCCAAGGCCACCGTCGGCGAAATCAGCTACGCTCTGGAAAAGGTCTTCGGCCGTCACCGGGCGGAGATCAAATCCATCCAGGGCGTCTACATGAAGGAAGCCGGATCCAACGCCGCCGTCGACCGCGCCAGGGCCATGGTCGAGGCCTTCGAACAGGCCGACGGCCGCCGCCCGCGCATCCTGATCGCCAAGATGGGCCAGGATGGCCATGACCGCGGCCAGAAGGTCATCGCCACCGCCTTCGCCGACCTCGGCTTCGACGTCGACATCGGCCCTCTCTTCCAGACCCCCGCCGAGGCCGCCCGCCAGGCCGTCGAGAACGACGTCCACGTCGTCGGCGCCAGCTCCCTGGCCGCTGGTCACCTGACCCTGGCGCCGGAGCTCAAGGAGGAACTGGCCAAACAGGGCCGCCCCGACATCATGACCGTCATCGGCGGCGTCATCCCGCCCCAGGACTGGCCCGCCCTGAAGGAAGCCGGCGTCGCCGCCATCTTCCCCCCCGGCACCGTCATCGCCGAAGCGGCGATCGACCTGCTCGAAAAGCTCAACCGCCAGCTTGGCTATGAGCAGTCAGGGGCCTAGCCCGATGCCCAGTCAGACCTCAGCCGCCGCCACCGGCCGCCGTCCCTCTGCGGGAATGGTCCGGAGCATCGTCGCCGCCTCCGTTGCGGCCCTGTTGATGGCCGGGCCCGTCCTGGCGGCGCCGGACACGAGCGCCTTCAAGGCCGCCAATCAGCGCGTTGCGCAGGCGATCAACGCCAACCGGGCCGATCTTCCCATGCTGTCGGACCCGAAGATGGCCCCGACCCTGCGCCTGGCTTTCGACCAACAGGTGTTGCCGTTGCTGCCGCTCGGCGACCCCATGGCGGCGCTGCAGGATTGTTCCCCGGCGTTCCAGGCCATGCAGGCCTATGCGCTCGGCGCATCCGCGAACCTCTCGCCATCTGAACAGGCGCTGGCGGCGGGGCGAAACGCCATCCGCTATCATGATGAACAGTCCCTGATCTTCGCCTTCGCCATCAGCTGTATGGCCCGGGCCCTGCCCGCCGCCGAAACCTTCTGGACCGGGCTGGCCCCGGAGCAGCGCACCGAGGTCCGCCGCGAAGGCCTGAACAAGATGCGCTCCGGACTGACCGAGATCTACGGCGGCGCGCTGTCGATGATTGGCGAGACGCCCTATACCCTCGCCAACAAGGCCGCGATCCTCGAGTCCCTGGTCCGCAGTGGCGAGACCTTCGCCCGCGTGATGACGCTGGATCAAAGGCGCCAGACCGTGAGCCGGATTGACGCCTTGGCGCCGTCCAGCGATCAGACCCTCAAACCCCGGCTTGCCAGGCTGCGGGCGATCATGTCCGACCGGACCTGCACGGACCTCTGCCTGGTCTAGCGACGGCCGGGCGGGTCGTTCAGCCAAGGGGACCGACAAATCCTGCCGGTCTTCCCATCGCCTCTGCATGGGAACTGCGTCATCCGCCGAGATCGGCCGTTCAAAAGGCGGGCTCCGCACAGGAGACGCCCATGACCCCGACCTCCATCCCGTCCGCCTCGCCAACCTCCACCCGCATCGCCCTCGCCGCCGCGACAGCCTGGCTGCTGCCCTCGCTGGTCCTCGCCAATATCATCATGATCGGCGACGCCTTCACCGCCAGCGGCCCCGACGCCGACATGATCAGCGCCGCCGTCACCGCCTGGATCGCCGGTCCGGTCATGGGCCTGGTGATGGGCTGGCCTTTCCTGCTGGCGGCCTTCTGCGCCTGGGCCCTGCTGCATCGCTGGAACCTGGTTAGTCCCAAGGCCGCCGTCGGCACGGGCCTACTGTGCGGCGTCGCGACCGGCCTCTGGTTCGCCGGCAAGCCGACCTTTGGAGACGAGACCGGCCTGCTGTTCCTTGGACCGGTCGTCGGGGCGATCACCGGCCTGGTCGTCTGGAAGGTCGCCTATGGACGGCCTGCGATATCAGCTGATCCCCGTCATCCCTGAATCCACCGCCAGGATCTGCGCCGTTACATAGACGCTCTCGTCGCTGATCAGGAACAGGGCGGCATAGGCCACCTCCCAGCCCGTGGCCTGCCGACCGAAGGGCACCGGCGCCGCGCCCCGGCTGGGTCGTCCACGGGTCGCCTCCCGCCCCAGCGGCGTGTCCACCAGGCCCGGCGCGATGATGTTGGCCCGCACCCCCTTGCGCGCCCCTTCCATGGCCACATGCCGCATCAACCCGCCCAGCGCCGCCTTTGAGGCGTCATAGGCCGGCAGCCGCGAGCCGGCGGCCAGGCCGGCGATCGAGGAGATGAACACAATGGGGCTGCCCGGCTCCAGCACCGGCAGGGCCTCGCGGCAACACAGCATCGGCCCGCGCAGATTGACGCCCAGCACCTGGTCCCAGGCCTTGGTGGTCACCGCCGCCAGGCCCAGCCCGCCCACGCCGATGCCGACGTTCAGGGCCAGGCCATCGAGACCGCCCATCTCCCGCGCGGCCTGTTCGACCATCGCCGCGACGTCGGACTCATGGCTGATGTCGGCCTGGATGACAAAGCCCGTCCCGCCCTCCGCCTCGATCAGCCGGACGGTCTCCGCCGCGCTGGTCTCGTCGCGATCGGCGACCGCCACCTGGGCGCCTTCCCGGGCGAACAACAGGCACATGGCCCGGCCATTGCCGACCGGATCGGTCTCCGCATCCACGGTGCGCTGTCCGCCGCCGACGACGAGGATCCTGCGACCCGCCAGCCGGCCCCGTCCCGGCGCCCTCCCCTCGGATTCGGCGCTCGGCGGACGGATGTAGCGTTCCTGATCGGACATGCGGCGGTTTCTCCCCTTGATTGCCGCCATCATCGCGTGCGGGAAGAGCGCTGAAAAGTCCGCTGCTCAGTGGGCGAGCTTGCGACCCTTCGATTTCTTGCGGGCATGCCGCTTGACCGGCACGTCCTCGGGCGCGCCGTGGCGATCCTCGACATCCTTCTGCAGGGCGGTGGCCGCCATCAGATGTCCGCGCCAGAAGAAGTCGATGGCGTCGCCGACGATCGGCACTTCCGAGGTCAGGGCGTCCAGCCCCAGGTAGCTGAGCATCCGCAGCCAGGTGCTGAACGAAACCCCGGCGCGGGCGGCCTCGAACAGCAGGAAAAGGCTGGCTGCAACGCTGTAGATGATGCCGACGCCCGGTATCCAGGTCAGCAGGCCGTCGAGCCCCACGCCGAAGGGCCCGATTCCGATCACCCGGTCCGAAATGGTCTTGATCGACTCTGCGGATTTCCAGGCGCTGTGGGCGCGTTCTCGGCTCATGGGGCGTCAGCGTATAACGCCGGTGTCCGTTCCGCCTAGAAGGTAAATTTCCGTCTGGCCGGCCTCAGCCGTGGGGCGGAATCGACGGCAGGTCCTGCGCCTTGTCCGAGCCGCCGTCGCCGCCCAGGAACACCACCCGACGGCTTTCCTTGCCGGCCCGCACCCGGCTCATCAGGTCGCGATACTCGACCGAATGCATGGCCTCGCGGCGGGTCCCTTCGAAGTAGATCGTCTCTTCCATGTGCTTGAGCAGCAGGTCGGCCGACCATTTGTGGCCGGTGAAGAAGGCGTCGGCGATGGCCCCCTTCTTGCCGAACAGCGGGGCCAGGGTGTCGATGGTCAGGATGGCGAACATCTGCACCAGAACCATCATCGAGGCGCGCGCGCGCACACCGTCGAAGATCAGCAGGGCGCCCGCCAGGGCGCTATAGGTTATACCCGGATTGATCTTGCCGATGTTGGGCAGAACGTTCAGCGCCGCGTCCATGCCGATCCCGAACGGGCCGACGCCCACAACGTTGTCGGACAGTTTTTTGATCTGCTCGATGTTCTTGCGGATGTTGTGCAGTTCAACGTGGGTGCGGGCGAAAACCATAATCAGCTCCAGATCACCGTGGAGCCGCGACGCGCCCCTTAACCACTCTGCCTCAATGCTTAGAGAAGTTGAATGGCTTTTGGGTGAGGATTCACGCCCCGACCACCGGTATCGCGTTCACAGTCGCCCGTGGGGCGAATTTGGGCCAACCGGCGGCCCGTCACGGCCTTCCGTCAGGGCCGCACCTGCCCTAAAGCCCGACCATGGCAATCGTTCCTGACCCTGACGTCCTGGCGCGCGCGATCATCGCCGGAGAGCGCGCCGCCCTGGCCCGGGCCATAACCCTGGTGGAAAGCCGCCGGGTCGACCACCAGGCCGCCGCGCGCGCCCTGCTGCAGGCGATCATGCCCCACGCCGGCGGCGCCCAGAGGATTGGCGTCACCGGCGTGCCCGGCGCCGGCAAGTCGACCACCATCGAGGCCTTCGGCTGCAATCTGACCGCCGCCGGCCATCGGGTCGCGGTTCTCGCGGTCGATCCCTCCTCGACCCGGAACGGTGGCTCCATCCTCGGCGACAAGACCCGCATGGAGCGGCTGGCGATGGATCCGTCCGCCTTCATCCGCCCCTCGCCCAGCGGCGGGGAGCTGGGCGGCGTCGCCCGCAAGACCCGCGAGGCCATCCTGCTCTGCGAGGCCGCCGGCTTCGATGTGGTCATCGTCGAGACGGTCGGCGTCGGCCAGTCCGAAACCGTCGTCGCCGACATGGTCGACATCTTCCTCGCCATTCTCATTCCCAGCGGCGGGGATGAGCTCCAGGGGATCAAAAAGGGCCTGATCGAGATCGCCGACCTGATCCTCATCAACAAGGCCGACATCGACCCCGCCCGGGCCGAGCGCTCGGCCCGGGACTATCGCAACGCCCTGCATATCCTTACCCCGGCCCATCCTGACTGGACGCCGCCGGTCCTGACCGCGTCCGGCCTCAACAACGCCGGCCTCGACCAGCTCTGGATGCAGATCGAACGCCATCGCACCGTGATGACGGCCAATGGCCAGCGCGCGGCGCGCCGGGCGGATCAGAACATTCGCTGGATGCGGGCCATGGTCCGGGATCGTCTGGAATCGGCCTTCGCCGCCAATCCCGCCGTGGCCGGGCTGGCGCCGGAGCTTGAGACCCTGGTGCGGTCAGGCGGGATGCCGGCCTCCGTGGCCGCCGATCGCCTGCTGGCGGCCTTTGGCCTCTGAAGGCGCTCCGGAGCGCCATCCAGCCCCCTTTTTCGATGTTTCCCAGGCCGGCAGTCGGCCCGATCCTCGAGGCTCCCGAGAGGAGTTTCTGAATGATCCTGGCCCTGGCCCTCGCCCTGCTCTTTCAGGCCGAACCCGCGGCGGCTCCCGCGACACCGCCTCCTGCCTCGTCAAACCCGGGACAGGCCCCCGTGGAGCAGCCGGCAGCCGGGCAGACGGACACCGATGAGGATTGGGGCGTGTCGGACTATCTGAACAACCCGACCGCCGCCTCCATCGAGGCCCAGCGCGCGGCCGCCAACCGCGCGGCGATCGAACGGGCCGAAGCCGCCGGACGTGATGTCAACGCGCCCCCTTCGGCCTATGAGACCCAGGCATCCGGCCGCTGTCGCAGCACGCCGAACGGCTTTGTCTGCGGATCGAGCGAGCGCGCCCGACAAAAATCGGAAGCCCTGCTCAACAATATGCTGAACAAACCCGACTAGGTCCGAACGGGCCTAGATCAGGGCCTTGGCCTGGTCGATCCAGGCTTCCCGGCCGATGCGGCCCATCAGCTTGAGGTCCTTGTCCAGGGCCTCGACCTCCGCCTCGGTCCAGGCGGCGATCTGCGCCAGCCGGGTGACGCCCCGCTCGGCCAGCGAGGCCGCCAGCTTCGGTCCAACGCCCTTCAGCACGGTCAGATCGTCCGGCGCGGCCGGCTCTTCCGCCGCCGGCTCAGGAGTCGCCGCGACCAGCACCGGGGCCGCAATCACCGGATCGATGACCACTTCCATCTCCGGGACCGGTTCGATGATGGTTTCGGCGACGGCCGAGACGGTCTCGACGGCCGCATCCGCCGCGGCTTCCATGGTGGCCGCGGCCGCCTCGACAATCTCGGCCGCGTCAGTGGGCTCGGCAGTCGGTTCAGGAGCGGAGTCCGGCGCCGCCAGAATGGCTTCCAGATTGGTCGGCCGCATCCAGCGGGTCGCCCAGAACACCGCGGCGCCCATCATCGCGGCGCCGCCGATCATCATCCACAGGGGCGAGGTGACGCCGACCGGCAGGCGCATGGCCTTTTCCGTCGCGTCCTTGAGAGCGGGCGTGGAAGTCGCAAGGGTCATGACAGGGATGTCTCCGCCTGGGGCGGCCGGGGAGCGCCGCCGGTTGTGCAGCGCAACATAACACAGTCATTCCCGTTCGCACATGCGGAAATATCAGCCGTTCAATCGCCAGGCCTCGCCCCGCCCCTGTCCTTCACCCAATCCGGCGACCCAGGCGCAGATCTCGCCAAGCGGCTGGTCCATGCCGTCCGGCGCTCCGGCGATCACAAGGGCGCAGCCATTCATCTTCAGAGGGTTGTCGAGCGGCCGCAGCCGGCACTCGCCGATCAGGGCGTCCGGCGCCAGGGGCTCGACCTGCCGCAGGAAGCTGTCGAAGGTCTCCAGATCCTTCAGCGGCAGCCAGGCCGCCAGCACCGCCCGGGCGTTGCGCCGCCGCACCGCGGCCAGGGTGTCGACAATCCGTTGGTAGTCGTCCGCCCGCTCGAACGGCGGATCCACCAGCACCAGGGCCGCACCGCTGGCCGCAACGCCGTCCGCCGCCGTGGAGTAGCCGTCCGCCTGCAGCGCCCGCGCGCCGGCAAAGGGCTGGAGCGTCTGTTCCAGAAGCGCCTTGTCGTCATCGCGCAGTTCGCAGGCCGTATAGCGGTCGCCCGCCCGCAGTCGCCCGCCGATCAGGCTGGGCGACCCCGGATAGAACCGGACCTCGCCGTCGGGATTGCCCTGCCGCACGGCCTCCTTCAGGCCATCGAACACCCCGGGCGCGCCCTCATCCGCCATCAGGCGGAAGATCCCCTGCGCCGCCTCCCCGGTCCGCCGCGACAGCTCCCCCTCAAGGTCATAGCCGCCCGCTCCGGCGTGGGTGTCGATGATGCTCAGCGGACCGGGCCTGGCCATCATCAGCTCCAGCAGGGTCAGCAGCCCGGCGTGCTTTACCAGGTCGGCGAAGTTCCCCGCATGGAAGGCGTGTCGATAATTCATGGCGCTCCAGCCCTCTGCGGAACAAGCGTGACCCGGGCGGCGTTGGGCGAGGTGTTTGTCGCGGAGGCCGCCAGTGTCCGGTAATCCCAGAAAAGTCCGGCGGATCAAACCCGTGATCGACCGGGCGCGTCCCCCAGCGGGTCAAATGCCGTCGGCCGTCCTCTGACATGGCTCGAAAAAAAGCGGCGCCCTCGCCGGCCGGCGGGCGCCTCATCCACTGCACCGACCAGGATCCCGGCCTCTCCCGACACCCGGTCGGCGATCCGCGGGACAGGACCTGGCGATACACCGACCCGGACGGCCGGCGCGTCACAGACCCGGCCACCCTCGATCGTATCGCCCGGCTGGCCATTCCACCGGCCTGGACGGATGTCTGGATCGCCGATTGCGCCGACTGCCATCTACAGGCCACCGGACGGGATGCGCGGGGCCGCAAGCAATACCGCTATCATGCCGACTGGCGGGCGGCCCGCGACAGCGCCAAGTTCGACCGCGTCGCGGCGTTCGGCCGGGCCCTTCCGGGGCTGCGGCGTCGGCTGGACGCCGATCTCGCCCGGCGCGGCCTTTGTCGGGAAAAGGTGCTGGCCGCCGTCGTCACCCTGCTGGAAGCCACCCTGATCCGTGTCGGCAACGACGAATACGCCCGGCAGAACCGGAGCTATGGCCTGACGACCCTGCGCAACCGCCACGCCACGGTGAACAGCATGGGCGGCGTCTTCGAATTTCGCGGCAAGAGCGGCAAGCGCCACAGCATCGCCTTCCGGGACCGGCGGCTGGCCCGCATCGTCAAGGCCGTCGCCGAACTGCCCGGCCAGGAGCTTTTCCAGTACCGCGACGACGAGGGCGAGGTGCGCGATGTCACCTCGGGCGACGTCAACGCCTACCTCAAAGAGATCACCGGCGAGGACTTCACCGCCAAGGATTTCCGCACCTGGGCCGGCACGGTCGAGGCCGCCCGCGAGCTCTGCACCGCCGAGGCCAGCCAATCCACGGCCACCCGCGCCACCGTCTCGGCCTGTGTGAAGGCGGTCGCGGGCAAGCTGGGCAACACCCCGGCTGTCTGTCGCAAGGCCTATATCCACCCGGCGGTGACCGAGGCCTTCGAGCGACGCCAGCTGAACCTCAAGGCCGGCAGGTCCGAGCGGGCCTTCGAAAACGCCCTGATCCGCTTCCTGGAGCGCAGCGCCAACTGACGCTCCTTCCGCCAAGTCACCCTTCCCAGGCCGCGCATCGCCGCTAAAGTGATCGCCAATCACAAACGATGTCCGGGGAGGACTCTTCATGGCCGGGACCAAGCTTCGTTTCGGGGCCTTCATCGCCCCTTTCCATCCGCTTCGCGAAAACCCGACCCTCGCCCTGGAGCGCGATATCGAACTGGTCCAGCACATGGACCGCCTCGGCTACGAGGAGGCCTGGATCGGCGAGCACCATTCGGCCGGCTACGAGCTGATCGCCTCGCCCGAACTGTTCATCGCCACCGTCGCCGAGCGCACGAAGAACATCCGCCTCGGCACCGGCGTCTCCTCCCTGCCCTACCACCATCCCCTGATGCTGGCTGACCGCATCAACCAGCTGGACCACATCACCCGGGGCCGGGTCATGCTGGGTTGCGGCCCGGGCGCCCTGCCCAGCGACGCCTTCATGATGGGCATCCCCGTCTCCGCCCAGCGCGACCGCATGGACGAGGCCCTCGACGTGCTCGTGCCCCTGCTCCGCGGCGAGGAGGTGACCAAGGTCACGGACTGGTTCACCCTGCAGGAAGCCCGCCTGCAGATGACTCCCTACAGCCGGCCCTCGGTCGAGATCTGCGCCGCCAGCCAGGTGTCGCCCACCGGCGCCAAGGCCTGCGGCCGCCACGGCATCGGCATGCTCAGCATCGGCGCCACCCAGTCGGGCGGCTTCAACGCCCTTGCCAGCAACTGGGCCATCGCCGAGGAAGCGGCGAAGGACGCCGGGACCAGCGTCGACCGCAGCGGCTGGCGTCTGGTCGGCCCGATGCACATCGCCGCCACCCGCGAGGAGGCCCGCGCCCAGGTCCGCTTCGGGCTCGACGACTGGCTCTACTATTTCCGCGAGGTCGCCGCCCTGCCGCTGGCCCCGCAGGACGGCTCCGATCCCGTTGACGCCCTGATCGAGTCCGGCATGGCCGTGATCGGTACGCCCGACGACGCCATCGCCCAGATCGAGCGGCTGCAGAAGCAGTCGGGCGGCTTCGGCGCCTTCCTGTTCATGGATCACAACTGGGCCGAATGGGACAACAAGAAGAAGTCCTACGAACTCTTCGCCCGCTACGTCGCCCCGACCTTCCAGGGCCTCAACGAGAACCGGGAAACCTCGCTCAAATGGGCGGCGGAAAATCGCCCCCGCTTCATCGGCGAGGCGATGGCTGCCGTCGGCGCCCGCGTGGCCCAGCACATCCAGGAAAAGGGCACGGAAAACATCCGCCCCGAAATCCTCGCCGCCATGGGCATGGACAAGAAGACCTAACCCCCCCGCTTCCCCGGCGAAGGCCGGGGCCCAGAGTCACCCGCACTGGCCACGGGCGACCCGCAAGGCTTCGCACCTTAGCGCCTG
>JAHBYC010000058.1 GCA_019636175.1 Caulobacter sp. | reverse complement strand
GACGCCCCGCCCCCGCCGCCGCTTGCGCGCCCCGCTCCGCCCGCGCCGCCGGCTCCTCCCGCGCCGCCTCCGCCCCTCGCCTGGGAGCAACGGCCCGGCGGCGGCGATATCGCGGCGGTCTACCCGTCCGAGGCTGCCGAAAAGGGCTTGTCCGGCCAGGCGGTGATCAGCTGCGGCCTGCAGGCGGACGGGACCCTGAGCCGTTGCCGGGTCGCCAGCGAGGCCCCGGCCGGCGCTGGATTTGGCCAGGCAGCCCTGAAGCTGGCGCCGAAATTCCGCGCCCGGTCGAACGGGGGGGCCCTGGAAGGGTCCGTGGTTCGTTTGCCGATCCGGTTTCAGATGTCCGGGAGCGCGTCGATATCGAAGGCTGATCTGGCGTCACAGCGGGCTGCTTCACAGCGGCGGTTCGCCGGCACGGACGCGCAGACCTTCAAGCGCTACTGCACCGGTGGCGACGCCCAGGAAAGGGCGTTCTGTGCGGGAATGTTCTTCGCCGTCAGGGAAAAGGGCGGCGCCTGTCCGCCTGCAAACGAGACTGCATCGGCGCTGGTCCGTCGGGGCGTTGGCGAGCTGTCCGGCCTTCCCGCCAACGCCGGCGACGACGCGGCGCAATATGCCCAAGCCGCACTGGCGCGGGCCTATCCCTGCGCCTGAGGGCCGTCGCTACAGGCTCCGCTCTTCCAGGTGTCCGTCCTTGAGCGCGAACACCCGGTCCATGTAGTGGGCCAGTTCCAGATTGTGGGTGGCGATCAGGGCGGCGACGCCCTGGTCCCTGGCCAGATCATACATCGCCTGGAACACCTGGGCCGCCGTGTCCGGATCGAGATTTCCGGTCGGCTCGTCGGCCAGCAGCAGCAGCGGTTCATTGGTCAGGGCGCGCGCCAGGGCCACCCGCTGCTGTTCCCCACCCGACATCTGCGCCGGCTGGTGATCCATCCGCTCGGCGAGCCCAAGCTGGGTCAGAAGGGTCTCGGCCCGGGCGCCGGCCCAGGCCTTGCCCCGCCCGGCGATCAGCGCCGGCATGGCGACATTCTCCCGCGCCGTGAATTCGGGGAGCAGATGGTGGAACTGATAGACAAAGCCGACCGAGGACAGGCGGGTCAGGGTCCGCTGACGGTCGCCAAGGTCGCTGCAGTCGCGGCCGGCGATGGTGATGCGCCCGGCCGTGGGATGCTCCAGCAGCCCGGCCGCGTGGAGCAGCGAGGACTTGCCCGAACCCGACGGTCCGATCAGGCCGACGATCTGGCCCGGCATGACATCGAGATCGACGCCCTTGAGGACAACCAGGTCGCCTGACCCGGTCTTGTAGCTGCGCTTGACCCCGCGCAGGGACAGTGTCGGCTCACTCATAGCGAAGGGCCTCCACCGGATCGAGACGGGCCGCGCGCAGAGCCGGCGGCAGGGTCGCCACGAAGCTGGCGAACAGCGACCAGGCGACGATCAAGCCCACCTCATGCCATTCGATGCGCGCCGGAATATGGGTCAGGAAATAGACGTCGGCGTTGAACACCTGGGCGCCCGTCACCGATTCCACGAGCTTCTGGACGGCGGCGATGTTCATGCAGAACAGCACCCCCAGGACCAGCCCCGCGGTGGTGCCGGCCACGCCAATGGAGGCGCCGGCCATGAAGAAGACGCGCAGGACGCCCGAGCGGCTGGCGCCCATGGTCCGCAGAATGGCGATGTCGCGCCCCTTGTTCTTCACCAGCATGATCAGGCTGGAGACGATGTTGATCGCGGCAATCAGCACGATGCACATCAGGATCAAACGCATCACATTACGTTCAATCTGCAGGGCGTTGAAAAAGCTCTGGTTCTTTTCGGTCCAGTCCTGGACCGAGGCGCCCGGTCCGGCCGCTTTGAGGATGGCCGCCTTGGCCTCCGGCGCCGTGTCGGGATCGGCCAGCTTGACCTCTATGACATCGACCCCGCCCTCCTTGCCGAAGAACAGCTGGGCCTGTTCGAGGGGCATGTAGGCGAAGGCCTGATCGTATTCGCTCATGCCGACGCTGAAGAGCCCGCCGACGGTGTAGTCCTTCTGGCTGGCCGACATGCCAAAGGCGCTCGACGAGCCGCTGGGCGAGATCACCGACACCGCATCGCCCGGGCCGACGCCGAGGGACATGGCCAGCCGCTGGCCCAGCAGCATCATGTCGCCGCCGTAGTCGCCCTCGCCGTAACCTTCCAGCGAGCCGGCCTTGATGTTTTTCGAGACAATCGGCGTGGCCTTGACGTCGGCGGCGGAGACCCCGCGAACAATGGCCCCGGTGATCTGGCCCCGGCCGACGATCATCGCCTGGCCCTCGACCATGGCGGTGGCCTGGGTGACGCCGGGAACGGCGCGAATCCGCCGCAGGGTCTCATCGCGGTTGGCGTCGGACAGCGGCAGGGCGCCGGCCACGTAGACATGACCGTTGAAGCCCAGGATCCGCGACAGCAGTTCGGTGCGGAAGCCGTTCATCACGCTCATCACCACGATCAGCGCGAACACCGCCAGGCCGATGCCGACGAAGGCCAGGATCGAGATCAGGGCGACCCCGGCGTCCTTCTTGCGGGCGCGCAGATAGCGCCAGGCCACGGCCCGTTCCCACAGGCCGAAGGGCGGCGCCTTTTGGCCCGGCTGGCTCACGCGGCGGTCAGCCCGGCCAGGGCCTCGTCCAGGCTGGCGACCGAACGCTCGCCGGTGGCCCGCACCTTGATCTCGACATTGCCCTCGGCCAGCGACTTGGGCCCGATAACGATCTGCCGGGGAATGCCGATCAGGTCCATGGTGGCGAACTTGGCGCCGGCGCGCTCGTCCCGGTCATCATAGAGGGCCGACTTGCCGCTGGCCTTCACCGCCGCATAGATCCGCTCGCAGGCGGCGTCGCAGGCGGCGTCGCCGGACTTCAGATTGATGATCGCCACATCGAACGGCGCCACGGCGTCCGGCCAGATGATGCCGCCATCGTCATGGCTGGCCTCGATGATCGCGCCGAGAAGGCGCGAGACCCCGACGCCGTAGCTGCCCATGTGAACAGGGCGGGCCTGGCCATCCGGCCCGGCGACCTCGGCCTTCATCGGCCGGGAGTATTTCTCGCCGAAATAGAAGATGTGGCCGACCTCGATGCCGCGGGCCGACAGGCGGTCGGCTTCCGGAACCGCCTCGAAGGCGGCGGCGTCGTGCATCTCCTCGGTCGCGGCGTAGAGGGCCGTCCGCTGGTCGACCAGCGGCTGGAGGTCGCCGTCAAAGTCCACATCGGCGCCGGGCGGGCCCATCTCGACCAGGTCCTTGTGACAGAAGACCTGGCTTTCGCCGGTATCGGCCAGAACGATGAACTCGTGGCTCAGGTCGCCGCCGATCGGCCCGGTGTCGGCCTTCATCGGCACGGCCTTCAGTCCCATCCGGGCGAAGGTGTTGAGGTAGGCGACGAACATGCGGTTGTAGGACCGCCGGGCCGCCGCCTCGTCGATGTCGAAGCTGTAGGCGTCCTTCATCAGGAATTCGCGCCCGCGCATCACGCCAAAGCGCGGACGCCGCTCGTCGCGGAACTTCCACTGGATGTTGTAGAGGTTCAGCGGCAGGTCCTTGTAGCTCTTGACCGAGGCGCGGAAGATGTCGGTGACCACCTCCTCGGCGGTGGGCCCATACAGAAGGTCGCGCTTGTGGCGGTCGGTGATGCGCAGCATCTCCTCGCCGTAGTCGTCGTAGCGGCCGCTCTCGCGCCACAGGTCCGCCAGCTGCAGCGTCGGCATCAGCAGTTCCACGGCGCCGGCGCGGTCCATCTCCTCGCGGACGATCTGCTCGACCTTCTTGAGCACCCGCAGGCCCAGCGGCAGCCAGGCATAGATGCCCGCCGCTTCCTGGCGGATCATGCCGGCGCGCAGCATCAGCTGATGCGAGACGATCTGGACGTCGGCCGGAACTTCCTTGAGCACCGGCAGAAAATAGCGCGACAGGCGCATGGTATCCCCTGAGAAACTTCGGCGCTGACTTAGCCTCTGCGCCCTCGCATTGGCAACGCGCAAGGCGCGACGCCCGCATCGGGGCCGCGGATTTCGCCGCCGCCGATGACTCTCGCAACACACAAGCTCTCGCCCGACCCCCGGGCGAAAAGAAGGCCGCCGGTCAAACCGGCGGCCTTCAAGTTGTTCATCGGGGAACATACGCCACGGAACACTGCGGGCGAGGCCCGCTCTCCGAGACTTGAGAATGCGCCCCCCGCCGCCGCCCGTCAGCCGAACGCACCCGGCCGCCGGGGCGAAAGGCGATCTTGCCCATCAAATGCGCATCCGCTCCGGGCGCCCCCATGCGGCGCCGCTTTGACAGGCATAGCGCTCGGCCGGACGGCGGGTCAGTAGCCCCGCGGCAGGCTCGGCAGCGGAATGATCCCGAGCTTGATGACCAGCATCAGGATCGCCCAGACCACGAAGGACACCCAGGTGGTGGTGATGAACTTCTTTTTCAGATTGGGATTCACCGGCGCGCCCGGGTCGCCGCCGTCGGTGACCTTGATGCCGGATTCGGCATAGCTCTTGGAGCCGAGCGGCAGGACGGCGAACAGCACCGTCCACCACAGGGTCAGATACACGGCGGCGGCGGTCATCGGGCCCATCAGTGCGCTCCGTCCTTGGGGGTTTCCATCAGCTCGACCAGCATCCCGCCCATGTCCTTGGGGTGGATGAAGATCACCGGGGTGCCGTGGGCGCCGATGCGCGGTTCGCCCAGAACCGTGGCGCCCTTGGCCTTCATGTCGTCGCGAGCGGCGATGATGTCCTCGACCTCGAAGCAGATGTGATGCTGGCCGCCCCGGGGGTTCTTGGCCAGGAAGCCATGGATCGGAGAGGCCTCGCCATAGGGCTCGATCAGCTCGATCTGGCTGTTGGGCAGATTGACGAAGCAGACCCAGACGCCCTGTTCCGGCATGGCCCATTTGTCGGTCACCGAGGTCGCGCCCAGCATCTCGCGGTACATCTTCACCGACTCGTCGATGGAAGGCGTGGCGACGCCGACGTGGTTCAGTTTGCCGATCATGAGGAAATCCCTGCCGTTCTTGACGCTGACGCGTCTGACTACACCCGATGACGCCCCGGCTCCACTGTCGCGGCATCGCATTTTGCCGCAGGACGGAACGCGCGCGTGGTTACTCGAATAGCGGACGCTTCCGGAAGACCGGCAGACCGATCAGCAACAGGCCGCCCAGATATCCGCCCAGGTGGGCCTCCCAGGCGATGCCGCCGCCGTCCCACTGCCCCGCCAGCAGCGCCGGACCAACGACAATGGCCATGATGACCAGATTGCTGACGATGGCCGAGCGGGTCTGGACCCAGACCTGCCGCGACAGGATCGGCGCCAGCGATCCGTCCGGCCGCATCCGCGCCACCGCGCCCCACAGCCCGAAGATGGCCCCGGAGGCGCCGATCATGTTGATCTGCCCCTGCGGGTGGATGGCCAGGAAGGTGGCGTCGCCGAGGCCCCCGCAAAGCAGATAGAAGGCCAGATAGGTCGCGCCGCCCCGCAGGTCGCGGCCGAACCTCAGGCAGACCGGCGGACCAAGACTGGCCAGGGCCATCAGATTGAAGGCCAGATGGGCGATCCCGGCATGCATGAACATGCTGGTCAGAGGGGTCCACCATCGCCCTTCGGCCAAGGCCATGCCCGACAGTCCGCCCCAGGCGATGCCCAGGCTATTGTCGCCCTGGAACAGCCGCCAGGTCTGCCATGCGGCGACAGCCAGGATGGCCAGGGTCAAGGCCACATTGGCCCGGGCGAGCCGCCAGACCTCGACCCGCGTCAACCTGCGATAGCCCGGCGGCGGCGCGTCAGGATCCGACATCGACTGGCTCTCGCTTCCGGCTTCAGATTCGCATGACGACCGCTTCGACCACCGGCCGTCGCTGCCAGATGCGGTAGGCGCTCTTCTTGACGATGCGGCTGAGGGTCTGTTCGACGACCTCGTCGAGGGCGCGTTCCTCGCCCGACAGCTTGCGCAGGCCCTGCTCGGCGTCCTCGGCCAGGTCGTCGAGCGCTTCATCCAGCGGGTAGTCGGTGTCGCCCGGCAGGCCCAGCGCGCGAATATCGGGACCGGACACCAGCTTGCCCCGGCCATCCAGCACCACCGAAACGGTCAGGGCGCCGTTGAACATCACATGCCGACGCTCCTTCAGCGCCTCGCCGTTCTCCGGCGTCACCATGCCGGCGTCGACGTAGAGACGTCCGGCGGGCACCTCGTCGATGATCTGGGGATGGCCCGGCGCCAGCCTGACCATGTCGCCGTTGCGCGGCGTGACGGTGTGCGGAACCTGCAGATCGCGGGCCAGGGCGGCGTGCTCCAGCAGATGCCGCCGCTCGCCGTGGGTCGGCACGGCGATCTTCGGCCGCGCCCACTGATACATCTCCTTCAGTTCGTCGCGGCAGGGATGGCCAGAGACGTGGATGCCGGGGTGGTCCCGCTCGGTGTAGAGGCGCACGCCCCGGTCGGCGAGGTTGTTCTGCAGCGCGCGGATCGGCACCTCGTTGCCGGGGATGACCCGGCTGGAGAAGATGACGTGGTCACCCCGGCCCAGGGTGATGTGGGAATGGGTCCCCTCGGCGATCCGCGACAGCGCCGCCCGCGGCTCGCCCTGGCTGCCGGTGCACAGATAAAGGATGGTGTCTTCCGGGAAGTAGCCGGCCTCCTTCTCGCTGACGAAGTCCTTGGCGTGCTTCATCAGTCCGACCGACTTGGCCGCCGCCGCCATGCGATGCATCGAGCGCCCCACCAGACAGACCCGCCGCCCGGCCGCCTCGGCGGCGCGGATGACGGTATCCATGCGGGCGACGTTGGAGGCGAAACAGCCGACCGCGATCTTGCCCTTCAGCGAGCCGATCAGCCGGGTCATGGCCACGCGGACGTCGGCCTCGGAGCCGGCCACGCCGTCGACGAAGACATTGGTGCTGTCGCAGACCATGGCCAGGACGCCATCGTCGCCCAGCCGCCGGATGGCCGCCGCATCGGTGACGTCGCCGAGCAGCGGGTCGGGATCGATCTTCCAGTCGCCGGTGTGCAGGATGGTCCCCAGAGGCGTGCGGATCGCCAGGCCGTTCGGCTCCGGGATGGAATGGGTCAGGGTGATCATGTCCAGGCTGAACGGGCCCAGTTCGATGGCCCCGTTCAAGGGAACCTCGGTGATCTCCACCTCGTCCAGCAGCTTGGCCTCCCTCAGCTTCTCGCGCAGCAGGAAGGCGGTGAAGGGGGTGGCGAAGACCGGCGCCTTGAGCCGGGGCCACAGCCAGGCCACCGCGCCGATATGGTCTTCATGGGCGTGGGTCAGCACGATGCCCAGGATGTCGTCGGCATAGGCTTCGATGAAGGTCGGATCGGGCAGGATGACCTCGACCCCGGGGGTCGTCTGGTCGCCAAAGGTGATGCCCAGATCGACGACGATCCATTTGCGGTCCTCTTCCGGTCCATAGCCGTAGAGGTTGAAGTTCATGCCGATTTCGTTGGAGCCCCCGAGCGGCAGGAAGATCAGTTCATCGCCGTCGCTGGCGATCCGGGGCTTGGACTTGGGCATGCTGGTCAAATGGTGTTCCTGCGGTGAATTTCGAGGAGGCCGCGAATGGTCAGGTCGCCATCGAAGTGGTCGATGGCGTCGGTAGCGCCCTCGAACAGGGAAAACACCCCGCCGGTGGCGATAACGGTCAGGTGGCCGCCGCGTTCATCCTTGATGCGTTTGATCAGCCCCTCGATCAGCCCGATGTAGCCCCAGAAAACGCCGGCCTGCATGGCGGTGACGGTGTCGGTGCCGACGACCCGGTTGCCCTCCGGCCGCTGGATGGCGATGCGGGGCAGCTTCGCCGCCGCCTCGTGCAGGGCCTGCATCGACAGGTTTATGCCCGGCGCGATCACCCCGCCCTCGAAACCGCCGTCCGCCCCGATAACGTCGAAGGTGGTGGCGGTGCCGCTGTCGATGACAATCAGCGGGCCCGGATAGACGATGTGCGCCCCGATGGCGTTGACCAGTCGGTCGGCGCCGGCCTCGGACGGCTTGTCGATGCGCACCGGAATGCCAAGGTCGGCGTTCTCGCCGATCACCAGCGGCTCCACATGGAGATAGCGCCGCGCCAGGTTGCGCAGATTGAACAGCGATTGCGGCACCACGCTGGAAATGATGCAGCTGGTCAGGGCCGTCATGCTCATTCCGGACATCGCCAGCAGTTGCGACAGCCAGACGGCGTATTCGTCGGCCGTGCGGGTGCTGTGGGTCGCGGTGCGCCACTGGGCGATCCAGTTCGACCCGTCATGGACCGCGAAGAGGGTGTTGGTGTTGCCCTGTTCGATGGCGAGCAGCATCAGAGACCTCCGAAAAACACGTCGCCCGCCGTGATGCGGCGCAGCATGCCGTCTGGCAAGCGCAGTCTGAAGGCGCCGTCGGGATCCAGTCCCTCGGCGACGCCCTGCAGGGTTTCACTGCCCAACCGCGCGATACAGGGCTCGCCCAGGCCGTGGGCGCGCCGCGTCCAGGCGTCGGCGATCGCGGAAAAGCCCAGCTGGTCCCAGACCGACATCCAGCGCTCAAAGCCCTCGGCCAGCACCTGAAGGGCGTCGAGCGGCGCCGGCGGCGGGGCGAGCATATGGGCGGCGAAGGTGGTGGCGGGCCGCTCCGGGGCGACCGGCGCCTCCGCCAGATTGACCCCGACGCCGATCGCCAGCCACAGGCCGCCGGCCGGCGCCGGGCCGGACTCGATGAGCACTCCGCTGGCCTTCCGGCCGTCGATCAGCGGATCGTTCGGCCACTTGAGGGTGACCAGGCTGGCCGGAACGCAGCTGTCGGCCAGATCGGCGACCGCCAGCGCGGCGACGAAGCTGATCTGCGCCGCCTCGGCGGGCGGGCGCTGTGTGGTCAGCAGCAGGGTCGCGGCGAGGTTGCCGCCCTGCCCCGTTTCCCAGGCCCGGCCCCGACGTCCCTTGCCGGCCGTCTGGCGTCTGGCGGTCAGCCAGACGGGCCCGGTCTCGCCGGCCTCGGCCCGGCGGCGGGCCTCGGCGTTGGTGGAATCGATTTCGTCAAAGGCGATGATCGGAGGAAGGCTCATGCGGTCGCCTCGAGCCAGCGCCGGCAAAGCGCGTCGAACCTGTCAGCCACCGCATCGAGGGCGGCGAGGTCCGCAAAGACAATGACGCCCCGATCCACGGCCGCCCATTTTGCCAGACCATCAGGGTCGGAGAAGGCGAAACCGGCGGCGTCCCGGACCTTGGCCCCGCGATGCAGCACCACCCGCACGCCGCCCTTCCGCTCCAGACCAAGCGTGATCCGGTCCTCATCGCCCACCGCGAAGCTTGGCGCATTCCATTTGATGCGTTCGTTCAGATCGGGACCGGCGGCGGCGATGAGACCGCGAAGGCGGTTAACCAGGGCGGCCGTCGCCGGATCCAGGCCTGCTCGGAAGGTGTCGACGGTGCTGATCGTCTACCCCAGCGAAGCCGCGGCCGTGCTGGCCAGGCCTTCAAGCCAGTGCAGGGCCACCAGGACGACCGGGAAGCTGAACAGGGCGCAAAGCAGGGCGATGACGCGCGAGGTCAGCGGCGGGGCGTCGGTGGCGCCGGGGGCGGCGTCGAACCACATCCTGCGCAGCACCCGCAGGTAGTAGACCGCCGCCACCACGCTGCCGAGCAGACCCAGAACCGCCGGCCAGACCAGACCGCCGCCGATGGCCGCCTTGAAGACATAGAACTTGGCCCAGAAGCCGGCGAAGGGCGGCAGGCCGAGGGCCGACAGCGCGAAGGCGGTGATGGCCAGGGCCAGGCCCGGCCGCTCCTTCACCAGGCCCGCCATGTCGTCGATGGTCTCCATCGGCCGGCCGTCGCGCTGCAGGGCGCAGAGGCAGGCGAAGAAGCCGGTGACGTCGACCATGTAGAGCACCAGGAACAGCAGCATCGACTGGGTTCCGGCCTCGCCGCCGGCGGCCAGACCCAGCAGGGCGTAGCCGATGTTGGCGATGGAGCTGTAGGCCCACAGCCGCTTGAGGTTGGTCTGCGCCAGGCCGGCGAAGGCGCCGACGAAGATGCTGAGCAGGGCGATGATAACCATGACCTGCTGCCACTGATGCACCGCCGTGCCGAAGGCCTCGGTGAGGACGCGGGCCAGCAGAACCATCGCCGCCATCTTCGGGGCCGCGGCGAAGAAGCCGACGACCGGCGTCGGCGCGCCTTCATAGACATCGGGCGTCCACATGTGGAACGGGGCCGCGGAAACCTTGAAGGCGATGCCGCAGATCAGGAACACCAGTCCGAACAGGACGCCGCCGTCCGCGCCCGTCTTCACCGCCTCGGCGATGACCGTGAACTGGGTCGAGCCGGCGAAGCCGTAGATCAGCGAGGCGCCGTAGAGCAGCAGGCCCGACGACAGGGCGCCGAGCACGAAATACTTCAGGCCCGCCTCGGAGCCCTTGCCGTCGTCGCGGCGGAAGGCCGCCAGCACATAGAGGGCCAGAGAATGCAGCTCGATGCCCATGTAGAGGCTGATCAGGTCGCCGGCCGAAACCATGACGCCCATGCCGAGCGCGGCCAGCACCACCAGGATCGCCAGCTCGAACTTGGCCTCGCCGCGACGGGCCAGCCAGTGGTCCGACAGCAGGATGGACAGGGCCGAGAAGCCATAGATGAAGGCCTTGGAGAAGCCGGACAGATCGTCTGCGACCAGCCCGCCGTGGAAGGCCCGCCCGTGCGGCCCCGTCAGGGCGACCACGGCCGCCACGACCAGCGCCAGGATGGCGGCGCCGTTGAAGGCGAGGTTCGACTTGCCCTGGAAGGCGCCCCAGACCACCAGCACCAGGGCGGACACGCCAAGGATGACTTCAGGGTAGGCCAGAGAGAGATCAGTCAGGAACATGTCTGTCGCCTCACCCGCCCGTCGCGGCGCGGTAGGCGCCGACCAGCGCCTGCACCGAGGCGTCGGTGATGTTGAAGATGCTGGCCGGATAGACGCCGAGGAACAGCGTCGAGACGATCAGCGGAAGGAAGATGGCGACCTCGCGCCAGGTCAGGTCGTTGATCTGGGCCAGGGCCGGATTGGTGATCTCGCCGAACATCACCCGCCGATAGAGGCTGAGCGCGTAGACCGCCGAAAGGATCACGCCGGTCGCCGCCAGCAGGGCCGTCCAGGTCGAGGCTTGATAGGTGCCGGTCATGGTCATGATCTCGCCGACGAAGCCGCTGGTGCCCGGCAGGCCGACATTGCCCATGGTGAACAGCAGGAACACCGCCGCGTACCAGGGCATGCGCTGGGTCAGGCCGCCGTAGAAGGCGATCTCGCGGGTGTGCATGCGGTCATAGACGACCCCGACGCAGAGGAAGAGGGCGCCGGAGATCACCCCGTGGCTGATCATCTGGTACAGCGCCCCCTGCTCCCCGACGGCGTTGCCGCTGAAGATGCCCATGGTGACAAAGCCCATGTGGGCGACCGAGCTGTAGGCGATCAGCTTCTTGATGTCGGTCTGACGGAAGGCGACCAGGGAGGTGTAGATGATGGCGACCACCGACAGCCCGAACACCAGCGGCGCCCAGACTTCCGACGCCAGCGGGAACATCGGCAGGCTGAAGCGCATGAAGCCATAGCCGCCGAGCTTCAGCAGGATGCCGGCCAGAATGACCGAACCGGCGGTCGGCGCCTCGACGTGGGCGTCGGGGAGCCAGGTGTGCACCGGCCACATCGGCATCTTCACCGCGAAGGAGGCGAAGAAGGCCAGCCACAGCCAGGTCTGCAGCATCGGGTCGAACTTGTGCTGCATCAGGTCCGGGATGGAGCTGGTGCCGGTAATGCCGATCATCGCCAGGATGGCGGCCAGCATCAGCACGCTGCCGAGCAGGGTGTAGAGGAAGAACTTGAACGCCGCATAGACCCGGCGCTTGCCGCCCCAGATGCCGATGATCAGGAACATCGGCACCAGGCTGAACTCGAAGAAGACGTAGAACAGGATCAGGTCCAGCGCCGTGAAGACGCCGATGACCAGCACCTCCAGCAGAAGGAAGGCGATCATGTATTCGCCGACGCGATCCTTGATCGAGGTCCAGGACGCCGCGATGCAGATCGGCATCAGGAAGGCGGTCAGCACCACGAACAGCACCGAAATGCCGTCCACGCCCATGCGGTAGTGCACGCCGGAGAAAGCGGCGAAATCCTCGAGGAACTGGAAGCCGGCGCTGGCGCCGTCGAACTGCGCCAGCATCAGGACCGAAAGCGCCAGCGTCGTCAGGGTGGTGGCCAGGGTGATCCAGCGGGCGGCGCTGTCGGCGCGCTCGCCGGTCTGGCCGAGCAGCTTGAGCGCGACCAGGGCCACGACCCCGATGAGGGGCGAGAAGACGATGAGGGAGAGAATGCCGGTCATGATCCCTGGCCTACCCTCGGAACTGGAACAGGGCGTAGGTCAGCAGACCCGCGATCCCGAGCAGCATGACGAAGGCGTAGTGGTAGACGTAGCCGGTCTGCAGCCGGCCGGTTCCCTTGCCGACGGCCACCGAGGCCGCGGCGACGCCGTCGGGGCCCAGGCCGTCGATGAGCTTCTGGTCGCCGCCCTTCCAGAACAGGTCGCCCAGCAGTTTGGCGCCGCGAACGAAGGTCGCCTCATAGAGCTCGTCGAAGAACCACTTGTTGTAGAGGAAGCTCCACAGCGGGCCCTTGTTGGCGGCGATCCGCGCGCCCATGCCCTCTTTGAGGATATAGGCGTACCAGGCGATCAGCGTGCCGGTGATGGTGACGACCAGCGGGGCCAGCTTCACCCAGGTCGGGGCCTCGTGCATCTCATGCAGCACATGGTTGGTGGCGCTGTTGAACACCGAGCCGGCCCAGAACGCCGCCTGATCGTGGCCGACGAACCAGGCGATGAACACGCCGCCGGCGAAGACAGCGCCAATCGACAGCACCGCCAGCGGGACCATCATCGTCAGCGGGCTCTCATGCGGGTGCAGGTCATGGCCGTGGCCGTGATCGTCGTGGCCATGGGCGTGATCATCCGCCAGGGGTTCGTCATGGGTCTCGATCTGCGCCGAGGTGGCGTGATCGTCATGGGCGTGCGCCGCCGCGGCGTCCGCACCCCACTTGCGGGTCCCGTGGAAGGTCATGAACACCAGACGCCAGCTGTAGAAGGCCGTCAGGGCGGCGGCCAGAAGGCTGACGACGAAGGCGAACTGGGCGATGCCGTTCTCGCGACCGGCGGCCCAGCTGACCTCGATGATGCTGTCCTTGGAGTAGAAGCCGGCGAAGCCCAAATCGAGCCCGGGAACACCGACGCCGGTGATGGCCAAAGTGCCGATCATCATCACCGCATAGGTGACGGGCAGGTACTTCCACAGCCCGCCCATCTTCCGCATGTCCTGCTCGTGGTGCATGCCGTGGATCACCGAGCCCGCGCCGAGGAACAGCAGGGCCTTGAAGAAGGCGTGAGTCAACAGGTGGAACATCGCCGCCGGATAGGCGGAGACGCCGGCGGCGAAGAACATATAGCCGAGCTGCGAGCAGGTGGAATAGGCGATCACCCGCTTGATGTCGTTCTGCACCATGCCGACGGTGGCGGCGAAGAAGCAGGTGACGGCGCCGACCACGGTGACGAGAGCGAGCGCATCCGGCGCGTATTCGAACATCGGCGACAGGCGGCAGACCATGAACACGCCGGCGGTGACCATCGTGGCGGCGTGGATCAGCGCCGACACCGGGGTCGGGCCCTCCATCGCGTCGGGCAGCCAGAAGTACAGCGGCAGCTGGGCGCTCTTGCCGACGGCACCGACGAACAGCATCGCCCCCATCGCCGTCGCCGTGGTGGTGGCGATGTTGCCGGACGTGGCCGCGGCGTTGATCGTGCTGTAGCTCACCGAGCCGACCGCGCCGAACGCCAGGAACATCGCGATCAACACGCCCCAGTCACCGACGCGGTTGGTGACGAACGCCTTCTTGCCGGCCGTGGCGGCCGACTCGCGGGTGTGCCAGAACGAGATCAGCAGGTACGAGCAGGTGCCCACGCCCTCCCAGCCGAGGAAGGTGACGAGCAGGTTCTCACCGAGCACCAGCACCAGCATCGACGTGGCGAAGAGGTTGAGGTACAAGAAGAACTTCGAGAACTTCGGGTCGCCATGCATGTAGCCGATGGCGTAGAGGTGGATGAGCGTGCCGATGCCGGTGACGAACAGGCACATCGTGATGCTCAGCGGATCGGCGAGGAACGCCAGGTCGATCTGCAGGTCGCCGACGGGCAGCCAGC
>JAHBYC010000057.1 GCA_019636175.1 Caulobacter sp. | reverse complement strand
GCAGCACGCCATAGACGAGCGCCTCTGCCGTCGGCGGACAGCCGGGCACGTAGATGTCCACCGGCACGATGCGGTCGCAGCCGCGCACAACGGCGTAGGAATAGTGGTAGTAGCCGCCCCCGTTGGCGCACGAGCCCATCGAGATCACATACCGCGGCTCGGGCATCTGGTCGTAGACCTTGCGCAGCGCGGGCGCCATCTTGTTGGTGAGCGTGCCGGCGACGATCATCACGTCCGACTGCCGGGGCGAGGCACGCGGCGCGAAGCCGAACCGCTCGAGATCGTAACGCGGCATGGACGCCTGCATCATCTCGACTGCGCAGCAGGCGAGCCCGAACGTCATCCACATCAGCGAGCCGGTACGCGCCCAGTTGATGAGATCATCTGTGGAGGTGACGAGGAACCCTTTGTCGCCGAGTTCGTTTGAAAGCTCGGCGAAGAACGGATCACCCGGCTTCACGAGTTTGCTCTGAGAACTGCCCGTCCCGCCTTCCTTGGCCTTGTCGAAGCAGAACTCCGGAGGAACGATCAATCCCATTCCAAGGCTCCCGTCTTCCACTCGTAAATGAAGCCGACCGTAAGCACGCCGAGGAACAGCATCATCGACCAGAACCCGAGCGCGCCGAGATCCCCGAATACGACTGCCCACGGAAACAGGAATGCGATCTCGAGGTCGAAGATGATGAACAGGATCGACACCAGATAGAACCGCACGTCGAACTTCATCCGCGCGTCGTCAAAGGCGTTGAACCCGCACTCATAGGCCGAGACCTTTTCCGGGTCCGGCGCCGTCGGGGCGAGGATGGCGGCCCCGAAGATGAAGACCAGTCCGATCACCGCCGCGATGCCGATGAAAATCACGATCGGCAGATACTCAAGAAGGAAGTTGTCCATGGTTTCCCCGAGGAGGAGTCGGCGGGCGTTGTAGACCAATGCCGCCCGGCGTTCAAAGGGGGTTTGCCGCTCATTTCCCCCGCCGTCCCCGTCGGCGAGAACGGGCCCAACCTGGTCCCGCCGATCTGCCCACGTCAGGGCGCCCGGGCGGCGGAATGCCGGCGCCGGCCCGCCGCGACTTGCCCGGCCGCCCCCAACCGTGCGGTTATCGCTCCATGACCAAGCGATCCCTGCCCCTTCGATTCCTCGATGGCGTCGAGCGACTGGGCGACAAGCTGCCCGACCCGGTGTTCATCTTCGCCTGGCTGATCGGCGGGCTGGTGCTGGCCAGCGCGGTCTGCGCCTGGGCGGGATTGTCGGTGATCCATCCGGGCACCGGCGAGGTGCTGGCCGCCCAGAGCCTGCTGGATCCCAGGAACGTCCGCACCGTCCTGGTGGACATGCCCAAGACCCTGACCGGCTTCGCGCCGCTGGGCTATGTGCTGCTGGTCATGCTCGGCGCGGGCGTCGCCGAACGGGTCGGCCTGTTGTCGGCGGCGGTGCGCGGCCTGGTGCGGCGGACCCCTGCCCGGCTGCTGGCGCCGGTGATCATCCTGCTGGGTCTCGTTTCCAACCACGCCGCCGACAGCGGGTTCATCGTCCTGATTCCCCTGGCCGGCGCCGCCTTCGCCGCGGCGGGGCGCCATCCGGTGGCCGGCATCGCCTGCGCCTTCGCCAGCTGTGTCGGCGCCTTCGCGGGCAATCCCACGCCCAGCCAGTTCGACGCCCTGATCCTGGGCTTCACCGAGCCGGCGGTGCATCTGCTCGATCCGGCCTGGCGGGTGAACCTCGTCGGCAACTGGTGGTTCACCGCCGCCTCCGCCGCCCTGTTCATTCCGGTCGGCTGGTGGGTCACCGAGAAGATCGTCGAGCCGCGTCTGGGACCGTGGATTTCCCCCGAAGGCCATCTGACCTCCAGCGCGCCGCTGTCCCCCGACGAGCGGCGCGGCCTGATGTGGGCCGGTCTGGCCGTGCTGGCCGTCGCCGCCCTCTGGGCCTTCATGACCCTTGGCCCCGGCGCGCCGCTGCAGGATGCCGCCGCCGCCAGCCTCAGCCGCTGGACGCCCTTCTTCCGGTCCCTGATCGCCGCCTTCTTCGTGCTGTTCCTGGCCGCCGGCGTGGCCTTCGGAGTCTCCAACGGAACCATCAAGAGCCATCGCGACGTGGTGCGGCTCGCCGGCGAGTCGATGGCGGCCATGGCCCCCTACATCGTGCTGGCCTTCGCCGCCGCCCACTTCATCCTGCTGTTCACCCTCTCCAACCTCGGCGCCATCATCGCCATCAACGGCGCCGACGCCCTGGGCCAGGCCCATGTGCCGATGGTCGTGCTGCTGCTCGGCGTGGTGGTGATGACCGCGGTGCTGGACCTGTTCATCGGCTCGGCCTCGGCCAAGTGGGCCGCCCTGGCGCCGGTGCTGGTGCCGATGCTGATGCTGCTGGGGGTGTCGCCCGAGATGACCACGGCCGCCTACCGCATGGGCGATTCGACCGTGAACATGTCGAGCCCCCTGATGCCCTATTTCCCGCTGGTGCTGGCCTTCTGCCATCGCTGGAAACCCTCGATGGGCGTGGGCGGCCTGATGAGTTCGGTCCTGCCCTACAGCTTCGCCTTCCTGGGCGTGGCGCTCAGCGTTACCGGCCTCTGGGCGGTGATGGAGTGGCCGACCGGGCCCGGCGCCCCCTTCCACTATTCGGCCCCCGCCGCCCTCGCGCCGTGACTTTTTTCAAACCTTCACAAGGCGCGCTTGACACGATAGGGGCATCCCCCTATTCCGCACGCCTCGCGCCGCTGCGAAGCGGCAGATGCGGATGTAGCTCAGTTGGTTAGAGCGCCGGCCTGTCACGCCGGAGGTCGCGGGTTCGAGTCCCGTCATTCGCGCCACTTCTCCTGAAAACATCTATCCTTCCCAAGCGTTCGGGCGCACCTTGGCGTTGTCGTTCTGAGGGGGAGGTTTCATGAAGCGCGTTGCTGGCCTGGCGGCCGCTGCGATTGCCCTGGTTCTCGGTGGGCAGGCCTTTGCGGCCGATTATTATCTGACGGTGGCGTCCGAGAGACAGATCGCGATGGTCGAGCTTTCCTCCATCACACCGAAAGGCGCGACCGTTACGGCGGCAATCACCCGAGTCTTCCGCGATGTGGTCCCCTTCGCGGGCACGCCGGGCTTTCGCTACATGGTCTACACCAACGAGTATGATTGCGAGCGAGCGCAAGCCCGGTCCATTGAGGCCCAAGCCTTCGACAGCGACCACGCCGTGATCTACACGCTCAGCAACCCTCCCAACGAATGGCGCGCCGTCGAGCCGGGCACCTCGGGCGGTGATATTATGGATGCCGTCTGCCGGCCCTCAACCCGGGACCCGGACATGATCGTTGAAGCAGAACAGACGGACTTGGTGGACATGATCATCCGCGTCGGATTCGACGGGATATACGAACGCGGAAAGTAATCGCCCGCCCCCCGCTGTTACAATCAGCGCCCCGCGCCCCCAGGCGGCTGTAGCGACAGTCATTTCCCGCCGCCCTCGCCCTTCTTCAGCCGCCCTCGCTTCGTCAACGCCTCTCGCAGCAGCACCTCGACCTGGGCGTTGACGCTGCGCAGTTCATCGGCCGCGAGGCGCTCGACCGCGTCGAGCACCTCGGGCTTTACCCGGATCAGAAAGGCGCGCTTGCCGGGACTGGCCATGCCGTCAGCCGTAGAGGGTGCCGGTATTGACCACGGGCTGGGCTTCCTTGTCGGCGCAGAGCACGACCAGCAGATTGGAGACCATGGCGGCCTTGCGCTCCTCGTCCAGCTCGACGACGCCGCGTTCGCTGAGTTGATCCAGCGCCGTCTCGACCATCGACACCGCGCCGGCGACGATCATCGCCCGGGCGGCCAGCACCGCATGGGCCTGCTGGCGTTTCAGCATCGCCCCGGCGATCTCCGGCGCATAGGCCAGATGCATCAGGTGGGTTTCGTCCACCACGATGCCGGCCACGGACACGCGGTTCTGCAGATCGACCTTCAGCCGCTCTCCGACGATCTCGGCGTCGGCCCTCAGGGTCGGCTCGTCGTCCTCGGCATGGTCATAGGCATAGTGCCGGGCGACCTCGCGCAGGGCGGTCTCGATCTGGATGTTGATGAAAGCCTGGTAGTCGTCGACGTCGAACAGGGCCTGGGCGCTGTCAGCCACGCGCCAGACCACGTTGGCGGCGATCTCGATCGGGTTGCCGCCCTTGTCGTTGACCTTCAGCATCTCGCTGGTGACGTTGCGCACCCGCATCGAGATCTTCTTGCGGCCGTACCAAGGCAGAACCCAGCGCAGACCGGTGTTGCGGTCGGTGCCCTTGTAGTTGCCGAACAGGGTGATGGCCGAGGCCTCGTTCGGCTGCAGCGCATAGAAGCCGGCGGCGGACAGCAGGCCCAGCAGGGCGGTGACCAGCCCCAGCAAGCCCAGCGGCGCATTGTGCTTGATCTTGGTGAAAAGCAGCGCCCCGGCCACCAGAAGCGCGATGGTCACGAGCAGCATCAGAATGCCGCTGATCCCGCCGCCGGCGCGCTCCGAAGTCTTGTTGATAGCCCGATGTTCGGACATTTCGCCCTCCAAATTTGACATCAAAATGATATCACTTTTGGAGGGGCGTTCAAGGAAAACCGGAGGGTCCCTGGTCGATTATCGGACGGGTTTCAGCCGGTAGTGGCTGACCCCCCACTCCTGCCCGTCGCGATGCCCGAACAGGCCCGCGGTGGCGAGGAAGAACAGGCGCCAGCGTCGCCGCCAGACCCCCGCGTCCTCGCCGTAGGTCGCCTTCATGATCCGGCGCACCGCCAGGTCCTCGCGGTCCATGTTGGCCAGCCAGTCCAGCGCCGTGCGCTGATAGTGGGTCCCATTCCACTTCCACTCGTCCTCGACCTCGAACAGGTCGGAGAAATCGCGGATCAGGTCATGGCTGGGCATGAAGCCGCCGGTGAAGAAGTATTTGCCGATCCAGTCGTCCTGGTCCTCATGGCTGAAGCGGTAGGGCTGGGCGCGATGGCTGAAGACATGCAGGAACAGCCGGCCCTCCGGCCGAAGCCATCCCCGCACCCGCCCAAGCAGCAGATCCCAGTTGGCCATGTGCTCGAACATCTCGACCGAGACGACGCGATCAAACGCGCCCTCCGGCTCGAAACTGTTGGCGTCGGCGGTGATGACCCGCAGGTTGTCGAGACCCCGGGCCCGGGCCTGGGCCTCGATGAATTCCCTCTGGCCGTGGGAATTGGAGACGGACGTGATCCGCGACCCCGGATAGCAGGCGGCCATCCACAGCGACAGCGATCCCCAGCCGCATCCCAGTTCCAGGACATCCTGCCCGTCCGTCAGTCCGGCGTGCTCGCAGGTCACCGCCAGGGCCCGGTCCTCGGCCTGCGCCAGGGTGCGGACGTCGCCGTCATAGAGGCAGGAGGAGTATTTGAGGCGCGGGCCGAGCACGAGGTGGAAGAACTCCGCCGGCACCTCGTAGTGCTGGGCGTTGGCCGCGTCGGTATGTTCGGCGATCGGCCGGCTGCGCATGTCCCGGGCGAATTCGGCGGCCAGGCTTTCAGGCAGCCCCAGCAGATCCAGCCTTTGTTTCTCCACCAACCATGAGATGGCGGCCCGCCGGATGGCGTCGGGCGCTGGCAGGGATTCGGCGGCGTTGATCGCGGTCTTCAGCAGGTTCATGCGGCGCTCTCAGGTTTTCGGCGGAAGGGGAAGGAAGACGGAGACCCGGGCCTGGTAGTCGGCATAGGCCTGCCCACGGGATTTCAGCATCGCCGCCTCGAGGGGCGGCACGCCGGACACCTTGATCAGCAGCCAGGCCATGAAGGCCGGTCCGATCAGCGCCAGCCAGCCCCAGGGCCAGGCCCCGGACAGCGGGTCCGGACCAATCGCCATGACCGGCCAGGCCAGCCACAGCATCCATTCAAAGAAGTAGTTGGGATGCCGCGACCAGCCCCACAGGCCGACGTCGCAGACCTTGCCGCGGTTGGGCGGATAGCTCTTGAACTTCGCCAGCTGGCGATCGGCGAGACTCTCGCCGGCGATGGCGCAAATCAGGATGGCGAGGGCGGCAAAATCGCTCCAGACCAGCCCCGGCGCGGGATTGCGCGCCGCCACGAGGATGGCCAGCGCCAGCAGGGCCCCGGACAGGGCCTGCGCCTGCAGAAAGCCGAACATGCGCGGCTGGAACTTCGCCCCCCATTCCCGGCGGAAGGCCGCATAGCGGGGGTCCTCGGCGGAATTGGCCACCCGGCCGAACAGATGCGTCCCCAACCGCAGGGACCAAAGGGCGATCAGCGCGGCGACCATCCACTGTCGCGGTCCGGGCGGACCCGGCTCCAGCGGCCAGAGGGCGCAGGCGACCCCGGCGGCGCCCATGCCGAAGCTCCAGAACACGTCGGTCCAGCCGCCGTTGCCCACGGCCCGCTGGTAGGCCCAGGCAAGGGCCATCCATACCGAGAGGCCGACCGCGATGGCGAGAGCGAGCAGGAACATGCTGACTCATACGCGGCGGGGACGAGATTGGATTTCCGGGCCGCCGGAATGGCGCCCAGGCTCAAGGCGATGGTGGGCGGCGAGGGGTTCGAACCCCCGACCCCCTCGGTGTAAACGAGGTGCTCTGACCAGCTGAGCTAGCCGCCCGCGCCGCCGGGTCTACCGACGGGCGAGGCCAAGCGAAAGACCCTGATCCCGGAATTCCGGCGATGGGGCGCCGGAAAAGCCGCTCAGCTGTTCAGAGCGGCCTTGAGGCCCTCGCCCACCTGGAAGCGGGCCGTCTTCGAGGCCGGCCGCATCACCGAGGCGCCGGTGCGGGGATTGCGCGCCATGCCGGCGGCGCGGGACACGGCCTTGAAGGCCCCGAACCCGACCAGCCGCACGTCCTCGCCCTGCTTGAGGGAACTGGTGACCGCGTCCGTAAACGCCTGCAGCGCAGCGCCTGCCTGGGTCTTGTTCAATCCGGCGCCGTCCGCGATCGCGGCGACCAGTTCGGCCTTCGTCATCGACAGTCTCCCACCCTCAATTGCAATTGTGCGGCGCGAAGATCGCCCGGCAGGCGAACTCCGGAACACGGGAAGGATTATGGAGGCTGTCGGTCTCCCGTCAAAAGAAACGCGCCGCGGGGGGACCGCGGCGCGCATATTATCGACGATTACCTGTCGCCATTACCCTCAATGGGTAATCATGGCGTCGGCATCACCCTCGTCCGCCTTCGCAGGCGCAACAACCGGCTCGTCCTCTTCCGACCACTCGATCTCCACCGGAGCGGAGACCAGAGCCCGGGCGATCGCCTCGTCCACGGTCGAGATCGGCACGATTTCCAGCTGGTCTTTCACCGTCTGCGGCACGTCGGCGAGGTCCTTCTCGTTCTCCTGCGGGATCAGCACCGTCTTGATGCCGCTGCGCAGGGCCGCGAGCAGCTTCTCCTTCAGACCGCCGATGGCCAGGACGCGGCCCCGCAGGGTCACCTCCCCGGTCATCGCCACATCCTTGCGGATGGGAATGCCGCTGAGCACCGAAATGATCGCGATGGCCATGGCCACCCCGGCGGAGGGGCCGTCCTTGGGGGTCGCGCCTTCCGGAACGTGGACGTGGACATCGGTCTTCTCGAACGCCGGCGGCTTGATGCCGAACTTCGTCGCACGCGAACGGACGTAGGAGTTCGCCGCGGCGATGGATTCCTTCATCACGTCCTTGAGGTTGCCGGTGATCGACATCCGGCCCTTGCCCGGCATCTTGACCGCCTCGATGGTCAGGATATCGCCGCCGAACTCGGTCCAGGCCAGACCGGTGACGATGCCGACCTGATCCTCCTCGTCCGTCTCGCCATAGCGGTACTTCTGGACGCCGGCGTATTTGGCCAGCCGCTCGTCATCGATGGTTATCGAGGTCACCTTTTCGCGAACCAGATCGCGGACCGTCTTGCGCGCCAGGTTGCCCAGTTCCCGCTCCAGCGACCGCACGCCGGCTTCCCGGGTGTAGTAGCGGATCAGGTCCTGGATGGCCTTGTCCGGCACGATGAACTCGGCTTCGGTCAGGCCGTGATCCTTGAGCAGCCGCGGCAGCACGTGGCGCTTGGCGATCTCGATCTTCTCGGCCTCGGTGTAGCCGGGGATGCGGATGATCTCCATGCGGTCCAGCAGCGGCTGGGGCATGTTCAGGCTGTTGGCGGTGGTGACGAACATCACCTGGCTGAGGTCGTAGTCCACCTCCAGGTAGTGGTCGGCGAAGGTCGAGTTCTGCGCCGGGTCCAGCACCTCGAGCAGGGCCGAGGACGGATCGCCGCGATAGTCGCTGCCCATCTTGTCGATTTCGTCGAACAGCAAGAAGGGATCGACCGCCTTGGCCTTCTTCATCGACTGGATGACCTTGCCGGGCATCGAGCCGATGTAGGTGCGGCGGTGGCCGCGGATCTCGGCCTCGTCCCGCACGCCGCCCAGGGACAGGCGCAGGAATTCACGGCCCGTCGCCTTGGCGATCGAGCGGCCAAGCGAGGTCTTGCCGACGCCAGGCGGGCCGACGAGGCAGAGGATCGGCCCCTTGAGGGAGTTAGTCCGGGCCTGGACGGCCAGGTACTCGAGGATCCGTTCCTTCACCTTCTCCAGGCCATAGTGATCCTCCTCGAGGATGGCCTCGGCCTTGGCGATGTCGATCTTCTTGGGCCGCGCCTTGCCCCAGGGCAGCGACAGCAGCCAGTCGAGGTAGTTGCGCACCACCGTGCTCTCGGCCGACATCGGGCTCATGTTGCGCAGCTTCTTCAGCTCCGCCTCGGCCTTGGTCCGCGCTTCCTTCGACAGGCGCGTCTTCTTGATCCGCTTCTCGAGCTCGATCAGCTCCTCGCGGCCGTCGTCCTGGTCGCCCAGCTCGCGCTGGATCGCCTTCATCTGCTCGTTCAGGTAATATTCGCGCTGGGTCTTCTCCATCTGCCGCTTCACACGGCTGCGGATCTTCTTCTCGACCTGCAGGACGGAAATTTCACCCTCCATCAGGGCGAACACCTTCTCCAGCCGCTTCACCACATTGAACAGCTCAAGCAGCGCCTGCTTGTCGCCGATCTTCACCGACAGATGGGCGGCGATGCTGTCGGCCAGCTTGCCGGGCTCGGCGATGTGCGGGATCGAGGCCAGGGCTTCGGGCGGGATCTTCTTGTTGAGTTTGACGTAGGCCTCGAACTGTTCGGCCACGGCGCGGCTCAGGGCCTCCGCCTCATTGGCTTCGCCGTCGTCTTCCTCAAGGAAGGCGGCCTCCGCCTCATAGAAATCGTCATTGCCGATGAAGCGGGTGACCGCGGCCCGCTGCTTGCCCTCGACCAGCACCTTGACGGTGCCGTCCGGCAGCTTGAGCAGCTGGAGAACGGTGGCCACCACGCCGACGTCATAGATGGCGTCGGTGGTCGGATCGTCATCGGCGCTGTTCTTCTGGGTGGCCAGAAGGATCTGCTTGTCGCCGCGCATCACCTCTTCGAGCGCGCGGACGGATTTCTCGCGCCCGACGAACAGGGGCACGACCATATGGGGAAACACCACGATGTCCCGAAGCGGCAACACCGGAAGGGTACGAAGTTCAGACATGGACTCTTCTCCTTGGCGCGACCCGAGAAGCGGCCCCGCGCCACACCCGCCAACCGGACGGGTGCATTCAGACCGATAGTTGGGGCGCTTCGAAGCCGCATTCAAGCGCGCACACCCAGCAGGACGGGGATAAGCGGCGAAAGACTCAGGAATATTCCCGTGATGTGGGCGGTTCGCAGCGGCGCCCCGCCGCCCGCGGCCTCGCTCAGAAGGTCGGGTCGGGCAGCGACTGGAACGCGCCCTTCAGCGCCTCTCCCCAGCCCGTGGCGATGGTCTGGAAATAGGGGTCGGACTGATCAATCCGCTGTTCGTGACAGACCCTGAAGTCGTCGGTGCGATAGACCTGCAGATCCAGCGGCGCCCCGACGGACAGGTTGGCCTTCATCGTCGAGTCGAACGACACCATCAGCAGCTTGGCCGCCTGCTGGAAACTCATGTTGCGGTCATAGGCCCGCACCAGGATCGGGCGGCCGTACTTGGTCTCGCCGATCTGGAAGTGCGGCGTGTCGTCGGACGCCTCGACGAAGTTGCCCTCCGGATAGATCATGAACAGCCGGGGCGGCATGCCCTTGATCTGTCCCCCCAGAATGATCGTCGCCCCGAAGACGGAGTCCGCCGTCATCCCGGTCGAGGTGTTCATCTGGATGGTTTCCCGCAGCGTCTCCCCGACTAGGCGGGCCGCCTGGAACATAGTCGGCGCCTCCAGCAGGGACGGCTTGCGCTCAGCCGGCGTCTTGGTCCGTTCGTCCAGCATGCTGACCACCGACTGGGTGGTCGCCAGGTTGCCGGCGGTCATCAGAGTGATCACCCGCTCGCCCGGCGTCTGCCAGGTGAACATCTTGCGGAAGGTGGAGATGTTGTCGACACCGGCGTTGGTGCGGGTGTCGGACATGAACACCAGGCCCTTGTCCAGGCGCAGCGCCACGCAATAGGTCATCTTGAAGTCACCCGGCTGTTCCCGCCCATTGAACGCTACTGCTGAACCTGCAGGTGAACCACCATCGATTCCGTATGGCCGCCGAACGTAATGCCTGAAACCGGCGCCGCCTCGCGATAATCGAGGCCGGTCGCCACCCGCACATAGCGTTCGTCCGGGGAGACCCCGTTGGAGATGTCGAACCCGACCCAGCCCAGCCCCGGCACATGGGCCTCGGCCCAGGCATGGCCCGCCTCCTGATCGACCCGGTCGTCCATCACCAGATAGCCGCTGACATAGCGCGCCGGATAGCCCAGCAGCCTGGCCGCGCTGATGAAGATATGGGCGTGGTCCTGACAGACCCCGTGCCCGGTCTCCAGGGCCTGCTCGGCGGAGGTGGAAAAGTCGGTGCGGCCGATCTCGTATCCGACGGTGCGCAGGATCAGGGCCGACAGGGCGTGCAGCCGGGCGGTGTCATTGTCGAAATCCTTGCCCAGCGCCTTGACCAGCTGGCGCACCTGCGCGCCGGCGCGGGTGTGCGGCGTCTGGCGCTCGAAGTACCAGAGCGGCGCATAGCCGCCGTGCTGGCCGATGATGCCCACGGTGTCGGCCGTATCGACCTCCCCCTCGCAAAGGATGGTCACCGACCGCGCCCCGCGATCGATCGTCAGAAGCTCCACATGATTGTTGTGCTGGTCGGTAAAGGCCACCTCCTTGCGCCCGCCCTCGACGGACGTCGACCAGGACAGCACCTTCTGTCCGGCCGACCCCTTGGGAACCATGCGCAGCTGCTGCAGCCCGTAGGGCACCGGCTGGTCATAGTGATACTCGGTGCTGTGGCGAATTTTCACTAGCATGGGGTCATCCGTAGAACCGGTAGTCCTGCTCGATCTGCAGAGCCAGCGCCCGGTTGCGGGCAATGAAGTCGGACAGAAACTGGTGGAGGCCGTTCTCGAAGATGGTGTCGATCGAGTTGTCCAGCAGCCGCCGCTCCGCCGCCTCGGCCTGGGCGTGGCAGTCCAGCCTGACGCCATAGCTGTCCGCCAGCAGATTGAGATGCTCGCGGATCTGGCCCGTGCAGAAGGCCAGGGATCGCGGCATCCGCTGGTCCAGAATGATCATGTTGGCGATCAGCTTGGGATTGGCGTCCCCGTCGCTGAGCCAGCGGTAGGCCCGCTGGGCCGAGACCGAGCGCAGGATGGTTTCCCACTGCACATTGTCCAGCGACGATCCGACGAACGAGACCGACGGCAGCAGCACATAATATTTGACGTCGAGGATCCGCGCGGTGTTGTCGGCCCGCTCGGCGAAGGTGCCCAGATGGGCGAAGTTGTAGATGTCGTTGCGCAGCATGGTGCCGGTCAGCGCGCCGCGCACCAGCGCATTCTGTCGGCGAATGCTGGCCAGAACGTCGGGCAGGTCGTTTTCCGAGACCGGGCGCCGCAGGACGTCCTTCATCGTCATCCAGCATTCGTTGGTCGCCTCCCACACCTCGCGGGTCAGGGCGGTGCGCACCAGCCGGGCGTTGCTGCGGGCGCTGTCGATCACCGACATCACGCTGGAGGGATTGCTCCGGTCCCGCAGCAGGAAGTCGACCACGCTGCTGGCCTTGAACTCGTCGTACTTCTCCAGATAGCCGTCGCGAACCCCCGAGGTCCCGACCACCGAGGCCCACTCGGCCTCGGCCGCCATCGACCGGGTCAGGGCGATGCGGAAGCCGGCGTCGACCAGACGCGCGGTGTTCTCGCTGCGCTCAAGGAAACGGAACATCCAGAAGAGCCCGCCGGCGGTCTTGCCTAGCATTGGATGTCCCTCTCAGTTCCTCTCATTCCTCCAGCACCCATGTGTCCTTGGTGCCGCCTCCCTGGCTTGAATTGACCACCAGCGACCCCGCCTTCATCGCCACCCGCGTCAGCCCGCCGGGCGTGATCTGGATCCGGTCGGGCGACACCAGAACAAAGGGCCGCAGGTCGACGTGGCGCGGCGCCAGTCCGGCCTTGGTCATCACCGGCACGGTCGAGAGCGAAAGCGTCGGCTGGGCGATATAGTTGCCCGGCTTGGCCCGCAGTTTCTCGGCGAAGGCGGCGACCTCGCGCTTGCTGGCCGCCGGTCCCACCAGCATGCCGTAGCCGCCGGAGCCGTGCACTTCCTTGACCACCAGCTCGGGCAGATGCTCCAGCACATAGGCCAGGGAGTCCGCCTCGGAGCACCGCCAGGTCGGCACATTCTTCAGAATGGCCTTCTCGCCCGTGTAGAATTCGACGATGTCCGGCATGTAGCTGTAGATCGCCTTGTCATCGGCGATCCCCGTGCCGGGGGCGTTGGCGATGGTGATCTTCCCCGCGCGATAGGCGTCGAGAATGCCCGGCACGCCCAGCATCGATTCCGGATTGAAATTCAGCGGGTCCAGGTAGTCGTCATCGATGCGGCGATACAGCACGTCGATCGGCGTGTAGCCCTCGGTGGTCCGCATGGCGATGCGGCCGTCGACAAGCCGCAGGTCGTCCCCCTCCACCAGCTCCACACCCATCTGGTCGGCCAGGAAGGAGTGTTCGAAGTAGGCGGAGTTGTGAATGCCGGGGGTCAGAACCGCGACCACCGGCTTGCCGGTGCAGGCCGCCGGGGCGCAGGCGGCCAGGGACCGCCGCAGCATCTTGGGATAGTCGCCCACCTCGCGCACCGGCACCCGCGAGAACAGCTCGGGGAACATCTGCAGCATGGTCTCGCGATTTTCCAGCATGTAGGACACGCCGGAAGGCGTCCGCGCATTGTCCTCCAGCACGAAGAACTCGTCCTCGCCGGTGCGGACGATGTCGGTGCCGACGATGTGGGTATAGATGCCGCCCGGCGGCGAGACGCCGATCATCTGCGGCAGAAAGGCCTCGTTCCGGGCGATCAGCTCGACGGGAATGCGGCCGGCGCGAAGAATTTCCTGACGGTGATAGATGTCATGCAGGAAGGCGTTGATCGCCCTCACCCGCTGTTCGATGCCCCGCGTCAGCCGGCTCCATTCCCGGGCGGCGATGATCCGTGGCACGATGTCGAACGGGATCAACCGCTCGCTGGCTTCCTGCTGCCCGTAAACATTGAAGGTGATCCCGGTGCGGCGGAAGAAGACCTCGGCCTCCTTGGCCTTTCGCCTCAGCCGGGCCGGGTCCTGGCGTTCGAACCAGCTACAATAATCAGCATATGGCCCGCGCGGCCCCTCGCCGAAGCCGCTCAATTCATCAAAAAAGCCCGGAGCATCGTTCATCGATTGCACAATCCCACAGCCGGATCGAAGATACAATGTAATTCTAGAATACGATCGCACACCCGGCGCTCATATCTTCCGAAGGCGATCGCCACACCTGTCTATCGATGCCGGCGATCTCGCCCGTGACACCCTTTAGACAGTTTTTCCGCACCGCATATTGTCTCTTTTCATAGCGCTATACCATCGCCCGGAAGCGAACACCTCAATTTGGGCGCACAGCCGCCTGCAACCTCTGCGAGGTCTCAACTTTCTCCAGCGGAACCTTTGTCAGGCCCGGGCATTTCCGCAGCCACAAGGAAGACCTCCGGAGAAAAATCGATGTCCCTTCGCACCGTCGCGATCACTGCCTGCCTCCTTGGCTCCACCGCCCTGGCCGCCTGCACGACTGTCGACCCCTATACCGGCGAGACCGTTCGCAACAACACCGGCACCGGAGTCATCGCGGGCGCTGTCGGCGGCGCCCTGCTCGGCTATCTCACCAACACCTCCGACAGTGAGCAAGGCCGCAAGAACGCCCTGATCGGCGCCGGCGTCGGCGCCCTCGCCGGCGGCGCCGTCGGCAACTACATGGACCGCCAGCAGGCCGATCTTCGCCGCGAGTTGGCCGACAGCGGCGTCAGCGTCACCCGCGACGGCGACAACCTGATCCTCAACATGCCCAGCGATGTGACCTTCGCCAGCAACAGCGAGACCGTGCAGCCCCAGTTCTACCGCACGCTCGATGGCGTCGGCCGGGTGCTGAAGGCCTACCCCTCCACCCTGATCGACGTCATCGGTCACGCCGACAGCGACGGTCCGGACGACTACAATCAGGCCCTTTCGGAACGCCGCGCCCGCTCGGTGGCCGACTATCTGGTGACCAACGGCCGGGTCGCTCCGCAGCGGATCGCCATCGCCGGCCGCGGCGAAAGCCAGCCGATCGCCTCCAACGCCACCGCCGCCGGCAAGGCGCAGAACCGCCGCGTCGAGGTGATCATTCGTCCCCTGCGGGGTTGATCGCTCCGGGCGAGCCCGGAACTCGATCCCTGAAACGCGAAAGGGCCCGCGATTGCGGGCCCTTTTTGCATTGGAACTCTCATCAAGACCGCCAACCGCCGTGGCGCGGAGTCGGCAGGACCGGCGCGCCATCGCCCGCGGATCCAGGAATGACCACGCGTGACGTCGGTCGCTTTATCTTTTTGGCTGGTC